>NZ_DASUSQ010000170.1:0-44930 GCF_036375055.1 Umezawaea sp.
GCAACGTCCGGCTCATCGACGACTGGCTCAGGTGGAACCGGTCGGTGGCCCGCGTCACGTTCCGCTCCTCCAGCATGAGGGACAGGGCACGCAGTTCGTGCAACAGCCCGAGATCACCATGCGCCATGCGCCCAGTATGCCTCCGCGCACCGGTGCCTCCGCGCACCGTCCACCGTCCTCAGAGGACTCGCTAGGGGACGAGTCCGGTGACCGCCTCGGACAGGTGGGCGGCTCCGCAGGGCGGCGTCGGCGACCCGTCGAAGGTCCTCCAGCTCCCGTCGGCGTCGAAGGTCCCCGGCCGCGCCACCCCCTTGTACACCGATCGGTACCGAAGTACCGTGACAATTCAGCACCGATCGGTGCACAAGCGTCGAGCGAAGGGCAGTCCCGTGACCGACCGTGATCTGCGCAGCTGGTACCTGCGCTACGTCGAGGCGCTCAACAACCACGACCTGGACGGCATGGAGGAGTTCATCGACGACGAGGTCATGCTCGACGGCGTCCCCGGCAGGCGCGATGCCGTCGTCGCGGTCCTGAAGGGCATCGTCGACGCCGTTCCCGACATCCACTGGGACGTCCAGGAACTGCTGATCGACCGCGACCGCATCGCCGTGCGCGCGATCAACACCGGGACCCCCGTCCAGGAGTGGCTCGGCGTACCGCCCTCCGGGGCGTCGTTCGAGATCGTCGAGTACGCCATCTACACCGTCGGCGACGGTCGTTTCACGAAGATGACGAACCTGCACGACTCGGCAGGCCTCGTCCGCCAACTGGCCGCGTGACCGGCCCCGGAGGCCGGACCACCGGGTCCGGCCCCCTGGGTCAGGAGGCGTGCGGCCCGAACCGCCCCCACGCCACCACCGCGGCCAGGGCCAGCAGCACCGAGCGCGGCGTGGGGGACCCTCACGGCCCGCCTCGGCCACGGGCGGTGGGGCGCGCAGGGAGGAGACCCTGGCAGCGCGGTCACCGAGGAACTCGCCCGGCGCGGGACCCCGGGCCTGGTCGGCATCCACCTCACCCCGCTGGTGTTCGAGCCCACGCCGGACGAGGTCGCGGCGGCGGACCCCGCCGAACGCGCCGCCCTCGCCGACGGCGAGCGCTACCGGGCACCACCGGTCCACCTACGCGGTCCAGCGGAGCACCCAGCCGCAGACCGTCGGCTGCTCACCGGTCAGGCTCGCCGCGTGGATCCACACCGTCTTCCAGGCCCAGGGCGACGCGGAGGCGACCTTCCCCGTCGAGGAGCTGCTGGACACCATCGCGCCGCACTGGCTGCCCGGCTCGGCGGCGACCGCGGCCCGCTTCTACTGGGAGCTGGTCCGCGAGGGGTGGCGCCCGCCGTCCACCCCGGACGCCCCGCTGACCCTGCCGACCGGCGTCACGATGACGGCGCTCGACGTCGTGCGCGAGTCCCGGCGCTGGACCGAACGCCGCCGCACCAACCCGGTCCACTTCGGACAGACGCAGGCCGGCGGCCACCTCGCGGCCTGGGAACAGCCGGGCCCCTTCGTGGACGACGTGCGGGCCGCGTTCGCCGGGCTGAGTGATCCGCACCGCGGCTGGCGCACGGTCTCCACCACGTCCTCGACCGCGCCGGTGATGACGTCCGGGCGCTCGGTCACGATCCCCTCGTGCGAGGTGTTCTCGGCCACCACGTGCTTCCGGTTCGGTCCGCCCCGCGCGAACCGGGCCTGGCCGTCCCGCCACATCGCCGCCGCCTCGGGGAGGTCGACGAACGGGGTCTCGGACGCGACGACCACCGTCACCGGCACGTCCTCCGGCCAGGACAGCTCGCGGAAGACGCGGTGGACGGGGGCGTAGTCGACCAGGACGGCGAGCAGCCGGCGGTTCTCCTTGGTCGACTCCTGCTCCAGCAGTGCGGCGCGCCGCGCCTCGACGACCGGCTCGAACGCCGTCAGCACCCCGTCGGTGAAGAAGTCGGGCACGTTCGCGTCGACCAGCACGGCGCCGGACACCCAGCCGGGGTTCTTGACGACGAAGTTGGTGGCGACCTCGCCCGCGATCGAGTGCGAGACCAGCACGACGTCCTTGGTCACCCCCGACTCCTCCAGCCCGGCTTCCAGGTCCGACACCGCGTTCTCCACCCGCCACGGCCCCGACACCTCGTCGCTCTCCCCCTCGCCCGCCCGGTCGTGGGTGATGACCTTCGAACCGGTGGTCTTCGCCAGCCGCGGCGCCAGGTCCTTCCAGTACGACGGAGTCCAGCCCGCCACCCGCGTCCAGCACCAGGGCAGGCAGCGCGCCGTCCACGACGTGGAAGACCAGTTCGTGCTCGGCGTGCACCACCCTGAGCGTCCGGGGATCGGCGGACGCGGGCGTGCTCGGCGCCGGGCCGCTCGTGGCGGCAGGCGTCGCGCACGCCGCGAGCGAGGCGGCCAGGAGCACGGCGGAGGTGAGGGCAATCGCCTTGCGGCGCAAGGGGATGCAGTTTTCGACCACGCCCAGGACCGTAGGAGCCACCCGACCGCTCGACGATCCGGCCGACCAGCCGGTCCGCCCTGGTGCCAGCCCCACCGCCGCCGTGGAGCGCGGCGATGAGCCGGTCCTCTCCTCGTCGTGCGGGACGGACAGCGGGCTGACCCTGGTTGATTTCGGTCAACACTGAAGTTATTGAGCTGACAACCACACTCGAACGCTACGCGTGGTCGATGCGGTGCACCGGGGCGACGACGAGGTCGTGCATGCGCCAGTCGGTGTCCCTGAGCAGTTCGCCGAGTTCTTCGAGCCTCTTGGGAAGGTCGTCCGTGCCGGGCCCTGGCACGACGAGCATCTCGCCGACGAAGACGTGGCCCTCCTCGCGGAGCCTGATCCACGCGTCGTCCACCCAGGGTTGGCTGCGGGCGAGGTCGGTGAGCCTGCCGGGCAGCGGGTGCGGTTCGCCGTCGACCACGGTGCGGGGCCTGCGGTCCATCAGGTCGGTCACGGCGGTGCGGGTGGTGCGCAGGCCGTCGCGGACGATGTCCGCGGAGATGAAGATCGCCGCGACGGCGTCGGCCCACCACAGGCCCGCGCCGATGCCCAGGATGCCGAGGACGGCGGCGGCCGCGGTGAGCCAGTCGGCGCGCGGTTCATCTCGGCGTCGGCGTAGAGGACCTTGTCGTGCAGCTCCTCGGCGAGGCCGATCTTGGCGCGGCCGAGCAGGATGGCGGGCACCATGGTCAGCAGCAGGACCGCGATCATCGGCCAGCCCAGCCACACCGTCACGTCGAACACCTCCACCAG
The DNA here is from genome assembly GCF_036375055.1 of Umezawaea sp. GTDB lineage: Bacteria > Actinomycetota > Actinomycetes > Mycobacteriales > Pseudonocardiaceae > Umezawaea. Next base: position 3,244 of record NZ_DASUSQ010000170.1, read on the forward strand.
ACCGATCGGTGGACGTTCGCCCTCCACGAGCCGGATCACGGAGTCCACGAGGACGTAGCCGCCGAGGACCAGCAGCGACAGGGCGGAGGCCAGGAAGGCGATGGCGACCGACCGGTGGTGGCCGTAGGGGTGTTCCGGGCTCGGCGCCCGGTTGCGGTAGCGGTTGGCGATGAGGAACGCGACCGGCGGGGTGAGGGCGAGGATGTCCTCGACCCAGGCGGCCTCCATCGCCTGCGACTGGCCGAGGGTGACCGCGAGCAGGGTGATGGCGGCGACGAAGAACCCGATCGTCCACCACTCCAGCCGGACGGCGCGGCGGTGCAGGTCGGCCTTGTCGGCGGGCGGTTCGTAGCGGCCGTAGACGGCGGCCACCGCTCACCCCTCCGCTCGGTCGGCGTCGAGCAGCAGTCGTCGGACCTCGTCCTGGTCGAGCGACAGGAGGAACCCCTCGACGGTGGTCTGCCAGCCGTTCTCGCCGAGCGGGACCGCCATGACGTGGTCGGCGGTCGAGAGGTGGACTCCGCTGTCGACGAGTCCCGCGGCGTCCACGAGCCAGTCGGGAACCACCGCCGGACCGTTCGGCCGCCGCGCGATCCCGCTGACGGGCCAGGGCTTCGCGCCCTCGTCCGCCAGCAGCGCCTCGTCCGCGCTGCCTTCCCGGACCAGCACCGACAGCCCCGTGACGTCGGTGGTCGTCCCGGCGGGCACGGCCACCACCGCGTCGGTGGTGAGGTGGTCGACGGTCAGCGCCGCGTCCTCCTGCCACGGGGAGTCCGTGTCGAACCCGCCCACCCGACCCGCACCGCACCACCGCGCACCCGGTCCAGCGTGCCTGCCGCGTCCCGTGGCCATTGACACCCCGCGACCGACAACCCGACCAGCACCACCAAGACCGCCACCCGTACCGAACCCCGACGCCATGCGCTCATTCCGGCGGTGGTACCCGGAAAACGCCGCTGCGACACCCGACCGGACGACGTCGACCGCGTTGTCCCCTTGAGACCTCTCCCGCCCCTGGCGAACGGCGAAACCCCCGGCGATCGGTGATCGCCGGGGGTTTCGCGGGGGTTCGGGTCAGGCGTGCGCGCGCCTGCCCGTCACCAGCCGGTAGATGCCCAGCAGGATCAGCGAGCCCAGGATGGCCAGCAACCACGTGCTGAGGTCGAAGAACGTGCTGATGTCGGTGCCGAACAGCGCCTTGCCCACGAAACCGCCGATGATGGCGCCCACGATGCCGATCAGCATGGTGATGATGATGCCGCCGGGGTCCTTGCCGGGCATGATGGCCTTCGCGATGGCGCCTGCGATGAGGCCGAGCACGATCCAACCCAAGATACCCACGGTGAAATCTCCTTCGTCTGGCGGTGGCGACCGGCTCTTCCGTCGCTTCACGTTGCTCGACGGAGAGATGCCCGCGCGGGGCGACTTCCAAACACCGCGACGGCGGTGGATCCACCTCACACGGGTTCGCGCTCCCGATCCGGTCTGCTTCGTCCGGTGCGACGGCACCACGACGACGGCCGCGACGGCCGACTGGCCGGTCTGGCCGCGGTGCGCCCCGCGGAGCTCGTCGTCCTGCGGTCGCGCCGGACGACGCTCGAATCCGCCGAAACCGACGCGACCGGCTCGGTACAGTGATCCAACCCCTGGACACACGGAGGCCGGAGTGCGCGACCGTCCCGCGGCGGGAACCCGTCGCCCGTACCGGATGCGGCCCCGCACGCCCGCGGCACCACGCACCGCTGCCACCAGCACGGCTCCCGCCTGCGCCACCACGACCCGCGCCCAGCCCACCGCCCGCGTGGCCAGGTACACCCCGGACACCAGCGCCACCAGCAGCACGAGTCGCGGCAACCACTCCCACCCGCGCAGCGCGCGGAAGTAGGCGTCGAGCGGGGACAGGTCGACGAAGTGGACGAGCAGGCGCACGAGGACGAACCGCGGCGCGCTCCGCTCGGACCGGGCGTCCGACGCGCCGGCCCAGATCGACAGGGGCAGCGCAGCGGCCACGGACAGGCAGGCGTACGTCGACACCGCGAGCACCGCGGCCGACACGGCCCACGCGCGTCTCATCCCACCCCAGTCCTCGACGGGCGCCCATTCTGCCCGAACCGGGTGTCCTCCAGCCGCCGAACGACGAAGGCCGCCCGCCCCGGTCAGTCGGCGGGCGGCGGTGTGCTGGTGAGCAGGTCGAAGACGAGGCCGCTCGACCCCTCCCCCCTGCCCGCGCCGCGGTGGGCGGAGAGCCAGACCACGGGGCGGCCGTCGTGCCAGCGGGTGCGGTTGTAGGCGACGGACAGGCGGGTGCCCGCCTGCGGCACCTCCTCCTCGTTGACGAAGTACTGCTGCCCGCGGTCGAAACCCTCGCGCAGCAGCGTGGTCCTCGGGCGGACCGGGTGGCCGTCGACCGCGCTGGGCATCGCCGCGCGCTGGAGCTGCACCTCGCGGTTGTCGCCGGGGACGTGCACGGGGATGAACGGGATCCAGTGCTCGGGGATGGTGTTCATCGCGGCGTAGGACAGGGCGGCGCGGGGCGGGTCCGGGACGGGCTGCGCGGTGGTCCGGCGGCGGTGGGCCAAGACTTCCGCGGCGGCCTCGGCACCGCGGTGCGGTTGGCCGGTGGGCAGCTGGACGGTCCGCTCGACGCCCCACACCAGGTTCGCGTTCTCGTCGCGGATCAGCAGGACCTCCTCCAGCGGCGGGCCCTCGGCCACCTTCGGCACGCTCGGCGGCAGGAACAGGTCGGTGTCGGCGGGCACGTCGCCGCCGCCGATGGTGTCGAGGGTGAACATCGACCAGCGCTGCCAGTCCTCGTCGAACCCGGCACCGGCCGGGGTGACCCACTGCCGGTGGCCGAACACGTCGGTCACGACCAGGCCGCGGATCCGCGCGACCGTGCCCGCCGGGAGGTCGCACGGGAGCTGGTACCAGTCGTTGCTGAACACCAGCGCGAACTCCAGGAACACCAGCCGCGCAAGGTCGGTGCTGTCCGGGCGGACGGCGGCGAAGTTGGTCCTCCCGTCCTCCAGCGCCCACCAGCGCGGCAGCGGCATCCCGGAGTAGCGGACCGGCGCCGGGAACACCGTCCGCGCCAGCGCGGGCTCCGGTGGCTCCGCGCCGCCGAGCGGGGGGCCGGGGTCGACGGAGAACGCGTGCCAGTCGAGCTGACCGCCGGGGTACTCCCGCGCGGTGAGGGTCTTCTCGGCGCCGCCGGGCATCGACGCGGCCACCGAGAACCGGTGCTCCAGCCTGCGCGGGTCCCACGTGGCGTCACCGTCCGGGTCGGCCTGCGTGACGCCCGTCGGCTGGTCGATCAGCGCGTCGAACCAGGCGACCAGCCGCTTGCCCGCGTTGACCAGCGGGGCGTGGTGCAGCAGCCGGATGGTGTCGATGCCGTCGTCGGCCTCCCCACCGCCCTTCACGTGCAGGTACAGCTCGTAGCCGTCCATGCGGCGACCGGCGACCGCCTGCAGGGTGGCCCACACCGCCGGGTTGGCGCGCTGCGTGACGTCGGCCGCGGTGGGCAGCGCGATCGGGTACTTCGCGGCGTACTGCTCCTCGTACTTGCGCACGTGGCCGAGCAGCCCCAGCTGGTCGAGCAGCTTGAACCAGCGGTGGCCGATCGCGAGCCGCAGGTCGAAGGCGATCTTCTCGGTGCCGTGGGCGAAGGTGAGCCGCCGCCGTTCCGCGACCGTCTCCAGTGGACGGTTGGTCGGCAGGTCCTCCGGCGGGCCGCCGAACGGCCGGAACCGGCTGGGCCGCGTCCGCGCGACCGAGTACGTGGCGGTCACCGGGGAACCGCCGTCGGTGCCGCGGAACTCGCCGAGCTGCCACTGCCGGGTGAGCAGCCACAGCGGGTCCCGGACCTCCGCGCGCAGGGCGCGGGTGAACTCGGTGGCGCGTGGACGCCCCACGAGCTGGTCCAGCACCTCGGCGCCGGGATCGGTCATCGGTCGGCCCTCCAGTACGTCGCCGGCAGCAGGTGCGCGAGCGCCGCCGCCATGAGGTGCGCCGGTTCGACCGCACGGGTCTTCGCCATCTCGAACGTCTCCGTGACCGCGTCCACCAGGTCGGCCGCCGCCCACTGCCCGCCCGCCACCCGGACCGGCGGCACGACCAGCAGCATCGCCTGCGGCGGCTCGGAATCCGGTCCGTCGTGGTGCACGGCGACCCCGGTGGTCTCGCGTTCGGCGGGGATCACCTCGGTCCACTCGTCCAGCAGCAGCCCGCACTGCTGGTCGCCGCCGAGCCCGGTCGCGTAGTGCGCGGTGAACAGCAGCCGGTCCTCGTCGAGCTGGTCGGGCAGCGCGGAGTCCTGTGCGAACTCCAGGCCCAGCCAGTGGTCGTTCTGCACGAACGGGAGCTGGATCGGCGACAGCTCGGGTGCGTCCCGGTCGAACCCGCCGGTGCCGAACAGCCCGCTCGGTCCGAGCAGCGCGTCGGAGAGCAGGACCACCTGCTCCCACAGCCTCGGCGCCTCCCGCACCCGCGCCATCCCGTGCAGCCAGTCGTCGACCGGGAAGTCCCGCGCGGGCTTGAGGTGCGCGACGAGGTCGCCGCTGTCGGCCCGTGCCTTGCGCCACTGCTGGATGACCGGTGCCGGCGGGGTGAACTCGGGCACGCACAGGACGTCCTCGCCGAGCAGCGCCTTGAGCGCGTCGGTGGCCGCGCGGACCCTGGCCGGTCCCGGCGGGGTCTGGTCGTGCAGCTGGAGCGCCGTGCTCGCCGCGGCGCGCCGCGCGGTCAGCTCGTCCCCGAGCTTGCCCGCCCGTGCCAGCAGTTCCCCGCCGAAGGCCACGACGCGGTCCTGGAACGGGGTCGGGTCGAGGCCCCGCGGGTCGAACTCGGCGGGCGGCAGCGCCGCGACGACGTCCTTGAGCAGGTCGCTCAGCGCCTTCCGGTTCGTGCCCGCCAGCTGCTTGAGCCCGTCCACGGTGCCGCTGAAGGAGTTCCGCAGGGTGCGGACCCGCGTGCGCATCTTCGCCGGGGTGTCGTCCCTGCGCTTCGGCCGGGTGGTGAGCAGCCGCTCGGCCTGCTCCAGCAGGGCGAACCGCTGCGGGTTCGGCGTCGGGTTCGGGAGGTTCTCGTACTGGTCCAGCAGGGCGTTGGCGGCGGCGAGCGCGGTCGCCATCCGGGCCGCCAGCGCCGCCACGGCCGCCAGGACGTCGGCGAACACCCCGCGCCGCCACAGCGCCAGCTCGCTCCAGCCGCTGCGGACCACGCCGAACCCGCTCGCGGTCACCGCCAGCTTCGCGTACCGGGTCAGGAACGCGTCGATCCCGCTGAGGATCGGGGTCCGCTCGGGCGGCGCGCCGTCCGGGTAGAGCGGGCCGAGGTCGCCGACGTAGTCGGTCACGTCGTCGATCAGGTCGACCATCGACGCCAGCACGGTGGCAGGCCGCTTCCTCGACAGCGACACGGCGTCGTCGGCGGCGCGGTTCACGGCGGCGGGGCCCGCGGCGGGCACGAGGTCGCTCTGGCGCAGCGGCCTGGCGGTGGTCAGCAGCGTGCGCACCGCCGCCACCAGCGGCGAGACCTCGAAGAAGGTGACCTTCTTGTCGACGCGGGTGGTGTACTCGATGTGCAGTTCGAGGTCCGGCCTCGGTTTCTCGGCCTCGATGACGACGCCGAGGATCCGGTCGTCCAGGTCGGTCATCGCGGCCTGGTCGGCCGGGCGCAGCGCCCACAGCAGGTCGATCGGCGCCAGACCCGTCTCCGCCTGGGTGACGGTGCGACCGCGCAGGTCACCGTCCTCGTCCCGCCAGGTGACCAGCGCCGCCACGCTCGACGGTTTCGGCAGCACGGACGGCAGCCAGTCGTCGACGGCGGGCTCGGCCTGCGCCCGCGGCGGGTCGTCGTCGTCGGGGTCGACACCGGACTTGAACTGCACCGCCAGCCGGTGGGTGAGGGTGGTCCCGCCGCGCGGGGTCTCCACCACCGACGGCGCGGGCGGCAGCCCCTCCCTGGCGTAGGCGTCGAGCGCCGCCGACGCGCGTTCGGTGTTGCCCTGCAACGCCTGGTGCGCGCCTTCGGCGACCGCGACGTCCGCGACCGCGTCCACCGCGTCGCGCAGCGCGTCCACCTCGGCCCGCAGGTGGACGACCTGGGACGCGGTCGCCGGTGGCAGGTCGGTGAACCCGAACGGGTAGTCGTCCGGGTGCTCGGCGCCCGGCGGAGCGGCGGCCCGCAGCTCGTTGGCGCGCCGCAGCAGCGCGAGCCCGTCGACCACGTTGCGGGCCTCGACCTGCTCGATGCTCGTCGGCGCCCCCGGATCGTCCGGTGGGATCGCGGTGTCCTCGATCTTGTTGGCGCGCAACGGGAACCTCAGCCGGAGCCCGGCGATGAACCGGTCCAACCCGGCGTCGCGGTCGTGCAGCCCCCGCTCGAAGCGGTAGCCGAGCAGCGCGCCGAGCGACTGGCCCTGGCGCATCCCGTCCGCGATGGTGAGGGCGAGCCGGACGCGCTCCGAGCTGAGGTTCACCGCGAACACGGTCGCCTTCGCGGGGTCGGCGTTCGCGAGGTACCCGGCCCGCAGCACGGCGGCGGTGCGCGCGTGGGCGGGTGACGGGGTGTGGACGTACCCGGCGTTGCCCCGGTCGTGCGGGATCGGGGCGGTGCCGAACACCGACGTGAGGTCGGCGGGCACGGTGACCAGGTCCACCGGGTCGGTGTTCCTGGTGACGTGCTCCAGCCACCCGTAGGCGCCCAGGTGCAGGCCCCGCACCGGTTGGCCGGTGCCGTCGGGGCCGTACCGCAGCTCGGCCAGCCGTTCGGTGGCCAGCCCGAGCCGCCACGCGTCCAGGCGGTGGGAGACGCAGTCGAGGTGCTCGGCGAAGACCCGCTCCAGCTTCGCGGTGGGCAGCCCGGCCAGGATCGTCAACGCCTGGTCCAGTTCCGGTGACGGCGTCAGCAGGACCGCCCGCCGCGCGAGCCGGTAGAGCAGCGTCGAGGGCGGCACGTCGTCGGCGAAGCCGTGCTCGCCCGCGACCGCGGCCGGGTCGCTCTCGGCGAGCCAGGTCAGGTAGTCGCGGCCGTCCGCGGTGTACGGCCGGATCCGGTCCACTTCGGACAGCGGCCGGTCGTCGACCACGGGTGTGGTCAGCGGGTGGCCAGGGTCGCCCAGCACGTGGTATTCGACCGAGGTCGGGTGCAGCGCCAGGATGTCCAGCAGGGTCTGGTGCCGGTCGGGGCCGGGCTCGTCGAGGTCGGCGACGTGCGGGAGCGCCGCGCTCCACTGCTGCGCCGCCGTCTTCAGCGCCTGGTCGAGGGCGGTCCGGTGCGTCGCCGCGGCGGGGAACGCGAGCCGGGAGAACACCGTCGTCGGCAGGATGCCGTAGGGCTGGCGGCCGATGCGCAGCGAGGGCAGCGGGCCCCGCCCGGAGACGTGGGTGAGGAAGAACTGCCGGGTCTGCTCGGCCTGACCGGCGGTCAGCAGCGACGGCAGGAAGTAGCCCGTGGTGGCAGGCCACAGCGCGGTGTGCGCGGCCCGCGCGTCCCGCCGGTCGGTGCCCTCCGCGTTCGGCACGCCCGCCAGCACGGCCGGGTCGAGCCCGAGCAGTTCGGCGAGCCACTGGCCGTCGGTCTTGGTCGTCCAGTCGGTCGCCGCGGCGGCGAACCCGGCCGCCGTGGACAGCGCCGTGTCGGCCTCGGTCACCGGGTCCTGCCCGGCGGACCGCTCCTCGGAGTTGTTGGTCGGCGTGCCCTGCGGCAGCAGGCTGAGCCCGGCCGAGCTGTGCGACTGGTCGGCGAGCAGGGCGCCGAACGCGGTCGCGGTCTGCGTCGGCGTCGCCTGTTCCCGCAGGCCGAGCACGACGAGCCGGTCGACGCGGTCGCGGAAGGCGTCCTGCAACGGGATCCGCAGGCCCACGCCCGCGGCGACGGCCTCGTCGAAGTCGGTCAGCCAGCGCAGCGCGGGCGGCACGACCAGCGCGCCGGTGGTCTCGTCGATCCTGAGCTGGGTCGCGGACGGCTCGTTCGGGTCCGGGCTCACGGCCAGGCCCTGGCGAACCGGCTGTCCGGTCTTGGAGAACACGGCAGTCCCGCCGACGTACCCGGTCACGGTGAACCGGTCGGGCAGCAGGGCGGCGGTGGCCGCCGCGGTCCAGGACAGCGGCGCGACCTGGCCCGCGTCCGGCGTGGGCAGCACGAGGAACGCCACCACGACGGCATCGCCGGGAGCGTTCGGCGCGGCGTCCACCCCGGACGGACGGCGGGCCTTGATCGCGTTCGCCCTCGTCTGGTTCTGGCCGACCGCCGCGAGCAGCGCGACCTCGGCGGCGCGCAGCTCCGCCCGGTCGCCGTGCGCCCCCCACACGGCCGTCCAGTAGGCGGTCGTGGGCTGCCGGTCGTTCGCGGCGACCGGTTGCGGGCTCACGACCACGAGCACCGCCGTGCCCGCGGGCACGCCGAGCGGGCGTTCGGTCGGGTTGGCGGGTGTGCGGTTCCGCAGCAGCCACCCGGCGCGTCCGGTGGGGATCCGGGCGACCAGCTCGTGCCACGCGGCCCGCTCCCCCACCGCCGAGCCGCCGGAGGCCCAGAGCGCGGCCCAGTAGGCGTCCAGCGCGGCCAGCTCCGCCCGCGTCGGCCTCGGCTCCAGCTTGGTCACCGACCACTCGTCGGGGAACACCCGGACCAGCAGCTCGGTCTGGGTGAAGCGGGTCTCGATCCTGACCGGGCCCAGCAGCACCGGGAAGTCAAGGCTGAGCGGGGGCATCCGGCAACATCTCCTGCGCGTGGACGGCCACCAGCACCGGGGCCTGGAAGAGGATGTAGGCGGCGTCCGCGGCGCTGACGTCCGGCGACCACGGCGCGACCCGCACGTCGTCGGCGCGCTGCTCGGTCTTCTCCTGGTCGTCCTCGTCGTGGTTGAAGTCCTCCAGCCCGACGGTGACGCCCCCGTCGAACCGGATGAAACCGGTGCCCGCCGGGTCGACGCGGCCCCAGGACAGGTCGTTCCACACCTCGACCGGTGCCTGCGCGCCCGGCCGGTCCTCGTCGAGCCCGAACCTCGGGTCGCCGGGCCGTTCCTCCAGCACGAAGAACCAGCCCAGGTCGCCGCCCGTGCCGCGGGCCTCGTCGGCGCTCAGGTCGAAGCCGAGCAGGTAGACGTCGGGGTCGGCCTTGGCCTCGTAGATCGGCAGCCGGACCAGCTTCCTCGGTGGGGCCTCGTTCGGCGGCAGCGCCGCGAGCGTCCGCTCACCGGTCTTGTCCGGGACACCGGGCTGCCCCTTCCTGTCCGGCCACACGGCCTTGTGCGCGTACACGGCCGCGGTCGGGTACTTGCGCAGCAGCTCACCCCGGATCACCAGCACGAGCGTGACCGCGCGCGGCGGATCACCGGGTCTCGGCCTCGGGTTGGGGTTCTCGCCGAGCCGGGAGGTGGTGCCCCACTCGTGGATCGGCGGGATGTCGTAGAGCCGTTCGCGCCGCTGGTCCGCCGTCTCGTTCGGCCGGGCCGGTGCGGTGCGCGGGTCCCAGAACTGGCGGAACGGCGTGCCGCGCTGGTCGGTCGGGTACTCCCGCCAGAGCAGTTCGCGGGCCATCTCGTGGTTGAGGCCGACCAGGTAGGACTCGATGAACCTGGTGTTGGGCTCCAGCAGGGTGATGGAGTTCGGCGGGAGCAGCCCGAGGTTGGGCACGAAGGTGTCGGTCGACATCCTCAGCAGCTCGGTGTACATCGGCACGTCGAACCTCGGGTAGGCCATCACCTCGGTCAGCTCGCCGTCCTTCGGCGCCAGCCGCGCGGGCAGGTTCACCGCCGCGACGATGCTGTCGACGACCGTCGTGTTCGCGTCCAGACCGGCGACCACGGCGGTGGTGGTGTCCGCGACGTCGAGCCGCGGCCGGTCGTCGAGGACGGCCGCGTCGGCCCGCCGGGCGGGCAGGACGAGTCCGGGCGGGGTCTCCAGCGGCGGCGCGGCGGCGACCTGCTGCTCGTCGATGCGGGCGACGAGCGTGTCCAGCGAGGTGGCCAGCGTCCTCATGAGCCTGCCGCCCGGTCGGGTGAGGCGGCGCATCGTGGGCGACACGGGGGCCGTCGCGACCCGGCTGCGCGACACCTTGAAGCCGACGGCGAACACCTCGCCCGCCTCCGCCGCCGCGGCGCCGGGGCGGTCGAGCACCTTGGGGTGGGCGGGGGCGGTGATCGTCAGCGCCCGGCCGGAGGGGAGCGGCTCCGCGCCCGCCGTCCCGACCGCCCCGGTCTGCCGTGCGATGTGCTTGCCGTGCAGGACCTCGCCGACCTCCCTGGCCAGCTGGGCGGTCCTGATCCACGCGTTGGCCCGCCGCGTCTCGCCGAGCTGCTCCCAGGCCGCGGCCATCAGCTCCTCCTGCCGCGCCTGGACCACCTTGGTGCCGAGGTGCGCGGCGATCCGGAAGCGCGGGTCGAGGTTGAGCCGGTGCACCCAGTTGTGGACCTCGGCGTCGGGCAGCGGGGTGCCCTCCGGTGTGCTCAGCAGCTTCGGCGTGAGGGCGTGCCACCGCCCGTACAGCGGCGGGGTGATCACCGGGTCGACCTGCCCCGCGAGGTCGGGGATCCGCGGCGCCAGCGCGGTGTTCGCGGCGGCGGCCGTCTGGTGCTGGTAGGCCTCGGCGAGGTTGATCAGCCCGGCCAGCGCGCGCTGCCACTGGTTCGGGTAGGGCGGTGCGGGCGGATCGGCCGGGGGCTGCTGCCCGTAGTAGTCGTCCCAGTTCTCGAACTCGTCGACGACCTTGTCGGAGTCGGGCAGTTGGAGCGCGCCGCCGAGGCGCAGCACGCCGTCGGGCTGGGTGGGTGTGGTGAGACCGGGCAGGCCGAAACCGGGCGAGCGGTGCGCGTCCACGTCGCGCAGGCCGATCGGCTCCCCCGCCTCGATCGGCTTGAGCAGCCGGACCAGGAACTCGAAGTCGCCCGCCGGGCTCGTGGCGAACTGCCAGCGGTGGTAGTACGGGAGCCTGCCCGGCGAGGGCATCCCCGGCACGCCCCAGCTCGGGGTGGTCGCCGCGATCTGCCCCGGCTCGATGCCGAGCCCGGCGCGCCTGCCGGTCTCGAACGCGGGCACCACGAACGCGTGGTAGGTGGTGGTGGGCTTGAGGTGCCGGGGGCACAGCAGCCGCGAGCAGGCGCTGTCCGGCGAGTTCCGCAGCACGGTGGCCAGCGTCGACAGCACGCCTCCCATGCCGCCGGGGGTCGTGTCGTCCACGTCGAGCCTGCCCGCCAGCGAGCCGTTGACGTGGACGTGGACGAACGCGCCGAGGTCACCGGGAGGCTGGAGCGCGGTCGGGGCGGTGACGGTGATGAACGGCAGCGGCCCGTCGCCCGCCCCGCCGTCCTCGAACTCGGCGGGCCCCGACTCGTCGCCCTCCGCGAGCACGACCAGCGCGAGCCACGGGGTGAGCCTCCTGGTGGCGGCGTTCGGCGCGGCCGGGCTGTAGCGCCAGGCGAAGTCCTCGTCGTAGAACTCCACGTGCGCCAGGTAGTTGGGTTCGAAGTTGGTGGTGAACGGCAGCGGTTCCACCCGTGAGATGGCCCTGGGGTCGATCCCGACGACGTCGCCGGGGCCGTAGAGCTGCACCGGCTGCTGGACCAGCGTCCGGGGCGCGGGGGCGCCCGCGGTCAGCGCGTCGCCGACCAGCTCCAGCTGGACCGGGACGGTCGCGCGGCCGGTTCCCGGCTCGCCGGTGATCCTGGTGGTGAGTCCGGTCCGCAGCCAGGGCAGGAAGGAGTAGGCGCCGTCGGTCACGTGCCGCTCCGTTCGGCGGTCGCGGTGAGTTCGACGGGGCCCGCGGCGGCGGCGAGGCCGGTGCGGGTGACGCCGCCCGCGACGAGCACCTTCGAGCCCGACGAGGCCGCGGCGAACGCCCACCGGCCCTCGGCCAGTCCCGCGTACGGGGTCCACGCGCCCGCCGAGAACCGCAGTGCGCCCCGGTAGCCGGTCTCGTTGTCGACGTGGTCGGCGCCGCCGACCACGAGCACCGTGCCCGGCCCCAGCGCGACCGCGCGGTGGAACGCCCGTCCGGCGGGCATCGCGGCCACGGCGTGCCACGTGCCCGTGGCCAGGTCGTAGACCTCGGCGGTGGCGCGGGCGAAGGGGTCGAACCCGTCCCCGGTCGCGCCCGGCGCGCGGCCACCCGCGACCAGGACCGTGGTGGCCGTGAGCGCGGTGGCGGAGTGGGCGGCGCGCGCGTGGGCCATGCTCCCGGTCGGCGTCCACGTCCCGGTCGCCGTGTCGTACAGCTCGCAGAACGCCAGGTCCGCCTCGCCGCCCGCGCCGACGGGCACGCTGCCCCCGCAGACCAGCACCTTCTGCCCGTTCTGCAACGGGATCGCGGTGTGGCCGGTGCGGGCGTCGGCCATGTCGTGCCCGACCGCCTCCCAGGTGCCGTCGGCGGGGTTGAACAGCTCGGCGGAGCGCAGCGCCACCACCCCGCCACCGGCGCGCGGCCCGCTGCCGCCCGCGACGAGGACGCGTCCGGTGGACAGCGTGGTCGCGCTGTGCCCGAACCGGCCCGTCACCAGGTCGTGCGCGGTCGCCTGCCAGGTGTTCGACGCGGGGTCGAAGACCTCGGCCGTGGTCAGCGGGGTGCCCGCCGCGGTGCTGGTCCCCCCGGTGGCCAGCACCGCGCCGTCCGGCAGGACCGCGAGCGCGTGCAGCTGCCGGGCGGTGCCGAGCTGGGCGGTCGGCGACCAGGTGTTCAGGGCGACGTCGTACACCGCGCTCTGCCGCAGGCCCGCGCCCGCGGCGTCCGCGCCGCCCGCGACGAGGACCTTCGCGCCCGCGGCGAGGACGACGGCGTGGTCGTGCTGACCGCGCCAGCACGCGGCCACGGCGTGGTCCGGGGCGGCCGACCACGTCTCGGTCGCGAGGATGCCGGTGGTCATGGTCTGGTCCCTCCGACTCTGGTCATGGCAGGTAGGTCTCCGCGGTCGGGGCGAGCTGGGCCGGGCCCGGCGCGGCGGGCCCGGCCAGCGCGCGACCGCCCACGACGAGCACGCGGCCGTCCGCGAGGTCCACTGCCGGGAAGTCCCACCGGCCGGTGGCCAGCGCGCCGGTCCTGGTCCACGAGCCGGTGGCGGGGTCGAACGCCACGACGTCGCGGAACCCGGCCGTCGCCCGCGGCCCGCCGACACCGCCGACGACGACGGCACCACGGGGCGTGCGGACGCACCGGTGCCCGCTGCGGCCACCGCCCGGCAGGTCGTCGACCCGCGTCCACGCGCCGGTCTTCGGGTCGTGCACCTCGGCCGCGGCCAGGCTGTCGACGCGGTACGGGACGGCCGGGACGGCGTCGCCGCCGGTGACCAGCACCCGGCCGTCGGGCAGGAGCGTCGCCTGGTGGCCCTTGCGCGGCACGGCGAGGTCGCCGGTCGGGGTCCACGTCCCCGTCGCGGGGTCGTACAGCTCGCAGGACGCGAGCGCGCGCTCCCCCTCACCGGTCGGCACGGCGCCACCGACGACGAGGACCTTCCCGGTGCCGAGCACGACCGCCGCGTGCCCGGTCCGCGCCTGCGCCATCGACCCGACGGCGGTCCGGGCCAGCGTGGCCGGGTCGAGCAGTTCGGCGGACGCGAGCGCGGCGCCCCTGGCGCTCGTGCCACCCGCCACCAGCAGCTCCTTGCCCACGAGCACGGCGCGGTGCCCGGACCGGGCGGTGGCGAGCCCGGTCGCCGGAGCCGACCACGTGCCCGTCACCGGGTCGAACACCTCGACCCCGGCCAGCACCCCGCCCGCGGTGCCGACACCGCCCGTGACGACGACCCGACCGTCACCGAGCCGGGTCGTGGTGTGCCTGCGGCGGGCCGTGGCCAGTGCCGCGGTCCCGGCGGCCCAGGTGCGCGCGACCGGGTCGAACACCGCCACCGCGGCCACCGGTGCCCCGGCGGCGTCCGCACCGCCCGCGACGAGCACCCCTCCGGAGGTCAGGCGGACCGCGTCGGCCTCCGCGACCGCGATCGGCGGCGTGCCCGCGGCCGACCAGGCACCCGGTTCGGCGAGCACACCGCCGAGCACCTCGGACTGGCGCAGGACGTGCAGCCGCCCGGCCAGGGACGGGTCCGCGCGGACCCAGTCGGCCACGGCGTCCTCGGCCGCCGCAGCGCTGCGGAAGCTCGACGTCGTGGCGCTCGCGGTGGCGGGCGGGAACGCCTGGTGGTTGTTGCGCAGGTGGGCCACGACGTACCGGCTGCCCGCCACCCGCACGGTCTCGGCGGCGGGGAACGGCTGCCGCTGCCGGGCCTCCCGCCGCGACAGCGGCGACCGAGCCGTGCTGCTGCCCGCCAGGAGCTGCCCGAACACCGCGGGCGGCGGGGAGTACAGGCGCGGGGAGCGCCGCACGGTCGCGGCGCGCGCGGCGTCGGGTTCGGACGGGGCCTCGCTGTCGATGACGTGCAGCTCGTAGCGGGCGCTGCGGCGCACCACGCGGGGCGAGGCGATGGCGCCGCCCGCGGCGACCAGCTCCAGCCCCGCGTCCTGGGTCTCGTAGGCCGGGCGCGACAGCTTCGCCGCGTCGTCCATGTCCTGGTACTGGGCCATGGCGAACTCGTCGTCGGTGACCGAGCTCCGCACCAGCCCGCTGTTCTGCGCGGGTTCGACGGTGAAGCGCTTGCCGTCGCTCGGGCGCTGCGCGCCGACCCGGTCGATCCGGACGCCGAGCGGGATGGCCCGCTGCCGCACGACCAGCGTGCCGAGCGGGTGCAGGACGAGGTCGTCGCCGGGCGGGAGCCGTCGCAGCGTGACCATCGGGGTGAACCCGCCCGAGGGCAGCCGGGTCCGCCAGCCCTCGACCTTGCGGATCTCGGCCTCCAGCAGCGCGAGCACCGCGACCGGCGGCAGCGTGGTGGTGCGCTCCTCGCCCCAGGTGATGTCGAAGTCGGCGGAGATCTCGAAGAACAGCAGGGAGATCGACCCGCGACCGTGCGCCCGCCACGGCGCGGGACCCTCCAGGGTGAAGTCCAGGTCGATGCCGAACAGCCCGATGCCGAACGCCTTGAGCGACACCCCGGCGGACACGCGGACGACGAACGAGAAGGGCGAGAACCGGAACAGCGCGTCGAAGCCGAGGTGGCCCTCGACGCCGAAGCCGCCGAAGCCGAGCCGCAGCTCGGCCTTCGCTCCGAACTGGACGGTGTTGCTGGTGACGGCGAAGTAGCCGGACACCCGGATCAGCTGTCCCGGCGAGTTCAGGATGTCCACGGAGATGCGCGGCGGCACCGGGAACGGCAGCGGCGGCGGGGTGTAGGCGGGGTGGAAGCCGCCGACGGACAGCACGAGGTCGGGGCTGTCCCCCCACGCCACGAGCAGCCCCATCCCGCCCTCGATGGTCATGGTGAGGACGCGGGAGTCGAACAGCCGCGCGAAGAACCACAGCCTGGACCGGTCGACCTCCAGCGCGCCGACGAAGCTGACCCGCAGCACCAGCAGCGCGACGTCCTCGCTGGGCAGGAGGCATTCGAGCAGGCCGAGGACGGCGATGTTGCCCGGCGGGATCTCGACGACCACCCCGAGCGAGACGCTGACCAGCGTCGGCGTGCCCCAGCCGATCCTGGCCATCGGGCCGACGAGGAACGTGCCCTCGTCCGGTGGGAAGAACGTGCGCAGGTCGCTGAGGATGCGCGGCGCGTTGGCCACCACGTCGCGCGGGAACAGGACCGACTGGATCGACCCGGTGACGACGCCCTCGACCAGCGCGTCGAGGTCCATCCTGCGGTTGAGGCCGAGGATCCCGCCGACGCCGAGGAGCCTGAACCCGAACCCGAGCTGGATGCCCGCCTGGCCGAACTCTGCGGTGAGCACGATCAGCAGCGAGAACCCCCGGCTGCCGTCCGGCATCCTGGTGGTGATCAGCCCGATCGCCTTGACGTCGACGAACCCCGCGAACTCCAGCTCCAGCGCGCCCGCGTACTCGCCGCGCGCCTCGTCGTAGGACAGGAAACCGCCGCCCGTGACGATCCCGGCGTCCACGGCCAGCCCGACACCGGTCGGCGGCTTGAACCGGAACGCGAGGTCGGCCACGCCGAGGTTGCCGCCGCCGTCGGGGAAGGACAGGTCGGCGACCAGGCCGACCCGCTCGACCGCCGCGCTGATCGGGCCGAGCGCGGCGGTGAAACCGCCGGAGACCTCGATCGGCACCGTGCCGTCCGCGGCGAACCCGACACCGAGGTGCAGCGCGGTGATCTCGATCGGCCCCAGCTCCACGTGCAGCGGCAGTTCCAGGTCGAGTCCGCCGCTGCCCTCCAGGCGCAGCCCCGTCGACGGCGCCCAGGTCCCGGTGACCTCGAAGGCCGACTCGATCTTCGCGCCGCCCGCGACCGTGCCGATGAACCCGTCCGCGCCCGCGAGGTCGATCAGCACGTGCCCGCCGGACAGCTCCACCCGTGCGGAGGGCTCGGCGGTGACGCCGCCACCGGGGTCGGCGGACGCCCGCACCCCGACGGCGACGGCGAACCGGCCGACCTCCAGGCGCGAGGAACCGGTCGTGCCGATCAGCACGATGGGCGCGCCGCCCCGCTCGGCGCGCGCGCCCGCGGTCACGTCCAGCTCCAGCGAGCCGGTCGGCGGGGTCAGCTCCACGTCGAACGGGGGCCGGACGCGGGCGTCCAGCCCCGCCTCGAACCGCGACGCCACCGCGAGGGTCAGCGTCCACAGCGAACCGAGCGGGATGGTCAGCGCGACGTCCCGCCGCGCGGGCACCCGCAGCCGTGCGGTGACCGCCGGTGGGCTCGTGGTCGGGTCGACGCTCAACCGCAGGAAGTAGGCCTCCAGCACCGGTGGCCCACCGGGCGGCGTGAGGAGCACGGACTCCGCGCCGCGCCCGGCGAGCAGGGCGGAGACGCGCGGCCACAGCAGCGCGCCGTCGAACCCGTCCGCGCCGAAGCCGACCGTGTCGCGCAGCCACCGCGCCGGGTCGGTCAGGACGGTGAGGAAGCGGTCGAGGTGCAGGCGCCTGCGGCGTCCGGGGACCGCGTCCGGGTCGTCCGGGTCGTTCACCGGGCCGTCCTCGACGACGCCGAGGAGCGTGAGCAGTTCGACGGCCGCGCGGCCCTTGCCCTCGACGTAGGAGATCACCGCGAACTCGACGAGCCGCTGGGGCATCAGCGCCGCCTCGGCCAGCAGCCGGGTGCGCTGGGCGGGGGTGAGGCCGGTGGAGCCGGTCACGGCGGCGCTCAGCGCCGGCGCCAGGCCGTCGAGCGCGGTGAAGGTCTCGGCGAGCCCGCGGACCAGCGCGAGTCCCTCCGCGACGATCGCGCCGTCGTCGCCCGCGGTGATGGCCTGCGTGAGCCGCGCGACGATCGGCGCCGCGGCCCCGACCTGCCTGGTGACGGTGGCGAGGGCGTCGCCCGCCGCGCCGAGCCCGCCCGGCAGCCGGAACCCGAGCCCGGCGAAGAACGCGTCGCGCTCGGCCGCGGCCAGGTTCTGCTCCAGCGGCAGCAGGGCCGTGCCGATCTCCCTGGCCAGCAGCTCCAGGGTGCCCGCGCTCACCGGCCCGCCCCGTGGTCGAGCGCGGCCTCGTCGAGGCGGTCCAGGCTGCCACCGGGCCACAGCCGGACGAAGTCGGCGAACCGGACCAGGTCCGCGCGCAGCCGCGGCCCCGCGAACCGGTCGAGCACCGCGAGGAACCCCGTGACCAGCTCGTGGACGTCGAGGCCGTCGACCGCCTCGGGCAGCAGCGCGCCGTTCACGGCGGGACCGTGCAGCAGGCGGCGCACCACCTGCGGTCCCCCGAGCCGCCGCCACGCCACCAGCACCCGGCGGTTGGTGTTGACCAGGCGCAGCACCTCGTCCACGTGCTCGCTCACCAGCGAGGCGAACAGCTGCACCCCCGGTCTCGGGCCGAACCGCCGGTGCAGGTCGGCGACGCGGGAGCGGAGGGTGTGCGGCGTCAGGCCGATCTCGTCGGGGGCGAACGCGAGCGGCGGTGCGCCGCCACCACCACCGGAGGCGGCGGAGGCGGCGGCGGCCGTGACCAGGTTCAGGGCCGCCGCGGCGTCGACCTTGCCGGAGCCCCACAGGTGGTTGCCCTTGATGCCGGGCGCGATCACGGGTGGGACCTCGGCGGCCGGGATCCCGTCGACGCGGCACGACTTCTGGAGCTTCTCCCGGACGTCCACGAAGGTCAGGTTCCGGTTCTTCTGGAACATCAGCGCCACCAGCCCGGCCACGTGCGGCGACGCCATGCTGGTGCCGAACGAGTCGAGCACCAGCTGGTCGCAGCAGGAGGAGTTGCTGTCCTTGTCGAGCCTGCTGCGCGGGGCCGCGACCGCGACACCGGGTGCCGCGACCGTCGGCTTGATCTCGCCCGGCGGGGTGACGGCCTGGGTCGGCAACCCCCTGGAGGAGGAGTCGGCCAGCTCACCGCCGCCGTCGGCGTAGCTGGCCACGGTGATCGCGTTGCGCGAGGTGCCGGGCGAGTTGATCGTGTTGACGCGCCTGCTCTCGACGCGGTCCGGCTCCGACTCCAGGCGGAACGTCGGGAAGGCGTCGCCGTGCTCGATCTCGAACCACGCGTCCCAGACGGCCGGGGTCGAGGTCGTGTTGGTCAACGTGAACCGCCACTCGCCCTCCCGGACCGCCGTGTCCGCCGGAACGGCGATCGTGACCTCGATCTGCTTCTTGCCGTTGCCGTGCTGGACGGCCAGCGACGTGACCGTCAGGGTCATCCGGCCGATCGTGAACGTCCTGGGCGGCGTGCCCGCGGGCGGAACCGGGACGGGCGCGATGACGCCGGTCGTGACCGTGCCGGGGAAGGAGGCGCTGACCGGCGCGATCAGCTCGATGTTCAGCGACGCCGCACCGGTGTACCAGATGTCGAGCAGGTCCACCTTGAGCGAGTTCTCCGGGACGCGGAAGCGCACGGTGGCGGTTCCTCCCGGTCCGCCGGCCGGGACAGTGCCGCTCTCGTGGATCTCGTGCACGCCCGAGTTGCCCGCGGCCACCACGAAGGCGACCCCCGGAGGCGGCGGGGGCGGTGGGACGGCCGTGGGCCGCAGGACGTCGTCGATGACCCAGTCCAGCGCGTCGGTGCCGTCGTGCGGCCCGGTGCTGAAGCCGAAGCTGCAGTTGACCACCACGGGCCGCGCCACCGGCGGGTTGCCCACCGCGTGCCTCCCGCCCGCCTGGGCGCACCACCTCATGGCGTCCGGCACGTTCGACGACGACGAGGCGATCGCCTTCACCACGACCAGGTCCGCCTCCGGCGCCACCCCGGTGTACGTGCCGGGAGAGCTGCACCGGTCGTCCTGGCTGCCGTCGCCGGCGGCGATGCCCGCGACGTGCGTGCCGTGGCCGTCCTCGTCGACGCTGGCGAACGGCTGGCCGGACTTCAGCGCGGCGTTGATGTGCTGCGGCTGGTAGAGCCGACCGATCTGCTGGAAGCCCGCGGGCGGTGGCAGTCCGCCGTCCGTCGGCTTCGCCCCCTGGTCCCACAGCTCCAGGATGCGGGTGGTCTTGTCCGCGTCGGTGTTGCGGAAGGACTCGTGGAAGACGTCGATCCCGGTGTCGATCACCGCGACGATCACACCCGCGCCCCGCCCCGGCCACGGCGTCGTCGGCGGCACCTTCCACGGCACCCGCATCTCCTCGACCGTGTCGTCCAGGCTCGGCCGCGGCGGCTTCACCAGCGAGACGGACTCGACCCCCGGCACGGCGTCCAGCCGGTCCAGGTCCGCCAGCGCGATGATCCCGGAGACCACACCGCCGCTGTCGTAGCCGGTGTCCAGTCCGGCTCGCCGCAACGCCTCGACGTCACCCGAGTAGCGCACGAGCACCGTGACGCGCCTGCTCTCGGCCCCCGGTCCGGCGAGCCGGGGGCGCACGCCCTCCGCCGCGTGGCCGAGTTCGGTGCGCCACACCGCCACCGCGTGCTGCAAGGAGGGTTCCAGTTTCATCGCACTCGTCCCCTGTGCCTGCGAATCCCTGGCAAAACACACTAGAACTCCGCCACCGCGCCACCTACCGCTGATCGGACGGCGGTGGAGTAGCCCGCGGCGTGGCGTTCCCCGCCCGAGTGCGGAGTTCCGCCGGGCGACGAAACACGGGCGCCTCCGTGATCACCGGGGGTCGCGTCCGTGGTCGTCGATCGGCGCCGGGAACCCCCGCTGCAGTCCGCTCCAGAACTCGGCCAGCACCCGTGCCGCCCGGACGGGGTCTTCCAGCATCCACCAGTGACCGATTCCGTCGAGTTCCACGGCGCGAGCGCCCGCACGGTCGGCGGCGCGATGGCGACTGGCCACACTGCCGACGGTGAGGTCCTCGGTCGGGATCGGGACCAGACCGGGCCGAGCGGCGGCAGAGGGGAGGTCGCGGCCGCGTTCGCTCAGCGTCGGTGGTGCCGCGGACCGGTACAGCGCGAGGATGGCCCTCGCCATGTCCGGGCCCTGCGCGAGAGCCACCTCGCCCGCCACGGGCTCGGGGATCCCCCAGTCGACCATGCGCGCGGCCCGGTCGGCGGTGTCCCCGGCGAACAGCTCCTCGAGGGACCGCTCTCCCTCGCCCGGCGTTTGCCAGGTCCGCGCCACCGGGTGCCAGGAGTAGTCCGGCTCGAAGCCGCCGATGACGTCGCTGACCCAACTGCGCACCAGGTCCGGGCGGGTCATCGCGACCTCCAGGACGTGACCGCCTCCCATGGACTGGCCGACGAGGTCCACGGGTGCGTCGAACCGGGACAGCTCCTCGACGAGCCAGTTCCGGTAGTCGTCGATCGTGGCACCGAAATCCGGGGGCAGCGGGGCGCCGAAGCCGGGAGGGGAGAGGAGGGCCACGTCATCGTGACCCGACTCGGCCAACTCGGTGAGCAGCGGCGTCCACACCGCGGAGGTGACGGGGACGCCGTGCACGAGAACGATGGTCATGGGAGTTGTCCGTCCGTGGGAGTTCGGTCGATGCGAGTGCTGACGAGGAAGTCCGTCGGTCCGGGTCGAACACGCGCTCCACCACCACGGCGCGCCCGCGCCGCGAACGCCGCGGTGAGCTGGACCGGTGCCGCGACGCCGACGGCGATCTCCGGGGCCGGGGGCTCCGGATCCGCGTCGGCGAACGGGGCCGGGGCCGTGGCGAAGGCGGCGCCGGTGCCGGAACTCGCCCCGGTGGGCGGAGCGGTCCGCGAGCGGTGGTCGATGGACACGGTCCTGAGCCAACCGCGCCGCGCCGCTGCCGTCCAAGACCCGTTCCGCACCCCGTCATGCGGCAGCGACATCACGGGTAGGCTGAGATCATGTCCGGCGGCGAGGTCCAGCCCACCGCGCCACG
Source organism: Umezawaea sp. (assembly GCF_036375055.1). Classification (GTDB taxonomy): domain Bacteria; phylum Actinomycetota; class Actinomycetes; order Mycobacteriales; family Pseudonocardiaceae; genus Umezawaea. The sequence goes on from NZ_DASUSQ010000170.1 coordinate 24,465, forward strand.
TCCTCCGCACGACCTGGACCTGAGGCTGGTCCGCTACTTCACCGCCGTCGCGGAGCACCTCAACTACGCCCGTGCCGCGGCGGCCCTGCACATCGCCCAGCCGTCGCTGAGCCGCCAGATCCAGCGGCTGGAGAACACCCTCGGCGTGCGCCTGCTGGAGCGCACGACCCAGGGCAGCAGGCTCACCGCCGCGGGCGAGGCGTTCCTCCCCCGCGCGCAGACCCTGCTGCACCACGCCACCCTGGCGGTGGACGCCGCGCGCGACGCCGCGTCGCCCCGCGCGATCACCATCGGCCACGTCGAGGACCTCGTCATCACCCCCGTGGTCAGGGACCTGCGCCGCCGCCTCCCCGACGCGCACGTCCGCACCCGCCGCCTGGGCTGGCAGGACACCCGCGCCCTGCCCGAGGGCCGGGTCGACGCGCTGGTCACCCGCACGCCCCTCCCGATCCCCACCGACGACCTGACCCTCACCGTCCTCTACGACGAGCCGCGGGTGCTGGTCCTGCCCGCCTCCCACCGCCTGGCGGGCAAGGACACCGTCACCCCGGACGACTTCGCCGACGAGCCCGTGGTCGCCTGCTCCGGAGCGCCCTCGCCGTGGATCGACTTCTGGCGGCTCGAACCGCGCCCGGACCACCGCGCCGCCACCCTGGCCCCGCTGGTGGCCGACACCGTCGAGGACAAGCTGGACGTCGTCGCCGACGGGCGGGCCGTCGCCCTCGTGGCGGCGAACGACCGGCGCCTGACCGCGCGGGACGACGTCGTCACCGTCGCCGTCGAGGGGATCGAGCCCTGCCGGGTCGTCGCCGCGACCCGTTCCCGCGACGACAACCCGCTCGTGGAGGACTTCCACCGCTCCGCGGGAACGCTGCGGGCCTACCCCACCCGGTAGGCGCCTCCCGTGGGCAGCACGGTGACGTACCGCGGTGCGAGCGAGCACGCGGCGGTGATCGCGGCCCGGATCGGGCGCACCGCGGACGCGTCCGCCAGGACCACGACGGGGCGGCCGGGTTCGTCCACGAGCGCGCTGGCACCGTGCGCTCCCGCGGCCAGCGCCGCCTCGACCACGGCGTCCTGCTCCGGGTCGCGGTGCCGCGCCCGGTGGTACCCCGTCAACGCCCGACCGAGGTCGCCGTCCAGGCCGGTGGCGTGCGCCAGCGGGTGCGGAGGACCGCGGCGGATCCGGGTGTCGACCACCAGCAGCCGCCGCCCCGCCGCCGCCAGGTCGAACGGCACCACCACGCCGTCGTGACCGACCGCCCGGCCCGCCCGACCGAGGAACGCGGCCTCCGAACCGGCCACCAGCCCGATCAGGTCCTCGGTGGACAGGTCCGGCCGGTGCAGGTCCCGCAGCGCCAACGCCGCCGCGCACGCCAGCGCGGTCGCCGCGGCCAGCCCGGAGCCGCGCGGCAGGTCCACGCTGCACAGCAGGGTGGCGCCACCGCCGACGCCGATCTTCTCGGCCACCGCGGCGATCGGTTCCGCCCACGGCGGCACGGCGTCCGCCGCCCGCGGCGGGACCGGCTCGGCCGGGCGGTTGATCGACGCCAGTTCCAGCACGCCGTCGTCCCGCCGCTCCCCCGCCACGATCGCGCCCCAGCGGGCGCAGACCGCGAGCGACCGGGGGTGCCCCGCCATCAGGGTCACCGTTCCCGGCGCGTACCAGACGCCCTCGGCCGGGCGGCCGAACACCTGCCGGAAGGTGTGCGGGACCAGCCTGAGTTCCGGTGCCACCTCGGGGCGGTCGGCGATGTCGGTCACGGCTGTTCCTTGCGGGCCAGGACGCGGTAGGCGTTGCCGCGGTCGGTGCGACGGGACAGGGTCCGGTTGACGGTCCGGTCCAGCAGCCCGGCGACGAGCAGCAGCGGGATGCCCGCGGTCCACACCGCCGCGCCGCGCACGGCGGCGAACCGGGCCTTCCGGGGTCGCCACGGCGACGGCGACCGGGGTGCGAGCGAGGCGAGGAGCAGGAAGCCCGACACCACGAAGTCGGTGCTGGAGTGGGCTTCCCCGCGTTCCTCGGCGACGGGGGTGAGGCCGCGGTCGACCAGTGCCCGCCTCAGGTTGGCGATCGGCATCATGTGCTGGTGCTGCGGCTGGAACCACGGCATCCAGTAGCGGCCGAACAGCCTGCCCAGGCGCCACTCCGGGTCGGGCAGCTCGATCAGCAGGTAGCCGCCGTCGGGCAGCAGGTCCGCGGCGAGGTCCAGCTCGTCCCACGGGTCGCGGGTGTGCTCCAGGTAGTGGTGCATGCTGATCACGTCGTACCGGTCGCGCAGCTCTCCCGCGAAGTCCTTGAAGTTGCCCCGGTACGCGGTGTCGATCCAGCCGAGCCGGGCCGCGTCCTCGATCGCGGCGCCCTGGTCCAGGCCGTCGAAGCGGGTCTCCGGCAGGATCTCCTTGGCGCCGCGGCAGAAGTGGGCGTGTCCGGACCCGACGTCCAGCCAGCGCCGGGGCGTCGTGAACGGCCGCACCATGCGGGCCCGGTCGTGGTAGGGCTCGGCCTTGCCGGAGAACACCGCGTCGGCCGCGCCCGCCCCGGACCCGTCGTAGAAGTCGCGGTAGTAGAAGTCCAGACCGGCCTCGGTGAGCCGCGGGTTCTGCCAGACGTGGCCGCAGTCGACGCAGCGGTCCATGGTGAACTCGCCGGGTTTGAGCTGCACCAGGTCCTTGCCGCGCACCCACTCCACGTGCGAGGCCGAGCCGCAGGACGGGCAGGTGTCGCGGCGGGGTTCGAGGAACCGCTCCACCCCGAGCGCGATCTCCGCCTGGTAGTCCGGGGCGGCGGCCCTCACGTACTCGTCGCGCTCCCGCTCCTGGGTGGAACGCCAGCGGCTGCCAGGGGTGCGTGCCCACAGGTAGGGCGTGCGCACCGGTCGGAGCAGCGCGGCGACCACGAGGTCCACGGGGCGCAGCGGTGTTCCGGCGAAGACCAGCACCGGGTGGGCGCAGTAGGCGACGACCGCCACCAGTCCCCACGGCGTCAGGAGCACGGCGCCCACGACCGCGAGGTAGCCGATCACCGACCCGGCCACCCACAGCGCGGGCCTCTTGCCGAGCTGCCGCAGGCGAGCGGCCCGCGTCGTCAGGTCGTACGGGCCCGCCACCAGGCCCGGTGCGACGGCCAGGTCGACGGCGGCGCCCTCGTGGTCCTTGACCCGGCGGGCGAACGCCACGAACTCCGTCGGGTCGCTGACGTCGAGCGTGCCGTCGACGGCGTCACGACGGCAGCGGACCGCCTGGGACGCGCTGATCCCGCGCGTCCACCGGTCGGCCCGGTAGGTCTTGGGGTCGACCGCGCCGAGCAGGTCCAGCGCGGCCACCACCGGCAGGTCCGGCGGGACCAGGTCGACCAGGTCGAGGTCGTCGGCGTGCCCGACGTCGGCGGGGAGGTCGACGCCGACCGCCGTGAACTCCACGTGCTCGCTCGACGCACCACCCCGCGCGAGCACCCGCAGGCTCGCCGCCCGCGAGCGCAGCCGCAGCGCGTCCAGGACGACGAACACCACCACCAACGCCGTGAGGGTCACCGGGATCACGCCACCACCGCCTCCAGATGATCGGCCGCGGTCGACGCTCCGCCCGCTGCCTGGAACGACTGCTGCACCCGCCGGGCCGCCTCGGCGTAGCCGGGCCGGTCCAGCACCTCCTCCAGCGCGCCGCGGATCTCCGGCGCGCGCACCCTGGCGTAGGTGAGCCGGATCCCGGCTCCCGCCGACACGACCTGGTCGGCGATCAGCGGCTGGTCGTCGCGGATCGGCGCGACCACCAGCGGCAGGCCGTGCGCCAGCGCCTCGCACACCGTGTTGTGGCCGCCGTGCGACACCACGGCGTCCAGGTGCGGCATCAGCTCCAGCTGCGGCACCCGTTCCGCGAGCAGCACGTGGTCCGGTGCCCCGGCCAGGGCGTCCGGCGGTCCGACGACCACCACCTGCACGCCGCGCAGGTCCGCGACGGCCTCGGCGACCTCGCCGAAGAACCGCTGCCCCGCCGCGCCGTTGAGGGTGCCGAGCGACACCAGGACCCGCCGCTGCCCGTCCGCCAGCCAGTCCCACGGGAAGTCGGTGCGGTCGGGCCGGTGGCTCAGCGCCGGTCCGGTGAACGCGTAGTGGTCGGGAAACCCGTCACCCACCAGGGCGGAGGAGGTGAAGACGAGCACCAGGCGTTCGGAGAAGCGGATGTCGGGGGTGGGCCGCCCGACGAACTCGCGCACCAGGTCCTCGATCTGGGCGTCGACCCACGCCTCCACCTTGGGCAGGGACTTGAGCGGGCGGAGCAGCTCGGCGGGCGTGCTGGCCGAGGTGACCCACGGCGTCGCGGTGCGGTGGGCGACCAGCGGCCCGGCCAGCGCCTGCTGGTCGGCCACGAGCACGTCCGGCGCGAACCCGCGGACCGCCGACTCGACACCCGGCACCATGGCGCGGGCGAGCGGGATCACGAAGTCCTCCCAGAAGAACTTCACCACCGCCATGCCGCGCAGCCGCAGCCACCGCCGGCGGGCGTCCTGGATCCGCCGCTCCAGCTCGTCGTCCAGCGCGGGCAGGACGAGCGCCCCTTCAGGCAGCAACGTCCGCAGCGTCGCGGGGTGACCGACCCAGGCGACCTCGTGCCCCCGGTCCGCCAGCTCGCCGCCGACCGCGACGGTGGGGTTGACGTGACCGACCAGCGGCGGCACGACGAACAGGTAGCGGCTCATCCGGGCAGCCAGTCGAGCACGGTGGCCAGCAGGTCGTCGGTGGCTTCGCGCAGCACCGTGTGGCCCAGGCCCGCGATGACGTGCAGCGTGCAGTCCGGGATGTGCGCGGCGAGTTCCGCGGCGGCGCCGATCAGCTCGGACTCCGCGCCGAACACGCCGAGCACCGGGCAGGAGACGGCGCGCAGGTCCTCTTCGGACAGTGGTGGGCCAGAACCGATGTCGTCGATCAGGGTCGTGCCGTTGAGCAGCGCGCCCGCGTTGCCCGCGAGCCGGGATATCTTGCGCTGCCCCAGCGCGGTGAGCTGCTCCTGGGTCCGGTCGAACTCCAGGCCGAGCGCGGCCACGCTGAGCGTGTTCACCATGTCCTCGAACCAGAGTTCACCCGCCGCGCCGCCGCAGGCCGCCTCCACCAGCACGACGCCCGCCACCCGGTGCGGCGCGAGCAGGGCGGCGCGCATCGCGACGACCCCGCCGTAGCTGTTGCCCAGCAGGTGGACCGGCTCGTGCACACCCAGCTCGTCGAGGATGGCCACGAGGTCGCGCGCACCGTCCAGCGGGGTGTAGCCGGAGTCCGGGCGGGCCGACATCCCGTGGCCGCGCAGGTCGAACAGGATCGTGCCGACGCCCTTCGCGGCCAGTGGCGCGGCCAGCGTGTAGTAGAAGCTGGACAGGTTGTCCATGACCAGGCCGTGGACGAACACCACGGTCGGACCGGTCGTCGGACCCAGCCGCTGGACGTGGAAGCGCGTCCCGCGCGCCAGGACGTCAGCCACGGCCGGTGGCCAGCCCGACGCTCGCCTCGATGTGGTCGACGAGCCTGCCGACGGACATGGCCATGATCTCGTCGATGTCCATGTCCGCCAGGAACCCGACCAGGTCGACCCGGTCTCCGTAGTGCCCGCGGAGCCGGTCGGCCAGCGCCACGAACTCGATGCTCTCCAGCCCGAGGTCGTCGCTGAACGTGGTGTCGCGGTCGACCTCGATCCCCAGCAGGACGTCGGGACCCACGACGTCCTCGATCACCTTCACCAGCTGGTCCAGCACGGCGTCAGCCATCTCGTCCTCCTCCTCGGTTCGGCGTCCACGTGACCACGCCGGACTCGGTGATCTCCAGTGAGCCGTCCCCGACGACCGCCGCCGCGCGACCGGCGCTCGACGGCCGGTTCGGGTCCACCGCGTCGGCCACCACGACGGGCGGGACCGCGAAGGCCCCGCGCACCCGGTCGTCGGCGGTGACGGTCAGCTCGGCGGGGTGGATCGCGCCGACACCCCGGTGCCACAGCCAGTGGCGGGCCGCGTCCTTCAGCGCGATGACCCGCAGCAGCCACCGGCGCTGGGCGCGGACGTCCAGCCGCTGGTAGTGCTCGCGCTCGGCCGCGCACAGGTAGCGGCGCATGATCAGGTCGCGGGTCGCGCTGTCCTGCCAGTTCTCCGCGACGGTGACCCAGCCGCCGTCCTCCGGCCGCGCCAGCGTTTCCGTGCCGGGGCGGAGCTTGACCCGCCAGACGCGGTCGTCGGTGGTGAAGCGCCGCGTGGTCCAGCCGGTGATCCGGCACCACGGCGCGCCGTCGGACCACAGCTCCGCGTCGGCTCGCATCTCGGTCGCGGTGACCTCGCGGATCCACGCCGTGCACCGGACCGGGCCGGTCGGCGGGGGGCCGTGGAACTCGACGGCCCCGATGCCCGTCGGCAGCACGGTCTGGTCGACGTCGCGGCACACCTGCATCCAGTGGCCGATGAGCTGGCCCGCGCTGTCCAGCAGCGCTCCCGGCGCGGGCAGCGGCGTCAGCGTGCCGGTGATCCCGTTGTCGGCCAACGACTCGATCTCCGCGACACCGGCGAACCGGGGACCGTGGAACATCCAGCCGTCCCGGTAGAGCTGCTCGGCGCTGACCGGCGCGGGGCGCACGCCCTCCAGCGCGGTGGTCACCGGATCCCGTGCTTCGGCGTAGCGGCCCACCCGGACCACGCCCTCGGCGAAGTCGCCGACCCGGACGTGCACCCTGCTCGGGTCGACGACCCTCGCGGTGATCACGGCGTCGGTGGCGGGCAGGACGCACAGCCAGCGCTTCGCCCGCACCGCCTCGAACCCGGTCACGGTGCCGTCCGCCACGCGCCGCGCGGCGTCGGCGAACACCTCCAGCAGGCCGGTGGCGGGCACGATCGGGAACCCGTCGGACAGGTCCGGCCAGTCGTCGGCCTGCGGGAACACCGAGTGGTCCACGAGTTCCGGCATGGTGCGCAGGGAGAACTCGCGGCGGAACACCACCTCGCGGGGGCGGGCCGGGGCCAGCGCGTCGGCGACCTGCCGGGCCACGTCGTTGGTGTGCGCCAGCAGCGCGGTGACCGACGCGGCCACCGGCGACGCCGGGTCGACCGCCGGGACCCGGAGCTGGTCGGGAAGGGCGTCCAGCCGGATGGCGGGCACGCCGAGCGGCAGCCGCACCCCGGCGCGGGTGGTCCCCTGCTTCCACCCGAACGCCCACAGCGCCGCCGCCGCGCGGTCGGCGGTGTCGGCGGTGACCGCCAGGTGCTCGCGGTCGCCGAGCGTGTCCTCGACGAAGCCGGTCAGCGTGCCGGGTCCTACCTGGACGAACGCGCGCACGCCCGCGTCGTGCATCCGGTCGATCAGCGGCCGGAAGCGGACGGGCTCGACCAGGTGCCGCAGCACCAGGTCGCGGATCGCCGCGGCGTCGGCGGGCATCGGGGCCAGCGAGGTCGCCGACCACACCGGCACGCTCGGCGCGTGCACGGGCAGGGCGTCGACGGTGGCGCGGGCGGCCTCCAGGTGTGGTGCGAGCGCCGGGGAGTGGAACCCGGTGCGGAACGGCATGACCTGGGCCATGACCCCGCGTGCGCCCAGGTGCTCCACCGCGGCGGCGAGCTGGTCGGTCGGGCCGCAGATGACCGACTGGTGCGGGCAGTTGTCGTGGCTGACGGTGACCTCGGTCGTGCCGCTGTCGTCCAGCGCGGCCAGGGCGACCTGCGCCGAGCAGCCCAGCGCGGCGTAGCCGACGTCGGCCACCGCGATCGTGCCGGGCCGGAGCGCGTCGACGAACTCGTCGATCGTCGGGTAGATCCCCGCGACGACCATCGCGGTCCACTCCCCCATGCTGTGCCCGGCGAGTGCCCCCGGCACGATGCCGAGGGCGGTCAGCTCGCGGGCGGTGCGGCGGCCCGACCGCATCAGCGCGAGGGCGTGGTCCACCACCGAGTCGGCGCCCGTCCGTTCCCCGGTGCCGCGCTGCTCGAATCCGGGGAACAGGAACGCGACCTGGTCCGGGGCGGAGACCACCGGCTTCGGGGCGAACCAGATGTCGTGCCGTCCGGTCCACGCGCGGCCCCGTGCGACGACCTTCCTCGCGAGGGCGAGCTTGCGGGCGTCGGGGTTCCAGACGGCCAGTCGGCAGCCGCGGTCCGCGGTCGAGTTCCGGCCGTTCTCCAGGTCGTGTTCGAGGTCCCGCACGGTGTCCGCGGCGAACATCAGCACCGGCGTGCGGGGTCGCGCCCGGACCGCGGTGGCGCGCCGCGGTTCCTCCAGCACGACGTGCGCGTTGATGCCGCCGAAGCCGAAGGCGTTGACCACCGCGCGGCGCGGACCCGGCGAGTCCCACTCGCGGGTCGCCCGCAGCGGTTCGAACCGGGTGCCGTCCAGGGCGGGGTGCGGCTCGTCGATGCCGAGCGTCGGCGGCAGGGTCGCGTGGTACACCGACAGCGCGGCCTTGATCAGGCCCGCCATCCCGGCCGCGGGCATGGCGTGGCCGATCATCGACTTCACCGTGCCGAGGCCGATCGGGCTGCCGCCCGAGCCGAACGCGCCGATCATCGTGGCCAGCTCGGCGGCGTCCCCGGCGGGGGTGGCGGTGCCGTGGGCCTCGATCAGCCCGATCGCGCCGTCCGCGCGGGGGTCGAGCCCGGCGTCGTCCCACGCCCGGCGCACGGCCAGCAGCTGCCCGTCCGGGTTCGGCGTCATCAGGCTGGTGGCCCGGCCGTCGCTGGCCGTCCCGACACCGCGGATCACCGCGTAGACGCGGTCGCCCGCCTCCTGGGCGTCCGCCCACCGCTTCAGCACGACCATGCCGACGCCCTCGGACAGCAGCGTGCCGTCCGCGGACCGGTCGAACGGCCGGATCCGCTCGGTCGGGCTCAACGCGCGCAGCTGCGTGAAGACGCTCCACAGCGTCGGGTGGTGGCAGACGTGCACGGCACCCGCGATCATCGCGTCGCAGCGCCCCGAGGCCAGCTCGCGCACCGCCTGCTCGACGGCCACCAGTCCGGACGCGCACGCGGCGTCCACCGTGTACGCCGGGCCGCGCAGGTCGAACCGGTTCGCGATCCGGGACGCCGCCAGGTTCGGCACCAGCCCGATGGACGCCTCCGGCTGGTCGGGACCGAGCCGGTCGCGGACCGCCTCCCGGACGCCGTGCAGCGACGACTCGGCCAATCCGGGGAACAGGTCCCGGACCACCGACACCACCTGGTCGGCGAGCCGCACGCGCTGGTCGAGGCGGGCGCAGCCGGGCGTGAGGTAGCCGCCGCGCCCGACCACCACGCCGGTCCTGGCCCGGTCCGGCAGCGCGGACTCGCCGCCCGCGTCCGCGATGGCCTCGGCCGCGGTGCTCAGCGCGAGCAGCTGGTCCGGCTCGGCGCCGCCCACGGTGGACGGCATGATGCCGAACCCGGCCGCGTCGAACGTCGCCAGGTCGTCGAGGAAACCGCCGCGACGGCAGTAGAAGCGGTCGCTCGCCACGGAGTCCGGCCGGTAGTAGGTCGCCGGGTCCCACCGGGCGGGCGGGATGGTGGTCAGCGCGTCGACCGAGCCGACGACGTTGCGCCAGAACGCCGGCGCGTCGGCTGCGCCGGGGAACAGCGCGCCGAGCCCGACGATCGCGATGTCGGTGCTCACCCCTCCTCGCACCGGTAGACCACCTGGACGTCCTCGCGGCGGCCGAGGGCGAGTTCCCCCAGCAGGGCCGCGACGCCCTGGCCGGGGTCGATCAGCGGCACGCCGCGGCGCGCGTACTCCTGGGCCAGCTCGGGCGACACCATGCCCGCGCCCGCCCACGGCCCCCAGTCGACGCTGACCACGCGGGCCGCGGTCTGCGCCGACCAGAACCGCGCCATCCGGTCGAGCGCGTCGTTGGCCGCCGCGTAGTCCGCCTGGCCGCGGTTGCCGTGCACACCGCTGACGCTGCCGAACAGCACCAGGAACGACAGGTCGTCCGGCAGGTTCACGGCGAGCGACCGGGCTCCGGAGACCTTCGTGTCGTAGACCCGCGCGAACGACTCCGCGGTCTTGTCGGCGATCAGCCGGTCGTCGAGCACCCCGGCACCGTGCACGACCCCGTCGACGCGGCCGAGGCGCGCGGTGACGTCGGCCAGCACCGCGCGGACGGCGTCGGCGTCCCGCACGTCGCACTGGTGGTAGCGCACCGAGGACGCGGTGGAGCGCAGGCGGTCCAGTGTCTGCCGGACCTCGCGTTCGGCGAGCACCTGGCGCGCTCGGGCGGCGACGGTGTCGCGGTCCCGCACGCCGCTCTCGACCAGCGCGCGCCGCACACCGGCCTCGTCCGGCGCGGTCGCGGTGAGCGGGTCCTCCGACCGGGACGGCGCGGGCGTCCGGCCGATCAGCTCGATGTGGCAGCCCGTGGCCTCGGCGAGCGCGATGGCGGTGAGCGCGGTGATGCCCCTGGCACCACCGGTGAGCAGCACGACGCCGTCCGCGTCCAGGCCGGGTCCGGCGGGGTCGCCCGCCAGCTCGACCGGCCGCAGCTCCACGGCGTGCCGCCGTCCACCGAGGTGCCCGACCACCGATGGACCGTCCTTCGTGGACAGTTCGGCGAGCAGCGCGGTGGCGATGACCCGGTGGCTCTCCTTCGGGTTGACGTCCACCGCCCGGACGAGGAGGTCCGGGTACTCCAGGGCGGCGGTCCGGACCAGGCCGTGCAGACCGATGTCCGGCGGCAGCGGGTCGGCGCCCGCGAGACCGGGTGGTGGCTCGGCCGGGGACTCGCCGAAGCCGAACGCGCCGCCCGCCGCGGTGACCACGAGGACGCCGACGCCGCCGACCAGGCACGTCCGCACCTCCTCGTAGGCCTCCGGGAGCCGGGCGCCCAGCCGCACCACGACGTCCACGCCGGACACGTCGTCGGGGAACGCGGGCACGGTGCGCGGTGTGCCGCCGTGCCGTTCGACCAGGTCGGCCAGCTCCAGGCCGACGCCGTTGTCGTCGACGACCAGCACCGTGCGACCGGCGAGCGTGGCGGGCGGCTCGACCCGGCCGCAGGGCACGACCTCCGGCAGCAGCCGCACCGGCCGCCCGGACGGTGCCGCCGGTGCCGGCGGTGCCGCCGGGGTGGCGCCGAACCAGCCGACGATGCCCTCGATGGTCTTGATCCGCGCCAGGTCGTCGACCGAGGTGCCGGTCAGGCCGAGCGTGGCCGCCAGCTCACCGATGATCTCGGTGCGCTTGATCGAGTCGATGGACAGGTCGGCCTCCAGGTCCAGCCCCGGATCGAGCATCTCCGGCGGGTACCCGGTGCGGGCGCTGATGGTCCGCAGCACGACCTGGCCGATGTCCAGGTCCTTCGCCGGGGTGTCGGCCGCCACCGGCTCGGGGGCGGCGGCGATCTCCGGCCTGCCGGTCTCCGGACGGACGGCCACCGGTGCCTGCGGCGCGGGCACGGCGCCGCCGGGAGCGAGGTAGGTCAGCAGCACGTCGCGCTGCGCGGACACCGCCTCGCGCATGCCGTCCAGGAACTCCTTGACCACGGCGTCGCGGCTGATCGCCGGTCCGGTCACCGCGGACAGCCGCGGCGCCTCACCGGCCGGTCGCAGTCCACCCGGCAGCGCGTGGCCGTTGCTGTCGCGCACGAGTCCTCCATCGACGAACCAGGTCGGCTTCGGTCGGACCGCCACCGCGGCCTCGGCCCGACCGGTGAACAGCGGTGCGGGGTCGATCGGCACCCCGGCGGCGGCCAGCTCCGCCAGGGCGTGCAGCAGCGTGCGGACACCGTGCTGACCGGCCGCGTCGCACCGCACGGCGACGAACGGCCGGTCGCCGAGGACCTGCCGGACGAACCCGGTGAGCACGCCGCCGGGTCCGGCCTCGACGAAGACCCTGGCTCCCGCGGCGTACATGGACTCGACCAGGTCGACGAACCGGACGCGCCCGGCGAGCTGCGCGGCCAGGTTCTCCTTCACCGTCCCCGCCCCATGGGGCTGACCGTCCACGGTGGACCAGACGGGGATGCGCGGTGCCGCGAACTCCTGCGCGGCCAGCACGTCGGCGAACCGCTGCCGCGCGGGCTCCATCAGCGGGCTGTGGAACGCGGCGGCGACCGGGATCGCGCGCGCGGACAGGCCCGCGGCGGACAGGTCGGCCATCGCCGCGTGCACGGCCCCGGTCGGACCGGCGATCACCACCTGGCGGGTCGAGTTGTGGTTGGCCACCACGACCGGACCGCGCAGCAGCGGTTCGACCTGCTCCAGCGCGGCCGACACCGCGGCCATCGTGCCGGGCTCCTCCCCCACCGCGTCGGTGATCGCCTCGGCGCGCGCCGCGCTGAGGTCGAGGAGCTGCTGCGGGTCGAGCACCCCGGCGGAGGCGAGCGCGACCAGTTCGCCGTAGCTGTGGCCGCCCACCAGGTCCGGGCGGACGCCGAGCGTGCCGAGCAGTTCGGTGAGCGCGAGACCGGCGATGCCCAGCGCGGGCTGGGCGACCCGCGTGTCCGTGACGGCCGCGCGCTGCCGCTCGGCGTCGGCGGGGGTGAGCGCGGCGGGCGGGAACACCACGTCCTCGTACCGCCCGCCGGAGAGCCGCAGCGTCGCCTGGAGCCGGGGGAACGCGGTGAACAGGTCGAGCAGCATGCCCGGCCGTTGGCTGCCCTGCCCCGGGTGCAGGAAGGCCACCTTCGGCGGCGGTCCGACCTCCGAGCGCAGGCGAACGGCGGCGGAGGCCCGCCAGGCCTGGACGTCGGCCAGTGCCGCCGCGAGCGAGGCCCGGTCCTCCACCACCGCCGTCGCGTGCACCGGCTGTCCCGGCGCCGCGGCGGCCGCCGCGGCGGCGAGGTCGCGCAGCGGGGTCCGCGGGTCGGCGGCCAGCCGGGCCACCTCGGCCGCCACCCGTTGCGCGGCGGCCCTGTCCCGGCCGCGGAACACGAACAGCTCGGCGGGCCAGACCTGCACGCCGTGCGCGGGCTCGTCCGCGCCGTCGTAGCCGGACAGCACGGTGTGGAAGTTGGTGCCGCCGAACCCGAAGGCGCTGACCCCGGCGGTGCGCTCGGCGGGCGGCGCGGCCCAGGTGCGCCTGCCGAAGGAGAACGGGCTGGTGTCCGCGTCCCAGTACCGGTTGGGTTCGGTGACGTGCAGCGTGCCGGGACGCACCCCGGTGTGCACGGCCCGTGCCGCCTTGATCACGCCCGCCAGGCCCGCCGCGCACTTGGTGTGCCCGATCTGCGACTTCACCGAGCCGATCGTGCAGCTGCCCGCCGGGGCCCCTGCCTCGGTGAACAGCTCGGTGAGCGCGGCGAGTTCGGTCCGGTCGCCGACGACCGTCCCGGTGCCGTGCGCCTCGACCAGGCCGACCGAGGTCACCGGCACCCCGGCCGACCGGTAGGCCCGGCGCAGGGCACGGCGCTGTCCCTCGGCGCGCGGTGCGGTCAGGCCGAGCGACCGGCCGTCGCTGGACGCGCCGATGCCCTTGACCACCGCGTAGACCCGGTCGCCGTCGCGTTCCGCGTCGGCCAGCCGCTTGAGCACGACGCACGCGACGCCCTCGCCCAGCGCGATGCCGTCGGCGGACGAGTCGAACGTGGCGCACCGGCCGGTGGCCGAGAGCGCGTGCACCGAGGCGAACATCCGGTAGTCGTGCGCGCTGTTGTGCAGGTCGACCGCGCCGCACAGGACCATGTCGCTGGTGCCGCCGACGAGCTCCTTGCAGGCCACGTCGAGCGCGGCGAGGCTGGACGCGCACGCGGCGTCCACCGTGTAGTTGGCGCCGCCGAGGTCGAGCCGGTTGGCGACGCGACCGGCGATCACGTTGCCCAGCACGCCGGGGAAGGAGTCCTCGGTCAGCGTCGGAAGGTACTCGTCGAGTTCGGCGGGCGGTGCGCCGTCGTAGAGCGCGGGCAACGAGGAGCGCACGGTGTAGGCGTTGGCCAGGTCGGCGCCCGCCTCGGCACCGAAGATCACCGAGGTGCGCTCGCGGTCGAACACGCGGGTCCGGTACCCCGCGTCGGCCAACGCCCGCGCCGACACCTCCAGCGCGAGGAGCTGGGCGGGCTCGATGGACGTCAGGGAGGTCGGCGGGATGCCGTAGGCCAGCGGGTCGAACGCGACGCGGGGCAGGAAACCGCCCCGGCGGTACGGGCTGCCGTGGCGGTCGGGGTCCCAGCGGTCCGGCGGCACGTCGGTGATCGCGTCGGTGCCGGCCAGCACGGCCGACCAGTACTCGGCGACGTCCTCCGCGCCGGGCAGGATCGTGGCCATCCCGACGATCGCGATGTCGAGCGGCTCGGCGGGGGACGCGTCCGGCTCGGCGAAGTCGGCGCAGCGGTCGGCCAGCAGGTCCCCGGAGGTCACCTGGCGGTGCAGGGTGGCGATGTCGGTGCGGTGCGCGCGCAGCGTGGCGACCTGCCCGATCATGAACATGCCCGACCGCCGCTGCTCGTCGGCGTCCACGTCGACCAGACCGGACTCGGTGCGCACCAGACCGCGGCTGGCGATCCGCAGGCGGCCGAGGTTCAGCCGTTCCAGCCGTTGCCACTTCTCCTGCCGGGGCAGCTCGGCGAGCCGCTCGCGCTCCTGCTCGAAGGCGTCCACGTAGGACGTCCTGGCGCAGCGGGTGCTGTGCCCCGGCGAGGTCTCCAGCAGCGCGGTCTCCGCGCACTCCACGGCGACCTGCTGGAAGGCGGGCAGGATCGCGCCGTGCCGCACCGCCTCCTCGGTGAACAGGTACGCCGTGCCCATCAGCACACCGACGGCCGCCCCGCGCGCGGCCAGCGGCGCGCTCAGCGCGGACACCATCGCCGCCGACCGCTCGTCGTGGACGCCGCCCGCGAACAGCACGCTCACCTCGCCGAGCACCGACTCGCGCGCCCGCAGCACGTCGATCTGCTGCTGCCACAGCGTGAAGCTCGACCGGGGACCGGTGTGGCCGCCGCACTCCCAGCCCTCGAACACGAACCTGCGGGCGCCCTCGTCGAGGAACCGGCTCAGCAGGGCGGGCGACGGGACGTGCAGGAACGCCTCGATCCCCGCCGCCTCCAGCTCCCTGGCCTGCGCCGGGGTGCCGCCCGCGACCACCGCGCAGCGCGGCTTCACCCGGTGCACGGCGGCGAGCTGCGCCGCGCGCAGCTCGGGGTCGGCGAACCCGAGGATGCCGACGCCCCACGGCCGGTCGCCGAGCCGCAGCGCGGTCTCGTCGAGCAGGGTCCCGGTCTGCGCGCCGTCCATCAGCGCGAGCGCGAGGAACGGCAGACCGCCGCCCTCGGCCACCGCCTCGGCGAACGCGGGCTGGTCGCTCACCCTGGTCATCGGGCCCTGCGCCACCGGGTACCGGAGGCCGGGAACCCGCAGGCACAGCGGCCCGTTCTCCCGCAGCGACGGGTGTTCGACGGCCAGCGCGAGATTACCCCGAATGGCGGTGCGAATACCCACGACAACACCACCCGCGGTCGCGTACGAGTGCCGCAATGATTCCGCGAAAGCGCCGTCCTGACCGATAGCCACCGCATTGTCGGCCAATCCTCTGCGCACGAGTACACGCCGACCTGCGACAACGGCGGTTTCACTGCCGTCCATCGCGGCGAGGGCACTGGCGAGTTCTCCGGAAAGCCGTTCGGCGACCTCGGCGACGAGAGCGAGCTGACCGTCCAGCACCACTCCGGCGGCACCGCCCGCGACCGCCGCGGCGGCGGTGTCCGGCCCGATCCCACCGGCCGCCCACACCGGCGAGTCGATCTCCGCGAGCACCTGCTGGAGGAGGACGAACGTGGTCGACCCACCGACCCGTCCGCCGGACTCGCAGCCCTTGGCGATCACACCATCCACACCGAACTCGACGGCGGCACGAGCCTCGGCCACCGAGGTGACCTCCGCCAGCACACGCCGTTCACCCAGATCAACCCGTTGTGGCACAAAGGTTTTCAGATCCACGACAACGGTGTCGACCAGCGCGGGCAGCGGCACGGGACACGGCTCGACCAACCGGACGCCGAAGGGCCGCCGCAACCGCCGGACCACCAGGTCCAGCGCGGCGCTCGCCGTGGACGCGTCGCGGCCGAGGTCGAGCACGCCCAGCCCACCGGCCCGCCCGACAGCGATCACCAGGGCTGCGTTCGGCTCGGCGAACGGACTCGCACCGAGCACGAGGTCACGTTCGGACAGGGCATTCACTGGGTCTCCTCCTCAACCATGCAGGGTTGGACGAGAAAGGAAATCAGCATTCTTCAGTTGAGCTAGTTCACCTTTGCGACACATGCGAGAAACGAGTTGCCGCTCCGGATCCAGAACATTCCTACTGCCCGGTACGGTCACTCAGCGGCCACCGTACGCACAAATGCCAGCCCCGTCCACACCCTTGTGAAGACTTCTCACGTATGGCGGTGGATCGGACACGACCGGACAGGCCGAACGGCCGCCCGAACTAGTCCGAGTGGCCGTTCTGCCGACACTGCCGTTTTGTCGCTCCCAGAGGTCGCGCAACCCTCGTCCGGTCGGTGACGGCCACCCGCCCACCGTGAGCCACGTTCTCGACGGCCATCGCGGGTCCGAGCCCGCGCGACGCCCCGACGAGGAGAGCGGTCCGGTCGGATGCGGTGCCGCTCATGGTTCCCCCGTTCCGATCGTCGCCAACGCGAGCGTGGGTACCACCGGCGACGACAGTGGACGCTCCACGTCACCGTCGGCGTTGGCCTTCCGGCATCCTGGGGCCGTGGCGCGAGACGTGGACAGCCCGAGCGACGACTGGGTGAGGCGGCGTTGGCGGGCACTGGCCGCGCGGCACCACCGTCGAGCGCATCGCGACGCGCGCGGGCGTCACCAAGGAGCGCCTCCACGGCTACTCCGACGACAAGGCCGCCCGGGTGAGCGCATCGGCGCCCGCACCGCCCGATCCGCAGCCCGCTGACGTCGAGCCCCGTTCGGCGCCTGCGGCACCTGCTTCCTCGGCCATCCCATCCAACACCTCCGTCATCGAGGTGTTGCGACAACCAGTTGAATCCGCCAGGGCTCCACGGGTGGACGGCCACCGACGATCGACCGGCAGGTCCTCGTCCGGATGACCGCACCGCGGTGTGCGGCATCCTGTTCGTGCCGCGACACGGCCATTCAGCGGGAGTTCCCGCCCCAGGAGCGGGGCTTCGGTTCCGGCATGACCTGTTGGCGACGGCTACCGAACTGGAACGAGGCCGGGGTGTGACAACGCCTGCTCGCCGAGTTGAACGGCGCCAGCGCACTGAACTGGTCGAGGGCGGTGATCGACGGCTCGCACCTGCGGGCCATGGAGGTCGGCCCACAACCGGACCGAGCCAGGTCGACCGCGCCCGATCCGGCTCGAAGCACCACCTGATCACCGAGGCGCACGGCATTCCGCTGGTGGTGTCGCCGACCGGCGGCTACCGCAACGACGTCACCCAGTCATTGGCTCTGATCCAGGCCGTCCCCTCGGTGCGGGGCCGTCGCGGTCGCCGGCTCGCGAACAGATCGCTCACCCGGAAAACGCGGAGAGGGCACGGGCCGTATCGATGTACTCGCGTGCCGCGACAATCTTGCCGTCCACCAATTCGAATGCGAAATGATACACCTGGTTGAGGCTCTTCCCGTTGGCGAGGAGCGCGCTCGACGTCGCCTCCACCGACGCGTTGGCTTCATCTGCGATCACACTGGTCACCGACATGCCGATACCGCTGGGAAGCGAGTCGTGGAACCTCTTCATGTGCTCGATGAACGCGGACTTTGACATGTCACCGGATACCGGGAAAGTGGCGGCGTCAGTCATGACGGTCCACACCGCGTCCTCGTGAAGAAGGTCAAAGGCGTCCGGACTGCCGTTCGTTCCTAGGCCTTCGACCAGTTTTTTGACGGAAGTCTTGTTCTGGTCGATCGTCATGTTTTCCCTTTGCCGTCAGGTCTGGGGATGGGCTCGCACATGCCTGCGCACCGCCAGTCTAAAGCCAGGCTCACGTCTCGGATGTGGGCCTGTGTCCCAAGCACCTCCCGCGGCGGCGGTGGCCGCTCGCGGGAGGCGGGTGATGTGCGGCGTTCAGTGCGGCGAGCAGGTGTTCGTGCAGGCGTTGCCACACCCCGGCGTCGTTCCAGTCCCGCGGCCGTCGCCAACAGGTCATGCCGGAACCGAAGCCCCGCTCCTGGGCAGGAATGCCCGCTGAATGGCCGTGTCGCGGCACGAACAGGATGCCGCGCAACGCTGTGCGGTCGTCCGGACGAGGACGACCGGGGTGACGAGGGTCGTGGTGGACGACCGGGAGCAGCGGCTCGACACGTGCCAGTTGAGAGGCGACCATGCGGCTGATCGGTGGTCGGCCACCGAGGGCGCTGTGGGCTCGTCGGGTGTTGTGGTCGTGGCTCCAGGCGGGCAGGGCGGGCAGGAGGTCGGTGTTGCCGGCCCGGGCACGGGTGTGGGCGAACGCGGTGTGCGGCGAACGCGGTGTGCAGGGTGCGGTTGAACCGTTCGGCCTTGCCGTTGGTCCACGGGCAGCCGGGTTTGGTGAACCGGCGGCGGATGCCCAACGCGACGCGGACCGCCCGTCAGTTCGTGCCGACGCGGTAGACCTCGGCGTTGTCGGTCAGGAATCCGCGGCACCCGCACGTGCCGGTCGTGAGACCACCGCACAGCGCGGGAGGGGAAACCCGCGCGGGTCACGTTCTGTTCGTCGGGCAGGGCATCGACGTAGGCCAGGCGGGGCCGGTCGTCCACCGCGACGTGCGGGTGGTCGTAGCCGAGGCCCCGGCCACGCACCGCTTCCCTGCGGCTGTGCACGCGCCAGCCGCCGCCGGCGGGTATCCGGCCCACTTTCCTGACGTCGATGTGCAGCAGGTCGCCGGGTGGGGGCGTTCACAGCGGATGTCGGTGTGGCGGCGGCGTAGCGGTGTGCCGGTGATCGGGTCCGTGACGGCCAGGGCGGGCACGGCGTGGCGGCGTAGGGCCCGACCGAGGCTGGAGGCGGGCAGGCCGAGCAGACCGGCCAGGTGTGGTGGGCCTCCACGTATCGGCCGGCGGGTGGTCGGGATGCGCTGCTCGACCTCGGGTGTGGTGTGTCGGGGGCTGTGGTGCGGACGTGAGGTGCGGTCGAGCAGTCCGGCGTCGCCTTCGTGGCGGTGGCGGGTGAGCCATTTGTGCACGGTGGTGCGGGAGATGCCGAGTTGTTCGGCGATGCGGGAGATGCCGAGTTGTTCGGCGATGCGGGCGGAAGCCCAGCCTGCCGCGTGGCGGGTGACGACGAGTCCGCGGGCGTGGACGGTGGTGCGGGCGATACCGTGCGGGCGAGGACCTCTGTGCGGATCGGGTGCGTCAGGCACATCCACTTCACCCAGAGGTCCTCGCTCGTTCCACTCGACACGCCGTCCGCAACCTCATCGGTCACAACGGCTAGGTCGCGATCAGTCGATGGTGGAAGGCTTCGGTTGCCTCGCTTTCGGTGTCGTAGTCCTCGAACGGGTCGTACTCGCCGCGTTCGTACACGCCTACCTGCCACCGACCGGCGCGCTCGCGCAGGAAGTAGAAGTCCGTGGGCGGCACTGCGCCGAATTCGCGCACCCCCTCGATCTCGTACATCGCGCGCGGAACGCCCGCGCGGTCCAGTGCCTCGGCCAGCGCGACCCGGTCCACGGCGGCCTCGGTCACCCGACGACGCTGAGGTAGCTGTTCTGGACCAGCCAGGCGACGTTGCGGCGCTCCGGCGGGTTCGGCGACACGACCTTGTACTGCGTCCCCCCACCTGACTGTCCGAACCACTTCGCCGCGGGCCCGCCGAGCACCTCGAACTCCTTCTCCACCTGGTAGCGGTAGTAGCCGAACGGCATCCGGACGCCCGCCTCGTACTCGCAGGTGTTGAGGCTCTGGGGCGGTATGGAACGCTGCGCGAACGGCGTTCCCGTCGGCGCCAGGAACCTGCCGGACTGCCCGCCGAAGCGGTCCACGAACTCGCCAGGCTTGAGCAGCACGGCCGTCGGCTCGCCGGCGAAACCGTCGTTCTCCGGGTACTTCCAGCCCTCGCCGCTCCAGTACGTCTTGAGGAACTTCTGGTGGTTCGGCTCGTCGCCGAACCGCTTGTACCCGATCAGCAACTGGCCGACCACGTGGGACGGCGGCGGCAGGTCCCTCGGTCCGAGTCGTTCGTCGCCCAGGGAGAACGGCTTCTCACACGTCACCTGCGCGATTGGCGCCCGCGGTGTGGCGTGCGCGGCCGGGGCGGCGACCAGGCCGAGTGCCGTGGCCAGCATGACGAGGAACGAGATCACGCGGTTGTGCGAAGCCATGCGCTTCCCCTCGCGGACAGTGGTTTTGGCAACGAATCACGTCGTGTGCACGACATCGCCCGGTGGTGCGGCACCCGGCGTGGTGCGACATCCAGTGGTGGTGCGACATCCAGTTGTGGCGCGGCACCCAGTGGTGGCGCGGCACCCAGTGGTGGCGCGACATCCGGTGGTGGCGCGGCACCCAGTGGTGGCGCGGCACCCAGTGGTGGCGCGACATCCAGTCGTGGCGCGACATCCAGTCGTGGCGCGACATCCAGTCGTGGCGCGAC
>NZ_DASUSQ010000171.1:0-29178 GCF_036375055.1 Umezawaea sp.
GGCTCCGGGTCTACTCGCACCAGGCAGGCCCGCACCGCGCCCGTTCATACCGGGCAGGCTCCGGGTCTGCCCGCTCCGCGCAGGCCCGCACCGGGCCCGTTCGCACCTGACCCGCTCACACCGGGCGGGCCCTGGGCTCGCTCGCACCGGACGGGTTCGCACCGCGCCCGTCACGCACCCCGCCGGTACCGGGGCTCACACCGTCGGACCCGCTCCTGCCGGGGCTCCGCCTGCTCGTCCACCCACTCGGCCGTGAGCCACTCGTCGATCCGCGCCCGGATGCGGGCCACCCGCCTCCTCTCCGCCCACCCGCGCCACCACCGGCGAACCACCCACACCAGAGCCACCAGAGCGGACACGCCCACCACGTACTCCACGGCGCACCTCCGCCCTACACCGCAACGCGCACCATCCAGCGGTCGGTATTCCTCCTGCTCTGACATTGTGATGCACCCCACTGACATTCACAAAGGCCTGAAACCCGGCACGGGCAGACCACCTGCGAGAAGGCCGTCCCAATCGGCCGGGCCGAGCGCGTCCCACCAGCAGAACCACACGCAGTTCCGCACTAAACGCCGCCGGAATGCTGTCGATTTCCTGGCGAAAGTTGTTGCCATGACAATCTTCATGAACCGGGTTTCACATTACCCACGAGTTACCCGTGACTTTGTTCCACATTCCCCTGAATCGGCCCGTCCGGGCAGGTCGTCGTGTCCATCGGGGCAAGGGGTTTGCGCACCAAAGAAAAGCGACCTAACGTGATGGGGTCTCCAGGGACGAGCGCGGACGCCCCACGGTTCGCGGGAACTCCGGAGAACAATCGTGAACAGCTTCGCCCCCGCGCTTTCGCATGTGCTTTTGCGGTGGGGGCGTCCGGCGCCGGCGGTGGCAGGGACCGTCGCGCGCCATACCGGTCGAGGGGTCGGCGGGCCACGCCATCGTCAGCCGACCCCTTGACCGGCAAAATTGGATCAGGCCTGGCCAGAGCGGTGCATCTCGGCTGCGCGGACATCGCGTCCACCGCCGGGGAACAGGGACGCGAACGGTGTCCCGATCAGCATCCGAACTGTTCGACCGCGTCAGGGAGATGGTTGTCTCAAATGCCAAACTCGACCGGGGAACGCTCGATCCCGACGCCCGCCGAGATCACGGACGACCTCGACGAAATGCTAGGCCTGGTTACCAGCACCTCGATGAGGACCACTCCGACCTGGACGTGGTGGACCGAGGACGACGACCAGGTTCTGGTCATGCGGATGCCGCACCCGGTGGGCACGGTCGTCGGCCAGCGCACCGTCCGGGAATACGGCCACACCGTCCGGGTCGAACTGAAGGTCCGGCACAGCGACTCCCCCGTGCGCCCGGCGTCTCGCGGCGCGATGGTCATGTCGACTTTGCGCTCCACCCTGCACCGGCCCATCGGGGGCCGTGAACTCGCCGTGTTCGCGAACGGCATTCCCCGGCCCGCCGTGCGGATGCTCGACGGGTCGCACGAGGTGATCTCGGCGGAAGCACAGGAATTTTCCGACGGTCCACACCGCGCGGCCGATCCGGTGCGCGCGGGAATTCCCGACGACGGCCGCATCCCCCGGTACTACCGGGCGAAGACCCGGCTGCTCGACCTCCTTCAGGAGCTGGGCCAAGGCGCCCCCCTACCCCCGGAGCGAGAACTGTCCGCTCAGTTCGGCATCGCACGCATGACGTTGCGCCAGGCCATCGGCGAGCTCGTCGTCGAGGGCAAGGTCCGGCGCAGGCAGGGCAGCGGCACCTACGTCGCGCCGCCCAAGCTCGTCCAGCCCCTCGGCGTCCCCACCGGGGAGCCGGGGCGGGAGGAGGCCGGTGAGGTCCGCAGGCTGGTCACGGCCGAGCACCTCGCCGCCGACGCCGACCTCGCCCGCGACCTGGACATCGACCCCGGCGACCCGGTCGTGCACCTGGAGCGGTTGGCGGTGGTGGACGAGGAGCCGATGCTCCTGGAGTCGAGCTACCTGTCCGCCAAGCGGTTCCCGGACCTGATCGAGGCGTTCGACCCGGACAAGTCGCTGCTCGACTGCCTCCGCGACCGCTACTTCACGGTGCCCGCGCGGACCGACGAGCAGGTGGAGACGGTGCTGGCGTCGCCGCGCGAGGCCAGGCTGCTCGCCACCGCGCCCGCCGCGCCGATGCTGCTGCTGCACCGGCTCAGCCACGACGGCGACGGCAACCCGGTGGAACGGGTGCGCGCGCTGTTCCGCGGCGACCGGTTCACGTTCGCGGTCAGCTCGGGGACGACTGACCAGGACGACTGACGCCGGTCACAAACTGGTCAGCGGTTGAGCACCACCGACGTCCTACCGTGGGAACCGCCGCGAGGTGCACGGTCGGTGGACCGCCAGGCGATCAGCAAGAGGTGAGGAGAACGGTGGTGTTCCGATCCGCGCGGGCCGAGGCCGTCGCAGGCGAGCTGTTGGTGCGCAAGCTGTACGAGGAGCACGGCCGCGCGGCGCTGGCGTACGCGACCAGGCTGACCGGTGACCGCGCCGCGGCCGAGGCCGTGGTCGAGGAGACTCTCGTCCGGGCCTGGCGGTACTCCGACGCGATCGGGCAGGGCGGCGACTGGGTGCGCGGCTGGCTGCTCAGCACGGTGGAGAACGTCGTCCTGGAGCGGTCCTGCGCGCGCTCGGCCCCGCCGTGGCCGACCGGGGAGCACCCCGTCCGGCTGCCGGCGGTGCTCCGGACGGTCATCCGCAAGGTGAAGGTCAGCCGGATGAACGCCGTGCGCACGTCCGAGGCGCCGCTCTCGGTGTCCTGACGGCCGACCCGGTCACCGCGACGTCCCGCTGAACGTCCGGTGTGGAGCTCTGACGCCGTCGGCCGGGGGGTGGGGGAACACCACGGCGGCCAGCTCGTCGAGACCGCGGCGGGCGCCTTCGACCGCCATCGCCAGGAACCGCCTGCTCGACGGGTGCACGAGGTCGACCACTCCGGCGCCCTGGTCCACCAGCAGCCCCGCCTGCCGCACCACCGCGTCGATCGGCTCGTCCGGCAGGTAGTGGCGGCCGGTGCGCAGGTCGTGGCCGTGGTCCCGGCAGACGTCGAGCAGCCGGAACACCTCTCCCAGCAACGACATCTCGTGCTCGGCCGGGCGCACCGGTTCCAGCAGCGTCAGCGTCAGCCTGGCCGGGGCACCGCCCGCGCCCCGCAGGAAGCCGCGCAGGTCGTCGAACGTCGCGCAGCGGAGCGGTGTCTCCCGGTCGCGCCGGATCGTCTCCAGGAACTCGCCCAGCACCGCCACGTCCAGGCGCCGGGTGCGCACGGTGTGCGCGAACGCCTGCCGCAGCGGGTGCTCACCGCGACCGGTCTCCACCTCGACGACGGTCTCGGCGGCCCAGTCGGTGAAGCAGTCGTCGGCGATGTCCTCGGTGGCCGCGAAGTACGCGTGCAGCGCGTGGAAGTAGCGGTGCTTCGACGGGGGTAGGTACGTCCTCACCAGGTGGTGGGTCTCCGGGTCCGCGGCGGCGTGCACGCGGTCGCACAGCTCGAACGACGCCCGCAGCGCGGGATCCGGAACACCTGCCAGGTCCAGCGAGTTCACCATCAGCACACCCCGTTCTCCGCAGTGGGCACTGATCATTCAGCGAGAGGGGGGTGAAAAACGAGGGCTCGGCCTGTTTCGGTCGAAAAGACGAAGGGATAGCCCGAATCGGTGAAGTTTCGTCACCGATCGTCGCGGAGGACCACGACGGGTGGTGACCGGGACGGCCTACTCCTCGTGGGGCTCGCCGATCTCCTCACCCACCATGCTTGTCGGCTTCCGCGGCCGTGGTGGAGCGAGTAGTAGCACGTGCCGCTGTATGGTTGACCTGTGCCGGGCTTCCGGTTTCAGCGGATCGAGTGGCTGCCGGTCCTGGGGGATCGAGTGGCTGCCGGTCCTGGGGATCGGGTAGCTGCTGGTCCCAGCGGGGCGGCCGATTTGACTCGGGGGCCCCTGGATTTGCCCCTTGATCGGGCTTGCGGGCAGAGGCGGTGGCCTGCCCGATCTACCAGGGTAAGGGGCAAATCCCCCGAGTAAGATCGGCCGTGGTTCAGGGAAGGCGGCAGCTCGCTGTCAGCGCGTACGACGGCAGGGGGTTGCGCTTTTGCTTGGCCAGGACTGCAGTACGTCTTGTCGACTGTCCACAAAGGTCTTGGCTCTGCTTGGCAGGGTTGTTGCCGCCCGTGGGCGTTACCGTCCACCTTGTCCGTGCTCGGCCGAGTCCCCAACGTGATGGGGCTGCCGTAGTCGGGCGGCGATGTCCAACCCCAGGACTCTTCCGCTTTCCCACGGCTGCGGCCAGGACGGCTGTCATGTCGTCCTGGCCGCAGCCGATCTCCGGCACGGACCCGCCTGGGAAGCGGTTCGTTGATCGTGGGAACGGCGGGCGGGTGAAGTGCTGCTACATGTGCACGGCCGGGGCCGCGCCCTCCATGTTCGGGGCGCCCGAGCGGAGCAGGAGGCCGGAGATGAGCGCGCCCACGAGGAAGACGCCGGCCGCCCAGGTGAAGGCCGTGCTGTAGCTGTGGATGGCCGCGTCGGCCAGCAGTTGCGGGGTCGGCTGCCTTCCGTCCACGAAGGACACGGCCGCGTCGGCCGCCAGGGTGCTCAGCAGGGCGGTGCCGATGGAGCCGCCGATCTGCTGCATGGTGTTCACGGTCGCCGAGGCGACGCCCGCGTCGTGCGCTTCCACGCCCAGCGTGGCGACGCTCATGGCGGGCGCCATCGACAGGCCGATGCCGACGCCGAGGACCATCAGGGGCAGCAGCACGCCGCCGCTGTAGGTGCTGGTGAGGCTGATCTGGCTGAGCCAGAACAGGCCCACCGCGCCGATGACCATGCCGAGCGGCACGAGCGGGCGGGCGCCGAAGCGGGGCAGCAGCAGCGCGGTCGCCGAGGTCGCGCTGATCATCAGGGTGGCGACCATCGGCATGAAGGCCAGGCCGCTCTCGATGGGCGTGAACCGCAGGTTCTGCTGGAGGTAGAACGTGAGGAACAGGAAGATCGCGAACATCCCGATGCCGAGCAGGAACACCGAGGCGTAGGCGCCCGCGCGGTCGCGGTCCAGCACGATGCGCATCGGCAGCAGCGGGTGCGAGGTGGTCGTCTGGATGCGGACGAACACGACGAGCAGCACGACGCCCGCCAGCAGGAAGCCCCACACGGACGCGGACGACCAGTCGTGGCTCTCCTTGTTGGCGAAGCCGTAGACGACGGCGAAGAGGCCCGCGGTCGAGGTCAGGGTGCCGGGGACGTCGAGCTTCGGGCGGTCGGACGCGGCGACGGGCTCGTGGCGCAGCAGCACGTAGGAGCCCGCCAGGGCGATCACGGCGAAGACGATGTTGACGTACATGCACCAGCGCCAGTCGAGGTACTCGGTGAGCACGCCGCCGAGCAGCAGGCCGATGGCCGCGCCGCCGCCTGCGATGGCGCCGAAGATGCCGAACGCGCGGCCGCGCTCCTTCGGGTCCGTGAACGTGGTGGTGAGCAGCGAGAGCGCGGCGGGGGCGAGCAGGGCGCCGAACACGCCCTGCGCGGCGCGGGCGGCGAGCAGCATCTCGATGCTGGTCGCGGCGCCGCCGATCGCGGAGACGACGGCGAAGCCGCCCAGGCCCACCAGGAACGCGGGCTTGCGGCCGAAGATGTCGCCGATGCGTCCGCCGAGCAGCAGGAGGCTGCCGAACGCGAGCGCGTAGGCGGTGACGACCCACTGGCGGGCGTCGTTGCTGAAACCGAGGTCCGCCTGGGCGGACGGCAGCGCGATGTTCACGATGGTCGCGTCGAGCACGACCATGAGCTGCGCGAGGCCGATCATGACCAGGATCAGCCAACGTCGAGCGTGGTGCGGGTTGTCGCCGTGGTCGGCGACGACCCTGGGCGCCTCCACCGTGGCGGTCGGTGAATCCGGCATGGGCGTGTCCTCACGGGTATATGTGGAGCAGGTATCTCCGGTTACCCGATCAGCGTACACACGAAGTGGAGGAGCAACCTCAACTTCCGGTACCGTAGGGGCATGACACGGGACACAGTCCCCGTCGCAACGGTGCGACCCCTGCGTCGGGATGCGGAGCTCAACCGCCGCAAGATCATCGAATCCGCGCGGATCGTCTTCAGCGAACGCGGTTTCGGCGCCACGCTCGACGACATCGCCCACCACGCCGGTCTCGGCGTCGGCACGGTGTACCGCCGGTTCCCCGGCAAGGAGCACCTCGTGGAGGCCATGTTCGTCGAGCGCATGGACGAGATCCGCGAGCTGGCCGAGCGGGCGCTGGAGGAGAGCGACCCCTGGGAGGGGTTCGCGACCTTCCTGGTGGGCACCGCCGAACTGCACTCCGCCGACCGCGGGCTGCGGGAGGTCATGCTGTCCAACAACTTCGGCCAGGAACGCGTGGCCGCGGCCAAGGAGCGGATGATCCCGCTCGCGGTGGAACTGGTGCGGCGGGCCAAGGCGTCCGGGCAGTTGCGCGCGGACTTCGAGGACACCGACCTGCCGATCATCCACATGATGATCGGCTCGGTCGCCCAGTACACCCACGACGTGCGGCCCGAGCTGTGGCGGCGCTACCTCGGCGTGCTGCTGGACGGACTGCGGGCCGACTCGGGCCGGACGCTGTCCCCCGAGGCGCTGGACCCCGAGGCGCTCGACGTCGCCATGTGCGCGTGGAAGCCGCGCCAGTGACGCGGGGCACCTGAGCCGAACGGGTGCACGCCCCCTCGTCCACACCGGTCCGTTAGCGTGGCGGGACAGCTTGGACGAGGGGGGACCCGCCCATGACCTCCGTGTTGGCCGACTCGACGTTCGTCCCGCCGGGGGTGCGGGACTTCTTCCCACCCGCGATCGTCGGCGGGATCACCAAACCGATGGTGCTGCTGGTGCTGTCGGTCGTCGTCGTCGCGGTGTTCTTCCTGGTCGCCGTGCGCGACCTGAGGATCGTGCCGGGCCGGTTCCAGTTCGCCGCCGAATCGGTCTACGGCTTCGGCCGCGACTCCATCGCCAGGGAGCAGATCGGCGGCAGGGACTTCGCGCCCTACGTGCCGCTGATCGTGTCGCTGTTCACGTTCATCCTGGTGAACAACCTGTTCGGCATCATCCCGTTCATCCAGTTCCCGACCATGGCGCACTCCGGTTTCCCGCTGGCGCTGCTGATCGTCCTCTACCCGCTGTTCCACGTCGTCGGCATCCGGCGGCACGGGCTCGGCGGCTACCTGAAGAACCAGCTGTTCCCGCCGGGCGTGCCGAAGCCCGTCTACCTGATGCTGACGCCGATCGAGCTGTTCCTGCGGTTCTTCATGGACCCGCTCGCGCTCGCGATCCGGGTGTTCGCCGCCATGTTCGCGGGCCACCTGATCCTGCTGGTGTTCACCCTCGGCGGCGAGTTCCTCCTCCTGGAGGCGGGCGCCTGGCTCACACCGGTGTCGCTGGTGGCCTTCGCGTTCGCCATCGCGATGACGTTCCTGGAAGCACTGGTGCAGGTGCTCCAGGCGTACATCTTCGCCCTGCTGACGGCGAACTACATCGGCCGCGCGCTGGCGGCCGACCACTAGGCGGTCGGGTCAGAGCGCGGCGAGGAAGTCGATGCAGCGCCGCCACATCAGCTGGGCGGCGCGCTCGTCGTAGTCCGGCAGGCCCTCGTCGGTGAACAGGTGCCCGACGCCGGGGTAGGTGAAGGCCTCAGCCTTGGCGCCCGCCGCGTCCCGCACCCACCCGGCGACCTTGTCCGGCGTCGCGTACGCGTCCGGGTCCGCCACGTGGAGCTGCATCGGCAGGCCGGGCCGCACGTTGTCCGGCACGGCCCCGGTCCCGTGCAGGAACAGCACGCCCGCGCACTCCGGGCGTTCGGCCAGCAGCCCGCCCGCGATGCTCGCGCCCATGGAGAACCCGCCGAGCACCGTGTCGGCGGGCAGGCCGTGCAGGACCGCGCGCGCCCGTTCGGCGATGGTCGGCCAGCCGATCCACTCGGCCAGCGTGAACCCGTCGTCCAGGGTCTCGGCGATCCCGCCGTAGTACAGGTCGGGGGTCACCACGGCGTGCCCGGCCTCCCGGAACCGACCCGCGGCGGCGAGCACGGCGGGCCTGAGCCCGTAGGCGGAGTGGAACAGCACGACGGTGGTCATGGGCCCATTATCGACTGGGTGGCGAGAGCCGCGACCACACCCACCACGAGGACGGCGGCGGTGACGGGGTACCGGTCGGTCCGGGCCGTCCCCGAGTCCCGACCGGTGCCGGTGAGCAGCGCGTTCGCCCGCGGCACCGCACCGCACCGCCGCACCCGCGAGGGGGCCGCCCCTCGAACCCCGGAGCCGAGCGGCGTCCCCCTCACGGACCCCACGACCGTCAGCCCACGTAGTGGCAGTAGGCCATCGGCGGCAGGTTGCCGTACATGTCACCCTCCAGGTACAGGGCGTTGACGAACTGGTTGCCGCCGTCCTGGTGGCCGATCAGCACCCAGATGTCCCTGGTGATCCCGAAGTCCGTGATCGGCTCGCCGTGCGTGTAGCAGTACGCCGACGTGCTCCCGCCCGCCGACAGGTAGCCCGCTTTGGCGCACGAGCTGGCGGGGCACTGCCGGACGTTCACCTGGTGCCACGCGGTGACCCGGTACTGGGGCGGGTCGCCGATGCCGCCCTGCCCGGTGACGGCGGCCGGGTCGGCCATCGCAGCGGCACCACCGCCGAGCACGGCCGCCGCCGTCAGCAGTGCGGTGACGGCGAACTTCACGAGCCTCATCCAGAACCTCCTCGGGTCGGGCCGCGACGGCCCGTTCCATGATCGAATTTTGTCGACCGCTGTGGACACGCCGCCGACCACCGCGGCGTTGCACGGGTTCGACCGGTCGCTCCGGGGTCCCGATCCGCTCCCGGCGTGCCGGGGACCGGGACGAGGAGGATCGTCGGACGCGGCGACCGCCGGTCGTCCCAGCGCGCACGAACGAGGAGAGTCATGATCTTCATCACGGCCAAGTTCCGGATCAAGCCCGAGCACGCCGACGACTGGCCGGAGATCGCCCGCGAGTTCACCGAGGCGACCCGCGCCGAGCCCGGCTGCCTGTGGTTCGACTGGTCCCGCAGCGTCGACGACCCGACCGAGTACGTGCTCGTGGAGGCGTTCCGCGACGGCGAGGCGGGCGCGGCGCACGTCGGGTCCGACCACTTCAGGACCGCCCGCGAGACCCTCCCGCCCCACCTGGTGGCGACGCCGAGGATCGTGAACACCACGGTTCCCGGCGAGGACTGGTCCGAGCTGGGCGAGATGGCCGTCTGACGACCGGGGCCCGCCGACCCCGGTGGGGCGGCGGGCTCCGGTGTGGACGGACGGTCAGTCGCGCAGGTCGGCGACGATCTCGTCGATGGCCTTCCCGAGCTTCCCGTGCTTCTCGGTGTAGAGCACCGGGAACGTGCCGGGGGTGTCGGCGGGCCGGTTCAGGTCGACGTAGTCGGTGCCCAGGTTGGAGAACACGACGACCACGTAGTGGCGGTTCTTCTCACCCGGCAGCGAGCGCACGATCCCCGCGTCGCTGCCGGTGGTGTCCACCCAGCCGGTCTTGTGCGCGAACGTGACCTCGGCCGCCGCGTCGCACGGCCGGGTGTCCCGGTCGTACACCGCGTCGCCCGCGGTCACGCGACCGGTGGCCGGGTCGACCCAGCGCTTCGGCGTGACCTGCGGGATGCCCGGTGCCGGGTACCCGCGGCCGCACCAGTTCGTGGTGGACAGCATCTCGTTGTGGCCCTGGTCGGCCAGCGTCCTGGCGAACAGCTCGCGCGAGGTGGCGCTCAGCTCGTCACGGGTGATCCGCTTGCCCTCGGCCGTGGTCCACAGCGTGCCGACGCCGCCGTTGACCAGAAGCAGGAGCTTGGCGGTGTCGACGCTGCTCATGTTCGCGCCGATCCACCGACCGCCGTTGGCCGGGTTGGTGCCGGTCACCATGAGCGTCGACAGGCCGAGGTCCGCGAACGTCCGGTTGACCTGGTCCCACGCGCCGAGGTCGTGGACCATCTTGATCAGCGCGCACGTCGACTCGTTCTTCGACAGGGTGATCATCTCGTCGAAGTACCGCTTGATCGGCTTGGTGGCCGCGCCGCCGCAGGCCGCGTTCGGCGCGGTCGGCTCGTAGACGTAGTCCGCGTCCAGCGAGACGCGCCCCTGGTCGGCCAGGCGCAGCACGCCGAAGCCGACCATGAGCTTGAGCACCGACGCCGGGTACGGCGAGGAGAAGTCGATCGGCGCCTGCTCGCGGCCCGCGAGCACGTCCCTGGTCCCCCTGCCGCCGTTGGCGTCCCACTCGGCGTCGTCCCACCAGCGGTAGCGCACCTGGTCGGTGGACAGCCCGCTCCTGTTCAGCGGCACCACGACCCCGTCCGGGTACCGCGGGCTGACGAGCACGTCGGCCATCGCGGTCGGCCTGCCGAGCCGGTCGAGCTCGATCACCGCGACGTCCAGGTTCGGCGACTGGTGCAGCGGCGTCGGCTCGGCCGCGACCGCGACCCTCGCGGCCAGGTCCGCGGCCGTGGCGTCGTACTTCTCCGGAGCGCCCGCGCGCCCGGCCGCCACACCGCTGCTCGCGGGCGGGGTCACGTCCAGCACGTTGCGGAAGTCCTGCGCGGCGATCGCGGCGCGCAGCCGGTCGGCGAGCCGGTGCCCCGCCGCGGAGTCGGGCTCCGCGACCGCGGGGGCGGTCCCGCCGAGCAGGGCCGAGACCGCCACGGCGGCGGTCAAGGTCAACGTTCTGCGTTGGAACAAGCTCACGCACTCCCCCGAATGATGGAATCGACTGTGCCGGGAACAGTAGGGGACGGACCCGTCGACCATTCCGGGTGATCTTGGAATCTTGTGATCCCGCACAACTCCCGCACAACCGGCTCGCTCCCGGTGAGCGCTTCCCACCTGCCGGTTTACCGCCGCCTAGGCGTTCTCTGACCCCGGTGCCCGAGAGTTCGTGCCGTCCACGGGGGACGAGGTCGAAGGGCACGAGGAGGTCCGATGCCGATCCGCACGTCCACCGCGCCGCGGCGCGCCTCCACCGGCCTGCTCGCCCTCGTCGCCGCGGGGACCGGGATCTCGACCGGCAGCCCGGTCACGCTGGTCCGCCGGGAGCGCGGGCCGAGCTACGGCGGCAGCGACATCCGGGACCTCACCGACGACGGGCTGTGGATCCCGGACGCCTACGTGGACACCGACCCCACCGGCGCGGTGGTGGGCGCCTGCGTCGTCCCCCGGTCCTTCCCGGCGAAGGTGGACCTCAACGGGCGCGCGAAGAAGGGCGACCAGATCCTCGAAGCCGCTCCGCCGCGCGACGACGACGGTGTGCACGTCCGCGGCACCTGCGGCAGGAACTCGTGGACGGCCCACGCCGTCCGCTACATCCAGTGAACGTCCACCACGCGGTCCCGGAGCACCGGAACCGCCCGGATGAGGGTTGGGGAACCATGAGGCTCAACACGATCGCAGCGGCGGGCATCGGCCTGCTGGTCGGCATCGGAGGCCTGGCCGTCGGCGGCGGGACGGCGGTGGCGGAACCGAACTTCCAGCTACCGTTCCCCTGCGCCCAGACCTGGGAGGGCCAGACCCGCACGGGCCACAGCCCGGCCAACGCGGTGGACTTCAACCGGGCCAACGACGAGGGCGACGCCGTGGTCGCGGCCTCCTCCGGCACGGTGAGCCGCGTGGCCAACGAGGGGTCCACCAGCTACGGCCGGTGGATCGAGATCAACCACGGCGGCGGCTGGACCACCCGCTACGCCCACCTCTCCGCGCAGCGGGTGTCGGTCGGCCAGGGCGTGTCCACCGGACAGACCATCGGCAACGTCGGCAACACCGGCGGGTCGACCGGCGCGCACCTGCACTACGAGCAGAGGCTCAACGGTGCCGCGGTGAGGGCGAAGTTCAACGGCACCACCGCTCTCTACTGGGGGACCAAGAGCTACAAGAGCACCAACGGCTGCGGCGGCGGCAGCGGCAACCCCTACGACGCCGAGCAGGTGTGCGGCTCCGGGTACGAGGTCGTGGACTCCGCCGCCCTGGGCACCAAGGGGCGCGTCTACCTGACCTACAACAGCGGCAACGGCAACAACTGCGCCGTGACGATGAAGCACACCAAGCTGGGCACGGCGTCGGCGTCCTCCGCCTTCCTGGAGGTCGAGGGCGCGGCCAGGAGCACCGACTCGGGCAGCTACGCCTACTACGCCGGCCCGGTCCGCAAGGCGGCTCCCGGCAAGTGCGTGAAGTGGGGCGGCTCGGTGGACTCCGAGACCTACACCAGCCGCTTCGAGCACTGCGGCTGACCGGTGGCGGGCGGTTCCGGTCCGCTGTGGACCGGAACCGCCCGCCTCGGCGGGTGTGCGGTGTCAGTCCACGAGGACCGGGTCGAGGTAGCCGAGGAACGACTCGAAGAACACGGGCAGCCGCACGTCCACGCCCTCGAACAGCGTTCGCGCGGTCCGCTGGTGCCAGGCCGCCTCGGCGTCCCGGCCGTCCGCCAGCAGCGCGCGGGCGACCTGCCGGTGCCCCGCCGCCCTGCCGTACGCGCTGCCGAGCAGGCTGGTCATCGCGAGCGACGCGCTCGCGTCCTCCAGCGCCGCGGCCGGGTTCCCCTGCCGCAGGTGGACCTCCGACCGGCTGAGCAGCGTCGTCCACTCGTCCTCGCGGTTGCCGACCTCCCGCGCCCGCGCCATGCACTCGTCGAGCAGCGGCAGCGCCCGGTCGTGGTCGCCGAGGTGCCCGTGGAGCAGCCCGAGGTCGGCCACGCAGATGGCGATGCTGTGCGGGGCGTCGTTCTCCCGCGCCAGGTCCAGCGCGTGCCCGGCCAGCACCAGCGCCGTCGCGGCCCGGCCCGACAGGTGGTGCGCGCGGGCCAGCACGTGCAGCGTGCCGACGGCGGCTCCCGGTGCCCCGTGCTCGTCCAGGATCGCCAGCGCCCGCTCCAGGTGCGGCACGGCCTCCTCGGCCCGCCCCGCGTAGTTCGTGAGCAGCCCGCCGAGGCTGACCAGCACCCGTGCCCGGTCCAGCGGGTCGTCCGCGGACAGCGCCAGCGCCCGGTCGTACCGCTCGCGGGCGAGCCCGTAGCGACCGGCGACCTGGTCCGCGAACGCCTGCACGAGCAGCGCGAGCCGTTCGACGCCGGGGGCGAGCCCCAGCTTCGCGACCGCCGCGCCGATGCGCCCGGTCTGCGCGATCTCGGCGTGCAGGTCCTGCTTCCACAGGTGTTCCTGGAGCATCAGGGCGATCTCCAGGGCGAGCACGGCGCAGTCCGGCAGAACGGCGGCCTGACCGGCGGCGACCAGCAGGTTCGGCGTCTCGGCCGCCATCCAGGCCAGGCACTCCCCGATCTCGCCGCAGGGTGCGGGCGCCCCCTCCGGGTGCGGGACGTCGAGCGGTCGCAGCGTCGACTGCACGGCGCGGACCGTGTCGCGGTAGTGGGTCAGCGCCCGCACGACCGCCGCGGTCCGCTCCTCGGCGGGCTCGTCGTGCTCGGCCCGCTCGATCGCGAACAGCCGGAGCAGGTCGTGCATCCGGTACTCCCCCGGTGCCTCCACGTCCACGAGCCCGGCGTCCACGAGCGGGTCGATCGCCCGTTCGGCCTCGGCCGGGTGCAGGTCCAGCAGGGCCGCGGCGACCGGCAGCCGCAGCGTCGGCAGCGTCAGCAGGCCCAGCAGCCGGAACGAGTGCGCCGCGACCCGGCCGCGCTCGGACCCGTCGCGCAGCAGCTCCTCGTAGCTGAGCCGCACGCTGGAGCGCACCGCGAGGTCGTCGAACCGCAGCTCGTCCAGCCGGTGCCGCTCGTCGTCGAGGCGGGAGGCCAGCGACGCCAGCGTCCAGTCCGGCCTGCTGCGCAGCCGGGCGGCGGCGATCCGCAGCGCCAGCGGGAGGTACCCGCAGCTGCGCGCCACCTCGGCCGCCGCGCGCCTGCTCACCCCGTCCGTGACCAGGCCGGTCACCGCGCCGAGCAGTGCGACGGCCTCGTGCTCCGGCAGCGGCTCCAGCGCGAGGTGCAGGCCGTCCAGGGTGGCCAGCACCCGCCTGCTGGTGACCAGGATCGCGCTGCCGGGTCCCGCGGGCAGCAGCGGGACCACCTGGCTCGCGTCGATCGCGTTGTCCAGCACCACGAGCACCCGGCGGTCCGCGAGCATCGACCGGTACAGCGCCGCGGCCTCGGCGGGATCGGCCGGGATCGCGGACGGCGGCGCGCCGAGCGCCCGCAGGAAGTGCTGGAGGACCTGGGCCGCCTCGACGGGTTCGCGCCCCGGCGTGGAGCCCTGGAGGTCGACGTAGAGCTGGCCGTCGGGGAACAGCCCGGCCGCCAGGTGCGCGACGCGCAGCACCAGGGCGGACTTGCCCCGGCCGCCGGGCCCGTGGACCGCGCCCACGACCGGTTCTCGGGTGGCGCGCGACAGCAGGTGGAGCAGCACCTCCCGCTCGCGGTCCCGGTTGACGAACACGACGGGGTTGGCGGGGAGTTCCCTCGGCGCGATCCGCTTCTCCCCCGCGGGCTCGACCGGCGCGGCCACGTCGCCCGCCAGCACCGAGTCGCGCAGCGCCCGCAGCTCCTGTCCGGGGTCGAGGCCCAGTTCGTCGGCCAGCAGGCGCTCGCCCTCGGCGAACACGGTGAGCGCCTCGGCCTGGCGGCCGGAGTGGTGCAGCGCGAGCATCAGCTGGCCGCGCAGGCGTTCCCGCAACGGCTGCTCCGCGACCAGCGCCGTCAGCTCGGGCACGAGGTCGCGGTGCCGGGCGGCGCGCAGGTCGGCGTCGACCCGGTACTCCACGGCGCCCAGCCGCTCCTCCTCCAGCGCGTCGCTCAACCGCCCGCCCCTGCCGGTGTGGCGCAGGTCGGGCACGGCGGTGCCGCGCCAGAGGTCCAGCGCCTCGCGCAGCAGGTCGCCCGCCACCACCGGGTCGGCGGCGGCCGTCGCGCGGCGCACGAGGTCGCGGAACACCTCCAGGTCCAGCGCGCCCCGCGGGATGTCCAGGCGGTAGCCCTGCCGCGACCCGGTCAGCACGACGTCCGGGGTGCCCGCCAGGAGTCTGCGCAGCTGCGACACGTAGACCTGCACGACCTTGCGGCCGCTCGCGGGCGGCTCGTCCTCCCAGAGGACGGCGAGCAGGCTCTCCACCGACACGACCTGCCCCGCGCTGAGCAGCAGGCCGGTCAGCAGCCTGCGCTGCTGCGGCGCGGCGATGTCGAGCGCGTGCCCGTCACGGCGCACCTCCAGCGGACCCAGAACACCGAACGACCAGCTCACACATCCACCCAGACACGCGTCGGCCGACCTTGGTCCCCCCGCTGACCGCACTCCGCCGAGTGGTGTCGTCCATGAGCTCGTCGGCGTCGTCCCGCCAGCCGATCGCGACGATAACAGCTCCCCCGTGCACACCGAACCAGTTGAACAGCGGGCTGAAGACTCCGCTGTCGACGGTCAGTGGTCGGGTGAGGCCGACGGTGTCGGGGCCGCCGGGCCGAAGGCGGTCAGGAACCTGTCGCGGAACGAGTCCATCCGCCAGACGGGCGCCCGCCCACCGGGCTTGAGGCCGTCGTCCCAGCCCCAGGCCGCGACGCGGTCCAGCACGGCCGGGTCCTTGGCGACGATCGTGATCGGCACGTCGCGGCCCGCGTCGGCCCCGGTGACGACCTGCGCGGGCTGGTGGTCCCCGAGGAAGACCAGCACGAGGTCGTCGTCGCCGTGGTCGCGCACGTAGGAGACGAGGGTGTTCACCGCGTACTCGACGGACTTCGCGTAGTCGGCCCGGACGCCGCTCGGCTCGCGGCCGAAGATGGCCTCCGGCGGTTCGTCGCCCGAGACCATCGAGCCGTACGCGGAGCCGTCGCCGACGGCCTCCCAGTCCAGCGGCTCCGGGATGGGCGACCACGGCGCGTGGCTCGACAGCAGCGGGATCGCGGCCATCACCGGGGCGTGGCCGGGGGTGGAGCGCTCGCGCTGCTGGAACGCGGACAGCGTGTACTGGTCGGGCATGGTGGCGTAGCCGAAGCGCGGTCCGCGGTAGCCGAGGTCGGCGCTCGCGTAGATCTTCTCGTAGTCGAAGTACTCGCCCTCGGGCCAGGCCTGGGTGATGCCGGGCACGACGCCGACGGACCGCCAGTCCGCGCGCCCGAACGCGCCGGGCAGGCTGAGGCGGTCGCTCGCGACGAGCGTGCGGTACCGCTGCTGGTTGTCGATCCACAGCCCCGACAGCAGCGTCGCCTGGGCCAGCCAGCTCCCGCCGCCCGCCGTCGGGGAGGTCAGGAAGGCGCTCCGGGACGCGAACCCGGCCGCGCGCAGCTCGGCGCCGCCCGCGTCGAGCGCCGCGGTCACCCTCGGCGCGATCTCCGGGTGCTCCAGGGCGTCGCGGCCGTAGCTCTCCACGAACGCGAGCACGACGTCCTTCCCGCGCAACCCGGTCAGCAGCTCCGAGCCGGGGGTGTCGCGGAACGCGTCGACCGCGGCCTCCGCGGCGAACGCCTCGCGGTCGTTCAGGCCCGCCTTCACGGCGCGCGCGTGGTCGTGGACGAACTCCGTCGCGCCACCGGTGGAGATCGGCACACCGGGCACGGCGAGGGTGATCCAGGCGACCGCGAGCAGCGCGACCGCGCGCGTCGACGCGGTGCGGTGGCCGACCACGACGCGGGTCAGCCGCAGGACGGCCAGGGTCGTGAGCACGATGAGCCCGACCACGAGCGCCACGGCCGCCACCACGACGCCGATCGACGCGATCCGGCCGACCGTGACGTCGACGTAGTTGACGGCGGGCCCGAGCAGCGGCCAGTCCAGCACCAGGTCGAACGGCCGGTAGAGCACCGTGTCGAAGCCGATGTCCATGATCTTCACCACGAGCAGCAGGCCGAGCCCGGCACCGCCCGCCACCGCCGCGGTCCGGCGGAGCCGGGGCGGCAGGACGAGCACGAGCACCACCCCGAACAGCCCCTCGACCGGGATGCGCAGGAACGCGCCGGGCGTGAAGCGTTCGAGGTCGGCGGGCGCGACGAGCGCCACCAGCACGAGCAGCCCGGCCAGGACCGTGGTCACGGGTGCCGCCGCGCGGCGCCACCCGGACCTGGCGGGCGTCTCCCCCGGAGCCGTCCGCTCCGCGGGGGACCGCCGGAACCACGTGATGACCGACATTCTCCGAACCCTCCGGTGGGGCAGCGGGCCGCTGTCGCGGCCGGGGCGCTGCAAGGGGTAACGCGGGCCACCGGCGGAAGGTTCAGCCGGTGGCGGAGACCGGTCGCCCGACTACGGTGGGACCGTGACCCGACCGCACGTCCTGCTCAGCGTCGCCGTCAGCGTCGACGGCCACATCGACGACCGGAGCGGCCACCGCTTCCCACTGTCCAATGCGGACGACTTCGACCACGTGGACCGGATCCGCGCCGAGTCGGGCGCGATCCTCGTGGGCGCGGGGACGTTGCGCGCCGACAACCCCCGCCTGCTGGTGAACAGCCCGCGGCGGCGGGCGGCGCGGGTCGCGAGCGGACAGTCGGAGTTCCCGTTGAAGGTCACCGTTTCCGAGTCCGGCGACCTGGCCCCGGAGTGGAACTTCTGGCACCACGGCGGCGCCAAGCTCGTGTACACCACCGGTTCGGGGGCGCTCCGGGCCTCGGCCGCGCTCGGCGACCTCGCGGAGGTCGTGGCGCTCGGTCCGGCGGTCGACTTCGGTGCCCTGCTCGACGACCTCGGCGACCGCGGGGTCGAGCGCCTCATGGTCGAGGGCGGCGAACGGGTCCACACCGCGTTCCTGGCCGCCGGTCTGGTCGACGAGATCCGCATGGCCGTCGCCCCGATGCTCATCGGGCAGGCCGACGCCCCGCGCTTCCTGGGCCCCGCCGAGTTCCCCGGCGGGCCCGCCCACCGGTTCCACCTGGAGGAGGTGGCCAAGCTCGGCGACGTCGCCGTGCTGCGCTACTTCCCCAAGCGCTGAGGCAGCAGCGCGAGGACCGTGTCGCGGCGGAACCAGGCCACGACCGCGCTCACCACCAGCAGCTCGGCGGGCAGGGTCGCGTCACCGCCGCTCACCAGGAACAGCTCGGTGGTGACGGCGCCGGCCATCACCCCGGCCAGGCCCAGCGCGGCGAGCCCGCACAGGCGCGGGACGAGCAGGCCGATCGCGCCCGCGACCTCCAGCACACCGGTGAGGTGGCGCAGCCACTGGCCGACACCGATCTCCTCGAACTTGCCGATCGTGCCCGGCCCGAACAGCAGGTACCCGCTGTAGACGAAGTAGGCGGCCAGCAGGGCCTGGACCACCCGCAGCACGACGTCGCCGACGCGCCGCGCCGTGTCGACCCGGCTAGACATGGACGTACCTCCGCACCGGCGCGACGGTCCCGGCCACGGTCACGACGCGGTGGCGGAACAGCCACGCGGTGTCCCGGCCGAACGACCACAGCAGCGTCGCCAGCGCGAACCCGACGAGGTGCTCGGAGAACGGCACGACACCGGACGCGGCGACCACCAGCAGGACGCCCTGGACCGCGGCCACGGTCTTGCGGGCGTAGCTGGCGGGCAGGTCGGCGCGCAGCCACGGGAACGCCCAGGAGGCGGCCACGAAGACGTAGCGCATCGCGCCGATCGCCAGCACCCACGGGCCGAACGAGAACGCCACGTGGACGCTCAGGACGAGGATGAGGAACGCGTCGACCTCCATGTCGAACCGCGCCCCCAGGGCGGAGGAGGTGCCCGTGCGGCGGGCGACCTGGCCGTCCACGCAGTCGAGGGCGAGCGCGACCGCGGTGAACGCCACCATCATCGCCGTCGGCACCCCCTCTCCCACGCGGTCGACCACGATCGCGGTCACGGACCCGACGAGGACGCCGCGGCCCAGGGTGACCCGGTCCGCCGGTCCCAGCGCGCCCCCGGTCCGCTGCAGCGCGTAACCCAGCAGGGACCAGGTCACGACCGCGTAGGAGATGCCGGCGAGCCAGCCCGGCGCACCGAGGCCGACCGTGCGCTCGACGAAGGCGAGCAGGATGATCTGCGCACCGGCCCACGCCGCGTGCTCGGGCACGGCGGACGCCGTCTTGCTGTGCTGAAGTGTGGTCATCGTGCCCCTTTGAAGTGGGCCCCGTTTTTGTCGGAGGTTCTTGGATGACACGCGTGGCGAGGGCACTTTGGTTCACCTCCAGCGGAAAAAGTGAGATCCGACCTGTCGAACTCGCCTCTCCCGGACCGGACGAGGTGCTCGTCCGCACCCTCTGCTCGGGGGTCAGCCGCGGCACGGAGACGCTCGTCCTGCGCGGCGGCGTTCCCGAGAACCAGCACGGGGTGATGCGCGCTCCCTTCCAGGACGGTGACTTCCCGTGGCCGGTGAAGTACGGGTACCTCAACGTCGGCGTGGTCGAAACCGGTCCGGCGGACCTGTTGGGCCGCACGGTGTTCTGCCTCTATCCACACCAGACGCACTACGTGGTGCCGGTCGCGGCGGTCACGCCCGTGCCGGACGCCGTGCCCGCGGGGCGGGCGGTGCTGGCCGGGACGGTGGAGACGGCGGTGAACGCGCTGTGGGACGCGGCTCCCCTGATCGGCGACCGGATCGCCGTCGTCGGCGGCGGAATGGTCGGGTGCGGCGTCGCCGGGGTGCTGGCGAGGTTCCCCGGTGTCCGGGTCCAGCTGGTGGACACCGATCCCACGCGCGCGGCCGTGGCCGAGGCGCTGGGCGTGGAGTTCGCGCTGCCGGGCGACGCGGCGGGCGACCTCGACCTGGTGGTGCACGCCAGCGCCACCGAGCAGGGCCTGGCGCGGTCGCTGGAACTGCTCGCGCCGGAGGGCCGCGTGGTGGAGCTGAGCTGGTACGGGGACCGCAGGATCAGCGTTCCGCTCGGCGAGTTCTTCCACTCCCGCAGGCTCACCGTGCGCAGCAGCCAGGTCGGCACCGTCGGCCGCCCCGACCGCACGTACGCGCAGCGGATGGCGCTGGCGCTGGACCTGCTGGCCGATCCGGCGTTCGACGCGCTCATCACCGGCGAGAGCCCGTTCGACGAACTGCCCGACGTGCTGCCGAAGCTTGCCGACGGCCGCGTTCCGGCGCTGTGCCACCGGATTGACTACCGTGCGGCCCATGCACCTGCTTCCGACTGACACCACCGCCGAGGTCCGGGACCGCGCCGCCACCGTGGCCGTCCTGCCCGTCGGCAGCCACGAGCAGCACGGCGCGCACCTGCCGCTGGCCACGGACACCGTCATCGCCTGCACGATCGCGCGGGCGGTCGCCGACGCGCACCGCGTGCAGCTGCTGCCGCCGTTGACGATCACGTGCTCGCAGGAGCACGCGGCGTGGCCCGGCACGGTCAGCATCTCGGCGCGCACGCTGTTCGCGGTGGTGACGGACGTCGCGGAGTCGCTGCGCCGGTCCGGCGTGCGGAACCTGGTGCTGGTCAACGGGCACGGCGGCAACTACGTGCTGTCGAACATCGTGCAGGAGGCCGAGCGCATGGCCCTGTTCCCCGGACTCGGGGACTGGGCGGCGGCTCGGGAGTCGGCGGGCGTCGAGACGTCCGCCGACAGCGACATGCACGCGGGCGAGCTGGAGACGTCGATCCTGCTGCACGCGCACCCGGACCTGGTGCGGCCCGGTTACGAGACGGGCGACCACCTCGCGGACGACCGGCGGCACATGCTGACGCTCGGTCTCGGGCCGTACACGGAGTCCGGTGTGGTCGGTCGCCCGTCGCTGGCGTCAGCCCGCAAGGGCGAGGCGCTGCTCGCGAGCCTGGCCCAGTCGTTCGGGCAGTACCTCGACCTGCTGGACGCGTGAGGCGCGACCGCGGAACAGCACCAGCACACCGGGCAGCGCCGCGACCATCGCCAGCACGCCGTAGACGACACCGGTCGTGAGCCCCTGCGCGGCTCCCAGGCCCGCGGCGCCGAACGCCACGGCCAGGAACGCCTCGCGGGGGCCGAAGCCGCCGACGTTGACCGGCAGCCCCATCACCAGCAGCGCCAACACGACCAGCGGCACGAGCTGGGTCGCGGAGGCCGTCGCCCCGGCCGCCCGCGCCGCGACGAGGAAGAGGCCCACGTGCCCGGCCAGGGTCGCCGCGGACAGCACCGCGACCCCCGGCAGGGTGCGCCGGGAGAGCAGGCCGACCCGCGCGTCCGCCCACGTGGTGGCCAGCGCGCCGCGCACCCTCGGCGACCGCGCGGCGAGCACCGCCACCACGGCGAGCCCGCCCAGCACCGCGACCGCCACCCCGGTGTTCGGCGCCAGGTCCACGGCGAGGACGGGCTGCGTGAGCAGCACCGCCACGCCGACGGAGATCAGCACCACCTGGCCCGCGAACCGCTCGAACACCACCGCCCGCACCCCGCGGCCGACGTCGCCGGACTGCTTGCCGTGGTTGACCGCGCGGTCGACGTCCCCGAGCACACCCGCGGGCAGCACGGAGTTGAGCAGCAGCCCGCGGTAGTAGTCCGAGACGGCCGTGCCGAGCGCGAGCGGCAGACCGAGGGCGCGGGCGATCACCACCCAGCGCCACGCGCTGAGCACCGTGGTCAGCAACCCGATGCCCAGCGCGGCGAGCACCGCCCAGCCGTCGACGGCGCGCAGCCCGTCCAGGAACGCGTCGGTGCCCAGCCGCACACCCAGTGCGACCAGGATCCCGACGGCCACGAGCAGGCGCAGCCACGGCCAGGCGCGGCGCATCAGGCGGCCCTCGGCAGGGCCAGCAGGTCGGTGTGGTGCACGACGGCGGTCAGGTCGCCGTCGAGCCGCCTGCGCAGGTACGCGGGGGCCTCGGCGGCGAGAGCGGGTTCGTGCTCGACGGCGGCGGAGACCCACCCCCGCAGCCACTCCCCCGTCAACGCGGCCTGGTCGGGCCCCAGGCGCCACGGGCTGGGCCGGGTGATCACCTCGGCCCCGACGCGCTCGAACGCCGCCACGGCGGCCGTCACGGCGTCCGGACCGAGCAGCCGACGACCGTCGACGACCCGCCGCTGGTGGGCGTTGAACGCGTCCTGGAACTCGACGTCCAGCGGCTCGGCCGGATCCAGCTCGACGCGGCCCGCCACGGACAGCGTGAACAGCACCGGAACCCCGGCGCACGCCCGCGCCAACCCGTCCACCTCCTCGGAGGTGAACAGGTCCAGCAGCGCCGAGGCCGTCACGAGGGACGTGCCGACGAGGTCCTCGCTCCGCAGCGCGGTGAGGTCTCCCTCCCGCGTCTGCACGGTCACGCCGGCGCCGGTCATGCTCGCACCGGCCAGTTCGAGCAGACGGGGGTCGAGGTCGTGCAGCACCCAGTGCTGCGGACCTCCCAGCCGTCCGGCGAGCCATCGCCCCATCGATCCCGTTCCACACCCTAGATCACGTACGACCAGGGGGGTCCGGTTCACAAGGATCTTGCGGAGGGGGTCGAGCAGGTCCACCGCGCGGGCCTCGGCGTCAGCTCTTTCGCGCAGTGCCAGCCATTCGGGAGCGAAGCTCATCCGCGCACCCTAACCAGCACCTCGGCCATCGACCCGGCGGCTTCGGCCCACCCCGTGAGCTGGTCCCTCCGCCTCCGCGCGGCCTCCCGGAGGGCGGCGCGGGCCCGTTCGTCGTCGAACCAGCGCCGGAGTTCCGCCGCGAGCGCGGCGACGTCACCGGGCGGCACGAGCACGCCGCCGCCACCCAGCGCGTCCGGCACCGAACTCGCCACGACCGGGATGCCGCGGGCCAGCGCCTCGGTGACGACCATGCCGTAGGTCTCGGCCCGCGACGCCAGCACGAACAGG
This sequence comes from Umezawaea sp., assembly GCF_036375055.1. Taxonomy (GTDB): domain Bacteria; phylum Actinomycetota; class Actinomycetes; order Mycobacteriales; family Pseudonocardiaceae; genus Umezawaea. Next base: position 22,709 of record NZ_DASUSQ010000171.1, read on the forward strand.
TCGGCCGCCGCGTACGCGCGGTCGAGCGCCTCGCCGTGCAGCGGCCCGGTGAACCGCACCCGGTCGCCCAGCCCGTGCCGCGGAGCCGTCCCCGGCCCCACGCAGTCCAGCGTCCACGGCACGTCGACCACGGTCGCCAGCGCGTCGAGCAGCACGTCGTGGCCCTTGCGCGGCGTCACCGACGCCACGCACAGCACCCTCGACACGCCGTCGGTGCCGGGCGCGAGCGGCGCCGGGTCCACGCCCGGCACCACCGTGCGCACCCGGTCCGGGTCGAGCCCGTGGTGCTCGACCAGCCGCCGCGACGCCCACGGGCTGGTGCCCACGACCGCGGCGGCGGCCCGCAGCACCTCCCGCTCGGCGGCGTCCAGCGCCGCCGCCACGTCGGGTGCGAGCCCGGTCTCGTCGGCCAGCGGCAGGTGCACCAGCACCACCAGCCGCAGCCGCCCGGCGTGCGGCACGACGACGTCCGGCACACCGCACGCCACCAGGCCGTCGAGCAGCACGACCCCGCCGTCGGGCACCGCCGCGAGCGAGCGCGCCAGCGCCGTCGTGTCGCCGGAACCCGGCCACGCGCCGCCCACGGCGGTCTCCCGCACGTCGACGCCCAGCGCGACCAGCTCCCGGCACACCCGCCGGTCGTAGGAGTTTCCGCCGCTCGGGACCGACGGGTCGTCGACCCCTCCCGGCAGCACGACGTGCACGGTCACAGCGCGCGCTGGTAGCTCGCCCACGCGACGTGCGACTCGTGCAGTGTGACCTCGATCGCAGCCAGACCCCGCGCGCCCTCGCCGAGCGCGCCCGCGTGGACGCGGTCCGCCAGCTGGTCGGCGATGTGCTTGGCGAGGAACTCGGTCGAGGTGTTCACCCCGGCGAAAGCGGGTACTTCGTCCAGGTTCCGGTAGTTGAGTTCGGCGAGGACGGTCTTGAGCTCCTGTGTGGCCAGTCCGATGTCGACCACGATGTTGTCCGCGTCGAGATCGGTCCGGTTGAACCGCGCGTCCACCACGAACGTTGCCCCGTGCAGACGTTGTGCCGGACCGAAGACCTCGCCGCGGAAGCTGTGCGCGACCATCACGTGGTCGCGGACGGTGATGCTGAACAGGGTGACCTCCACCAGGTGAGCGGGTTACGGTGCAACTCCCGGCCGAGCGTAATGACGCTGGGCCGGTCTCGGGCGATGAGGGGATCGGATGTACGAGGAAGCCATCAGCCACGAGGACGTCGCCGAGTCGGATCTGGTGACCCGCCGCGGCACCTTCCGCGCCGTCGCGTTCCGCGCGGACGGACACGAGCACATGGCGCTGGTCCACGGGAAGACCAGCATGAGGGACAACGTGCTCATCCGCGTTCACTCCGAGTGCATGACCGGTGACATCTTCGGCGCCATGCGCTGCGAGTGCGGCGAGCAGCTCGACGCCGCCCTCAACCGGATAGTCGCGGAGGGCAGCGGGATCCTCATCTACCTCCGCGGCCACGAGGGCCGGGGGATCGGGTTGGTCGAGAAGGTCCGCACCCACGTCCTCCAGGACGAGCAGGGTCTGGACACCCTCGACTCCGCGACCTCGCTTGGACTGCCGGTGGACGTCCGCGACTACGGTCCCGCCGTCAGGATCCTCAAGCACCTGCGCGTCAACTCCGTCCGCCTCATGTCCAACAACCCGGACAAGATCGAGGCCCTGGAGTCCAACGGCATCACCGTCGCGGCCCGCGAACCGCTGCTCATGCGCCCCAACGACCACAACATCGGCTACCTGACCGCCAAGCGCGACCGCCTCGGCCACGACCTCCCGCAGGTCGACGCCTTCACCACCGACCTCCCCCGCGCGGTCGACCGTTGAGCCACCACGACCTGCTGCCGATCGCCCGCGAAGCGGTCGCGATCGGCGGCAGGATCGCCACCAGCCGCGCCGTGGGCACCGTCACGACCAAGTCGGAACGCGACCTCGTCACCGACGTCGACCTGGCCGTCGAGGACGCCGTCCGCACCTTCCTGCTGACCGAGGCCCCGCACGTGGGCGTCCTCGGCGAGGAGCACGGCCACACCGGCCCCGCGGACCTCTGGTGGGCCCTGGACCCGATCGACGGCACCACCAACTTCGCCCGCGGCATCCCCCTGTGCGCCGTCTCCCTGGGCCTGGTCGCCGACCGCACCCCCGTGCTCGGCGCGATCACCCTCCCGTTCCTCGGCGTCGACTACCACGCCTCCCTGGGCCACGGCGCCTACTCGGGTGCCGAACGCATCCAGGCCTCCCCGGTGGACGCCCTGTCCGACGCCGTGATCTCCATCGGCGACTTCGCGGTGGGCGACGACGCGGCCCCCAAGAACGCCGTGCGCCTGGCCCTCCTGTCCCGCCTGGGTTCCCGAGCACAGCGCATCCGCATGATCGGCACCGCCGCGATCGACCTGGCGTGGGTGGCGGAGGGCAAGCTGGACGCCACCGTGAACCTCTCCAACATGCCGTGGGACACGCTCGCGGGCGCACTCCTGGTGCGCGAGGCGGGAGGCGTGGTGGTCGACCTGGACGACACCACCCACGACGCCGACTCCACCGTCACGATCGCCGTGTGCGCGGGCTTGCGCGAGGCGGTCGTGACCACCCTCCGCCAGTCCTACGAGGACACCCGGTCCTGACCCGGTGCGGTCGCCCACGACCTCACCGCCGCACGACCGCACCTCCCCGACGCACGTCATTCCCGGCGGCGCGGCCACCACGGGGAAGGCACCCGCGAAATGCGGACGGGGTTGGTTTTTCTCATTCATCATCGCTAAATGACTTAGCTCGCCCGATCGGGGGTATCAAGTCAGCCAATCGCGTCACAATGCGACACCAATCAAGGCAATTGTCCACCCATTAGGGGAGGCCTTGCCCACATACCGGTGGACTACCACCAGATTAGCGAAAAATCCGCACTAGTGCGCCAGATTACGGGATAGACCTCACTAACATCTACCCCGGAGTTGCTGGACCGCCCGCCGTCGACGAGTCCAGCCAGCTTTCCGGGACGGTTGTCGAAGTGCGAGGGGGATCTCATGGGCGGTGTCTGGGAAGCCAACCCCGTGGCCCAATTCGCCAAGAGGCTCGGAATGTCGGCCGCGCAGCTGGGCATCACGAACGACGACCCGTCGTGCCCGGACGTCTGGGAGTTGTCCAACGGGGACGTCGCCGTCATAGGCCGCGACCTCACCACGGCCTACTGCTCTCGGCTCCCCGAGGACGTGCACATCGGAGCCGACGAGAGGCTGGTCGTGATCCCCGGTGTCATGCTCCGCGCGGCGAAGGCGGACATCCCCGATGAATGAGAGAGCCGTCGTCCTTTCCGGAACCAGGTTGACCGCGAACGAGTACCTCGCCGACTTCCGCGAGAACTTCTGGCACGACAACAGGGGGCTCAACTGGAAGTTGGAACGCCGCCAGGAGTTCGTCGAATCCTCCAACGAGAGCTGGGAAGCGTCCCGTCGCAATGACTGGAAGCGATCCATCGACCTGCTGGAGAAGGGCCGCTCGACCGTCGCCGACTACGAGCGCAGGATCAGCGAACGCGGTATGGAGGTCCGCCGCGTGAGGGTGGTGGAACAGCCGATCAGTTCGTACCTGCTCTGGGAGCTGACCTCTCTCCACATCCGACAGGAGGTGGGCGGGAAGATCCGCGTCGTCGACCGCGACGCGGTCCAGGCGTACGAGGCGGGCGGTGTCGCGGTGCCCGAACTCTTCCTGCTCGGCGTGGAGATCGCCTACCAGGTGCTCTACGACGAGCACGGTGTCCTGGAGGGAGCGGTGAAGTGCGTGGACGACGACGAAATCCGCTTCTGGGGCGGATTCGTCGCGGACCTGTACGACCGGGGTGAGGAACTCCGCGACTTCTTCGACCGGGAAGTGGCTCGCAGGTTGCCGACCGCGAGCTGACACCGGGGCATGGACGACCACGAGGCACGTGGTGAAGGCGAATCGCACAACGAACTGAGCGGCTTCGCCGACGAGGTGGTGCAGGCTCGCAGCATCAACGGGGGCGTGCACTTCCACCGCGCGGTCCGCCGCCCGCCCAGCCCCGTACCGCGCCAGTTGCCCGCGGACGTCCGCGAGTTCGTCAACCGCTCCGAGGGCCTCAGGTTCCTGACGCTGATGGCGAGGGAGGCGGTCAACAGGGTCGTGGTGTGCGTCATCGTCGGCACGGCGGGCGTCGGCAAGACATCCCTCGCCGTGCGGTGGGCCCACCAGGTGGCCACCGACTTCCCGGACGGCCAGCTCTACGTGAACCTCCGCGGGTACGACGCGGGTCCACCCATCAGCCCGGACGAAGCACTGGACAGGTTCCTGCGCGCGCTCGGCGTGCCGGGGAACCTCGTGCCCGCGGACCTCGATGCCCGATCGGCTCAGTTCCGGTCGTTGCTGGCCGGTCAGAGGATCCTGATGCTCTTGGACAACGCGGCCACACCCGCGCAGATCCGGCCGCTCCTGCCCGGAACGGCCGGGTGCCTGGTGCTGGTCACCAGCCGCAGCAAGCTCTCCGGCCTGATCTCCCGCGAAGGAGCGCACCGGCTGCGGTTGGAGATCCTGCCCGTCGAGGACTCCGTCGCGCTGCTGCGCGGCCTGGTGGCCGAGCACCGACCCCGGGACAGCGACGACGGCCTGGCCGAGCTGGCGAGGCTCTGCGCTCGTCTGCCGCTGGCGCTGCGCATCGCGGCCGAACGCGCGATCAGCAGACCCCGAACCCCGCTGGGTGACCTGATCGGTGAACTGCGCGACGAATCGAGCCTGTGGGACGCGCTCGGGTCGGACGACGATTCGGAAGCGGTGCGGACGGTGTTCGCGTGGTCCTACCGAGCGCTGTCGAAGGAGGCGGGCAGGCTCTTCCGCCTGCTCGGGCTCTACCCCGGAGACGACTTCGGCCCGTCCGCGGTCGCCGCGCTGCTCGACGAACCCGTGCCCACCGCTCGGCGCCTCCTCGACGACCTGGCCGGAGCACACCTCCTGGAGTCCACGGCGCCGGACCGGTACGAGTTCCACGAACTGCTCCGGTTCTACGCACACGACCAGGCACAGGCCGAAGAACCTCCCGACTCGACGTCCGCGGCGCTCGAACGCCTGGCGGTCTGGTACCTCCACGCGGCGTTCAACGCCGTGCTCGCCCTGGTTCCCGAAGCACGTGACCGCAGCTTGCCCGTCCCACCACCGCGGACGGCGGTCCCCGCGTTCACCAGCCACGAGGGCGCGTTCGGCTGGTACGAGTTCGAACGCCGGAACCTGACCGCGCTGGTCCGCCACCTCGGTCAGCACGAGGGCGACGTCGTGGCTCGGCTCCTGGCGGACGTCCTGCGCGAGGTCTACGCGCGCTACAACCACTTCGACGACTGGATCGCCACCGGCACGATCGGACTGGAGGCCGCTCGCAGGCTGGGTGACCGCAAGGGCGAGGCCGACGCGCTGGAAAGCCTGGGCAAGGCGCACGCGCAGCACGCGGACCGGCGGAGGGGAGTCGAACTTCAGACCTCCGCGCTGGCGATCAGGCAGGAGATCGGTGATCGCCGCGGTGAGGTCGCGTCGACCAACGCACTGGGTCTGGTCCACCTGCGCGACCACGAACCAGCCGACGCGCTGTCGCGCTTCCTCCAGACCAAGGAGATCGCGACCGAACTGGCCGACGCCTACTGGACCGCGGTCTCGTCCAACAACATCGCCAACGCCCTCATCGAACTGGAGCGGCCGGAGGACGCGGTGCCCCTGCTCACCGAAGCCCTCTCCGGGTACCGCGGCCTGGCGATCGCAGGCGGCGAGGGCGACGCGCTGCGCGGCCTGAGCCACGCCCACCGCCTCCTCGGCGACGCACGACGGGCGCGCGAGCACATCGAGGAAGCACTGACCATCGCCCGCGACCGCAGGAACCCCGCTTGGGAGGCGTTCTGGTCGCTGGAGGCGGGAAGGGTGGCGGTCTCCCTCGGAACCCCGGCCAACGCACTCGTCCTCTACCAGCGCGCCGCGTCGCTCCAACGACAGCTGAACGACGCCATCCGCGAGGCCGCCGTCCTCGACGCCACCGGCGAGGCCTACCACGCCCTGGACCGACCGGAGGACGCGGCCGACTTCCACCAGTACGCGGTGGAGGTGTTCCGCGGGTTCGACGAGAAGTGGCGCTTGGCGGTCGCCTTGCGGAACCTGTCGATCGCACTGTTGGCCAAAGACGGTCCACAGGCGGCGGCGGACCACTTGCGAGAGGCCGCGACCCTGTTCGAGGCGTTCGACGACCCGGCCGCACGACGACACCGCGCCGAGGTCGAATCGCTGCGGACGACCCCACCGGCGCCCACCCAGTCCTGAATGGTCACCCCGCGGTGGCGGACGTTCCAACGGCACTCGGCGAATTCCGAACCCGAGTAGCTGTTCTTGGCACGTGCCGCCGGTCTCAGTGGTTCGCCCCCTCGGTCAACGCCGCGAGGGTGGCGTGGAACGCGCACCCATCTCCAGCAGCAG
>NZ_DASUSQ010000172.1:0-121703 GCF_036375055.1 Umezawaea sp.
GCTGCCCTCGGCGAGGTCGTCGACGTCGCGGTGGAACGCCCCGTCGACCCGCCACAGCGCCGCGGGCGGGGTGTCGACGGGGAACCGCGCGACGAGCCGGAAGTGGTCGCAGCCGCGCTCCGGCCAGAACACGTAGAGGGGGCGCATCGGCTGGCCCCTCGGCACCCGCACCTCCAGCGAGTACTGGTGCGCGTCGCCCGCCTGGAGGGGGCGGGGCAGGCGCAGGCGCAGCAGGAACCGCCGCGGCGCCGGTTTCTCCGACGAGATCAGCTCGACCCCGTGCAGGACCTGCACGTCCAGGTCGGGCACGCCGTCGGCGGCCTTGGGCAGGGTGATGGACCAGGTGACCTCGTCCACGCCGTCGCGGTCGGCGCGGATCGTGCGGCGCTCGGTGCACGTGGGCGTCTCGCCGTCCAGCCGCAGCAGGGCGTCGAACTCGACCAGGCGCCAGCCGCTGTCCGGGTCGGGCGCCTCGGCCGGGACGACCCGCTCCGCGGCGGCCTCGACGAGCCGGGTCAGGCCCGCGTCGATGCGGCGGCGGATGGTGCGGGGGCCGCGGTCCTGGAGCTTGGCGAGGAAGTCGACGCGGTCGGACAGGAACCGCGACTGCGCGCCCTCGTGCAGCCCGAGGGGTGCGAGCACGGCGAGCCGCAGTTCGGCCGGGAACTGGTCGGTGATGCCGGTGACCCAGCGACCCAGCTTGACGCGGACCGACTCCGGGCCGTCGGCCGCCACGATGCCGCACACCTCGCGCAGCGCGGGCCCGACCTGCCGGTCGATTCCGGGCGCCTGCACTCCCTGGCCACGGCACAGCGCTCGCAACTCGGTCATCAGCGACGTGGACGGGGCGGTCATCGGACCTCCGGGCGAAGAGCGTGCGAAATCATGATTCACCTGTGGCCTGCGGCGAGAACGATATCCCTCGTGTCGTCGTGATCGGACGTCCCGATTGTGCCATCGAGTCGCCGATGGCCATTGTTACGACGCGCACTCCGGGGCACCTCCAATCGTTACCGGTCGATTCCACGCCGTGTGTACTTCGCCGGTGAACGGGAGCGCCCGCGGTGCGAGGGGCCAACCGGCCCAGCGTTCGGCGCGCTCCGCGAGGTCGACCTCGGGCTCGTGGCGCACCACCGCGCCGCCGGGTGCGCGACCCGGCGGTCGCGGCGCTCGTCCGGCACGGTGCCCGCGCGGGAGAGCTGGAACCCGTCCGGGTTGACCACCGGCACCACGACGATCCGCACCCGGCCCAGCGGGGCGGTGATCCGCGGGTCGCGCCCGTCCCGCTGGACGGGGTCCGTGGCGAACTCCACCACCACCCACTCGCCCGCGTGGTGCGCGCCCGCGACCAGCAGCACGGGTTTGCCGTCGGACGCGGTCACGTCGTGGGTGATCCCCACGCCGACCGCGTCCAGGCCAGCCGTCGTCCGGTGCGGCGGCTCGGCCCGCTCCACGACGTCCGGGCGCGCGTCCGCCAGCTCCGCGACCTCGGCGCTGGTGCGGTACCCCGTCCGCCCGCTCGACAGCCTCGACGCCCCCGCGGGGCGTGCCTGAGCCGGTCGAGGGCCTGCGCCGCGGCCGACGCGGCGGGGCAGGGCCGGGTGGGGGCCACCGGTGCCGCGGGCGTGCGGGCGCTCGCGGCCACCGCGACGGTGGCCGGCCAGGGTGCGGTCCGCGGGTGCGCACGCATCCACCGGGTGCCGCTCACCGGTGTTCGCCACCAGGGCGGGCACGGCCGAGGAGAGCCCCCTGTCCTTCCCCGAACGGGTGAACCGGCCGGTTTCGCCGCGGTGGCGGCCGGACAGGCCGAAGGCCCGCGCTCCCTGCGGGCGCGGGCCTTCTGGTCGGAGGCGGGATCAGTCCTTGAAGACGTCCTTGATCTTCTCGCCCGCCTGCTTGAGGTTGCCCTTGGCCTGGTCACCGTGACCCTCGGCCTCCAGCTCCTCGTCGTCGGTGGCACGGCCCACGGTCTCCTTGGCCTTGCCCTTGAGCTCGTCGGTCTTGGCGTCGATCTTGTCGTCAGTACCCATGCCGGCGGGGTGCCCCGTGCCCCCGGCGCCAAACACCAGGAGTCGCCGCGGCCGATCGCGGGTACCCGCGCCCCGTGGACACCACTTCGGCACAGCACTCCCTCTGGCTCCGGTCGACCTCCGCCCCCGAGCGGCCGACCCTGCGCGGTGAGCACGTCTGCGACGTGGCCGTGGTGGGAGGCGGCATCGCGGGGCTGACGACCGCCCTGCTGCTCAAGCGCCAGGGGCTCTCGGTCGCGGTGGTCGAGGCGGACCGGATCGGCTCGGGGGCGTCCGGCAACAACACCGCCAAGGTGACGGCCCTCCAGTCCACCGTGTACTCGACGATCACGTCCCGGCACGGCGCGGAGACGGCCAAGGCGTACGCCGACGCCAGCCAGGCCGGGGTGTCGCTGCTGACCCGGCTGGTGCGCGAGGAGGGCATCGACTGCGGGCTGCGGCACGCGCCCGCGTTCACCTACGCCTACTCCCCGGACGAGGTCGAGGCCGTCGAGGCCGAGCTGGCCGCCACGCGCGCCGCGGGCCTGCCGGTCTCGGCCGACGACCGGCTGGACGTGCCGTTCGACGTGCACGCGGCCGTGCGGCTGGACGACCAGGTCGCACTGCACCCGCTGCGCTACCTGCTCGGCCTCGCCGACGCGGTGGACGGCGACGGCTCGGTGGTGTTCGAGCACAGCCGCGTCGAGCGGCTGCACGACGGAGCCCCGTGCCGCGTGCACACCGCCGAGGGCACGGTGTCGGCCGGGCGGGTCGTGGTCGCCACCCACTACCCGGTCTTCGACCGCGGCCTCTACTTCGCCCGCCTGGAGACGACCCGCTCCTACTGCGTCGCGGCGTCGCTGGCGTCCGGCGAGCCGCCCACCGGGCTCGCGATCAGCGCGGGCTCCCCGTCCTGGTCGCTCAGCTCCTACGACGGGCTGCTGATCGTGTGCGGTCAGGGGCACGCGACGGGCGACCCGGCCGGGGCGCCGTACGAGGAGCTGGAGGCGTTCGCCCGCGAGCACTGGGACGTCGAGCGGATCACCCACCGGTGGTCGGCCCAGGACCCCACGTCCTACGACCACCTGCCGATGATCGGTCCCTACCTGCCCGGCTCGGACCGGCTGCTGGTGGCGACCGGGTTCATGAAGTGGGGCCTGGCCACGGCCACGTTCGCCGCCACGATCCTGGCGGACGCCGTGGCGGGCACCCCCAACCCGTGGGCCGCGGTGTTCACCCCGCACCGGGTGTCGCTCACGTCGCTGCCCGACCTGCTGAAGATGAACGCCTCCACCGGGCTCGACCTGGTGGGCGCGCGGATCACGCCCGCCGACGCGACCAGCAGCGAGGACCTGCCCCCTGGGCAGGCCCACGTGGTGCGCGACGGGCTCGGCAAGACGGGCGTCTACCGCGACCGGGCCGGGCGGCTGCACGGCGTCTCCCTGCGGTGCACGCACCTCGGGTGCCTGGTGGCGTTCAACGCCGCCGAGACGACCTGGGACTGCCCGTGCCACGGCTCGCGGTTCGACGTGGACGGCGCGGTGCTCGAAGGCCCGGCCACCCAGCCCCTGCCGCGCCGCGAGCCGAAGTGACCCGACTCCCGAGACCGGTGCCCGACCCCGCGACCGCGCGGGCACCGGCCGACGAGCGCCGTGCGCGCGACCTCCTGCGCGCCCTGCGGCTGATGGGCCCGAACGGGGAGGGGTTCGACGCCTTCCTGCACGGGTTCCGCGAGCGGGCGCCGCACCCGGAAGGGTGACGGCCGCGGGTGGTTGGCGCCGCCGGGCCGTGGGTAACTGGCGGACATGGGCGAACAGGTGGAGGGCCGCAGGCCCGCGGGCGTCGACGACGCGACCGTCGAGGCCGTCGGCGCGCTGACCGAGGCGCTGGAGACGGCGGAACGGGCGCGCGGTCGCCTGTTCGACTTCCACCAGCTCTCCGGCAGCGCCGACGCGAAGGCGGGCCGCGCGGCGGACCTGCTGCGCGAGGCCGGTCACGCCGCGCTCGCCGACGAGCTGGAACGCGACCTGATCGGGCGCAACGTGGTGCCGGGCAGGTGGACGTTCCAGCTGGTCGAGGAGTACGACGACGGCTACCGCGCGGCGTTCCTGGCCTGGGAGCGGCGGGTGCGCGACGAGCTCGTGGGCGGCGCCAGGCACGTCTTCGAGGCAGAGTTGAAGCAGCGCAACACCACGGCGGGAGCACCGGGCCAGCGGCTCGACCCGTCCCCCTGACACGCGAACACCGAGGAGCACGAAGTGGTCAACGTCGAGCGCAGGTTCACCGTCGGCAGGCCGGTCGAGGTGGTCGTGGAGTACCTCAAGGACTTCGCCAACGCCGAGCAGTGGGACCCCGGCACGGTCACCTGCGTCCGGACCGACCCCGGTCCCGTCCAGGTGGGGTCGCGGTGGCACAACACGTCCGAGTTCAAGGGCAAGGAGACCGAGCTGGACTACCGGCTGGAGCGGCTGGAGCCGAACCGGCTGACGTTCGTGGGGAAGAACAAGACCGCGACCTCCACCGACGACCTCACGCTGACGCCCTCGGGCTCCGGCACCGAGATCACCTACCACGCGCACATCGTGTTCCACGGCCTCGCGAAGGTGGCCGACCCGTTCCTGAAGTCGGAGTTCGAGATGCTCGGGGACGCGGTCGTGCTGTCGATGACCGAGGCGATCGAGGGACTCCCCACCAGGCAGGGGCCTTCCTAGCGCGCGTCCGGGTATGGTGCGCTGGTGCGCCCCGCACCCGTCGCGCTCCGCCATCGGCGTAGAGCCGGGCTGGAGCGGGGCGCGGTGGACTGGTGACAGCCGACCACCGCGGGCTCCCTGCCCCGCGGCACGTCGTCGGTGCGGAAGGGGAGGCGCTAGTGAGATCCGGGGCCGCCCGCGGGCACGAGGGCTACTTCCACGAGGCGGCCTTCTACTCCTCCGACGAGGAGTTCCTGGCGCTGGTGGCGCCGTTCGTGCTCGACGGCGTCGCGGCGGGTGAGCCGACGCTGATCGCGTGCGGCACCACGAACGAGAAGCTCCTGCGCGAGGCCCTCGGCGATGCCGACGGCGGGATCACCTACGTGCCCGCCGACGACCAGTACTCCCGCCCCACCAGCGCGATCAAGCGGTACCGCGAGGTCTTCGAGGACCTCGCCGCGGGCGGCGCGCGCCAGATCCGGGTGATCGGCGACGTCCCGCACCCCGGCGTCGGCGTCCCGTGGGACTCGTGGGCGCGCTACGAGGCCGTGGTCAACGAGGCGTTCGCCGAGTTCCCGCTCTGGGGCCTGTGCCCGTACGACACCCGCACCACCCCGGCCCCGGTGCTCGCCGACGTCACCCGGACGCACCCCCGCGTGCTCACGGCGGCCGGCGACCACCGGGTGAACGTCCGGTTCGAGGCGCCGTCGGCCTTCCTCACCGGCAGGCCCCCGCCGCCGCCGGACGCGCTGGAGTCGAACCCGCCCGCGCTGGTGCTGCTCGACCCCGAGCCGGTGGACGTGCGCCGCGCCGTGCGCGCGGCCACCTCGCGCACCACGCTCACCGAGGACCAGTCCGACGACCTGGTGTTCGCCGCCAGCGAGGCCGTGACGAACAGCCTCAGCCACGGCCGTCCCCCGGTCCGGTTCCGGCTGTGGGCCGACCGCGACCACGTCGTCCTGACGGTCACCGACCAGGGGCCGGGCCCGCACGACCCGACGGTCGGCCTGCTGCCCACGACGAAGACCGCCACGGCGGGGCTCGGGCTGTGGCTGACCTACCAGACGTGCAGCTACGTGACGCTGGCCCGCGACGACGAGGGGTTCACCGTCCGCGTCGTCGCGGGCCCACCGCGGGTGTTCTGACCAGGTCACAGGTCCACGGTCGCGTGGTCCCCGCCGTCGTAGCGCTCCCCGCTGACCTTCGACTTCACGAAGCTCAGCGCCGACGCGATCCGGCCGCCGGGGGTGTCCCAGTACTCGGCCGACATCGCCGTCACCTTGACCAGCACGACGTTGGGGTCGTCGGGACCCTGCGGCAGCCACGCCTCGACCCAGCCGTTCCACAGCTCGCGGGCCTTCGCCCGGTCGTCCACGAGCTCGGCGGTGCCGAAGATCGAGATCCAGGTGTCCTTCGAGGTCAGCGTGACCGACACCTCGGGGATGGCGACGATGTGGGCGACCTTGCGCGAGTCGCGCTCGGCGAAGAACCACAGGTCGCCGTCGAACTCGACCTCCTGCTGAGCCATCGGTCGGCTGATGAGCCTGCCGACCTCGTCGATCGTGGTCAGCATCCCGACGCGGATGCCCGAGGCCAGTTCGGCCAGCTTTCGGACCTCGTCGGCGGGTGATGCGGCGGTTGCTCCGGTCATGCGGTCTCCTCCTGGTAGCGGATCGGTCACCCCGTGGGTTCCCGTTCCCGGAGATCGACACGCCTGGGCCGCGTCCTCCTTCGGTGGAGCGAACCGGTTCGCCGGTCGGGGCGAGGTGCCCGTGTCCTCCACCACGCCGTCGCCCCGGCTCGGCGGCCAACCGGGTGAGACGTCCTGAAGACCGCATTTGCCCGACCCGATCACCGGCTTCGCCGGCACCCTGGGAGGTGGTCATCCGGACAGGGGGAAGCGATGGCACTCGACCACGCGCGGTGGCAGGCCGAGCTCGACGGGCTGGCTCGCGAGCACGGGGTACCGGGGGCCGTGCTCGCGGTGCTGGCCGACGGGGAGGTCCACGAGTTCGCGACCGGTGTGCTGCACCGGGGCACCGGGGTGGCGACGACGGTGGACTCGCTGTTCCAGATCGGGTCCATCAGCAAGGTCTACACGGCGACGCTGGTGCTCCAGCTCGTCGAGGAGGGGCGGCTGGACCTGGACGCGGCCGTGGTGTCGGTGCTGCCGGAGTTCGCGGTGGCCGACGCCGAGGCGACGAAGTCGGTGACGGTGCGGCAGCTGCTGAACCACACCAGCGGGATCGACGGCGACTTCTTCCACGACACCGGCCGGGGCGACGACTGCGTGGCGCGGTACGTGGAGGCGTGCGCCGGGCTGCGGCAGAACCACGCGCCGGGTGCGACGATGTCCTACTGCAACAGCGGGTTCACGATCCTCGGCCGGGTCGTCGAGGTCGTCACCGGGCAGGTGTGGGACACCGCGCTGCGCGAGCGGGTCGTCGAGCCGCTGGGCCTGGCGCACACCGTGACGCTGCCGGAGGAGGTGCTGCGGTTCCGCGCCGCGATGGGGCACACCGGCGAGCCGGGGACCGAGCCGGTGCCCGCCCCGGTGTGGAGCCTGCCGCGCTCGATCGGGCCGGCGGGCGGGATCGTCGCGAGCGCCGCCGACGTCGTCCGGTTCGCCCGCCCGCACCTGGACGGCGGCCTCGCGCCGGACGGCACGCGGCTGCTGACCGCCGGGTCCGTCGCGGCGATGACGACCCCCGAGGTCGAGGTGCCCAACCCCTGGCGCGGTCCCAGCCACTGGGGGCTCGGGTGGGAGCTGTTCGACCGGCCGGGCGGACCGGTGTTCGGCCACAGCGGCGCGACGATCGGGCAGTACGCCCACCTGGACGTGGTGCCCGGCGCGGGGGTCGCCGTCGCCCTGCTCACCAACGGCGGCGAGGCGGGCCTGCTGCACGGGGCGCTCGTCGGTGAGCTGCTGGCCGACCTCGGGGGCGTGGGGGTGGCGCGCTTCGCGCCGCCGTCTGCCCCTCCCGAGGTCGACCTCACCCGGCACCTGGGCACCTACCGCAGCGAGGGCCTCGACTTCGAGCTGACCGACCGCGACGGCGTGCTGCGCATGAGGTACCGGTGGCTCGGCGAGACGGCCGACCTCCTCCCGTCGAGGGACCTCGACTTCGTGCCGGTGACCGACACCCTGTTCGCCGGCCGCGCCCACGAGCACGAGGAGTGGCTGCCGCTGGTGTTCTACCCGGTCGGCGACACCGCGTACCTGCACTTCTTCCTGCGGGCGGTGCCGAAGACCGGGTGAGCGCGCGACCCGCCCCCGCCCCGCGCGACGCCCGCGCCAGGCGGGTCGTCGACGACGGGTCCCGGCCCGAGGGGCGCTGCGGGCGGTGGAGGCCGCTGCTGGTCCGCGCCGGAACGCCGGACTGCTGGAACCCTGCGCCGGTGCCGGTCGGACCCGTGCTCCCGATCGCCCGCCTGCCGCGCCGACCCGATCGCCTCCCGGTCCGCGGCGCGCACGCCCGCCGCGTCGGCGGACCGCCGCACCGGTCGCGAGGTGGTTCGGAAACCCGCAGGCAGGGGCCGCGGGTCGCACCACCCCTGCTGGCCTTTGTCGCTATCGCACAAACCGGGAGGTCCGGGGCGCACCCCGGTGAGCAGCACCCACCCCACCGCCGCGGACGTGTGGCGGGAGCGCGGCCGAGATCACACCACGCGTGGTGTAGGGGTTCCCGAAGGGGCGTGCTAGGGGTTGTCGGCGGCCCGTCTTTTGGCAGATCCTTACAACGCAGGGCACCTGACACGCGTTGCGATCGCCATACCTTGTACCAGTAGGCAGTCGAGAGTGTTGACTCCGTTGCGACGGCGACGGCCGTCGGCGTTCGCCGTCTTTCGAAAGGCCCGATCAGTGTTCAGTCGTGTTGCCATCGTCAACCGTGGGGAAGCCGCGATGCGGCTCATCCACGCCGTTCGGGACCTGTCCGCGGAGTTGGGGACACGGATCGAGACCGTGGCCCTCTACACCGACTCCGACCGGACGGCCACCTTCGTTCGGGAGGCCGACCTCGCCTACGACCTGGGCCTGGCGGCCGACCGCCCCTACCTCGACTACGCGGTCCTCAAGCGCGCGCTGGTCGAGACCGGTGCCGACGCGGCCTGGGTGGGCTGGGGCTTCGTCGCCGAGCACCCGGAGTTCGCGGAGCTGTGCGCCGAGATCGGCGTGACCTTCGTCGGCCCGAGCGGCGCGGCCATGCGCAAGCTCGGCGACAAGATCGGCTCGAAGCTGATCGCCGAGCAGGTCGGCGTGCCCGTGGCGCCGTGGAGCGGCGGTCCGGTCGACTCGCTCGACGACGCCCTCAAGGCGGCCCAGGACATCGGCTACCCGCTGATGCTCAAGGCGACCGCCGGCGGCGGTGGCCGCGGCATCCGCATGGTGTCCTCCGAGGAGGAGCTGACCCAGGCCTACGACCTCACGCGCCAGGAGGCCGCCCGCGCCTTCGGCAGCGGCGTCGTGTTCCTGGAGCGCCTGGTCACGGGCGCGCGCCACGTCGAGGTGCAGGTGATCGCCGACGGACAGGGCACCGCCTGGGCGCTGGGCGTGCGCGACTGCTCCGTGCAGCGGCGCAACCAGAAGATCATCGAGGAGTCCGCGTCCCCGGTCCTCGCCGCCGACCAGGTCGCCGACCTCAAGGCCTCCGCCGAACGGCTCGTGCTCGCCGTGGACTACCAGGGCGCGGGCACGGTCGAGTTCCTCTACCACCCCGGTGAGCGCCTGTTCGCGTTCCTGGAGGTCAACACCCGTCTCCAGGTCGAGCACCCGATCACCGAGATCACCACCGGTGTCGACCTGGTCAAGGCCCAGCTGCACGTCGCCGCGGGCGGCAAGCTGGAGGGGCCCGCCCCCGCCGAGTGGGGTCACGCCGTGGAGGCCCGGCTCAACGCCGAGGACCCCGACCGCGACTTCGCGCCGTCGCCCGGCAGGATCGTCCGCCTCTCGCTGCCCAGCGGTCCCGGCATCCGGGTCGACACCGGGTTCAGCGAGGGCGACACCATCCCCGGTGACTTCGACTCGATGATCGCCAAGATCATCGCCCACGGTCGCGACCGCACCGAGGCGCTGGCCCGGCTGCGCCGCGCCATGACCGAGACGACGGTCATCATCGCGGGCGGCGTGACGAACAAGGGCTTCGTCCGCGACCTGCTCGACGAGCCCGCCGTGATCGACGGCTCCGCCGACACCGGCTGGATCGACCGCGTCCGCTCGCAGGGCGGCCTGGTGACGCACAAGAACTCCGCGGTCGCGCTGATCGCCGCCGCCATCGAGGCCTACGAGGACGAGGAGGCCGTGACGCGGCAGCGCCTGCTGACCACCGCGCACGGCGGCCGTCCCCAGGCCCAGCACGAGACCGGCCGCGCGCTGGAGCTGAAGCTCCGCGACGTCGGCTACCGCGTCCAGGTGTCCCGCGTCGCCGCGCACAGCTTCCGCGTCGGCGTCTCCGCGGGCGGCCCCGAGCACACCGCCGACGTGGACGTGGAGCGCTTCGACCGCCACTCCGGCCAGCTCATCGTCAACGGCGTCCGCTTCCGGGTGGTGACCGGCACGCACGGTCCCGTCCACCAGGTCGAGGTCGACGGCGTCACCCACCGCATCAGCCGCGACGAGGGCGGCGTCCTGCGCTCGCCCGTGCCCGCCCTGGTCGTGGCCACGCCGCTGGCCGTCGGCGACGAGGTCGAGGCGGGCGCGCCGCTGCTGGTGCTGGAGAGCATGAAGATGGAGACGGTGCTGCGCGCGCCGTTCCACGGCAGGCTGCGCGAGCTGGCGGTCCAGGTCGGCAGCCAGGTCGAGTCGGGTGCCCGCCTGCTCCGCCTGGAGCCGGTCGGCGACGGCGACGAGGCCGCCTCGCCCGCCGCGGTCCCGGCCGACGCGCTGGAACTGCCCGCCGAGCCGCTCGACACCCCCGCCGAGACGAGGGTCGCCCGCGGCCTCCAGGGCCTGCGGAGCCTGCTGCTCGGCTTCGACGTCGACCCGGTCGACGCGGGCCGCCTGCTCAACGACTACCTCGCGGCCCGCAAGGACCTCACCAGCGCGGGCCAGCGCGCGCTCGTCGGGGAGAGCGCCCTCGTGCAGCTCTTCGCCGACCTGTGCGAGCTGAGCCGCAACCGGCCCGTCGGCGAGGAGCGCAAGCCCGACTCCTCGGTGCACAGCCCGCGCGAGTACTTCCACACCTACCTCCAGAGCCTCGACGCCGACCGGGCGGGCCTGTCGGAGAGCTTCCGCCAGCGCCTGACCCACGTGCTGTCGCACTACGGCGTCGACGGCCTCGACCGCACGCCGGAGCTGGAGGACGCGGTCTTCCGCATCTTCCTGGCCCAGGAGCGCTCCTCGTCCGACGTCGCGGTGATGACCACGCTGCTGCGCCAGTGGCTCGCCGAGGGCCCGCCGCCCGAGGCGGACCGCGTCACCGTCGGCCTCGCGCTGGAGCACCTGGTCGCCGCGACGCAGGTCCGCTTCCCGGCCGTGGCCGACCTGGCCCGCGGCGTCGTGTTCGGCTGGTTCGCCCAGCCGCTGCTGCGCCGCACCCGCGCCAAGGTCTACGCGGGCGTCCGCAAGCACCTGCGCCACCTCGACCTGCACCCGGACGCGGCGGACCGCGCCGAGCGGGTGTCCGCCATGGTCGCCAGCGCCGAGCCGCTGGTCCGCCTGGTGGGCCAGCGCATCGGCCGCGAGGGCGCGGACCCGACGGCGCTGCTGGAGGTCCTGACCCGCCGGTACTACGGCAACCGCGCGCTGAGCGACGTCCGGGTGACCTCGGTCGACGGCTGCACGTTCGTCGTCGCCGAGAACCGCACCCAGGCCGGTGACGGCCGCGTGGTCGCCACGGCCGTCGACTTCCCCGCGCTGCCCGAGGCCGTGCGCGCCGTCAGCGGGTTCGCCCAGGACGGCGACGTGGTGGCCGACCTCTACCTGACGTGGGACGACGGCCCCTCGGACACCGACGCGATGGCCGCGAAGCTCGGGGAGGTGCTCGCCGCCCAGCAGCCGTCGGAGCGCGTCGACCGCATCACCACGACCGTCGCGGGCAACAGCGGTGCCGTGATGCACCACCACTTCACGTTCCGCCCGTCGCCGGAGGGCTTCACCGAGGAGCGCCTGCTCCGCGGCCTGCACCCGCGCATCGCCGAGCGGATGCAGCTCGAACGGCTGCGCGCGTTCGACCTCACCCGGCTCGCGTCGCCGGACGAGGAGGTCTACCTCTTCCGCGCCACGGCCAAGCAGAACCCGTCCGACGAGCGCCTCGTGGTCCTGGGCCAGGTCCGCGACCTGACCCCGCTGCGCGACGACGAGGGCAGGCTCGTGGCGCTGCCCGCCGCCGAGGACATCCTCGCGACGTGCCTCGACGCGATCCGCAGGGCGAAGAAGCCGGGCGCCAAGAAGTCCGCGACCAACCGCATCGTCATCTACGTGTGGCCGCCGACCGACCTCAGCCCCGAGGAGCTGAACGTCGTCGCCCGGCGCGTCATGCCGACGACCGCGGGGGCCGACCTCGAAGAGGTGCTGTTCCTGGGCCGCCGCCGCGACGCCGCGACCGGTGAGCTGGTCGACATCGCCGTCCGCATCGGCTACGACGTCGGCTCCGGCGTCCGGCTGTCCGTGGTGCTGCCGCCGACCGAGCCGATCGAGCCCCTGGACGACTACCGCCAGGAGGTGCTGCGCGCCCACAGCCGCGGCACCGTGTACCCCTACGAGCTGACCGGGATGCTCGCCGGGTCGTTCGGCACGTTCCAGGAGTACGACCTGGACGCCGGGTCGGGCAAGCTCGTCCCCACCGACCGCCCGCGCGGCGGCAACACCGCGGCGCTCGTCGCCGGTGTCGTCACCACGCCGACCCCGCGCCACCCGGAGGGCATGGCCCGCGTCGTGCTGCTGGGCGACCCGACGAAGGCGCTCGGCGCGCTGTCCGAGCCGGAGTGCGCCCGCGTCATCGCCGCGCTCGACCTGGCCGAGGAGCTGAGGATCCCGCTGGAGTGGTTCGCGCTCTCGGCGGGTGCCCGCATCTCGATGGACTCGGGCACCGAGAACATGGACTGGGTGGCGGCGGCGCTCAAGCGGATCGTGAACTTCACCCAGGACGGCGGCGAGATCAACATCGTCGTCGCGGGCATCAACGTCGGCGCCCAGCCGTACTGGAACGCCGAAGCCACGATGCTCATGCACACCAAGGGCATCCTGGTCATGACGCCCGACTCCGCGATGGTCCTCACCGGCAAGCAGTCGCTGGACTTCTCCGGCGGCGTCTCGGCCGAGGACAACCACGGCATCGGCGGCTACGACCGCATCATGGGCCCGAACGGCCAGGCCCAGTACTGGGCGCCCGACCTGCGCTCGGCGCGGGAAGTGCTGATGTCGCACTACGACCACAGCTACGTCGCGCCCGGCGAGTCCGGTCCCCGGTCGACCACCACGACCGACCCGGTCGACCGCGACGTGTCGCCGTTCCCGCACGCCGTGCCGGACAGCGAGTTCACCACCGTCGGGCAGATCTTCTCCTCGGAGTTCAACCCCGACCGCAAGAAGCCGTTCGACATCCGCACGGTGATGCGCGCGCTGTCCGACCAGGACCACCCGGTGCTGGAGCGGTGGGCGGGCATGGCCGACGCCGAGACGGCGGCCGTGCAGGACGTCCACCTCGGCGGCCGTCCGGTGTGCCTGCTGGGCATCGAGTCCCGCTCCGTGCCCCGTCGCGGCTTCCCGCCCACCGACGGCCCGGACACCTACACCGCGGGCACGCTGTTCCCGCGGTCGTCGAAGAAGGCGGCGCGGGCCATCAACGCGGCCAGCGGCAACCGGCCCCTCGTGGTGCTGGCGAACCTGTCCGGCTTCGACGGCTCGCCCGAGTCGATGCGCAAGCTCCAGCTGGAGTACGGCGCGGAGATCGGTCGCGCGGTGGTGAACTTCCAGGGCCCCATCGTGTTCTGCGTGATCTCGCGGTACCACGGCGGCGCGTTCGTGGTGTTCTCCAAGGCGCTGAACCCGAACATGACCGTGCTCGCGGTCGAGGGCTCGTTCGCCTCGGTGATCGGCGGCGCTCCCGCCGCGGCCGTGGTGTTCGCCCGCGACGTGGACAAGCGGACCGGCAACGACCCGCGCGTGCGGGAGGCCGAGGCGCTCGTCGCCGCGTCCTCCGGCGGCGAGAAGGCGTCGCTGACCGCCGAGCTGGCCGACATCCGCCAGGCCGTGCGGTCGGAGAAGCTGTCCGAGGTCGCCACCGAGTTCGACCGGGTGCACAGCGTCCAGCGCGCGGTGGACGTCGGCTCGGTGGACGCCATCATCAGCTGCGCCGAGCTGCGGCCGAAGATCATCGCGGCCATCGAGGGCAAGCTCGGGTAGGTCGTTCCAGGTGAACGGGCCGGGTCCTCCGCGGACCCGGCCCGTTCGTCGTCACAGCGACAGGTGGACGGCGGCCACGAGCAGCAGCAGGCCGGGGCCGCGGAACAGCCGGGCGAGCAGCCCGATCGGCACGGTGCCCATCGGCGTGTCCAGGATCGGGGAGTCGTACCGCATCGGTGGCGCGGTGGCGGCGCGGTGGACGGCGACCACGGCCCCCGCGACGGACAGCGCCAGGTGCGGCACCGCCACGACCGGCGTGGCGAGGGTCCACAGCAGGGCCGCGGTGGCGGGCAGGACGAGGTGCGTCAGCCGCAGCTCGGCGTTCGAGCCGCCCAGCGCGCGCCGCAGCGCCGCCGATCCGCTGACCAGCCGCAGACCCCTGGCGAAGCGGTCGGCCACCAGGAACAGGCACCCGAGCTGGACCACCGCCACCCCGTCCGGGGCCGTGAGGTGCGCGGCCAGGTAGGGCACGGGCAGCAGGCCGAGGAAGACCAGCACTCCCAGGGGGTCGCGGGCGTGGCGGAGCAGGTCGGCGCGGAGCAGGGCCCGGCGACGGCCGCCCGCGAACCGGACCGACCGGACCGCGCCCCGCGCCCGCGCCCGCCGCTGGACGAGCGTGCCCGTCAGCAGACCGGGGTCGAGGAACGTGGTGGCGGTCGCCGTGACCGCGGCGATCTCGGCGCCGTCGGAGAGCGCGCTCCGCGTCATCGCGGCCAGCGCCCGGTGGGCGTGCCACGCCGCCGCCGTCGCGAGCACGAGCACCGCGCCCGCCACGGGCGCCACCGGCGCGGGCGACGGCCAGGGGAGGTCCGGCACGGCCGCCAGCACGGCGGTGAACACGGCCAGCCCCGCGACGACCGCGGCGATCCCGCGGCGCGCCCACGTGGTCTGGCGCCTGCTCGCCTGCGCCTCCACCAGCACGGCGGCCACGAACACGCCGGCAGGCGCCCCCACCGCCGCGGAGGGGAGCGAGACCGCGCCGCCCACCACCGCCCCGACGGCCGCCGCCGCGGCCAGCAGGGCGGCGAACCTGGGCACCAGGAGCTGTCGGCGGTCCACGGGTGAGCTGAACAGCCACGTCCGCGCCGCGGGCGAGACCAGCACCGGCCCCACCGCGATGGCCGCGCGGCACAGGAGCGCGACCGCCAGCAGCGCGCCGACCAGGACGGTCCACCGGACGAGCCCCGGCGCCCGCGCCGTCGAGTCCACCCCGGAGTTCGCCGCCGAGACGAGCACGCCGCCGACGATGACGACGTAGAGGGCGTGGCCGTAGAGGTCCGCGAGGCGTGCGGTCAGCGGGCGCGGGTCGGCCCGGTAGCGGCGGAGCCGCCGCCGCAGGTCGGTGGCCGGGGTCGTGCGCCGGGCCGTGGTGCTCCGGTCGGTCATGCGCCCAGGTCGACGTGCCGGTCGGCCACGGCGTGCCGCAACTCGACGTCGTGCGTGGCCAGCAGGACCGCCGTGCCGGACGCCTTCTCGGCGGTCAGCCGCTCGGCCAGCCACGCCCGCCCCGCCGCGTCCAGGCGCTGCTCCGGCTCGTCCAGCACCAGCAGCCGCCGCGGCCGGACCAGGCAGGACGCGAGGGCCAGCCGCCGCCGCTGCCCGCTGGACAGCGTCGAGGGCACCTGGTCGACGACCCCGTCCAACCCCAGTTCCACCAGCACCTCGTCCACCCCGCCACCGCCGTGCGCGTGGGCGAGCAGGTCGAGGTGCTCCACGACCGACAGGTCGGGGAAGAAGTCGACGTCGTCCAACACCGCCGCCACGGCCGCCCGCACGGCCGGATCGGACTCCCGCACCTCCACGCCGTCGAGCCTGACGCTGCCCGAGTCGGCCTCGGCCGACCCCACGACGCAGTGCAGCAACGTCGACTTCCCCGCACCGTTCGGCCCCACCACCGCCGCGGCCTCACCGGGCCGCACCGCGAACGAGACGTCGCGCAGGACGGTCAGGTCTCCGTAGGCCTTGGTCAGGCCGCGCACGTCGAGCACGGGGCCACGGTAGAGGACGGGACGCACGGATCCGGCGTCGGCCCGCGGATCCATTTCCGCGAAAGTGCGGCGTGTTCGGGTGGACATTCGCGGAACCGCACGGGACGGGTGCCGCTCGATTACCGACTCGCCGCCGCGCGGGGGAGCGATCGCGCGAATTCCGAGACCTTCGAGTTTTTGGGACAATTGGTTAACCGACGCGGTCCGGAAAGCGGGGTCGGAACAGCGGTACGGGTGTGCCAAAGGGGCAGCCGCACCGCTGGGGGAGCGCTCCCATTGTCGGGTGCGGGTATTGGCCACAGGTCCGATCGTGGTCAAAATCTGAATAGTGACACAGATCACCGTGACGAACTGGGCGCACTGGCGATCGGGCCTTCGGAAGTGCTCGAACCCGGAAACCGGGTGGTGGAGCGGCCGCAGCGGGTCGCTGTTGGCGCAGTGACCCGCTACGGCACCCGAGCTGCCCACGTCACCGGACGAAGCCACGGGATGTGCCCCCGCCCTTCGTCTCGACGAAGAGGGGAACCGGTGGTCACGGTAGACCAGAGCTCCGGCGACTACCACCCCTGCCCAGCCCCGTCCAGCCCTGTCCGATCAGGCAAAACACCGACCTCTTTGGACGGATCGTCCATCGCGTGCCACGTGGCGGAGGTGAGTCCGGAATTCGTCCAGTCTGCTGGAACGGTGCAGATCCCCCACTCTGCGTATAACCGATCGAGTGAATGCGCCGGGCGGTCTCAAGTTCGGCCCGCCCGGTTTGCGCAACGCTGTTGCTTTTAGTGGTGCGGCGTCGCGACCGTCGATGCGGAGGGAGGTTCAGGCTAGTATTCGGCGGCGAGGTCGAGTTCGACGAACAGCCGTGGGTTGGCGCCCGTGGTAACGGATGTTCGCCCGGACCGGCCCTTCGCCGAAGAAATACCCACGTCACCGAAGAACGGCCGAGAAAGAAGCGAGATGAACGCCCCCGCCCGTCGGGTGTGTTCGCGGTACCCCCGCGACGCCCGACCTCTCCTCCGCGCGACCGACGGTCGCTCCACACCCCTCACCGCCTAGCGATGCCCGGACCGACCCCGCGGAGCCGCGGTGAGGTGTTCTACCGGCTGCACGAGCGCGTGCTCGCCGCGTGGCGGTCGTGCGGCCACCCGTCCATCAAGTGGATGGCGTCGCGAACGGGGCTCCCCGTCAGCGCGTTCCCGGACCTGACCCTCGGCCACCGCCTCACCTGGCGCGGTGCCGAGGCGGTGCTCCGGGCCTGCATGGTCGACGGTCGGGAGATCGAGGAGTGGCGCCGGGTGGTCATCGCGGCCAACTCGACGTCACCCACGGGTCACCGGCAGGTCGACCCACCCCGCGCGACCGCCCAGCGGACGCGCGGCCGCCACCGCGCCTCGACCGTCGACGGTCGAGGCGCGCCTCGACGAGAAGGACCCATCACGATGTCGCAGCTGAGCGGCACTGACGACGAGCGGGCACCGCTCGGCAGGGCGCGTGCGGCCACGACGGAGCTGGAGTACGTCGTGGCGCTGGACGAGCTCCGGCTCGCCGTCGGCCGGTCGTTCAAGCAGATCTCCGAGACGGCGGGCGCGGACCGCCTGCCGAGGTCGACCGCCCACTACATGTGCCGCAAGAAGACCCTGCCCGTCCGCAAGGAGCAGGTGGTCCTGTTCGTCACGGGCTGCGGTGAACCCGCGGACCAGGCCGAGCTGTGGGCCGCGGAGTGGGAACGGCTGGTCGTCGCGACGAAGGCGGCGAGGACCGATCCCGGCGAGACCACCGTGGTGGTCGAGCCGGTCGTCGTACCCGAAGCGCCCTCGGCGGACGAGCCGGACGCCGACGCCGCGCCGCCGGTCCGGAGAGGACCGCGGCACCGGACGGTGGGGCTCGGGCTCGTCCTCGCGGGGCAGTGGAAGGACCTCGCCCGCGTGGGAAGGCCACTGCTCGTCCTCCTGCTGCTGACGCAGCTGCTCTTCACGGTCGCGGCGGTCCACGTCCTGGGCTAGCCGCCCCACCGATCCCCCTCCTCCCAGCGTCGTGACCGCCGAGCGGGCACGCGGCGCTGCACGACACCCGATTCCGGAGAGAACAGCATGACGAACTCCACGCCGCCCTTCACCCAGCGCCTCGCCCTGCTGCTGGTCGCGGCGGTCCTGTGCGCCCTGGTCACGGGCTCGGTCGCCTTCCTCGCGTTCGGCAACCCCTGGGTCGCCGTCCTGGCCGGGCTCACCGCGCTGGGCGGCTCGTTCGCCTTCCTGCACGCCCACGTCCGCTAGGACGACGACGCCGTTCACCACCCCCGTTCGCGGTCGCGGACGGGTTCCACGAGAGCAGGAACGAAAGAGCCATGGGCACGAGCGGTATCCACGCGCACACCGGTGCGCCGTGGCCGAGTGACGTCTTCCTGTCACTGCTCGACAGGCCGCTGCACGACGAGCTGTGGAAGATCGGCCGACGCCGCGCGCACCGGGCGGGTGACCGGATCGCGGCGCAGTGGGCACAGCCCGACTCGGTCACCGTCGTGCTGTCCGGGTACGTGAAGACCGTGCGCGAGGCACGAGCGGGCAGCAGGCCGATGATGGTCGCCTTCGCCGGGCCGGGCGAACTGCTGGGCGCGGAAGCCCACTGGGCCAGCACGCCGAGGCACGCGAGCCACGTCTCCTCGAAGGACGGTGACGCGCTGGTCGTCGGGAGGGACGAGTTCAGGGCGTTCCTGGAGAGCACCGCGGCCCTCAGGGCCCTGACGGGCACGTTCGCGCGGCGGACGATCCTGCGGGACGCGACGTTGGCCTTCGCCAACCACAAGGTGTCCATCCGGCTCCTCGCCTTCCTGGCGAGGATGGAAGCCCTGTACGGCGAGCGGACCGACAGGGGTGTCCTGCTGGACCTCGGGTTGAGCTGCGACGACGTCAGCTCCGCCATCGGGGCGTCCGCGCCGGCGGTCACGAAGGCGTTGAAGGAGCTGAAGGACGACGGCGTGCTGGTCATCCACCGCAAGAAGGTGGTGATCAGCAAGAACCTCAGGGGTGTCCTCGACCAGGCCTGTGCGGCGGAGGCCGAGGCGGACGAGGACTGACCGTGGTGGGGTGCCGGGGAGCCTGCACCCCACCACGCGGTCAGAGCGAGTGCTGGAGGCGCTGCGCCATCAGCTTGATGAAGCGCGACGGGTCCGCCAGTTCGCCGCCCTCGGCCAGCAGGGCCATGCCGTACAGGAGTTCCGCGGTCTCCGCGACGGCCTCGTCCTCCGGACGGGCCTCGTGCGCCGTGCGCAGGCCCGTGACGAGCGGGTGGGTCGGGTTCAGCTCCAGGATGCGCTTCTGCTTCGGCACCTCCTGGCCCATGGCGCGGTACATCTTCTCCAGCGTCGGCGTGATGTCGTAGGAGTCGCCGACGATGCAGGCGGGGGACGTGGTCAGGCGCGACGACAGCCGCACCTCCTTCACGTTCTCCGACAGCGTGGTCGTCATCCACGTCATCAGGTCGGCGAAGTCCTTCTTCGCCTCGGCGTTCCTGTCCTCGTCCTCGGAGTCCAGGTCGACCTCGCCCTTGGCGATGGACTGGAACTGCTTGCCGTCGAAGCCGGAGACCGCGTCGACCCACATCTCGTCGATCGGGTCGGTGAGCACGAGGACCTCGAAGCCCTTGGCCTGGAAGGCCTCCATGTGCGGCGAGTTCTCGATGAGGGAACGCGACTCGCCGGTCAGGTAGTAGACGACCTCCTGACCCTCCTTCATCCGCGCCACGTAGTCCTTCAGCGTGGTGGGCGCGTCGGCGTCGTGGGTCGACGCGAAGGACGCGATCTCCAGGATCGAGTCGCGGTTGTCGACGTCGTCCAGGAGCCCCTCCTTGACGGCCGCGCCGAACTCGCCCCAGAACTTCGCGTAGTTCTCGGGGTTCTCCACCATCATCGTCTTGACCGTCTGGAGGACCTTCTTCACCAGGCGGCGGCGGATCATCCGGATCTGCCGGTCCTGCTGGAGGATCTCGCGCGAGACGTTGAGCGACAGGTCCTGCGCGTCGACGACACCCTTGACGAAGCGCAGGTACTCCGGCATCAGCGCTTCGCAGTCGTCCATGATGAACACGCGCTTGACGTAGAGCTGCACGCCGCGCTTGCGCTCGCGCATGAACAGGTCGAGCGGCGCCTGCGCGGGGATGAACAGCAGCGCCTGGTACTCGAACGTGCCCTCCGCCTGGATGCGGAAGGTCTCCAGCGGGTCGTTCCAGTCGTGGCTGATGTGCTTGTAGAACTCGTTGTACTCGGACTGCTCGACCTCGCTGCTGGAGCGGGCCCACAGCGCCTTCATCGAGTTCACGGTCTCCAGGGCGGGTTCGGCGCCCTCCTCCGCCTTCTCGGCGGCCATCTTGACCGGCCACGTGATGAAGTCGGAGTACCGCTTGACGATCTCGCGGACCTTGCGCGTCGACGTGTAGTCGAACAGGTGGTCCTCGGTGTCCTCGGGCTTCAGGTGCAGCGTCACGGTCGTGCCCTGCGGCGCGTCCTCGACGGGCTCGATCGTGTACGTGCCCTCGCCCTCGGACTCCCACCGGACGCCCTCGGACGTGCCCGCGCGGCGCGTCACCAGGGTGACCTTGTCCGCGACCATGAAGCTCGCGTAGAAGCCGACGCCGAACTGGCCGATCAGGTCCTGCGACCCCGCGGCGTCCTTGGACTCCTTGACCTTCTTCAGGAACTCCGCGGTGCCGGACTTCGCGATGGTGCCGATCAGGCCGATGACCTCGTCGCGGGTCATTCCGATGCCGTTGTCGCGCACGGAGAGCGTGCGCTGCTCGGCGTCGACCGCGATCTCCACGTGCAGGTCGTCGGTGTCGGCGTCCAGGTCCTTGTCGCGGAACGACTCCAGGCGCAACTTGTCCAGCGCGTCGGACGCGTTGGACACCAGTTCCCGCAGGAAGACGTCCTTGTTCGAGTAGATCGAGTGGATCATCAGTTGGAGGAGCTGGCGCGCCTCGGACTGGAACTCGAATGTCTGGGTCGGCGTGGTCACGTTCGGCGATGTTACCGAAACACCCCCGGCGTTCGTGCGCACCTCGGCACTTCGGTGTCGAACGCGACCCCCCGTCCGCAAAAGTGGTGCCACCCCGCGGTCCGCGGGGTGTTCGGGACCGCCGGGCTCGGTCAGGCGAGGTCGAGGTAGACGCGGGCGAAGGCCCCCGCGACGCGGGCGATCGGGAAGCGCTCGCGCACCGTCTCCCGGCCCGCGTCGGCGACCGCGCGGGTCGCGTCGCCCAGCGCCACGACCTCCCGCAGCGCGTCGCCCAGCCCCTCGGCGGTGGACGTGTCGGCGAGGAACCCGTTGCGCCCGTGGTCCACGTAGTGGGGGAGGCCGCCGGTGCGCGGGCCGACCACCAGCATCCCGGCCTCCATGGCCTCCAGGACGGCGATCCCGAACTCCTCCTTCGCGCTCGCGCACGCGTAGACGTGCGGCGACGGGGCCAGTACGGCCTGGACCAGCGTGTGCTCCAGCTCCCGCACCTTCGTGTTGGGCCACGCGGGCAGCACGGCCAACCGCCCCCGCGACCCCGGCACCGACGCGGCGAGCGCCAGCACCTCGTCCAGCACGGCCTGCTCGTCCGGCGTGCGGTCGGTGACCGAGCCGCCGATCAGCACCAGCGCCGTCGACCGGTGCAGGCCCGCCTCCAGCCACGCCCGCACCAGGACCGCCTGCTGCTTGACCGGGTGCAGGCGGCCGACGTTGAGCAGCACCGGCAGGCCCCGCGCCGAGTCGTCCAGCCGGGGGAACACCCTGGACGGCTCGAACAGCTCGCGCACCAGCGCGGGCCGGGCCGTCCCGGCCAGCGGGGCGATGCCCTCCTCGATGGCGACCGCGTGGCGGTGCTCCAGCTGGGGGAAGTGCTCCAGCAGCTCGTCGCCCCGACCGCCGATGGCGACCAGGGTGTCGGCGCGCCCGACCAGCCGGTCCGCGACGCGCACGCGGTGCAGGTCGAACCGCAGCGCGTCGACGTCCGACCCCTCCTCCGGGTACCGCGCGGCCAGGTGGCGGTGCGGGTCCGGGGTGAGCGTGAACACCACGCGCGCGCCCAGCAGGCGGGCCGCGTCGGCCACCGCGAGCGAGCCGTCGTCGGAGTAGCGGACGTGCACGACGTCCGGCACGAGCCCGTGGCGGGACAGCAGCTCGCGGAGCCACCAGGTGATGGCCGCCCGGTGCCCGCCCATCTCCCGCTGGTCGAGCGCGACGGGGGAGTCGACCGGGACGTGCACGGTCCAGTGCTCCCGGTCGGCCGCCCGCTCCACGACGAGCGCCGTGGGGTTCGCCGCGAGCACGACGGTCACGACCCGGCCGACGTCGGCGCGGTCGGCCAGCGCGTCGCCCAGCGACCGCAGGAACACCCCGAGCCCGCCGCTGGCGCCCTCGCCGGGCCGTCCGGTGCCGCCGATCAGCATCGACTGCACCACCGCCGGCCCGTCCACCGGCTCGGCGCGCGGCGCGGACCCGCCGCCGCCGAGCAGGTCCAGGAGCAGCTTCTCGTACGGCGACCTCGGCTCGCCGCGCGGGGGCAGCCCGATCCCGTGCAGGTAGCGCCACAGCGGAGCGCCGTCGCCCACCGCCCGCACCTCGTCCGCGCGCAGGGGGGCCAGGCCGTGCAGGGCGGCGAGGTCGAGCAGCCACCCGGTGACCGGCTCGCCCGGCCGGTCGAGCAGAGTCCTCCGCAGCAGTGCGGACAGCCGCTCCGCGCCGCCGTCGGCTAGCACGTCCGGGAACAGATCGCACAACAGCGAGAACGCCGCAGGTGAGGGCGCTCGAACGAGGGCCTCGACGGCCTCTTCCACCGCCGGTGGGGAGGGCGGGAGGCCCAGGCGGTGCCGACGGTTTTCCAGTGCTCGCAAGAGATCCGGGTGTGGTCGCACGCACTACGTTCGAACCGGGCGGCCTTCCGGATCGAACAGAACCCGGTGTTCCCAACGAGAGTGAGGCGAGCAGTGTCCCGTGTCGTCGTGATCAGCCCCCCGTTCCGCTCGCACGCGCAACCGCTGTCGGTTCTCGCCCGTTCGTTGTGCGGGTCCGGTGTGGACGTGGTATTCGCGTCCACACCGGAGTTCGTGGACCTGGCCGGGGGACTGGACTTCACGCCGCTGCGCACGACCCGCAACGCCAACACGGGAGTGGCGCAGAACACCGTGCAGGACGCCGAGTCCGCCCGCAGGCTCGCCGAGTTCCTCGACGCGACCAGGCGCGGCGCGGTGCCCGCGCTGCTGGCGCAGACGACCCACCGCCGTGCGGACGTGCTGGCCGCGCCGGAGGAGGTGCTGGCCGACCTCGCCGCGCTGCACGAGCGCCTGCGCCCCGACTGGTACCTGGTCGACCAGCTCAACTACGCGGTGACCCTCGCGCTGCACACCCTGGGGCTGCCGTTCGCGTCCTTCTGCCCCGGCCACCCCACCTACCTGGTGACCCGCGACGACCAGTTCTTCGGCCTGCCCCAGCTCTGGCCGTCGGCCGTCGCGCCGGGCGACCTCGCCGAGCTGCGCGAGGCGACCAGGCTCACCGACCTCCGGTTCACCGAGCTGTTCGCGGACTTCGTCGCGCGGCACGCCCCGGACCGGCCCGCGCCGCGCCGGGCGTTCGCGCTGACGTCCCCGCACGCGGCCGTCCTCAACTACCCGAGGTTCCCGTGGCTGCCGCCGCTGCCGCGGGAGCCCGAGCTGGTGTTCCTCGGCCACTGCACCGAACCCGACCGGCTGGACGACGACCGGCTCGCCCGCGTCCGCGACCGCCGCGTCGTGCTGGTCGCGCTGGGCACGTTCCTGTCCGCCCGCGACGACGTCCTGCGGACCGCCGTCACGGGCGCGCTGGCCGTCCCGGACGTGCTGGTGGTGGTCGCCGCGGGCGCGCGCGTCGAGGCGCTGGCCGACCTCGCGGCCCACCCCCGCGTGCTGCTGGAGGCCGAGGTGCCGCAGCGGGCACTGCTGCCGCACGTGGCCGCGATCGTGCACCACGGCGGCAACAACACCTTCACGGAGGCCCTGGAGGCGGGTGTGCCCGCGCTGGTGCTCCCGTTCTCCAGCGACCAGTTCTGCGTGGCCCACGACGCCGAGCGCTCGGGCGCGGGAGTGGTCCTCGACCCGAACACCCTCACCGCGCCCCTGGTGGAGACCGCGCTGCGCGGCCTGCTGGCCGTGGGCGCCACGCCCCGGCTGCGGACGCTGCGCGACGAGGTGCGGGCGGCCGGGCCGGACCGGGGCGCCGCGGTGCTGGCGGGGACCATGGACCGCGCACTGGCGCCCCGCGGGACCTGATACGTCCACTTCGGACGGTGCGGGACCGCGCTCGCGCTAACGGGCTAAGCGAGCCGGGTGAACGTGGCGGCGCGGCGTTGTGGGGCCACCGGGTGCCCGATAGGGTCCTCTCCCGCTCAAACGGGGATTGCTTGGGGTGCACAGTGTCCGAACCACACCCACCCGGCGTGCTGGTCACCCACGGGCAGGCGCTGACCATCCGCGTGTGCCGGGGCAGCCGCAGCGCGATCGTCGCGGTGGAGGGCGAGTCCGACTCGGCCAGCGCCCACCGGCTCGGCCGCGAGCTCAGGGCGCTCTGCTCCCGGTACACCCTGGTGGTGGTGGACTGCCTCG
The DNA here is from genome assembly GCF_036375055.1 of Umezawaea sp. Classification (GTDB taxonomy): domain Bacteria; phylum Actinomycetota; class Actinomycetes; order Mycobacteriales; family Pseudonocardiaceae; genus Umezawaea. The sequence goes on from NZ_DASUSQ010000172.1 coordinate 24,639, forward strand.
GCCTGCGCTTCCTGGGCTCCACCGGCCTCACCGTCGTGCTGGACGCCCACCTGCACGCCAAGGCGCGGGGCAACGTCCTGCGCCTGGTGGTCAACACCCCGGCGGTGCTGGCGGTGCTCCACGTCTCGCGGATCGACCGGGAGCTGGCGGTGTTCGGCACCATGAACGACGCTCTCACGACCTGACGGCGAAGCCCGCCCGCCGCCCGGTGCCTCAGCCTCCTCAATGACTTCAGTGTAGACCGAAACAAGATCGTTCGGGACGACGCACGGTCACGGCGGCACCGGCGGAAGGGCCCGATCACGCCCCGGACCGCCGCGGACGGACGTTCCGCCGGGTACGCCGTCCCCCGTCTGGTCTAATGATCACCTCGACTCGGAGGTGGCCCGGCCCATGACCACGGTCAGCGTCTACAGCTACGGGATCGCGCTGCTGTGGTTCCTGTTCTTCCTGGTCAGCTTCGTCCGGGACCGGAGGAGGCTGCGCAACGGCGTGTACCTCTTCCTCACGCTCGCGTTCCTGGGCCTGGGCCTGCTGCTGACGCTCGCGTCGGTCTCCGAGACGGCCGCCACCGTGGTGGTCGTCGGTGTCGTCGTGCTGGTCCCGCTGCTCATCGTCGGGCTCGCGGTGTTCCTCGTCGCGAACGGCGTCACGATGGTCCGCCGCGAAGGCCTGCGGCCGGTGAACCTGCTGTCGCTCGCGGCGGGCCTGGGGATCATCGCGTTCGTGCTCTTCCAGGCCGTGCGGCAGCACGTGGACTGGCCGCCGCTGGGCGTCGCGGGTGACGTGATGACGGGTCTGCTGGCCTACGTGGGCTTCCTGTTCGCGTGCTTCCTGCTGTACTCGTTCGTCTACGGCCGGATCCGCCCGAAGCGGGGTGTCGACTTCATCGTGGTGCTGGGCGCCGGGCTGATCGGCGAGAAGGTCCCGCCGCTGCTCGCGAGCAGGCTGGAGCGCGGGCGCACGGCGTTCGACGCGGCGGTCGCGAAGGGCGTGGAGCCCGCGATGATCACCTCGGGTGGCCAGGGGCCGGGCGAGGACGTGCCGGAGGCGGTCGCGATGGCCGACTACCTCGTGTCCAGGGGCGTGTCGCGGGACCGGGTGCTGCTGGAGGACCGGTCGACCACGACGTGGGAGAACCTGGTGTTCAGCAAGGCGATCATGACCGAGCAGCGGCCGGACTACCGCTGCCTGGTCGTCACCAACAACTTCCACGTGCTGCGGGCCGCGCTGCTGGCGCGCAAGGCGAAGCTGAACGGCCAGGTCATCGGCGCTCCGACGGCCTGGTACTTCTGGCCGACCGCGACGCTGCGCGAGTTCGTCGCGATCCTCGTGGAGCACTGGGTGGTCAACGGCGTGATCGCGGTGCTGATCGTCCTGTCCGCCGTGCTGCCCTCGCTCTGATCACGGGGCCGGCTCGACCGCGGGGCACGAGGCCCCCTCGGCGGGGGTGCGCAGGGCGAGCAGGTAGGCGTCGACGGTGGAGCGGGTGCACTCGCCGCGGTCGTAGGCGACGTGGCCCCAGCCGTCGTAGGTCAGCAGCGCGGTGTGCGCGCGGGCCTGCCGGTGGACGCTGAGCGCCCAGGCGTACGGCGTGGCCGGGTCGTGGCGGGAGTTCACCACGAGGATCTCGGGTCCGGTGTGGATGGTGAGCCGGTGCGGCGGGTTGGCCGCGGGGCCGGTGATCCCCGCGCACGACGTGGTCTCGTCGTGGCCGAGGTCGCTGCCGCGCAGGGTCGGGCCGCGGCGCAGCTCCTCGGCGCGCAGCCGGGCGTAGTCGGCGTGGTCGCGGACGCGCAGGGAGAAGTCCTGGCACACGGTCGCGAGCCGGACGGCGGGGTAGTTGTACTCGAACCGCGCGGACAGGGGTGGTTCCTCCTCCGCGAGGTCCGACACGTACCGGGCGATCTCGGCCCAGGCGGGGTCGTAGAGCATGGTGTGGATGGTGCTGATGAACCCGGCCCTGCCCCAGCCGATGGCGTCGGCGCCGTCCAGCGCGTCCTCCCACACCGCGCGGACGTCGCGGCCGTGCAGCGCGCAGGTGGGCGTGCGGTCGCACCACGCCGCGAACTCGCCGAACGCGGCCTCCACCGAGGCCGCCCGGTCGATGACGAACCGGCGGGTGTCGGCGCTGTGGTCGACCACGCTGTCGAGCACCATCGACCGGAGGTGGCCGCCGAACCGCTCCGCGTAGGCCTGGCCGAGCACGGTGCCGTAGGAGATGCCGAAGTAGTTGATCCTCCGTTCGCCCAGCGCGCGGCGGAGGGCGTCGAGGTCGCGGGCGGACTGGCCCGCGTCGGCGTGGTCGAACACCGGGCCGCTGCGCGCGCGGCAGTCGGCGATCAGCGTCCGGTTGTGGGCGACCAGCGCGTCGAAGGCGGCCTGGTCGACGGGGTCGGTGGACGGGCCGCGGCCGAGCAGGTCCTCGGAGCAGCGGACGAACGCGCTGCCGCCGGTCCCGCGCTGGTCGAACCCGACGACGTCGAACCGCGCCCGCACCTCGGGGCTGAAGAGCGAGCCGGACTGGGCGAACGCGGCGCCGGAGCCGCCGGGTCCTCCGGGGTCGGCGACCAGCACGCCGAGGCGGCGGGCCGGGTCGGTCGCCGCGCGGCGGGAGACGGCGAGGTCGAAGGACTCGCCGCGCGGGGCGTTCCAGTCGACGGGGACGCGGAGCGTGCCGCACTCGGCGGCCGGGACCTCGGGGCAGGGGTGCCAGGTGATGGTGGTGGGGGTCCACCCGGTGTCCGCGTGCGCGGTGGTGGCCCCGGCCACCAGTGCGACGCAGGAGAGGGCGGTTCCGAGCACGCGCAGGGTCGTCCGCACTGGTCCTCCAGCGTCGTCGGTCCGGTGGGTCCGAGGCGGGATTGTCGCGAGTGGATCACGGAACGCGCAAGGGCCGGGGGCGCGACGTGGGACGGGGCGCGGCGGCCCGCCTGGATCACGGGCAGCTCCCCCCACCGGTGCGGCGGCCACCCGGAGGTCACGACGGGTAGCGGTCGGTGGTGCGCTTCCCGATCTCGTCGGGGTCGTGTCAGGGTTTCGCCACAGAGCGCGGGGAGACGGGGGGTCCGGCGCTCCGCGCGCCCCATACTCGCTGCCGTGGCTCGTGTGCTGTTGATCGAAGACGACCAGGCCGTCCGGAACGCCCTGGGGTTCGCGCTGCGCCGCCAGGGGCACCAGGTGTCGGCGGCGGCGACCGGTGAGGAGGGCTTGGTGCTCGTGCGGGAGGCGGTGCCGGACATCGTCGTGCTGGACCTGATGCTGCCGGGGGTGGACGGGTTCGAGGTGTGCCGGAGGGTGCGGGCGATGGGGGACGTGCCCGTGGTCATGCTCACCGCGCGGGGTGACGACTTCGACGTCGTCGGCGGGTTGGAGGCGGGGGCGGACGACTACGTCGTCAAACCCGTGGAGCCGAGGGTGCTCGACGCGCGGCTGCGGGCGGTGCTGCGGCGCAGCGAGCGCGAGGGCACCCGCAGCACGAGCGTGTTCGGCGACCTGGTGATCGACCGGGCGGCGTTGACCGTGCACAAGGCGGGCGTGCCGGTGGGGCTCACGCCGACCGAGCTGCGGCTGCTGCTGGAGCTGTCGCGGTCGCCGGGGCAGGTCCTGACGCGGGAGCAGCTGCTGAAGTCGGTGTGGGAGCACGACTACCTCGGTGACTCGCGGCTGGTCGACGCGTGCGTGCAGCGGTTGCGGCTGAAGGTGGAGGACGTGCCGTCCACGCCGGTGTTCGTGCGGACCGTCCGCGGTTTCGGCTACCGGTTCGGGCCGCTGTGAGGCTCGGTCTGCGGGCGCGGCTGCTGGTCGCGTTCACGCTGGTGTCGGTGTCCACCGGGGCGGCGGTCGGTGCGGCGTCGTACCTGAGGGAGCGGGACATGGTGCTGTCGGCGGCGCAGGACACGATGGTGGAGCGGTTCCGCGCGGACCTGGAGCGGGAGGTGCCGCTCGACCACTCGCCGACGCACGCCGAACTCGTCGAGCTGGCCTGGCGGTACAGGGCCGTCGCGGTCTTCGCGAACGACCACGCGAGCGGCAACGGGATCAGCTTCGCGGACGTGCCGAAGGAGCTGCGGGACCAGGTGCGGGAGCGGCGCAGGACGCTGGTGCAGCGGGTGGAGGTCAACGGTCAGCCGTACGCGCTGGTCGGGGCGCCGCTGGACGGTGACGTGCGGGGTTCGACGGGTGTGGAGCTGTACCGGCGGCAGCACCTCGGGGCGCAGCAGGACGCCATCGCGGCCCTCCCGAGGTCCGCGGCGCTGCTGGTGCTGCTCTCGCTGCTGCCCGCGGCCGTGCTGGCGCTGCTGGCGGCACGGGGTGTGCTGCGGCCGGTGCGGGCGCTGCGGTCGGGGGCGCGGCGGGTCGCGGACGGGCACCTGGACACCAGGCTGCCCGCGGGTGGTTCGGACGAGCTGGCGGACCTGGTCCGCACGTTCAACGCGATGACGGCGGAGCTGGAGGGGACGGTGGCCGAGCTGCGGCGGGTGGACGAGCGGTCGCGGCGGTTCGTGGCGGACGTGTCGCACGAACTCCGCACGCCGTTGACGGCGATGACCGCCGTGACCGAGGCGCTGGACGACGAGGCGTTGACCGGTGACGCCGCGACGGCGGCCGGGATGGTGAGCACCGAGACGCGGAAGCTGGGGGCGCTGGTGGAGGACCTGATCGAGATCTCCCGGTTCGACGCGGGGGTGGCCGGGCTGCGGCCGGAGCCGGTCGAGCTGGGGGCGCTGGTGGTGGCGACGCTGGCCGCGCGCGGCTGGACGGACGTGGTGCGGGTGGACCTGCCGTCGGTGGGGCCGTCCGAACTGGACCGCCGCCGGGTCGACGTGGTGCTGGCGAACCTGGTCGGCAACGCGCTGCGGCACGGCGCGGAACCGGTGACCGTCGTGCTGCGCTCCTCGCCCGACGAGGTCGTGGTGGAGGTCACCGATTCCGGGCCCGGTCTCGCCGACGAGGTGTCGCCGCACGTGTTCGAGCGGTTCTACAAGGCCGACGCGGCCCGCCTGCGGTCGGAGGGCAGCGGGTTGGGGCTGGCCATAGCGTGGGAGAACGTCAGGCTGCACGGCGGTTCGCTGGAGGCCGGGAACGCCCCTGGCGGCGGGGCCCGGTTCACCGTGCGGTTGCCAAGGAGGCGGTCGTGAGGCGTCGTCTGGCCGCGGTGCTGCTGGTCGTGTCGGCGGTCGCCGGGTGCGGCATCACGCCGACGGAGCCGTTCCTGTACGGCCTGCCGCCCAGGAGCCCCGTGACCGGTGTGCAGCTGCACCTGCTCTTCGGCGGCGACGCGTTCGAGGTGCTGCGCCCCGGTCCGGACTCCCTCGGCGCCGCCGAGCGCCTCGACCTGCTGTTCGCCGGGCCGACGGAGGCCGAGTTCCTCGCGGGTGTGGGGACGGCGGTGCCCGCGGGCTACCGGCGGGCGGGTCCGGTCGTGGAGCGGGAGGCGGGCCGGTTCGCCGTCGTGGTGGACCGGGAGGACGACCGCGTCCCCGACCTCGACGCGCGGGCGGGCGGGCAGATCGCCTGCACGGTGCTGCCCGGCGTCCAGAGGGCGGGCAGCACGTTCGACGGGGTGGTGGTCGTGCTCGGCGCCTCCGGTCGGGAACTGGGGCCCTACCGGTGCGAGCCGGTCATACCGCCGTCTCGTCGATGAAGCACCAGCGCCACGACTCGCCGGGTTCGAACGACCTGATGACCGGGTGGCCCTCCTCGGCCGCGTGCCTGCTGGCGTGCTTGGCCGGGGAGGAGTCGCAGCAGCCGACCTTGCCGCACGACAGGCACAGTCGCAGGTGGACCCAGCGGCCACCCGAGGCGAGGCAGTCCTCGCACCCGTCGGGCGTGCTCGGCTCCGGCGCCTCGCCGAGTTCGGCGACGTGCTGGCAGGTGACGGCGGTCATGGGTGCTCCTCGCCTCGGTGGTCTTCAGGGGTGAACCTACGCCCAGGGCGGAGGGGTGCGCAGGTGACGGCGGCCGTTCGCGCTGCTTGACTGGTCGCCATGACGACACCCCCGCCCGCCGAGACCGCCAGGGTCTCGCGACCCTCGATCCTCACGGTGGACGACGACCCCAGCGTGTCCAGGGCCGTCGCTCGGGACCTGCGCAGGCACTACGGCGAGAGCTACCGGATCGTGCGCGCGGAGTCCGGCGCCCAGGCGTTGGAAGCGCTGCGGGAGATCAAGCTGCGCGGCGAGGAGGTGGCCGCGCTGCTCGCGGACCACCGGATGCCGCAGATGAGCGGCATCGAGTTCCTCGAAGAGGCCATGGACCTGTTCCCGCAGGCCCGCCGCGTGCTGCTGACCGCGTACGCCGACACCGAGGCCGCGATCCAGGCCATCAACGTGGTCGACCTCGACCACTACCTGCTCAAGCCGTGGGACCCGCCGGAGGAGAAGCTCTACCCGGTGCTGGACGAGCTGCTGCACGCCTGGTCGGTGACCGACCGGCAGCCCGCGCGGCAGGTCAGGGTGGTCGGGCACCGCTGGTCGCCGCGCTCCTACGAGGTGCGCGACTTCCTGGCGCGCAACTCCGTGCCGTTCCGCTGGCACTCGCTGGACGACGGTGACTGCGAGGCGGCTCGGCTGCTCGCCGCGGCGGGCCTGGACGGCACGGACCTGCCGGTGGTCGTGACACCGGAGGGGGAGCCGATGGTGCGGCCGAGCGACGGTGAGCTGGCGGCGCGCGTCGGGTTGAGCACGCGGCCGTCGTCGGACTTCTACGACCTGATCGTGGTCGGCGGTGGGCCGGCGGGGCTGGGCGCGGCGGTGTACGGCGGCTCGGAGGGCCTGCGGACCGTGCTGGTCGAGCGGGTGGCGACCGGTGGGCAGGCGGGCACGAGCAGCCGGATCGAGAACTACCTCGGCTTCCCCGACGGCGTGTCCGGCGAGCAGCTCACCGAGCGGGCGCGCAGGCAGGCGTTGAAGTTCGACGTGGAGATGCTGACCACCCGCGACGTCGTGGCGCTGGAGCAGCGCGGAGCGGCACGGGTGGTGAAGTTCGACGACGGCACCGAACTCGCCGCGCACACGGTGATCCTGGCGACCGGTGTGTCCTACCGGATGCTCGGCGCTCCCGGCCTGGAGAACCTGGCGGGGCGGGGCGTGTTCTACGGCGCGGCCACCACGGAGGGGCCGAGCTGCGCGGGCCAGGACGTCTACCTGGTCGGCGGCGCGAACTCCGCGGGCCAGGCGGCCATGTACTTCTCCCGCCACGCGCGCCGCGTCGTGCTCGTGGTGCGCGGCGACTCGCTGGACCGGTCGATGTCGCGCTACCTGATCGACCAGCTCGCGGGCGTGCCGAACATCGAGGTCCGCACCTGCACGGAGGTCGTCGGCGGCACCGGCGACGACCACCTGGAGTCGTTGACGCTGCTGCACACCGCGACCGGTGAGAAGTCCACGGTGGAGGCGTCGTGGCTGTTCGCCTTCATCGGCGCCGCGCCGCGCACGGACTGGCTGGAGGGCACGGTGTCGCGCGACGAGCGCGGCTTCCTGCTCGCCGGACCGGACCTGACCGCCGACGGCCGCGCGCCGGACGGGTGGGAGCTGGACCGGCCGCCGTACCACCTGGAGACCAGCGTGCCCGGCGTGTTCGTCGCGGGTGACGTGCGGGCCGACTCGGTGAAGCGGGTGGCGTCGGCCGTGGGGGAGGGCGCGATGGCCGTGACCCTGGTGCACCGGTACCTGGAGAGGTCGTGACGGTCGTGGCGAAGCTGACCCCGGAGGACCTGCGGGAGCTGTTCCTGTTCGAGCACCTCTCCGACGAGCAGCTCGGGTGGCTCGCGGAGCACGGCCACGTGGAGACCCGCACCGCCGGTACCCCGGTGCACAGCGAGGGTGAGCCCGCGACGTGCTTCTTCGTGCTGCTCGAGGGCACGATCGCGCTGTGCCGCACCGTCGGCGGTCAGCGCGTGGAGACGAACCGCACGGACCACCGCGGCGCGTACTTCGGTGCCACGCAGGCGTACCTGCGGGGTGAGGTGCAGTCGTCGCCGACCTACCGGACGACCGCGGAGTCGATCACCGACACCCGGATGTTCCAGTTGGACGCCGACGAGTTCGGGCCCGTGATCCGCGACTGGTTCCCGATGGCCATGCACCTGCTGGAGGGCCTGTTCCTCGGGATGCAGAACACCCAGCGCCTGGTGAACGACCGCGAGCGGCTGCTCGCGCTCGGCTCGCTGTCCGCGGGGCTCACGCACGAGCTGAACAACCCGGCCGCGGCGGCGGTCAGGGCCACGGCCGCGCTGCGCGAGCGGGTCGCCGGGATGCGGCACAAGCTGGCGATGCTCGCCAGCGGCAAGATCGACCCGGAGACGCTGCCCGCGCTGGTGAAGCTCCAGGAGAACGCCGTCGAACGCGTCGCCAAGGCCCCCAAGCTGGGGCCGCTGGAGACCAACGACCGCGAGGACGAGGTCGGCGACTGGCTGGACGAGCACGGCATCACCGGCGGCTGGGACCTCGCGCCGACGCTGGTGGCGGGCGGCCTGGACGTGGAGTGGCTGGACGAGGCCGCGGAGCTGTGCCCGAGGTCGGCGACCGAGGCGGCCGTGCGCTGGCTCGCCTACACCGTCGAGACCGAGACCCTGATGAACGAGATCGAGGACGCGACCACCAGGGTGTCCACGCTCGTCGGCGCGGCCAAGCAGTACTCCCAGCTCGACCGCGCCCCGTTCCAGGTCGTCGACGTGCACGAGCTGCTGGACTCGACGCTCGTCATGCTCGGCAGCAAGATCCCCGGGGGTGTCCGCGTGGTGAAGGACTACGACCGCTCGCTCCCGCCGCTGCCCGCGTTCGCCGGGGAGCTGAACCAGGTGTGGACGAACCTCGTCGACAACGCGCTGGGCGCCATGAACGGCACCGGCACCCTCACCGTCCGCACCCACCGGGTCGACGACCGGGTGGCCGTGGAGGTCGGCGACACCGGCACCGGCATCCCGCCGGAGGTCAAGGGCCGGATCTTCGAGCCGTTCTTCACCACCAAGGCCGTCGGCGAGGGCACCGGGCTCGGGCTGGAGATCTCGTGGCGGATCGTGGTGAAGAAGCACCACGGCGACATCCGCGTCGAGTCCGAGCCGGGTGACACGCGGTTCACGGTGCTGCTGCCGCTGGAGGTGCCCGCACGGCCAGAGCCGGCGGCGATCGACCTGGACGAGTAGGTCAGCGCGGCGTCGGTGTCCAAGCCGTGCCGAACGCGGCCCACACGACGGGGGAGAGCGCCGGGTCGCCGGTCCTCTCCCACTCGTCGGCCTGGGCGCGCTGCCAGGCGCACTGGGCGGCGACGGGGTCCGGTGAGGACTGGGCCCGGTCGATCGCCCGCACGGTCGGCACCAGCACCGGGGTCGTCGGGAAGTGCGGGACCAGGTGGCGAAGGCCCGCGTCGGTGGGCAGGGTCCAGCGGGTGGCGGTGGTGTACTCGGCCCCGCCGTGGACCATGGCGGCGACCAGGCCCGCGGGTTCGGCGAAGCGGGTGTCGCCGCCGCTGTCGCAGGCGATCAGGGCCACGCGGTTGGGGACGCGCCACGGGTTCGGGGCACCGGGGCGGTGGCCCAGCGCGATGTCGGCCGCGGTGAGGGGGCGGTGGGCGCCGATCGGCGCGGCGCGGCCGGTCGTGGTGGTGCCGCACGACAGGTGCAGGCGCGAGTCGAGGGCGTGGTCGCCGGTGGTGACGTGGCCGACGTAGAGGAAGCGGGACGCGTCGGACAGCGCCCGCTCCAGGTCGTCGCGGTCCACGTCGGACCGCTCGAACGGCGAGTCCGGGCCCAGCACGGAACCCAGCGCCGAGGTGTCGGTGAAACCGGGCACCACCGGGTCGACGACCGACACGACCGTCCCGTGCGGACTGAACGGCGACGCCCGGCGGCCGTGGGCGTTGCGGACCGTCGCCGGGGTGAGCACGGAGACGTCGGAGTGGTGCACGGTCCGCTCGCCCTCGTCGACCCGCAGCGACTCCCACGGCACCAGCGCGGTCGACGGCGACGGCTGGATCCGCAGGTGCGGCCTGATCCCCTGCTCCAGCAGCGCGTTCAGCTCCCCGCCGAGCTGACCGGGGAACACCGCCCCCGCCAGCCTGCCCGACAGCTCCCGCTCCCGCGCGAGGTCCAGCAGCGGGCCGTGGGTGAGGGACCGGACCAGCGCCTGGTCGGCGCGCTCACCCGGCAGCGGTGACGGGACGGCCCGCGCCCAGTCGGCCAGCGCGTCCCGCACGAGGTCGCGGGGGAAGCGCCAGGCGCGCGGCCGGTCCGGCTCGTGCTCCCAGCGCCACGACACGTACAGGTCGCCCGCGTCCACGAACTTGAGCTGCACCGCTACCACGACGACACCGCCTCGGCCGAGCGCACGGGCAGGCCGTAGCGCCGCTGGGCCAGGTCGATCCACGGGTCCAGTTCGGACGGTGTCGCCGGGTCGACCCGCACCCGCGGCGGCAGCACCAGGTCCGCCGCGAGGTCCGCGCTCGCGACCCGCGGGAACGACGCGGCGTAGGGCAGGTGGTCCTCGGCGGGCGGCGCGGGCAGCGTCACCAGGTCCTCGCGGGCGACCGCGTGCGCCCCGTCGGTGTGCAGCGAGACCGTCGCGGTCAGGTGGTCGACGTAGGCGGCGGCGAGCCGCACGTCGCCGAGCGAGCCGATGGCGGCGAACGCGGCGCGGGTCGCGGGCGCGGCGGCCAGCGCGATCCAGCGTTCGCGCAGCGGACCGTGCGCGAAGCGGTGGCGCACGGCCTCCGCGGCCAGCGCCGCGGGCAGGGCGAGGTCCAGCGCCCGGCGGCACAGGTCGACGTCGGCGGCGGTCGCGGACCGCAGGATCGCGTCCGCCCGCCACCAGGCGATGCCGATGGCCACGTGCCGCAGCCCGGCCGCCTCGCTGACGGCCGTGGCGGAGGCGTACTCCTCGTCGGCCCCGGCGTGGTCGCCCAGCGCCTCCCGCGCGCTGCCCCGGACCTGGTGCAGCGCGATCCGCTCCACGGGGGTGGCCTGCTCGCCGAGCCGGTCGCTCACCTCGTCGAGCAGCGGCAGCGCCTCGGCGGGTGCGCCGCGGCTGATCGCGACGGCGGCCCGGCCGTGCAGGCACACCGCGAGCCCGCGCGGGTCGTCGTGCAGGAGGTCGGAGGCCTCGGCGTAGAGGGCTTCGGCCCGGTCGCCGTCAGAGCCCAGGTACGCCAGGCGCGCGAGGCTGAGCAGCGCGCCCGCCTCGGTGGGCCGGTCGCCCGTCGCGGCGGCCAGGTCGCGGGCCAGCGCGTGGTGCTCGGCGCTGCCCGCCAGGTCGCCGGTCGAGCCCGCGATCTCGGCGAGCGTGACGTGCAGGCCCGCGGCGAGGTGCGGCTCGCCCGCGTGGGCGAGGTCGAGCGCGGCCGTCGCCTCGGTGGACGCCTCGCCGAACCGGCCGTTCGTGGCCAGCACCCTGGCGCGCACGGCCCGCAGCTCCACGGTGTCGGCGAACCGGGACGCCTCGTCCAGGTCGGCCAGCGCCTCGGTGGCGCGGGAGGCGTGCCCGAGGTGCTGGGCGCGCACCAGCAGGGCGTTGACCAGCACCCCGGACGAGCCGGCCTGCTCCGGCACGGAGCGCGCCAGCTCGATCGCCTCGGTGCTCCACCGCACCGCGTCCACCAGGCCCGCGAGGTTGCCCGCGACGGCGGCCCGGCTCACCACGGCCTCGGCGTCCTCGGACAGGAGGGTGGCCCGGTAGGCGGCCTCGAACGCCGCCACGGCCCCGCGCACGTCACCGGCCCGCGCCAGCGCCGTGCCGCGGACGTTCAGCGCGACGCACGCCTGCCACGGCTGGGCCTGGTCGAGGTGCGCCAGGGTCGCGCGGGCGTTCTCGGTGAACTCCGGGTGCCGCTCCGCCGCCAGCGCCTCGGTCCGAGCCTCGTCCACCCTGCCCACGACGCCCAGCAGCCCGGCCCGCACGGTCCGCAGCAGCGCGGCCTCCCGGTCCGGGGCGTCGACGAGCCCGCGTTCGGTGTCCGCCCAGGCCTCGTCCCACCGGCCGAGCCGGAGCAGGGTCTCCGCGCGGGACGCGAACGCGGTGGCGCGCAGCGCGTCGTCGTCGGCCACGTTGACGGCCTCGGTCAGCAGCCCGAGCGCCTGCTCGGGGTCCACGACGAACACCAGGTTCAGCAGCGTGGTCACGCGTTCGGCCGGGGTGGTCGCGGCGTCGTGGGCGGCGCGCAGCGCGGTCTCGGCGCGCGCGAGGTCGCCCTCCTGGAGCAGTCGGACGCCCTCGTCGTTCAGGGCCCGGCACGTCACCGGCGGCCCGCCCGTCGTTCGGTGAGCGTGGCCGTCGGCGAGCCCACCCTGGACCGCGCGTAGGCGACGATCGCGGCTCGCCGCGTGCGCGCGTCGGGGTCGGGATCGGCGGCGGGGGAGGCGAAGTCGGGCGCGTACACGGTGAGGACGCGCTGGGCGGGTGGCAGCAGGAGCACGGTCGGCGGGACCGGCGCGCTGCCGGTGAGGCGGCCGAGCCCGTCGGTGTCGTCCAGCGCCACGTCGACCTGGCCGAAGCGCGCCGCCAGCCGGGTGCCCCGCCGGGGACCGGGGGAGACCGCGACCTCCAGGAAGGTCGAGCCCCGCCGCCGGACCACGGACCACCGCGCGTCGGCGGCGGCGTCCACGACCCCCTGCGGCACCAACGCCCAGTCGACGACCTCCGCTCCGCTGAGGACGGTCACGCCGTCGGCCCGCTCGCCGCCGCCCGCCGCCAGCGCGAACGACGACCGGCTCGGCACGGCGGCCTCGGTGAGCACGACCCCGTAGTCCTCGGCCAGCGCGACGAGCCTCGCGGCGAGGGCGTCCACCGCCGGGTCGGCGGTGAACGGCCCGACCGCCGCGAGCGCCCGTTCCACGGCGTCCTCGTCGTCCAGCAGGTGCTCGACCGAGCCGGTCGCCACCGCCAGTTCCGCCCGCAGCAGCGCGGTGTCCAGCGCCGGGACACCGGCCGTCGGGGAGGCGGGCCACCACGCCTCGGCCCAGCGCAGGTGCGCGACGACCCGTGCCGCGTCCCGGACCCGCCAGTCGCCCTCGGCGGCCACCGTCACCTCGGTGGCGCCGTCCGTGACCGCGGTCCCGTAGACCTCCCACAGCCAGTCGGCCGCCCGGTCGAGGTCGTGGATCCGGGCGCTCGGCACGGGGTCGTCGGCCAGCACGTCCCACGCGAGCACCGCGCCCCGCGCCTCCAGCAGCGCCGTCCGCTCGGCGTGCGGCGGCCACGGGCCGACGCGGACCTCGGTGTCGGTGCGCTCGACCCTCACGACGCACCCCCGTCGGACCGGCGGCGCAGCGCCGACCGCAGCCGGTCGCGCTGGTCGAGGATCACCGAGCGGAGCACGCCGTCGAGCACGTCCCACAGCTCGTCGGCCGTCACGGTGTCGTGGCGCAGCTCGCGGCCGTGCACCCGCACCCAGAGCCGCCGCTGGTAGGCCTCGCGGACGCCGTCCACGTCGGCGCGCACGCCGTCGGGCATCGACGACGGCATCCGCAGGGCGCGGTGCACGTACGCCTCGCGGTCCCAGCGCAGCCGCAGCCGCGCCGCGGCCCCGCCCACCGGACCCGGCGGGCCGCCGACCAGGGCGGCGGTCGCCTCCCAGCCCAGCGCCAGCACGACCCGGCCGGTCTCGTCGGCGAGCTGCCACGGGCCCGCCGACCGGGAGACCTCCTGGCGCACCAGCGCGGGCACGTCGTCCAGCGCGTCGCGCAGCGGACCGGTCACCGCCGCGAACAGCCGCTCCACCACGGACCGGTCGAACGGCTTGGGCAGGTTCTGCTTGGACGCGCCGTGCCCCGGCACCGGGCGGACCGGCCGGTCGAGGTCGGTCAGGCCGCGGACCCGCGCGCCACCGGGCAGGTCGAGGTCCGCGGCGCTCCGGCTGCCCGCCGCGTCCGCGACCAGCGCCGCGAACAGTGCCCGGTCGGGCGCGGTCGCGCAGGTGGCGAGGAACGCCTCGGGGCGCGCGGGGCCCGGCGCCCGCCTCGGCACGGGCGGGTGGGCCCAGGCGGCGTCGAGCAGCCGGGTCAGCTCGTCGCCGTGGCCGGCCACGAAGTCGCGGACCCCGGCCAGGGTCGGACCCTCGCGCCGGTGGACCTCCGCGAGGACGGCGGCGGCCCGGCGGGCGACCGCGGCGGGCTCCCCGCGCGGATCGCCGTGAGCACTGGCCAGCTCGTAGCAGCGCTGGAAGTAGAGGTCCTGCGGGTTGCCGTCGGTGATGCCCGCCCGCCGCCGTTCCTTCTTCAGCACCAGGAACCACGCGGCCGTCGCCGCCAGCACCGGTCCGGCGGCCGTGATCCGGTCGCGCAACGCGTCCACGTGCTCGATCCCGACCGCTCCGGCCGCGAAACCGGGGTTCTGCACCGGGCGCAGCACGAGCGGGTCGAGGATCAGCTTCACCGTGCGGGCCAGCGGACGCCCCTCGGGGTTGCTCAGCGGGGCCACCGCGTCACCCAGGGCCTCCCACGCCCGCGCGATCAGCAGCCCGCGCGGCAGCGCCGCTCCGGCGGGTGCCGCGCGCGCGTGGACGGTGCTCACCAGCCGAGCGTAGTGCCTCGACCGCCGCCCTCCACCGTGTCCTCGACGCTCAGCGCGGAGCCCCGCGGCACCGCGACGCACCCGTTCGGCCGCCGAGCACGGGCGAGGGCCGCCGGTCGACGTGCCGCCGCGACCGCCCGTTCCTGTGATCGGTAGGCGGGACCGGCGTCGGACGCTCTCCCCACACCGCACGACGAGCCGGGGGAGCCACCCATGTACCAGTCACCGAAGGACTACACGCCGCAGCCCTACGGCCAGGTCGCGCCCTACGAGATGCCCCGCCCCGCCCGCCGCCGCGTCGTCAAGGCGCCGGTCCTGCTCCTGCTGCCCCTGCTGTTCTTCGGGTTCATGTTCTTCGGGTTCTCCTACCTGGTCTCGCCCGAACCGGACGTCGAGATCAAGCCCGGCGTGGGCTTCGCCGCGGTGAACGGCCGCCAGGCGGTGCTGGTGCCCTACGAGCGGCACGGCGCGCGCGGCATGTTCCAGCTGATGGTGCGGGACCTGTTCCAGGTGCGGCTCGCCGCGACCGACCCGGCCACCGGCGACGTCCTGTGGGACGTGCAGCTCTCCGACGAGCTGGTCTGGGACGCGCGGGTCCTCGCGGCGGGGGAGCGGTACGCCTACGTCGCCACCGGGTCGGGCCTGGTGATCGTGGACCTGCACGACGGCGCGCTCGTCGCGCGGGGCTCCGACGTCCAGGGCCTCGGCGGCTCCTACGTGGCCGCGCCCTCGGCCTACGGCTACGACCCGGACGACCGGCGGGTGCTGGCGATGACCGCCACCGGCGCCGTGCTGGCCCTGCCGCTGGACGAGGTCGTCGCCACACCGACCGACCAGGCCACCACGGCCGTCTGGCTCGCCACCCTCTCGGCCAGGCCCACCACCACGCCCGCCACGTCGAACAGGGCCGCGCTCGGCGCGGGCGACCGGGTCGAGCTGCGACCCCGACCCGCGGGCGGTCCCGGTGGCGTCCTGGTCCGCGTCGGCGCCGACGGCACCGAGACCAGGGTCGGCGACACCCCGTTCCACGGCGCGAGCATCGTGCTCGACGGCGCGACGGCGGCAGGCTCGGTGTCCGGGCACGTGCTGGTCAAGCACAACCGCACGGTGAACGACACCGGCACCGAGATCAGCGCCGTCTCGCTCACCACCGGAGCGGTCACCGGCTCCCTGGCCGTCGACTCCTCCCCCCAGCGGGCCGTCACCCGCGAGGACGGCACGGCCGTGATCGCCGCGGGCGGCGTGCTCGTCACCAGCGGACCGGACGGCCGGGTCACCGCGGTGCCCGTCGGCGCGACCGACTTCCTCGGCAACCCCTCCTGACCACCACCCACCCTGGAAAGAGGAACCACCATGAAGGCCATCGCCTGGACCGTGCTCGTCGTCGGGCTCGTCTGCACCGCCCTGTTCATCACCACCGGGCTGACCGGTGACGACCAGCTCGCGTGGCTCAACGGCTGGCTCGCCGGACCGATCGTCCTGCTCTTCGTCGCACCGGTGCTGTTCTCCCTCGCAGGCAAGCTCGGCGGCGGTTTCGCCGCGCTGACCGGGGGCGTGCCGAAGGCGTTCCTCGGCGCACCGATCGGCATGGGCACCGTCGTCGGTGTCGCCAGGACCGGCCTGAGCGTCAACGACCAGCCGCAGCTCGACATCCAGCTCGACGTCGACACCCCCGACGGCCGGACCTTCCGCGGCACCGCCCGCCAGATCGTCGACCTCACCGAGATCGGCTCCGTGCAGCCCGGCGCGGTCCTGCCCGTGCGGTACCTGCCGGACGGCCGGGTCGCGCTCGCCACGGACGCCGCCCAGCACGAACTCCAGGCCGCGCTCGACCACGTCCAGCTCGCCAAGGGCCACATCACCCCGCAGCAGCTCCACATCGCCCGCAGCGGCGTGGAGGCGCAGGCCGTCGTGCTGGCCATGTCGCCCACCGGCGAGGTCCGTCAGGGCCGGTCGGTCGTCCAGCTCACCCTGCGGGTCACGCGGCGCGACCAGAGCCTGTTCGACGTGACGCAGGAGAAGGCGCTGCCGCCCACCGCGTCCCGCCACGTGCAGCCCGGTTCGGTCGTCCGGGTGGTGTACCTGCCCCACGACGAGTCCGAGGTGGCGGTCCTGCTGCCCCTCACCGCCTAGCGGTGGTCCGGGGGGCCCGCGCGGGCGCCGCGCCACGACGAGGCGGCGCCCCGCACGCGGATCGACGCGCTGTTCGGGGCCTGGGCGGCCTACCGGTCGAGCTGGGTGAGGAACTCGATGTTGGTGCGGGTCTTGCGCAGGCCGTCGAGCAGGACCTCGATGGACTGGAGGCTGTCGCGGCTGTCGAGCGCGCGGCGCAGCGTGCGCGTCACGGCCAGTTCCTCCGGCGACAGCAGGAGCTCCTCCTTGCGGGTGCTGGACTGCTCGACGTCCACGGCGGGGAAGACGCGCTTCCCGGCGATGCGGCGGTCGAGCTTCAGCTCGGCGTTGCCGGTGCCCTTGTACTCCTCGAAGATCAGCGTGTCGCCCGCCGACCCGGTCTCCACCAGCGCGGTGGCGAAGATGGTCAGCGAGCCGCCGCCCTCGATGTTGCGGGCCGCGCCGAGGAACTTCTTGGGCGGCAGCAGGGCCGCGGAGTCCACACCGCCGGACAGGACCCGGCCCGACGCGGGCGCGGCGAGGTTGTAGGCGCGGCCCAGCCTGGTGAGGGAGTCCAGCAGCACCACGACGTCGTGGCCGTCCTCGACCAGGCGCTTGGCGCGCTCGATCGCGAGCTCGGCGATGGCGACGTGGTCGGCGGGGGACTGGTCGAACGTGGAGGCGATGATCTCGCCCGGCACGTTCCGGCGCATGTCGGTGACCTCCTCCGGGCGCTCACCGACGAGCACGACCATCAGGTGGCACTCGGGGTTGTTCTTGCCGATCGCGTGCGCGATGGCGTGCAGCACGGAGGTCTTGCCCGCCTTCGGCGGCGCGACGACCAGCGCGCGCTGGCCCTTGCCGACCGGCATCAGCAGGTCGATCACGCGGGTCGTCAGGTTGGTCGGGTCGGTCTCCAGGCGCAGCCGCTCGTCGGGGTGGATCGGCACCAGGTCGGTGAAGTCCTCGCGGGACAGCGCACGCGCGAGGTCACCGCCGTTGACGGTGTCCACACGGGCCAGTTGGAGCGACCGCTGGCGCCTGTCGTCGCGGGGGGTGCGGGCCGCACCGGTCACGAGGTCACCGCGCCGCAGGCCGTGCTTGTGCGCGATCTGCGTGGAGATGACGGCGTCCTTCGGGCCGGGCAGGTAGCCGGACGTGCGCAGGAACGTGGAGTTGCCCCGCACGTCGACGACGCCGGAGACGGGGACGAGCTGTTCGACCGTGAACGGGTCGGGGTTTCGGAGCAGGGTTGAGCTGGTCATGGGTGATGTCCTTCCACCGCAACGGTTGTGCGTTGCGTCGAATTCCGCGACAGGGCGCGGGTGTGGGGTGAAGGACCCGGAGTTCACACGGTCGTCGTCACGAGGACCGGAGCGGGAGGCCTTCGGCAGATCCGCGGGAGGCATCGCCATCGTCCGCGGGGATTGTGGCCAATGGTAGGCCAGGAGGTGCGCCTTGGCAACAGGTCTCCCGGCTCGCGCCGGGAGACCCGTGCCACCGGGTCAGTTCGTCCCGCGGTGCGCGGGCTGCCTGCCGTGCGGCTGCCTCGGCTCGTCCCGCCGCGGCGCGGCGGGGATCGGCAGCGTCACGTCCGCGCCCGCCTCGACCACGATCGGCTCGCCGTGGTGCTCCGTCCGGAACGGGCCGCCGGACACGATCCGGTAGGTCGCCGATGCGCGGCCGATCTCCACGGACAGCCTGGTCCCGCGCACGAGCATCCGGAACGCGAGCCGGTTCAGCGCCGGGGGCAGGCGCGGCGCGAACGTCACGTGCCCGTCGTGGTCGCGCATCCCGCCGAACCCGGCCACGACCGCGTTCCACGCGCCCGCGAGCGACGCCATGTGCAGTCCGTTGTGGACGTTGTCGTGCAGGTCGTGCAGGTCGGTGAACGCCGCCTCGGCCAGGTAGTCGTAGGCGAGGTCGAGGTGGCCGACCTCCGCGGCGAGCACCGCCTGCGTGCTCGCCGACAGCGAGGAGTCCCGCACCGTCCTGGCCTCGTAGTAGGCGAAGTTGCGGGCCTTCTGCTCGGCGGTGAACGCGTCACCGCGCAGGTGCATCGCCAGCACCAGGTCCGCCTGCTTCACCACCTGCGCCCGGTACAGCCCGAAGTACGGGTAGTGCAGCAGCAGCGGGTACTTCTCCTGCGGGGTCCCGGCGAAGTCCCACTCCGCGTGCTCGGTGAAGTCCTCCGACTGCTGGTGCACGCCGAGCATGTCGTCGAACGGCAGCACCACGTGCTCGGCCGCGTCGCGCCAGTCCGCGATCTCCTCGACGTCCACCCCGAGCCGCTCGGCCACGTCGGTGTGCCGCTCGCACGCGGCGATGGCGCTGCGCAGGTTCCGCTGCGCGATCAGGTTGGTGTAGACGTTGTTGTCCACGATGGCGGAGTACTCGTCCGGGCCGGTCACGCCGTCGATGCGGAAGCCGCCGCGCTGGTCGTGGTGCCCGAGCGACAGCCACAGCCGGGCCGTCTCCACGAGCAGCTCGACCCCGGACTCGCGCTCGAACTCCCGGTCGCCGGTCGCGTCGACGTACTGGGCGGTGGCGTAGGCGACGTCACCGGAGACGTGCATGGCCGCGGTGCCCGCGGGCCAGTACGCCGAGCACTCGGCGCCGTTGATCGACCGCCACGGGAACGCCGCGCCCTTCAGGCCGAGCACCTCCGCGCGCTCCTTGGCCTTGTCCAGCGTCGAGTGCCGCCACCGCAGCGCGTCCCGCGCCGCCTCGGGCACCGTGTAGGTCAGCACCGGCAGCACGAACGTCTCGGTGTCCCAGAACGCGTGCCCGTCGTAGCCCGGCCCGGTGAGGCCCTTGCCCGCGATGGCGCGGGACTCGCCGCGCGCCCCCGCCTGGAGGATGTGGAACAGCGCGAAGCGCACGGCCTGCTGGAGGCCCTCGTCGCCGTCGACCTGGATGTCCGCGACGTCCCAGAAGTCGTCCAGGAAGCGCCGCTGCTCCTCCAGCAGCCCCTCCCACCCCGTTTGCAGGCCGCCCGCGAGCGCGGCCTCCACCTGCGCGCGCAGCGCGGGCACCGACCGCTGCCCCGACCAGCCGTAGCCCAGGTACTTGGTCAGCCGCAGCGTCTGGCCCGCCTTCACGTCCACGGCCGCGGTGAACCGGGCCATGTGCTCCTCGACGTGGATGTCGGTGCGCATCCCGTCGTCCACCTCGATCTCGTGGTCCATCGCCGCCGCCATCCGCAGGCCCGAGCTGCGCGCGTGGTGCGCCAGCACGGCCCGGTTCTTCTCGGCGAACGCGAAGTCGGCCACCAGCGGGTCCTCCAGCGCGACGGCCACCCGAGGGTCGCTCTCACCGCGCTCGACCGGCTCGTTCGCCAGCAGGTCGGACTGCACGACCAGCTGCGTGTCCTCGGCCACCTCGACCTCGTAGCGCACGGCGGCGACGGCCCGCTGCGTGAACGACACCAGCCGCTCGCTGCGCACCACCACGCGCTTGCCGGTCGGCGACACCCACTCGGTGCGCCTGCGCAGCGTCCCGGTCCGGAAGTCCAGCACCCGCTCGTGCTCGACGGCGCGCCCGTAGCGCATGTCCAGCGGCTCGTCCTCGACCAGCAGCCGGATGATCTTGCCGTCGGTGACGTTGACGACCGTCTGGCCCGCCTCCGGGTAGCCGTAGCCCGCCTCGCCGTAGGGCAGCGGGTGCTCCTCGTAGAAGCCGTTCAGGTACGTGCCCGGCAGCCCGCGCGGCTCACCCTCGTCCAGGGTGCCGCGCAGCCCGATGTGCCCGTTGGACAGGGCGAACGTCGACTCGGTTCGCCGCAGCTCGTCGACGACCAGACCCGACCAGCGCAGCTGCCACGGTTCGACCGAGTAGCCGCTCATCGGCGCCGCGCCAGGAGGTCGGCGAGGTCGGCCACGACCACGTCGGCGCCGTGCTCGACCAGCGCGTCGGCCTGGTTGCCCCGGTTCACGCCGACCACGTGCCCGAACCCGCCGGCCCGACCGGCCTGCACACCCGCCAGCGCGTCCTCGAACACCGCGGCGGACCCCGGCTCGACGCCGAGCGCCCGCGCCCCCGCCAGGAACGAGTCCGGGGCCGGTTTGCCGCGCAGACCGTCCCGCGCGAGCACGACCCCGTCGATCCGGGTGTCCACGAACGGCGTGAGACCCGCCTTCTCCAGCACCAGCTCCCCGTTGGCCGACGCCGTCACGACCCCGATCGGCAGCCCTGCGGCCCGCACGGCCTCCAGGTACCGCACGGAGCCGGGGTACGCCGTCACGCCGTCCCTGGCGATGATCGACTCCAGCAGCCGGTTCTTGAGGTTGCCCACCGCGTGGACGCTGCCGTGACCGGGCTCGTCGTCGGGCTCGCCCTTGGGGAGGTCGACGTTCCGCGACGCCAGGAACTCCCGCACGCCCTCGTAGCGCGGCCTGCCGTCGACGAACCGCAGGTAGTCGGACTCGGTGAACGGGCTGAACCCGTCGCCGTCGCGCTCCCGCAGCAGGTCGTCGAACGTCGTCCTCCACGCCCGCTGGTGGACGGCGGCCGTGCTGGTCAGGACCCCGTCCAGGTCGAACAGGACGGCGGTGATCCCCTCGGGCAGCCCCACCGCCCCAGCGCCCTGCTCGCTCACGACTCCGGCGACCTCCGCCGTGATGACCTCGCGCCCACTCGACACTCGTGCCCCTCCGCCCACAACAGGTCCGGCCGGGGTACCCCGGCTCCTCCAGGTTGAACCACGGTCCGGGCTCCCGCCATCTCAGCGGACCGGACCGGGTTCGACGCCCACCAGGTGGTCGCGCCGCTCGGCCGGGGCCAGGTCGCCCACCAGCCCGCGCGGCGCGCGGGCCCCGTCCGGGTCGACGTCGAGCAGGCCGACCGCACCGTCCCGGCCCGACGCCCCCGGCCACCACGTCGAACGGGGCAGGCGAGTGGTCGTCGACCTCGCCGATCAGGGGTGAAGACGTCGTGCCCTGGCGCGGTGGTCGCCATGACGGGATCCTCCGGGGCGGGTGGTCCAGCGTGCGCTCGGCGGAGGTGCTGGTGGGCGGGTACCGGGTGTTGCTCTCGCGGTCGTCGACGTGGTGGTGGATGGTGGCGACGGTCGCCACCCGGCTCGCGGTGTGCACCGTTCCGCTGGCCGTCGTGTTCATCGCCGAGGCGCACACGGGGTCCTACGCGTGGGGCGCCGTGGTCGTGGGGGCCTACGCGGTCGGGGAAGCCGTCGCAGCGCCGTGGATGGGGGCCCGGTTCCAGCGCTGCCCGCTGCGGGCGGAGCTGCGTCGGGTGGCCGTGGTGGAGGCGGTCGCGTTGGTGGGGGTCGTGGTGGCGCTGCGGGGCGGGGTGCCGTTGGGGGCCGTCGTGCTCGCCGCCGTCGGTGGGGGAGTGGCCAGCGGGACGTTCGGCGGACTGCGGACGGTGCTGGTCTCCTCGGCCCTCGGCGAGCGGGAGAGCGCGATGGCGCTCGACGTGATCGTGAACCAGGTGTGTCAGATCGCCGGGCCCGCGTTGGCCGCCGGGGCGGTGGTGCTGGGGGAGCCCGACGTGGCGCTGCTGGCCGTTGCCGCCGGGCTGGTCGCGGTGGTGGGTGTGGCGGGGCGGTTGCCCGAGTCGCTGGGTGGGTCTGCGGCTGGGGCCGGTGGGGCGGTGGGCGTGCGGGTCCTGCGGGTCGTGTGGCCCTCGGTGGTGGTGGCCGTCGTGGTGATGGCTTTGCAGGCCGTGGTCGAGGTGACGTTGCCCGGTGTGGTGGAGGGGCGTGGTGGGGCTGCCGGGTGGGCCGGGGTGGCGTTGTCGTTGCTGGCCGTCTTCAGCGTGGTGGGCAGTTTCGTGTACGGGGTTCGGCGGTGGCGCGGGTCGGTGCTGGGGCACACGCTGGTGCTGGCTTCGTTGTTCGGGGGCGTGGTCGTCGGGGTGGGGGTGGTGGGGTCCGTCGTCGCCACGGTGGTGCTGGTGGGCGTTGCCGGGTTCTTCCAGGCTGCCGCCAGCACCGCTCGCGGTGTGAGCGTCGCGGAGGCCCTGCCGGTCGAGGAGTGGTCGGTGGCGTTCTCCGTTCTCTACTCCTGTGGGGCTGTGGGGTTTGCCGTGGCCAGCGGGGTGGCTGCGGTGGTGTTGGCCGGTGGGGGCGGGGAGGGGTTGTTGGTGGGGACGGGGGTGGGGGGTTGTGCGGTGTTCTTGGTGGTGGGGGTGGTTCGGGTCAGGGGCTCGGTGGGGCGGGTTGTTGCTGGTTCCGGTGGTCGGTGGTGGCGTCGGATCGGGTAGTTGAGGTCGTGTCGGGATCGGGTGGCTGCTGATCGTGTCGGGGTCGGGTTGCTGTTGGGCCCGTGGGGTCGGGTGGCTGCAAGTCCGTCGGATCCGGTAGCTGCAAGTCCGTCGGGTCGGGTGGCCGCGAGTCCCAGCGGTGGTGGCCGATGTGACTCGGGGACCCCTCGATTTGACCCTGTGATCGGGCTAAAGGGCAGGTGGTGTCAACCTGCCCGATCTACCGGGGTAAGGGTCAAATCCCCCGAGTAAAATCGGCCACTGGTTTAGGGAAAGCCGTGTCTTCCTGTTTGCTGTGGTTGGGTTTTGTCATACTTAGGGCTATGTCTTGCAGTAGGTCTTCTTGGCCGCCTACCAGGCCTTGTTCGCCTGCTTTTATCAGTAGTTGTCTTACTTCTGCGTTGTGGGTTTTTGCTGCTGTTTCCGCGTGTCTTAGGAAGCTGGAGTAGACGCCTGCGTAGCCCAGGGTCAGGGTGTCTCCGTCCACTCTCACCGGGCGGTCCTGTAGTGGGCGGACCAGGGTTTCCGCTGCGTCTTGCAGGGCGAAGAGGTCGCAGTTGTGGTGCCAGCCCTCCAGGGTCGCCACGGCGATGAAGGGTTCCAGTGGGCAGTTGCCCGCGCCTGCGCCGTGGCCCGCCAGTGAGGCGTCTACCCTGGTGGCGCCCTCTTCCGCTGCTGCCAGTGAGTTGGCTACCGAGAGGGAGAGGTTTTCGTGGGCGTGGATGCCGATTTCTGTTGTCGGGGCTAGTTTTGTGCGGTAGGCGCGGATTCTTTCCCGTACGTCGTTCACTGTCAGCCTGCCCGCCGAGTCCGTCACGTAGACGCAGTGCGCGCCGTAGGACTCCATGAGTTTGGCTTGTTCTGCCAGTTCTTCCGGCGATGCCCTGTGGGACATCATGAGGAAGCCGGAGACGTCCATGCCCAGTTCTCGTGCGGTCTCGATGTGCTGTGCCGAGACGTCCGCTTCGGTGCAGTGGGTGGCGATCCTGATCGAGGTGACGCCCATGTCGTGGGCTCGTTCCAGGTCGGCCACCGTGCCGATCCCCGGTAGCAGCAGCGTGGTGATGCGTGCTCGGGTGACGGCGCCGGCTACGGCTTCGATCCACTCCCAGTCGGTGTTGCTGCCAGGGCCGTAGACGAGGCTGCCGCCGGAGAGGCCGTCGCCGTGGGCCACCTCGATGGCGTCCACGCCTGCCGCGTCGAGGGCCGCGGCCACCTTCGCCGCCGTGGCGGGGCTGAGGTGGTGCTTGGTGGCGTGCATGCCGTCTCGCAGGGTGACGTCCTGGACGTACAGGCTCCTGGTCATGTGGTGGTCTCCGCGATCCGCTCGCCGACGCGGAGGGCCGCCGAGGTCATGATGTCGAGGTTGCCCGCGTAGGCGGGGAGGTGGTGGGCCGCCCCCTCGACCTCCAGGAACACGCTGACCCTGTGGGTGACCGCGCTGTCTCCCACGAGGGTGTGCACGGGGCCGTCCAGGGGGGTGATCTGGACCGGGCGCTTGAGGCGGTAGCCGGGGACGTAGGTGGCCACGTCCTCGACCATGCGTTCCACCGCGTGGGTGATGGCGCGGTCGTCCGGGTCTTCCACCAGGCAGAACACGGTGTCGCGCATGACGAGTGGTGGTTCGGCCGGGTTGAGGACGATCACCGCCTTGCCGCGCCGCGCGCCGCCGACCGATTCGATGGCGGCGGCCGTGGTCTCGGTGAACTCGTCGATGTTGGCCCTGGTGCCGGGGCCCGCGGACCTGGAGGCGATGGAGGCGACGATCTCCGCGTAGGGCACGTGGGTCGTGCTGCCCACCGCCGCCACGACGGGGATGGTGGCCTGGCCGCCGCAGGTGACCATGTTGAGGTCGCGGGCGTCCAGGTGGTGGTCGAGGTTCACGGCGGGGACGACGAACGGGCCCAGTGCCGCCGGGGTGAGGTCGATCAGCCTGATGTCGTGCGGTGCCAGTGCTCGGGCGTTGGCCTCGTGCGCCTTGGCCGAGGTGGCGTCGAAGACGATGCGGACGTCCTCGAAGCCCGGCATGGCCACGAGGCCCTCCACGCCGCCGGAGGTGGTGGGCACACCCAGGCGGTCTGCTCTGGCCAGCCCGTCGGACTCCGGGTCGATGCCCACCAGCGCGCCCATCTCCAGGCGTTGCCCCACGCGCAGCACCTTGATCATCAGGTCGGTGCCGATGTTGCCCGACCCGATCACGGCGACCTTCACGACCGGCCCCCGGTGAACAGGGCCGCCACGTCGCCGAGGCCGCTGATCTCCGCGCGGAAGCGGTCGCCGGGGATGACCGGCACCATCGGGCCCAGCGCGCCGGACAGCACGACCTCGCCCCGGCGCAGGGGACGGCCCCGGTCGCGTGCGGTCGCGGCCAGCCACGCCACGGCCAGCAGGGGGTCGCCCAGGCAGTCCGCGCCCGTGCCCGTGGACACGACCTCGTCGTCGCGGCTCATGGTCATGGTGCACGCGGCCAGGTCCAGGCCGTCCAGGGGGACGGGGCCGGAGCCGAGCACGAACAGGCCGGAGGAGGCGTTGTCGGCGACGGTGTCGAGGATGCCGATGTCCCAGCCCTCGATCCGGCTGTCCACGACCTCCAGCGCGGCGACCACGTGGTCGGTCGCGGCGGCGACCTCGGCGGGGCCGATCTCGTCCTCGGTGAGGTCGTGGGCCAGCACGAAGGCGATCTCCGCCTCGATCTTCGGCTGGAGCGTGCGGGTGATGTCGACGGGCAGGCCCTCGGGGCACACCATGTCGTCCAGCAGGAAGCCGAAGTCGGGCTGGTCCACGCCGAGCTGCTCGCGCACGACGGGGTTGGTCAGGCCGATCTTGCGGCCCACGACCGACGAACCCGCCGCGATCCGCTCGGAGAGCCACGTGGACTGCACCCGGTAGGCGGCGTCCACGTCGCCCACGGGCAGCAGGTCGCGGATCGGGGGACAGGGGCGGCGACCCGCTCGCGCGGACGCCAGTCGGAGGTACGCCTCGGTCGTCGTCATGTCAGCGCACCTCGAAGCTCGTGCCGATGCCCATGCCGGTGATCCACTCCGGGACGGGCTCGTAACTGGTCCACCGCAGCGGTTCCCCGACGGCGGCCTGGCCGATCAACCACGCCCGGACCTCGTGCCCGCCGCTGCCCGCGCTGTCCTCCAGCGCCGCGTCGCCGAGCGCCGCGATCGGCGCGGTGTCCGCCGCCGAGAGCTGCGTGAGGAACCAGTCGTCCCACTCCGCGTTGACCCTGGCGTTCGGGTCGCCGCCCATCGCCCGCACCCGCGGCTCGCGCGCGGCGGCGAACGCGCGGACGTCCTTGCGGCCGTGGATGACCGACTCGCGCCGCTCCCCGTCGACCTCGCGCGGGTCGTTGGACGGCAGCCAGTGCGACAGCCCGCCGCTGGCGACGACCAGCACCCGCCCGGCGAACGCCGACGAGCGGATCGCGTCGCCGAGCGCCACACCGAGGCGCACGCAGCGCTCCATGCTGGGCAGCGGCGGTGCCGCGGTGTTGACCACCAGCGGCACCAGCGGGATCGGCGCACCGCCGGACACCATCTCGTAGGACTGCACCACGCCGTGGTCGACGGTGAGCGAGTACGACAGCGACAGGTCGAACCCGTCGGCCGCGAGCCCGTCGCGGATCGACCACGCGAGCTGCGGGGCCACCGGCAGCGGGCCGGAGCGGCTGTCGAAGTCGCCGAACCCGATCGCCTCCTCCACGCCGAGCACGAACGGCGGCATGACGTCGTAGAAGTTGGCGTGGAAGTGGTCGGGGCCGATGACGACGATCGCGTCGGGGGCCAGCTCCGCCACGGTCCGCGCCACGCGCTCGGTGCCCGCGAGGAACGCGCCGCCGGGCTGCGACGGGTCGCTCGGCGGCGTCATGGTCGCGAAGGGGGAGTGGGACATGCCCACGAAACCGATGATCTCGCTCATGAGGGGTCCACGGCGAGGACGAGGAAGTCGTGGTGCGCGCGCAGGTACTCGGCGGGCTTCTCCCACTGCGGCCAGTGCCCGGCGTCGGCGATCACGTGCAGCCGCGCGTCGGGCAGCCACCCCAGCAGCACGTCCGCCTCGTCGAGCCCGCCGGTGGGGTCGTGCTCGGTCCACAGCAGCAGCGTCGGCGCGGTGACCTTCCCGACCCACGACGGGTCCCAGGCGAAGTCCTCGCGCACCACCGGGTCCTGGAGCACGAGCGTGTTCTCGATCGCCTGGGTGAAGCCGGGGCGGCTGTACACCGCGCGCCGCAGGTTCACCAGTTCGTCGGTCACCATCTCCTTGTGGTGGAACAGGAACTCGACGCGGCGGCGCACGGTCTCGTCGCTCGGGTCCCGCACCGCGGCCCTGGTGCTGTCCCGCATCCTGGCCATGACCTCGGGCTTGTTCGCGATGTTGCCCGGCGTGTTCAGCACGAGCCGGTCGACCCGCTCGGGGTGGTGGGCGGCGGTCCACGCCACGACCCAGCCGCCCAGCGACTCGCCGGACAGGTGCGCGGACCCGATGCCGAGCGCGTCCATCAGCCCCAGCAGGTGCGCCGACAGGACGTCGATCGTGTACGGGAGGTCCGGCAGGTCCGACCAGCCGTGGCCGACCATGTCGTAGGCGGTGACGCGGAAGTCCGCCGCCAGCCCCGCGATGTCGCGGGCGTAGGCCTCCAGGTGGCCGCCGGTGCCGTGCAGCAGGACCAGGTCCGGCCCCTCCCCGGCCTGCAACACCCTGGTGCGGACGCCGTCGACGTCCACGTGGCGGAGCTGGTGGTCGACGTCGGCCAGCTCCCCCCAGACGCTGATGTGCTCGGGCAGGGCGCTCATGAGGTCTCCTCCGTGAAGCGGGCGCGGGCCTCCGCGAGGGTCGCCAGGCCCGCGCTCTGCCGCCGTCCGACGCCGAGTGCGGTGAGCAGCCGGGAGTTCTCGATGGTCAGGAACTCGACCGGGTGCTCGGTCGAGTCGTTGTGGTGCCGGTGCCACGTCCACGGCGGCGTGTAGACGAAGTCGCCGGTGGACCAGCTCTCGGTCTCGTCCTCGACCTCGCTGTGGCCGTCGCCGGAGATGACGTAGTGCACCGTCTCGTGGTGGTGGCGCTGCATGTCCGACGTGAGGCCCGGCGGGATCGTCTGCCGGAAGATCTCGAACGTCGCGGTCGGCAGCTTCCCCGCGATGGACAGCGTCGTGGGGTTGTGGACCTGCGCGGCGGGCAGGGTCTCCAGTTCCGCGGCGCGCACGACCACCGGCCGCAGCGCGCTCGGCCGCACGGTGTCGGCTATGGCGCCGAGGAACTCGGCCATGCTGAAGTCCGGTCCGGACTGGGCCATCAGATCGTCTCCGTTCGTCCACCGTCGACCGCCAGGACGGTCCCGTTCACGTAGCTCGCCGCGTCGGACGCCAGGAACGCCACGGCGGCACCGACCTCCTCCGGTTCGCCCGCCCGGCCCGTCGGGACGTGCGCGGCGTCCTCGGCGGCGACGTCGGCGAGGTCGCGGCCCGCCGCCGCGGCGCGCTCGCCGAGCACCTGGGCGCGGCGCTCGGTCGCGGTGGCGCCGGGGGCCACGCAGTTCACCGTCACGCCCTCGGCCGCGAACTCCCGCGACAGCAGCTTCGCCGCCGCGGTCACGCCGGAGCGCAGCACGACCGACGTCGCCAGGTCGGGCTGCGGCTGCCGCACGGCCGAGGACGTCACGAACACCACCCGGCCGAAGCCGCGTTCGGCCATGCCGGGCAGCGCCAACCCGGCCAGCCGCAGCGGGCCGAGCAGGAGCAGGTCGAACGCCTCCCGCCACTGCTCGTCGCCGACGTCCAGGATCCGGCCCGGTGGTGGGCCGCCCGCGTTGAGCACGAGGACGTCGAGCGAGCCGAAGCGGTCCACGACCTCCGTCAGCGCGGCGTGCGCGGCACCCGGTGCGGACACGTCGTTCACGAGCGCGAGCACGGTGGCGCCGGTGCGGTCCCGCAGCCGGGCCGCGGCGTCCTGGAGCACGTCCTCCCGACGCCCGGTGATGACGACCTGGTGGCCCGCGCGGGCCAGGTGCTCCGCCGTGGCGTGGCCGATGCCCGCGGCACCGCCGCCCACGAGTGCGGTCCGAGTGCTGATGGCTTCCTCCTGGGGAGATCGTCGCGACGGGGTTAGCCTGACCCGTGTGAACTCGGGGAGCCAACGGTGAGTCCCGCTGAGCGGGACGGAAGTTCTGAGGGGATGGGCGGGCTGGACCGCGCCGCCGCCATCCTGGGCGCGTTCGACGCCGAGCACCGGGAGCTGACCCTCGCCGCGCTGGTCACCCGCTGCGGGCTGCCGCGCTCCACCACCCACCGCACCGCCGACCGGATGATCAGGCTCGGGTGGCTGGACAAGCCGAAGGACCGGTACCGGATCGGCAACCGGCTGTTCGAGCTGTCCGGCCTGGCGCCGATCCGGCACGAGCTGCGCGAGTCCGTGCTGCCGTTCCTCCAGGACCTGTACAACGCGACCAGGACCACCGTGCAGCTCGGCGTGCTCAAGGGGGCGCAGGTGCTGGTCGTGGAGAAGATCACCGGTCACCAGCCGATGCCGATGCTGTCGCAGGTCGGCGGCACGATCCCGGCCCACTGCTCCGGCCTGGGCCGGGCGATCCTGGCCTACTCCGACCCCGCCGTGGTCGCGGAGGTGCTCGCCGCCGGGATGGTCGCGCGCACACCCCGCACGCTCACCAGCGAGGTCGCCGTCCTGCGCGAGCTGGCCGCCATCCCGGACCGGGGCTGGGCCGTCGACCGCGAGGAGGGCAACATCGGGGTGAACTGCGTGGCCGCCCCGGTCTTCGGTCCGCTCGGCGACGTCGTGGCCGCCCTGTCGGTCACCGGCCCCACGGCGCTCGTGCGCGCGGACCGCATCGGGCCCGCTGTACGGCTGGCGGCCGCCGCCGCGTCACGGGCGTACGCCACCCGCCGGTGAGGAAAGAGTCCCGGTGAGCGGGACTGGGGTTTGGTGGATCGCCGTGGTCACCCCCAGGCTGTGACCGCTGACACTCCGACCACCACGAAGGAGACTCCGGTGACCCTGGGCGGCGGCTACATGCTCCCCTCTCGCGAAGGCCGCGCCATCGCGGCGATCGGGCTCGGCATCACGGTCAAGGCGGACGGGAAGTCCACGCGGGACGCCTACTCGATGTTCGAGTACGCGGTCCCGCCGGAGACCAACGGTCCTCCTCCGCACCTGCACACCCGCGAGGACGAGTCGTTCATCTGCCTGGCGGGCAAGATGGACGTGTCCCTCGGCGGCGAGGAGTTCACCATCGGGCACGGCGACTTCCTGTTCCTGCCGCGCGACGTGGTGCACGCGTTCCGCAACCCCTACGCCGAGGAGGCGCGGGTGGTCTCCGTCGTGTCGCCCGCCGGGCTGGAGCGGTACTACCAGGCGCTCGCGGACATGCCGCCCGGTCCCAAGGACATGACCCTGATGAAGTCGATCATGGCGGACTTCGGCATCGAGCTCCAGATCCCGTCGGAGGCCGAGTAGCCATGCGGATCGCCGTCATCGGTGCGGGCGTCGCGGGCCTCGCCACCGCCAAGGTCCTGCTCCAGGCCGGTCACGACCTGGCCGTGTTCGACAAGGCGCCCGACGTCGGCGGCGTGTGGAGCGCGACCCGCCGCTACCCCGGCGTGACGACCCAGAGCTCCAAGGCCCAGTACTCGCTGTCGGACTTCCCGATGCCGGAGGACTACCCCGAGTGGCCGGACGGGAAGCAGGTCCAGGAGTACTTCGCGGCCTACGCGGCCCGGTACGGGGTCGACCGCGTGCTGCGGCTCGGGACCGAGGTCACCAGCGCCAGGCGCGACGTCGACGGCCGGTGGACCGTGGCGACCACCGTCGGCACCGAGGTGTTCGACCGGCTGGTCGTCGCCAACGGCGTGTTCTGCGAGCCGATGGTCCCGGCCTACCCCGGTGTCGAGGAGTTCACCGCCGCGGGCGGGAGGCTGCTCGCGGGCACGGAGTTCCACGACGCCGAGGAGGCGCGGGACAGGCACGTGCTGGTCGTCGGCTACGGCAAGTCGGCGTGCGACGTGACCGTGCCGGTCAGCGAGGTCGCCGCCAGCACGGACGTGATCGCCCGCCAACTGCTGTGGAAGGTGCCGCGCAGGATCGCGGGCGTGCTGAACTTCAAGATGCTGCTGCTCACCAGGATGGGCGAGGCGCTGTTCCGCTACCTGCGGCCGCGCGGCGTCGAGAAGTTCCTGCACGGGCCGGGCAACGGCCTGCGGCGCGCCATGCTCAACTCCGTCGGCTCGGTGTCGGTCCGCCAGTTCGGGCTCGAGCGGCTGGACCTGGTGCCCGCCGGGACCATGGAGGACATCGTCCGCGGCGCCATCGGCCTCGCGACCGAGGGCTTCTTCGAGGGCGTCGCCGAGGGCCGCATCACCGTGCGCCGCGACCGCACGGTCACCCGCCTCCTCGCGCGGGACGGGAAGCCGTTCGCCGAGCTGAGCGACGGCGTCCAGCTGCCCGCCGACCTGGTCGTGTGCGCCACCGGGTTCACCCAGGGGGTGCCGTTCCTGGCCGAGGACGTGCGGCGGGAGCTGTTCGACGAGCGCGGCAACTTCATGCTGTACCGGCAGATCCTGCCGCTGGGCGTGCCCGGCCTGTACTTCAACGGCTACAACTCCTCGTTCTTCAGCCCGTTGAACGCCGAGATGGCCGCCGTCTGGATCGCCGCCGACATCGCGGGCGCCGTCCCGCTGCCGGAGGCGGGCGCGATGCGCGGTGCGGTCGTGGAGCAGTTGGCGTTCATGGACGCCGCCACGGACGGCCACCACTGCCGCGGCACGAAGATCATCCCGTTCTCGATGCACAACGTGGACGAGGTGCTCGGCGACCTCGACCTGGACGTCACGGCGCGCGTCCGGGCGTCGCACTGGCTCAACCCGGTCGACCCGGCCGCCTACCGGGGCGTCACCCCGGCGCTGCTGGCCCGGCTCGCGGCGACCGCTCCCGAGCCGGGGGCCCGCGTGCTGCCGTTCAGCCCGGCCGTCGAGGAGTCCGAGCGCAACGTCGCAGGTTGACGACGTAGAGTCACCTCGTGAAGGGGGTGGCCGTGGTCGGCTCGGTGCGTGCGGTGGTGGGTGCGGTGCTGTGCGTCGCCGGTCTCGCGGTGGCGTGCACCACCGCCCCGGCCCCGGCCCCGTCGTCCACGCCGCCCCCACCCGCGTCGTCCTCGGCCCCGGCCGCCCCGTCGTCCACGCCGCCGTCGGTGCCGTCCGCCGTGTCCGTCCCGCCGACGCCGGACGGCGGACCGCTCGACGACTACCTGACCGGGCTCGTGGGGCAGCAGCAGTTCCGCGGCGCCGTCGAGGTGCGGCGGGGCACGGACGTGCTGCTGCGCAAGGGCTACGGGCCCGCCGACGTCGAGTCGGGCGCGCCGATCACGCCGGACACCCGGTTCGAGGTCGGGTCGATCACCAAGCAGTTCACGGCCGTCGCCGTGCTGCGGTTGCAGGAGCAGGGCAAGCTGCGCGTCACCGAACCGGTCTGCGCCTACCTCCAGGGCTGCCCCGCCGAGTGGGCGCCGATCACCGTCGAGCAGCTGCTGCTGCACACGTCCGGGCTCTACAACTACACCTCCGCCCCCGAGGAGGAGGCGGCCCGGTTCCAGAACCGCGAGGTGGCCCCGGCGGAGCTGATCTCCTACGTGGCGGGCAAACCGCTCGACTTCGAGCCGGGGACGCAGTGGAGGTACAGCAACTCCGGGTACGTCGTCCTCGGGCTGCTGGTCGAACGACTGTCCGGGATGGACTACGGGACGTTCCTGCGGCGGCAGCTGTTCGACGCGCTCGGGATGCGCGACACCCGCTACGACGGCGGCGCCGCCCCGCGCGCCAAGGGGTACACGGACTGGACGACACCCGGCGAGGACCACCCGTCGCTGTACTACGCGGCGGGCGGCGTGGTGTCCAGCACGGGCGACCTGGCGCGGTGGAACGCCTTCCTGCTCACCGGGACGCCCGCCGTGCTGAACGCCGGGTCGCTGGCGTCGATGGTGGTGCCGCGCGCGCAGGTGCCGGGCACGCCGGTGGGGTACGGGTACGGCATCGAGGTCCACGACAGCGGGCCCGGCCTCACCTACTACCACGGAGGGCTGGTCACGGGGTTCCGCAGCGCCAACAGCATCCGGCCGTCGTCCGGCCTGTCCGTGACGGTGCTGACCAACGACACGGGGATCGACCCCGAGGCCGTCGGGAACAGGCTGGCCGAACTCGCCGACGGGATCTGACCGGCGGCGGTGGGGCCGGTCGAGGCGTCCGGCGGGGTCCGCGAACAGGGAGGAACCGCTGGTCGAGCTGCCCCGGTGTTGATGTCCGGAACGGACCGACCGGACGCCGTTCGTGAATGCGGAACGCCCGGCCGCGGCGCGAGCGGCCGGGCGTTCCGCGGGATCGGATCAGGCGGGGAGCCGCCACACCTGGTTCGCGCCGCCGAAGCAGTCCCAGATCTGGAGCCGGGCGCCGTCCGCCGAGCTGTTGCCCGTCACGTCGAGGCAGCGGCCCGACGCGGGGTTGCGCAGGGTGCCGTTCGACTGGGCCTGCCAGCTCTGCGACCCGGTGCCGTTGCAGTCCCACAGCTGGATCGGCGTGCCGTTGGCGGTGCCCGCGCTCGTCACGTCGAGGCACTTGCCCAGTGCGCGGATCGTGGTGTCCGTGCCGACCGTCCAGCTCTGCGCGGTGCTGCCGTTGCAGGTGTAGAGCTGGACCGCGGTGCCGTTCGCGCTGTTCGCCGCCGCCACGTCGACGCACTTGGACGCGATGCCGGTGATGGGGCCGGTCTTGCCGCCGACGGGCGGGGTGGTGCCGCCGGTGACCGTGTCGTAGATGGCGCTGACCAGCGAGGTGGAGCCGGTCGTGTCCTGGGACAGCTCCCAGTTCATGATGCCGCCCGCGTTGGCCATGGCCCACTGGGTCTTGCGCTTGATCGTCGGGATGCCGTTGTAGCACTGCTGCACGCCGCTGATGGTGGTGCAGTCGCGGTTGGCGTTGGCCGGGTCGCGCGACACCAGGTCGGCGTAGGTGAGGTAGGTCGGCCTGCTGTAGAACGGGACGCCGAGCACCGCCTTGTTGGCGGGCAGGCCGCGGTTCTTCCAGAAGTTGACCGACGCGATCGACCAGTCGTAGTTGGCGTGGGGGCTGCCGCCGTCGTACGCCATGATGTTGAGCCAGTCGACGGCGCTGAAGACCGCGGGCTGGACGCCGTTCGCGGTGCCGCCCTCCGACACCACCGCCGCGGTGAGCAGCTTGCCCTGCGCGTGCAGCGCGCTGCTGAGCTGCTGCATCAGCGCGGTGTAGTTGTTGCCCGACTGGCCGGGGTCCGGGTACTCCCAGTCGATGTCGACGCCGTCCAGGTTGTACTGGTTGATGGCGCCCATGACCGCGTTGACGAACGTCGTGCGGCTGCCCGCGTTGCCCGCCAGCGCCTCGAAGGCCGAGTCGTTGCCGTCGTTCCAGCCGCCGATCGCGAGCGAGACCTTCACGCCGTTGGCGTGGCCCTGGCTCACCAGCGACTGGAGCTTGCCGGGGTCGGGGATGGCCTGGAGCGAGCCGTTGGAGTTCGGCAGGGCGAACGAGTAGTTGATGTGCGTCAGCTTGGAGTACTGGATGGCGTTGACGTTGCCCGACCAGGACGGCATGTAGCCGACGCTGCGGAAGCCGTTCGGCAGGACCGTGGCCTCGGCGGCCGTGCTGCCGACGACCGCGACCGTGATGCCGGTCGCGAGGGTGGCCAGTGCGACGCCGACGGCGCCGAGGCGCTTCCGGAGACGGCTCCTGGACGTGGATGACTGCATGGACGGCTCGCTTTCAGGATAGGAGCCCCGCGCGACGCGGTGGGTTCGCGAAGCGCGGTTCGGGTGGGGCGGGGGTCGTGCGGGGCGCGGCAGGGTGGCTGCGTCGCACGGGGTCGGCGAGCGCCGGTCCGCGCGGTCGTGCCGCGGAACCGGTCGGGTGGTGCTGAGTCGGCGAACCCCTCAGGAGGGCGGGGGGACCCACGAGCCAGCGAACGCGAGTGCTCGTGTCCTCATCGACACTTCCCTTCGCTCGGGCGGCGGCTGCGGGCGACGTTACTGCATGTCTTTAATCAAGTCACGATGTAAGGGATGACTTGTCTAGACCTTCTTGGGGCCGGGTGCGGCTGCCCGGTTCGGGCGGCGGGCCGCCGGAAGCCTGGGCACGGCGGCTCGCGGTAAGGGCTTGCCTGGTGGTGCGGTGGGGAAGCGGGTCGGGTTCGGTTGGTTTCGGGGCGCGCGGGTCTGCGCGGTGCGGAAGCGGGCCGGGGTTCAGGGCCCGGTCAGCCTCGGGGCGAGCGGGGTCGGCGGGTCGTGCGCACGACGAACAGGGCCAGCAGCAGCAGACCCGCGGCCGTGCCGCTCCCGGCCAGCGCGACCACCAGCGGGGTCCGGTCCGGGGCCTCGCGGCTGCCGAGGTCGGTCACCAGCGGCGGCAGTTCGGGGAGCTGGGCGCCCGGTCGTTCCAGCGGCAGCTCGGCCGTGAGCGCCGCGATCGGGTCGACCACGCCCGCGCCGACCTTGCGGTCGCGGCCGTCCTGGTTGCCGGGGTGCTGCGCGGTGGACGTGAGGCGCCGCACCACCTGGCGCGCGGTCAGCTCGGGGTGGCGTTCCCGCACCAGCGCGGCGACGCCCGCGACGTAGGGCGCGGCGAAGCTGGTGCCCTGGATGGCCCCCTCCTTGCCGTCCTCGGCGATGGAGACGTCGGTGAGGCCCTCGCCCTGCGCGTCCACGGTCGTGATCTCCTCGCCGGGCGCGGCGATGCTCACCCACGGGCCCCACACGCTGAACGTCGACGGCCTGCCCTGGCGGTCCACCGACGCCACGGACAGCACGTCGTCGCGGTACCACGGCGGGGACGCGACGACCTGGACGTCCTCGGCGTCGGGGTTGTCGTTCTGCGCGGCGCACCCCTTGCCCTCGGGGCCCAGGTTGCCCGCCGCGGCGACGACCACGACGTCCTTGGTGTTGACGGCCCAGTCGATCGCGGCCTGCACCGCGCGTTCGCCGGGGCCGGGGCTCTTCGGCCTGGTGCACGAGGTGAGCGAGATGTTGATGACGTCGGCGCCGCGGTCGACGGCGTGCACGATGGACTGGGCCAGCGTGAGGACCCCGCCGGGGGTCGTGCGGCCGTCGGGGCCGGGGTTCTCGGCCTCGTAGAAGCCGCTCGTCTGGCGGATGGACAGGATCGTGGCGTCCGGTGCGGCGCCGACGAACCCGGTCCGCGGGTCGCGGCTCGCCGCCGCGACGCCCGCCACCTCGGTGCCGTGGCCGTCGCAGTCGACGAGGCCCCGGTCGGAGGTCACGACGAAGTCGCCACCCGCCTCCACGCGGTCGCCGAGCCGCGCGTGCGGGCGGACGCCGGTGTCGATGATCGCGATCTTCACGCCCTTGCCGGTGGCGAACCGGTGCGCGTCGTCGAGGCGCAGCACGAGCTGGGCGTGCGGCTTGGCCGTGAGCGTCTGGTCCTCGGCGGCGGAAGCCTTGCAGGGCTTGGACTGCGCGTAGGTGAGGTCGGCCCTCGGCGTCACGGACACCGGCAGCAGGTCGCGGTCCACCGGCGGCGGCACGGCGTTCGTCGGCGCCGACTCGGCCACCGTGAGCGCGGGTGGGGCGGCGACGAGCAGGAGCGCGGCGGCGGCCGTCGCGGCGACCCTGCTCGTGGTGCGGGCAACGCGCATGGTCGGCGTCCTCGGTGGTCGGTGGCGCGGGACAAGATCGCGCGAACCACTGTAGGGACGAGCGCAAGCCCGGCGGAGCGGTTCGGGGGAGGTCGCTCCCCGGACCGGGGGAACCGCTCGGCGCGCGGATCCCCCGGTCCCGGTGCGGCTACGGCATGTACACGCCGAAGTCGCGGTTCGCCGTGCGGAAGTCCTGGAACCCGATGCGGGCTCCCGCCGTGCGCGTCACCGTGCCCTTCGCGATCACGCCGCCCGCGGACGACGGGCCGTAGACCGGGCCGCCGCTGTCACCGGGCCGCGCGGCGGGCTGGCCGTTGAGCTGCTCGCCCTCCACCAGGTCCTCGCGGTCGGAGTAGAAGAACAGGACCTTGATGTTGCACACGGCGCCGCCGGTCGCCCCG
Organism: Umezawaea sp.; assembly: GCF_036375055.1. GTDB lineage: Bacteria > Actinomycetota > Actinomycetes > Mycobacteriales > Pseudonocardiaceae > Umezawaea. The sequence goes on from NZ_DASUSQ010000172.1 coordinate 61,561, forward strand.
GCGCTCGTGACACCGGACTGGCACAGGATCTCGTTGGTGTAGACGTCACCCCAGCCGCGCACGGCCTCGACCGAGTTGCTGTCGCCGCCGCCCACGTACAGCTGGCTCGTCACGTTGCCGGTGGGGATCAGCATGATGTCGTGGTCGGAGTGCTCGACGCTCACGGTGCCGATGTACTCGCCCGTCGGGTCGGTCACCCGCTGGCCGGGGTTGCCGCAGTGCGCCGCGGTGAGCAGGAACCGGTCGTTGTTGCCGTTGCGGACCGCGAAACCGGAGGTGCAGGCGGCGTTGCCGAGCACGATGGTCGCGCCGCCCTTCCACGGCGGGCCGTCGTTGCGCCGCGACACCGGCCGCAGCGGCTCCTCGCGGACCACGGACACCGGAACGCCCGGGTCGAGCGCGGAGGTGAACGCCCCCGCGTCGCTCCACGGGTAGGTGCCGAGCACCAGTCCGCTGCCGTCGGCGGGGATCTTGACCGCGTGCACCGGCGACCCGGGCCCCCGGCTCGCCTCGACGGTCTTCGCCGCCTCCCGCAGCTCGGCGTTGGTGTGCGCGGCGGGGGAGACGCGCACCGGCGCCACCTCGGACGCCCGCTTCACCACCGCGGCCACGGAGTCGGGCACGTCGCCCTTCCACCACAGCTCGACGTGCGAGTCCTCCAGCACGAGGCCCGCGAAGCCGGTGACGTCCTCGGCCTCCGCCTTGACGATGTCCGCCGCCGCGATCAGCGGTTGCTGCGCGAGCATCCTGGCCTGGACCGGGTCGGGTGCCGGGGCCGGCTGCGCCGACACCGGGGAGCTGATGAGTGCCGCGGACAGCGCTGCCACCGCGGTGACCGCCCACCGGACTGTTGTTGCCTTCACGCCAGACTCTCCTCGGCTCGTCCTCCTCGACGTGGCAGCGGAGCACTCAGCGTATGGTCCAGACCTGTTACGTGTCATCGACACAACCGGACAAGAAGCGACACGACCGGACAGATCGGTGTCGGGCCGTCAGGAGATGCCGGTGGTGAACCGCTCCACGACCTCCACCGCGAGGTCGCGCACCTTCACGTTGCGGTTCTTCGACGTCGCCGCGAGCCGGTCGAACGCGGTGGCGGCGTCGCACCGGTTCAACGCCATCGTGATGCCCACGGCCTGGCTGATCGTGTCGCGCGTGTCGAGCGCTCGGCGCAGGGTGCTCACCCGGTGCTCCCCGGCGACGATCAGCGCCTCGCGCAGCTGCGACAGCTCCAGGTGCACGCGGACGCGCGCGACCAGCTCGACCGGGTCGAACGGCTTCACCACGTAGTCGTCCGCGCCGAGCCGCAATCCCTCCACCGTGGACTCCGAGCCCGCGCGGGCGGTCAGCAGCACGACCGGGACGCGGGCGAGGTCCGGGTCCGCGCGCAGGTCGGCCAGCAGCGACAGGCCGTCGCGGCCGGGCAGCATCACGTCGCTGAGCACCAGGTGGGGCCGCTTGTCGCGGGCCTGCCGGAGGGCGGAGTCCGCGTCGCCGACCGCGTCGACCGACCACTGCTGCCCGGCGAGCAGCCGCACCAGGTGGTCGCGCATGTCCGCGTTGTCCTCCACCAGCAGGACGCGGCTGCCCGAGTCGTCCGGTGTGGACACCGCGGACGAGTCCCACTGCCGGGCCTCGCCCGCGAACGCGGCGCCCAGCTCGGCCACCGCGGGGCTGGTGCGCCCGGAACCGGTCTCGGACGGGCGCAGCGGAACCGTGACGGTGAACGTGCTGCCGACCCCCGGCGCGCTCTCGACGGTGGTGGTGCCGCCCATCGCCGCGGACAGGTCCGCGACCAGCGAGAGCCCGATGCCGGTGCCCTCCCGGCTGCGGCCGGTGATCCCCTCGACCTGGTGGAACCGCTCGAAGACCCGCTCCTGCTCGCTCACCGGGATGCCGACACCGGTGTCGGTGACGCTCAGGACGAGGTCGGTCCCCGTGGTGCGCAGCGCCAGCGTGATCGAGCCCTCCGGGGTGAACTTCAGTGCGTTCGACAGCAGGTTCAGCACCACGCGGGCCCACATCTCCTGGTCGAGCGCGACCACGCCCACCGGGTCGAGGTCCACCACGAGCCGCAGGCCCGCGTTGTCGGCCACCGAGGTGAACATGCCCGCGCACTCGGCGGTCAGCGCGGCGACGTCGGTCGGCTCCGGCTGGGCGCGCAGCCTGCCGGACTCCGACCTGGCCACGTCGAGCAGGGCGTCCACCAGCAGCCGCAGCCGCTGCGCGGCGCGGTGGGCCGCCGCCATCGCCTCCCGCTGGGCCTCGGGCAGCGCGTCGGCGTGGTCGTCCAGCAGGCTCCGCAGCGGCGCCAGCAGCAGCGTCAGGGGCGTGCGGAACTCGTGGCTGACGTTCTGGAAGAACCGGCTCTTGGCGGCGTCCAGGTCGACCAGCGCCCGCGCCCGGTCGCGCTCGGCCCCGTAGGCCACGGCGTCACCCAGCGCGGTGCCCACCCGCGCGGCCACCAGGTCGACGAACGTCGCGTAGGCGTGGTCGTACTCGCGGTACCGGCTCAGCCCGAGCACCACGACCCCGAGGACCCCGCCGACCCCGCGCAGCGGGACGACGGCCACCGCTCCGGTCCGCTCGGCGCTCCCCGTCGCGGCGACCCGCCCGACCACCTCGCCGTCCACGCCGTCGGCGTCGCCGTAGGACGCCACGAGCACGAGCCCGGCGGCGCCGCCCAGGTGGATCTCGGCGAACGGCAGGTCCTGCGGGCTGCCCGCCAGCACGTCGACCACGGCCCGGCAGGCGTCCGCCGCCGTGGCGGCGTCGGCGACCGACACGGTGCCGAGCCGCCGCAGCACCTCCAGGCGGCGGTCGCCGAGCACGCGGGCCGTCACGTCGGACGTCGCCACGAAGATCCCCGCGACCGAGCCGTCCTCGGCGTGCACCGGGCTGTAGGAGAACGTCCAGTACGTCTCCTCCAGGTAGCCGTGCCTGCGCATGTACAGCAGGTGGTTCTCCAGGTGCGTGACGCCGCCCGCCAGCGCGGACTCCGCCATCGGCCCCAGTTCCTCCCACACCTCCGGCCAGCACTCCGCGCCCGGCTGGCCGACGGCCTCGGGGTACTTGCCGCCCAGCACCGGTGTGTAGGCCTCGTTGAAGATCTGGATCATCCGGGGCCCCCACCACAGCAGCATCGGGATGCGCGAGGGCAGGACCGTGCGGATCGCCGAGCGCAGCTCCACCGACCAGGTGTCGACGGGGCCGAGGGGGGTGGCCGACCAGTCGAGCGCCCGGTGTCTCGCGAGGGTGTCGCCCGGCCCGGCGAACAGCCGCCGGGCAGACGAGTCCTGGTGGTCCGTCACTGTTCGACGACTCCCGTGGCGACGGCGACACGATCCACGCGGGATGCGCGTCGCGGTGGGCGACTGCGGTCCGCGCGGCTGGTGTCTCAACCGGCGACGCTCATCGTAACCGCCGGACCGGGACGCGCCGAACGGGTGGGGAACGCTCCCGGGTTGCCGTCCCCTTCAGATCCTCGTATCGTTATCGAGGCGAACCATCGTTCGCGCGTTCGAGATTGGTTCGGGTTCAACAGCTAGCTCGGCTGGTCTCTCTCTGCTTCGTGGAGAGGACTTCCCATGCCCAAGCAGGCCTCGCCGACCACTCCCACCTCCACCGCGCTCCTGCCCGACGACGTGTCGGTGCTCGCGCTCACCGGTGAGATCGACGCCACCACCGCGCAGACCACCAGGGCCAAGGCGCTCGCGGCGGTCGACGCCAAGCCCGCCGCCCTGGTGCTCGACCTGTCCGGTGTCGAGTTCTTCGGGTCCAACGGCATCGCCATCGTCCTGGAGGCCGCCCAGCGCGCCGAGCTGCGCGGCATCCGGTTCGTCGTCGTGGCCCACCGGCACGTCGTGCTGCGCCCGCTCCAGGTGACCGGTGTGGACGCGCGGCTGACCATCCGGCCGAGCCTCACCGCCGCGCTGGACGACCTCCACCGCCCCACGACCGGCATCCCGGTGGCCAGATCCGGCCAGGCGTGACAATCTCCGGAGGCGGGTGACCGCCCCGGTTTCCGACGCGGGTGGTCGCGCGTTGAACAGACAGCGCCATCGACGCCCCGGTCGGTCGGGCTCGACGCGGTGCTGGTGCGCGCCGGGCCCGACCGGTCTGTGCGATCCGACGAGGAGGGCCCGGCAGATGGCCGACGAACAGGACTGGGCGGGCGACAAGGACCGCTTCGTCGAGGACGCCCGCCGGGTCGCCGAACAGCACCCGACCCCGGTCGCCGACGACTCCCCGTCCAGCAGCCCGCTGGTGGAGCAGTTCACCGCCCTGACCCGGTCGCTGCTGGACGCCGAGACGCTCGGCGAGGTGCTCGACCGGATCCTGGTGGCGTGCACCAGGGCCATCCCCGCCGTCGACGTGGCCAGCGTGACGATGCGCGACCCCGACGGCACGTTCCACACGCCCACCGAGACCGACTCGATCGGCTACGAGCTCGACCAGGTGCAGTACGCGACCGGGGAGGGGCCCTGCGTGGACGCCGCCCGGATGCCCGGCCCCGCGCTCGCCTGCAGCGACGACCTGGCCAACGACCCGAACTGGCCGAGGTTCGGTCCCGCCGCGGCCGCGCGGGGCATGGGGTCGCTGCTGTCCACGGCCCTGCTGCCCGAGGCCCGGCCGCCGCAGCTCACGGGAGCGCTGAACCTGTACTCCCGCAAGACCCACGGCTTCCGGCCGGAGGACCGCACCACCGCGCTGCTGCTCGCCACCCACGCCTCGCTGGCCCTGGCCGCCACGAACGCCCGCACGAACGCCGACCTGGACGTGGCCCAGCTCCGCAAGGCGATCGACACGCGCGACGTGATCGGCCAGGCCAAGGGGATCCTGATGCACCGCAGGGGGATCACCGCCGACGAGGCGTTCGACGTGCTGCGCACGACGTCGCAGAGCCTCAACGTGAAGCTGGCCGACCTGGCGTCCACGCTGGCGAGCAGGCACCACGAGATCGAGCTGTAGGAACGCCGGTCAGCCGCGCCGGGCCAGCAGTCCGGCCACCTGCCTCGCGGTGTCCACACTGGACTGCGGGTTCTGGCCGGTGACCAGGTTCCCGTCGACGACCACGGTGCTGCTCCACGCCGGGCCCGCCGCCACCCGCGCGCCGAGGTCGCGCAGCCGCGCCTCGACGGAGTAGGGCACGTCGAGGCCTCCCTGGCGCTCCTCCTCGTCGGTGAACACGGTCAGCTCGCGGCCCGCGAACGCGAACGCGCCGTCCTCGCGCACCGCGCTGAGCAGCCCGGCCGGACCGTGGCACAGGGCCGCGACGACCTTGCCCTCGGCCTCGAACCGCACCAGCAGCCGCCCCAGGGCCCCGTCGACCGCCAGGTCCGCCATCGGACCGTGCCCGCCGGGCAGGTACACCGCGTCGAAGTCCGCCGCGTCCACGTCCGCCAGCACCAGCGGCGAGGCCAGCTCGTCGGCGATCGCGTCCACGGCCGCGCCGAAGTCGTTGCCCTCCAGGCTCGCCGCGTCCACGGTCGGCCGCACGCCGCCGGGCGTGGCGACGGCCACCTCGACGCCCGCCTCCCGCAGCACGCGCAACGACTCGACGACCTCCTCCGCCCAGAAGCCGGTCGGGTGGCTCGTGCCGTCCGCCAGCACCAGCGCGTCGGCGCCGGACACGACCATCAGTGCCTTCGTCATGCTCTTCCTCTTCCACTCGGATCGACCGGATCTGCTGACGTCAACCACCCTGCCATCACCAGTAGTCCGGTACCTTTTCGTGGATCATCAGATTTCTTATGACTGGAGGCTGGTGCGGTGACCGACCTCGACCTGCTCGCGACGTTCCTGGAGATCTACCGCGGCGGCTCCCTCACCTCGGCCGCCGCCCGCCGCGGCCTGACCCAGCCCGCGGTCAGCGGCCAGCTCGCGCGGCTCGAACGCGACCTGGGCGAGCCGCTGTTCACCCGGTCCAGCCGGGGCGTGACGCCCACCGAACGGGCCGACGAGCTGGCGCGGCGCGTCGGGCCGCACGTCGACCAGCTGCGGTCCGCGCTGAGCGACACCGACGACCAGGAGGCGTACGCGGGGGCCGTGCACCTGGCCGGGCCCGCCGAACTCGTGTCGGCGCGGGTGCTGCCCGCCCTCGTCCCGCTCACGACCAGGGGCCTGCGCCTGCGCGTCACCCTCGGCCTGGCCGACGACCTGCTGGCCGCACTGGCGAACGCCCGGCTCGACGTGGTCGTCTCGGCCGTCCGGCCCACCGACCGCACGCTCGTCGCGACCCCGTTCGTCGACGAGGAGTTCGTGCTGGTCGCGCCGCCCGCGCTGGCCCGCACCGTGGACCGGGAACGGCTCGCCGCCGACCCCGTCAAGGCCCTCGCCCACCTGCCGCTGGTCGCCTACGCGGAGGAGCTGCCGATCATCCGGCGCTACTGGCGCGGCGAGTTCGGCCGCCGCCCGCCCAACCACGTCGCCGTCACCGTGCCGGACCTGCGGGCCGTCCTCGCGGCCGTCGTCGCGGGCGCGGGCGTCACCGCCCTGCCCCGCTACCTGGCCGAACCGGCGCTCGCCGCGGGCTCGGTGGAGCTGCTGCACCAGCCCGCGGTGCGCCCGCTCAACACGCTGTACCTGGCGACCAGGGCGGGAGCGCTGGCCAACCCGTCGGTCGCGCTCGTGCACCGGAGCCTGCTGGCCCGCTCGAAGGAGTGGACCGGGCTGTAGGTCGGACGGTGCCGGTGGTCGGCGCTCGCGCGGCGAGCACGGGAGTCCACTTCGGAGTGCCGCAGGTGAACGCCGGTCGCGCGGCGGAGTCCCGCAGTGTCGTGGCCGGGCTGGTGGTACCGGGGTGAGACGGTCGTGCGGAGTCCACGGCACACACCGAAGGAGAACCCGGATGACGGTCCTCGCCGCACCGGTCAGCCCCATCGGAGCGCACCAGATGCTGGTGTTCCTGCTCCAGGTCTCCCTGCTGCTCGGCACCGCGTTCCTCCTGGGCAGGCTCGCGATCAGGGTCAAGATGCCCGCGCTGGTGGGCGAACTGGCCGCGGGCGTGCTGCTGGGGCCGTCGCTGCTCGCGCACGCCCTCCCCGCGCTGTCGGCGTGGCTGCTGCCCACCAACCCCGAGCAGATCCACCTGCTCGACGCCGTCGGCCAGCTCGGCGTGCTGCTGCTGGTCGGCCTGACCGGCATGCACATCGACCTCGGCCTGGTGCGGCGCAAGGGCAAGACGGCCGCGTGGGTGAGCACGGGCGGGCTGCTCGTGCCGCTGGGCCTCGGCTTCGCCGTCGGGATGGTGCTGCCGACGTCGCTGATCGCCGAGGGGACGGAGCGCGACGTCTTCGCGCTGTTCCTCGGGGTGGCGATGTGCGTGAGCGCGATCCCGGTCATCGCGAAGACCCTGCTGGAGATGCGGCTGCTGCACCGCAACATCGGCCAGCTGATCATCAGCTCGGCGGCGGTCGACGACATCGTCGGCTGGTCGCTGCTCTCGATCGTCTCGGCGATGGCGACCACGGGCCTGCGCGCGGGCCTGGTGCTGTTCACCGTCGGCTGCCTCCTCGTGGTGGCGGTGGTGGCCCTGCTGATCGGCAGGCCGCTGGTGCGCAAGAGCCTGGAGTACGCGAACAGGTCCAGCGACCCCGGCGTGACCGTCGCCGTCGTCGTGCTGCTGCTCGTCCTGTCCGCGGCGGGCACCCACGCGCTCGGCCTCGAACCGATCCTGGGCACGTTCGTCTGCGGTGTGCTGCTCAGCTCGTCCGGCCTGCTCGACCGCACGAAGCTCGCGCCGCTGCGGACGTTCGTCATGGCCGTCCTGGCCCCGATCTTCTTCGCCACGGCCGGTCTGCGGATGGACCTGACCGCGCTGCGCGAGCCCGCTGTGCTGGGCGCGGCCGTCCTGGTGCTCGCGGTGGCGATCGGGGGCAAGTTCATCGGCGCCTACATCGGCGCCCGCACGGGCAAGCTCACGCACTGGGAGGGCCTCGCGCTCGGCGCCGGGCTCAACGCCCGCGGTGTCGTGGAGGTCGTCGTCGCGATGGTGGGCCTGCGCCTCGGCGTCCTGACCACCGAGACCTACACGATCATCATCCTGGTGGCCGTCGTGACGTCGCTGATGGCGCCGCCGACCCTGCGCTACGCCGTCGGCCGGATCACCGAGACGACCGAGGAGCAGGACCGGGAGAAGGCGTTCAGCGGGTAGCTCAGCCGGTGGCGACGCCCAGCCGCTCGGTCAGCTCCGTGAGGGCCTGGCCGAGCGGCAGGTCGACCCGCACCGCGGCGCACGCGTCGCCGCGCGTCTCGCCGCGGTTGACGATGAGGACCCGCTTGCCCTCCTTGGCGGCGTGCCGGACGAACCGCAGGCCGGACATGACGGTCAGCGAGGAGCCGAGCACCAGCACGGCGTCGGCCTCGTCGACCAGCCGGTAGCACCGCTCGACGCGGGCGCGCGGGACGTTCTCGCCGAAGAACACCACGTCCGGCTTGAGCACCCCGGTGCGGCACGCCCCGCACGCCACGAGGTGGAAGGTCGCGACCACGTCGGCGGCCAGCTCCACGTCGCCGTCGGGGTTGATCCGCGTCGCGGTGCCCTCGAACGCCGGGTTGGCCGCGCGCAGCCTGCGGTCCAGGTCCTCGCGCGGGCTGGTGCCGCCGCAGTCGAGGCAGATCACCCGGTCGAGGCTGCCGTGCAGCTCCACGGCGTCCGGCGCGCCCGCGGCCTGGTGCAGGCCGTCGACGTTCTGCGTGATGATCCCGGACAGGTGGCCGCTCGCGCGCAGCGCGCTGACGGCGCGGTGGCCCGCGTTCGGAGCGGCACGGGCGATGGTGCGCCAGCCGAGGTGGCTGCGGGCCCAGTAGCGCCTGCGGCCCGCCGGGCTGCCGACGAACTCCTCGTAGGTCATGGGGGTGTGGCGGCGGAGGCTGCCCTCCTCGCCCCGGTAGTCCGGGATGCCGGACTCCGTGGACAGGCCCGCCCCGCTGAGCACGACCACGCGCCCGCGGGCGACGGTCTCGACGACCTCGTCCAGGTCGGTGGTGCGGGGCAGGGGGGCGCCCGTCGCCGTCCAGCTCAACGTCGGCCGAGTTCGCACGCCACCGAGCTTACGTGTGTACCGTCGATCGGGTGGACGTCCAGGTCATCGCCCTGCTGGTGTCACCGGTGCACGCCTTCGAAGGCCGTCCGCAGGACGGCCCGACGACCGATCCGCTGCTGGGGTCGCGCGACCGGGTGGAGGTGCGCGCGGGCCTCGGCCTGGTGGGGGACCGGTACTACGCGCGGCCCGCGCACCGCAAGGCCTCGGTGAGCGTGTTCGCCGTGGAGTCGCTCGACGCGATCACCGCGAAACTGGGCCTGTCCGCCGTGCCGAACCCGCTGCTGCCCAGGCGCAACGTCGTGCTGCGCGGGTTCCCGGTCGACGGCCTCGCCGCCGGGCGGGCGAGGAGCGGCGCGCTGTTCAGCCTCGACTCCGGCGACGGCCCGGTCCGCTTCCAGGCACACCGCCCGGCCAGCCCGTGCGGCTGGATGGACGCGGTGCTGGCGCCCGGCGCGCACCGGGCGCTGCGGGGCCGCGGTGGGGTGCGCTGCGAGCCGTTGGACGACGGGGTGCTGCGCGTGGGCCCGGCCGTGTTGACCGTGCTGTGACGTGCGGTGCCTGCGTCCGGTGCGCTGCGACGGGGTGCTGCGCGTGGGCCCGGCCGTCTCGACCGTGCTGTGACGGGTGTGCCGCGCGGGGGCCCGCCGTCCTGACCGCGCTGTGACGCGCGGCTCCCCGACGACCGCGGCCCGCTACTTGCGGCGGACCTTCACCAGGTCCATGTCCGTGGCAGAGGCCTTCAGGTCGCGGAAGTCCACGCCCAGCCCGTCCACCGCGCGCGCCGCCGCGGCCAGCCCGCGGTCGCACACCGCCCGGTCGTTCTGCTCCACGGGCGCCCGCAGTTGGATCCGGAAGCTGAAGAAGTCCAGCGTCCGGTCGTAGGCCAGCGACCCCGCCTCGGAGAACCCGTTGGTGAGCAGCCCGTGCTCGTCCACCTCCGCGAGCAGCCGCGCTCGCCCGGCCTCGTCGAGGTCGGTGAACCGACCCCGCACCATGACCCGGTAGGTGTGCTCCGCCATCACCGCTCCTCATCCGCCGACCGACCGGCGAATCCTCTCCCGAGGCGCCCGTCCGGCGCGACCGAATTCGGCGTCAGGCGGTCTCGGAGATCCGCACGGCGGTCGCCGTGCCACCGGACGTGGTGGCCACGACGGTGACCGTGTCGCTCTCGACGACGTCCGCCGCCGTGCCCGCCGCCCCGCCCGCCGCGTGCACGACGGCCGCGCCGCCTCCCGCGACGGCGAGCGCGACGGCCGCGGCGGCGAGCCCCGTGCGCGACCGCGACGGCCGCCGCCCGCCGGGCTCGACGGGGACCTGGCCGCTGGGGACCTGCTCGGTGGGGGTCGTCATCGTGCGCTCCTCGTGATCGGCTGTGACCACCACCCTCACGGCGGCGGCTGTGCGGGCCCTGTGCGTTCGTCGAGAGCGCCCTGTGCGGCACCGGCCCGTCCTCCCCGCTTGAACCGGCCGCGCGGTCCACCCGTATTCCCCAGATGGGCACGATGCGGATCTTCCGAGGAGCGCGCAGATGAGCAATCCGTTGGCGCAGTTGGCCTTCCGGGTGTCACTCACGATCGCGGCCATCGGTGTGGGTGGTGCCGTGCTGGCCGCGGCCGTGGGGTTGGTGCTGCTGGCGGCGCTGCCGTCGACGGCCGCTGGAACGCAGTTGTGCGGGAAGAACGACGTCGCGCCCGCGGGGGAGGGGGGCTACCTGGCGGGCAACAACGTCACGGGCGCCGACACCGCGCAGTGCGTCACGGTCGGCGACCGGGCGCTGCGCGTCGACAGCGCCGAGCACCACCTGCCGGTCGGCGGGCCGCCCGCCGCCTCGCCGTCGCTGCTCAAGGGCTGCCACGGGACCGTCTGCTCGGAGGGCGGCGGCCTGCCCGTGCAGGTGTCGCGGATGCCCGAGCTGACCAGCAGCCTGGTCACCACCCAGGCCGAGGACGGCGACTACGCCGCGGCCTACACGGCCTGGTTCCACAGCGGGCCTGAGGTGGCCGGGCGGCCCGACGGGGCCGAGCTGGCGATCTGGTTGCGCGCGAACGGCGACGCGCGGCCCGCGGGCATGATGGTGGCAGGCGGGATGCCGATCTCCGGTGCCAGCTGGGACGTCTGGTTCGAGAGGGCGCAGGGGCTCAACCGGATCACCTACGAGCGGGTCGGTGACGTCACCTCGGTGCGGGACCTCGACATCCGCGCGTTCGGGAAGGACGCGGCGAGCCGGGCGTGGATCAAGCCGGACTGGTACCTCGTCGGCGTCGAGGCGGGGTTCGACCTGTGGCGCGGCGGCGCGGGCAACTCGGTCGACGAGTTCGAGGTGACCGTCGCCGAGCAGCTCGCCCAGCAGGGGCCGGCGGGCTGCACGGCGAGCCTCGCGGTGGACGAGAGCTGGCCGCAGGGGTTCAAGGCGACCGTCAAGATCACCAACTCGGGCGGGCAGGCGGTCAGGGGGTGGGCGGTCGACTGGACGTTCCCCGGCGACCAGCGGATCGAGAACTCCTGGGACGCCGCGGTCACCCAGCGGGGGCGGACCGTGCGCGCGGTGAACGCGGACTACAACGGGCGGATCGAGGTCGACCGGTCGACCACCTTCGGCATGGTCGGCACCGGGGTCGCGCCGAAGGCCGTCGCGCTGACCTGCGTGCCGCTCTGAGTCAGCCGCGGCCCACGAGCGGCATCGCGGTCGCCATCACGGTCATGAACTGCACGTTGGCCTCCAGCGGCAGCCCGGCCATGTAGCGCACGGCGGTCGCGACGTCCGCCACGTCCATCGTCGGCTCCGGCGCGGTGGTGAAGTCGGCCTGGAGCACGCCCTGGCCCATCCGCTCGGTCAACGGGGTCGCGGCGTTGCCGATGTCGATCTGCCCGCACGCGATGCCGTACCGGCGGCCCTCCAGCGACAGCGACTTCGTGATGCCGGTGATCGCGTGCTTGGTCGCGTTGTAGGCGATGGCGTCCGGCCGGGGCGCGTACGCCGACACCGAGCCGTTGTTGATGATCCGCCCGCCCCGCGGGTCCTGGTCGCGCATGGTCCGGAACGCCTCGCGGGCGCACAGGAACGTGCCGGTCAGGTTCGTGTCGACCACCTTGGACCACTGCCCGAGCGAGAAGTCCTCGACCGGGGTCGCGCGCACGTTCGTGCCCGCGTTGTTGAACAGCACGTCCACCCGGCCCCACCGCTCGCGCACCGCGGCGAACAGCGCCACGACGGCCTCCTCGACCCTGGTGTCGGTGGGGACCACGAGCACGTCGTCGCCGGTCGCGGTCTCGGCGAGGGTGTCGGCGTGCCGCCCGGCCAGCGCCACCCGGTAGCCCGCCTCCAGCAGGTCCCGCGCGACCGCGCGACCCACCCCGGACCCCGCGCCCGTCACCACCGCGACACCGGACATGGTCGTCTCCTCGCAGCTCGGGGGCTCGCCACCGTGATCGTAGTGCCGTCCGGCGTGCGCCTTCCGGGGGAACCGCGCGGTTACCATCTGCGTCGATGCGGTGTGGTGGACGACGAGAGATCCGGGAGAGCGATGGCGGCGGAGACCTTCGGGCCCTATCGCATCGAGGAGCTGCTCGGTCGCGGCGGCATGGGCGAGGTGCACCGCGCCTACGACACCGTCCACGACCGCGTGGTGGCGTTGAAGCGGCTGTCGGCGCAGTTCAACGCCGACGCCGACTACCGGGCCCGGTTCCGCGCCGAGTCGAAGATCGTCGCCCGGCTGCGCGAACCGCACGTGATCCCGATCCACGCCTACGGCGAGATCGACGGCCACCTGTACCTGGACATGCGGCTGGTGGAGGGTCGTGACCTCACCGACCTGATCACCGGTCCGGTGGACGCCCGCCGCGCCGTGCGGATCGTCGAGCAGGTCGCCAGCGCGCTGGACGCGGCGCACGCCGACGGCCTGGTGCACCGCGACGTCAAGCCGTCGAACATCCTGGTCGCCGCCGGTGACTTCGTGTACCTGGTGGACTTCGGCATCGCCCGCAGCTCGTCGCCGACGGCCACCCACCTCACCGCGTCCGGCGACGTCGTCGGCACGCTCGACTACATGGCGCCCGAGCGGTTCAGCGGCGGCCCGGTCGACGGCCGCGTGGACGTCTACGCGCTGGCCTGCGTGCTGTTCACCAGCGTCACCGGCCGCCGCCCGTTCACCGCGGACACCACCGCCGCCCAGATCTGGGCGCACATGCAGGAACCGCCGCCGCGCGCGTCCCAGACGCACCCGGCCGTCCCACCCGCCCTGGACGACGTGATCACCAGGGGGATGGCGAAGGACCCGGCCCAGCGCTACCCGACCGCCGGGGCGCTCGCCGCCGCCGCCGCGGCGGCGCTCGACCAGGCGCCCGCGGCCCCGCCGGTGTCGACCCCGCCCCGTGGGCAGCCCGTCGCGCCGCGGTTCCAGCCCCCGGTCCCGACGCCGCCGCACGGGCAGCAGCAGTTCCCGACCCCGCCGCGGGGGCAGCAGTTCCCGACGCCGCCGCACGGGCAGCTCCGCCCGCCGACGCCGCCGCCGTGGTCGCCCGCGCCGCCGGGGCCCTCGACCCGGCCCGGTCCGTCGAGCCGCGACCGGGCGGTGCTCGTCGGAGCCGTCGGCGCGGTCCTCGTGATCGCCGCGGTCGTGGTCTCGCTGGTGGTGTTGAAGGACAAGGAGGGCGGCCAGGCGTCCGGCCGGTCCTCGGACGCGCCGACGTCGTCCACCACGACCTCGGCCACGCCGACGACCTCGGCGGTGCCGACCACGACGTCGCCACCGCCGCCGCCCAACCCGTCGGTCGCCGCGCTCCAGGCCGTGCTGCCGACGTCCTACGTCGGCAACCCCACGTGCGTCGAGGAGGAGAACGGCGGGGGCGGCGAGCTGGCGACCGTCGAGTGCACCGAGGCCAACGGCGTGGACGGCTACGTCCCGCCGCCGGAGCGGGCGGTGTTCCGGCTGTTCGCCGACCGGGCCGCGCAGGACGCGTACTTCCTCAAGCTGGTGCAGGACAACAACCTGCCGCGGATCGACGAGCAGGGCGGCTGCCGCCCGGTGACGCAGCCCCTGCACTACGCGGAGATCTGGCGCACCGAGGCGGGACCGCTGCCCGGCGAGTTCACCACGTGCTTCGTCAAGGACGGCACCGGTCAGCTCTGGTGGGTCGACTCGAAGACGTTGACCATCGGCCAGCTCGTCTCGTCCAAGGCGACCACGAACGAGGCCCTGGACAAGCTGGACCTGTGGTGGAACCACATGATCCTGTCCAAGATGAACTGACCCCCCGACGCGACGAGGGCCACCCCGGTCGCGGGGTGGCCCTCGTCGTCGTTCACGCCGTGCTCGCTACTCCCGGCAGGTCTTGCCGCGGTTCACGCACCACACGAGGCGGTTCATGATGCTCTGCGACATGACGTTCGCGAAGTCGTCGTGGTCGCTGACCGGGTTGTGGTTCTCGGTCGGGAACGCGTCCACCTTGTACTGGCCCTTGCGCTGCACGTCCCTGGGGATGTTGTAGGTCAGGGTGATGCGCAGCTGGGGAACGGCCTTGAAGCCCTGGCCGCACCTCCCGGTGTTCGGGTCCGGGAACACGATGTGCGTGCGGTGGTTGGCCGAGTCGGTGTTCTTGCCGTCCCAGCAGCTCGGGAAGTCGTGGATGCGCTTGACCTTCGCGCCCCGCGGGCAGATCGGGTACTCCTTGATCTGCACCTTGTCCTCGAAGCCGGAGCAGGTCCACGAGTCGCGGGCGTTCTTGGTGCCGTTGATGGAGATCTTGGCGTCGCCGTAGAGCACGCGGAGGAACTTCGGCATCGCGGTGACCTTGCCGACCGGGCTGCCGCGGAAGGTGATCTCGGCCTTCTCCGGCCGCTGGATCACGCCGTCGTTGCCGGGCAGCTCGTTGTTCTCGTCCTCGTCCGCGGCGGGCGGGGTCTGGGCCGGGGGCTTCTCGCTGTTCTCGGAACCGTCCGGCACCGGGGCGGGGTTGTTCTCGTCCTTGATGCCGCACTCGCCGAGCTTCTTCAGCTCGTCGATCTGCTTCTGGAGGTTGGCGACCTGGTCGCTGAGCTTCTTCAGCTCCTCGATGATCTTGTCGAGGGCGGCCTGGCGCTGGTCGGCCACCGGGGCGAGGACCTCCGCGGCCTCGGCCTGGCTCACCACGGGCGCGCCCGCGGCCTCGGCGGCGAGCTTCTTGTCCGCGTCCTCGGTGATCTTGTCGACCTCGGCGAGCTGCTTGGACACCTCCTGCACGGCGGCGTCGGGCACGTCCTCCAGCTTGCTGGCGACGTCCGGGCACACCACGCGGGGCGTTTCCTTGTCCTTCTTGTCGGCGGCGGCCTGCTCCTTGCGCTCCTCGACCTTGGCGGGCGGGTTCGCGGTCGCGGTCGCGCTCTCGGGCAGCGGCGCCGCGCTCTCGTTGGCCGCCACGTCGTTCGCGATGGCCGCCTGGTCGTTCGCGGCGGGCGCGTTCTGGTCGACCTTCGCCTCGGCCTCCTCGTCCTCCGTGTCGATCCGGACGACGGGCCAGAAGTAGGCGGACTTGTCACCGTTCTTGCAGGTGGTACCGGCCTTGCGCAGGCTCTCGTTGGTGGAGAACGCGTTCGTCGACAGGTTGCCGACGTAGTCGTGGAGGTGCTGGGCGCCGTTCTCGACACCGGGGGCGGCGATGAAGTTGTCGCCGTTGAAGTGGCCGTTCTTGTTCGTGCCGCAGTTGACGGTGAACGTGCCCCTGGACGCGTTGCCCTGCTTCTGGACGGCTTTGACGTTCGGCTTCACCTTGGTGATGTCGACGAACAGGGACCTGTCCACCCCGTCCGCGTAGGCCTCGTCGTCGCCGGTGGTCGTGACCACGACCACGGCACCGGCCGCGATCGCCACGGCCGCGCCGAACGTGGCGAACTTCGTTCTGCGGGAGATCTGGTGCCGCCCACCGGTCCGGCTCATCTGCTGCTCACCTCTGTCGTCGGGGTGCTTCGAGCGCGGCGTTCGACGACCCGCTCAGAGGGGCATACGGACAGTCGGTTCGACGTACCTCAACCGTGTTCTCGGTGTTATCGATCCGTTATGTTCGCCCCCTTGTCCCTGCGTGATGGATAGATCGCGCAGTGTTACCGCGGGGTTGGGGGCCGGTCAGCCGGTCCCCTCGGCCGCCGCCGAGTTCGGCGCGGCTGCCTGGCGGTAGGCCCGCACCGTTTCCGCCGCGACGTGGTCCCAGGAGTGGTAGGCCCGCACCCGGTCGGTGCCCGCGATCGAGTAGAACTGGCACCGCAGCCGGTTCGACAGCAGGTCGCGCACCGCCCGTCCGAGCGCGACGGGGTCGTGCGGTGGCACCAGGACGCCGGTGAGGCCGTCGACGACGGTGTCCACCAGCGCGCCCACCTTCGCCGCGACGACCGGGATGCCGCACGCCATCGCCCGCAGCGACGTGATGCCGGAGGTCTCGTACCAGGGCGCGCACACCACGACGTCGGCCGAGCGCAGCAGTGCGGGCATCGCCGTGGTCGTCACCTCGCCGGTGAACCGAACCCGGTGCGCGACGGAGCGCTTCTCGGCGTACTTGACCAGCTTGCCGACCTCGGGGTTGACCCGGGGCGCCGTGCGCCGGACCGGGTCGGCGATCACCAGTTCGGCGCCGGGGACGACGGTCATCGCGTCGATGGCGGTGTGGAACCCGTTGCGCGGCACCACCTCGCCGATCGCGAGCACCCTGGACCGGTGGCCGCGGGAGGCGATCGGGCCGTCCGGGCGGAACTGGTCGGGGTCGAGGCCCCACGGCACCAGCGACATCCGGGAGCGGGGCACGCCGATCCGCTCCAACTCGTCCAGCTCGTCGTTGCTGGCCGCGATGACGTGGTCGGCGGAGATCGCGATCAGGCGTTCGAGGGCCATCCGCCAGCGGCCCGCGGAGCCGGTGGAGCGCTGGAAGCGGTCCTCGACGACCTTGAGCGCGTGGAACGACTGCACGAGCGGCGCGCGGGAGTCGCGCACGGCCAGGCCGGACATCCAGGAGTGCAGGTGCACGACGTCGGGGGTCCGCTCGTCCCACTCGCGGTCGAGGTACGCCGCGATCCCGTCGAGGTGCTGGAGCAGTTCCGCCTTGGGCAGCGGCGCGGTCGGACCCACCGGGACGCGCACGACGTCGTAGCCGTGCTGGGTGCGGCGGCGTTCGGGCAGGGCGCGGGAGTCGCACCGGGTGTAGAGCGTGACGTCGTGCCCGTGCCCGCTCAGCGCGCCCGCCAGCCCCGCCACGTGCGCCCTCTGCTCGACGGGGTCGTTCTCCCACGACGCCGCCACCATGTCGATCCGCATCTCGGTCCCCGTGTGCCGCTGACTGCTTATCCTGTGCCATTCGTGAATTCTTCGTCCCTGTGCGATTCCCAATCGCGTTGAATAGCGGACGTGATCGGCGGGGTCGAGTGTAGGCCTCGTCTCGGGTGTCGGAAGCGATTTTTCGAAAACATCTTCGGTTTTCTCTCTGCTGTTGAGTAAGCGATCCAGAAACGTTTCATCCCGCTGTAGTGCGGTGATGTCACTTCTGTCCTGCTTGGCGGGAATGGCGAAGGGTGGCTGGAGGAATTGAGACGGGTCTTTCGAGGAGGAGCGAACATGGGATGACTCGGCCATTCATGATTTCACCTGCTCGTCGATATCCGCGGTTGCGGTGCCGTCGGGCAAGGGGGGCGGGTTCGGGTGGTCCGGTGTTTTCGGACAGCTTTGTGACAGCCGGGGGACAGGTCGACCGATCGGGCGAAGTATCCGATTCGATCTTGACTGGTGGACCGCGACCGGGATTGGTTTGCGTCATGGCCGATCGAGAAGTGCGCGAGCCCGCCCGCGGCGTCGACCCGAGGGGCGTGCGGTTCACCGCGGCCATGACGAGCGTGGTGCTGGCCGTCGGGCTGGTCGCCGAGAGCCCGAGGGTGCTGCTCGCCCAGGCGTTCCTCTTCGGGCTGTGCGCGGTGTTCGGCCTCCAGCTCAACCCGTACGGGGTGGCCTACCGGCGGACGCTCCAGTCGCGGCTCCCCCCGCCCGCCGGGATGGAGAGCGAGGGGCCGCTCCGGTTCTCCCAGGGCGTCGGGTGCGCCTTCGCCGTGGTGGGCGCCGTCGGCTACGCCACGGGGTCGGTCGCGCTGGGCACGACGGCCACGGCGCTGGCGCTGGCCGCGGCACTGCTGAACGCGGTCTTCGGGGTGTGCGTCGGCTGCCACCTGTACGTGGCGGTGGCCAGGGTGCGCCGCCGCGCCTCGCTCACCTGACCCGCCGCGGGGCTACGCCTTCAGGTACGCCAGCACGGCGAGCACCCTGCGGTGCCCCGCGTCCGTGGTCGGCAGGCCGAGCTTGGTGAAGATGTTGCCGATGTGCTTGTGGACCGCGCCGTCGCTGATCACCAGCGTGCTGCCGATCGTGGCGTTGGAGTGGCCCTCGGCCATCAGCCCCAGCACCTCGCGCTCGCGGGGCGTCAGGCGTTGCAGCGGGTCGTCGGAGCGGCGGCGCACCAGGAGCTGGCCGACCACCTCGGGGTCCATCGCCGTGCCGCCCGCGGCGACCCGCTCCAGCGCGTCGAGGAAGTCGGCGACCTTGCCCACCCGCTCCTTGAGGAGGTAGCCCACCGCGCCCGCGCCGTCGGCCAGCAGTTCGGTCGCGTAGCTCTCCTCGACGTGCGCCGACAGCACGAGCACCGCGAGACCGGGCCACTGCTTGCGGGCCTGGACCGCGGCGCGCAGGCCCTCGTCGCGGAACGTCGGCGGCATCCGGACGTCGACGACCGCGATGTCCGGCAGGTCCGCGGCGAGCGCGGCCAGCAGGTCATCGGGGTTGTCGACGGCGGAGGTGACCTCCATGCCCTCGGCACGCAACAGGTGCGTCAGGCCTTCCCGCAGCAGGGCGTCGTCCTCGGCGATCACGATGCGCACGGCTCATGGTCCCGCAGGGATGTCCACCCTCACCACAGTGGGTCCACCTGGAGGGCTGACGATCCTGGTCGAGCCGTCGAACGCCGCCACCCGGCCCCGGATGCCCGCCAGCCCGCTGCCGTGCTCCTGGTCGGCTCCGCCGCGGCCGTCGTCGGTGACCTCCACGACGAGCGCGCCGCCCTCCTCGCGCAGGCTGACGGTGATCCGGTCGGCCCCGCTGTGCTTGACGGCGTTGGTGAGCGCCTCCGCCACGACGAAGTACGCCGCCGCCTCCACGGCCGCGGGCATCCGGGGGACCGGGTGCTCCTCCACCGCGCACGGGATCGCGCAGTGCCCGGCCAGCGACGCCACCGCGCCCGTCAGCCCGCGGTCGACCAGCACGGGCGGGTAGATGGCGCGCACCACCTCGCGCAGTTCGGCCAGGGCGTCGGTGGCCGCCTTCTGGGCGGAGGCGACCATCGGCAGCGCCGCGGCGGGGTCGCGGGACAGCGCGCGTTCCACCATGCCGAGGTGCATCACCACCGCGACGAGCCGGTTCTGCGTGCCGTCGTGCAGGTTGCGCTCGATGCGCCGCAGCTCGGTGCCGTGCGCCTCCAGCGCCGCCGCCCGCGTCGCCGTGACCTCGGCGAGGCGTTCGGTGAGCGACCGCCGCGGCGGGGCGAGCCGGGCCGCGCTGGCCCTGGCCCACCAGCGGGCCAGCGGCGGCACCAGGAACACGCCCAGCAGGCCGTACGCGAGCCCGACGAGCGCCGCGACGCCCGCGCCCGCCCAGGAGTCCACCGGGGTGTCCACCGTGCTGGTCGCGCCGGGCAGGAACGGCCAGAACAG
This sequence comes from Umezawaea sp., assembly GCF_036375055.1. Taxonomy (GTDB): domain Bacteria; phylum Actinomycetota; class Actinomycetes; order Mycobacteriales; family Pseudonocardiaceae; genus Umezawaea. The sequence continues at coordinate 81,316 of NZ_DASUSQ010000172.1, forward strand.
GGCGATGAACAGGTTCTGCGCCAGACCGGCTGGCGAGCCGATGGCGACGGACCCCGCCAGCAGCCCGAGGGTGCCCTGGAGGGCGAGCCACTGGGCGTCCCTGCGGTCGTGGAGGCTGGTGGCCACCTCCGCGACGCTGCCGCTGGTGCCCGGTGGCGGCGGCGGGATCGCGGTCGCCAGGTAGCGGCCGACGCGGTCCCGCTCGCGCGCCGCGAGGCCGCGGACGAACCGGATGACGTGGGGCAGCAGCGGCAGCGTGACGATCATCGCGACGCACACGACCATCGCCAGGAGCGCGGCCATGGCCTGGAACCCGACGAGCGCGGTGAAGGCGAGGAACCGCCAGGCGTCGCGCCACTGCCGGTCCGGGGCGGGGACGGTCACGATCGACGGCTCCTCTGTGGACGACGGGACGGACAATCGTGGCACGAGCACCCGCGGGGTCACCTCAGGCGCCCGCCCCGACCGCGTCCACGGGACGGCCGCGCAGCGCCGACCGGGTGGCCAGCACGATCGAGGAGAACCCGATCACCGCGGTGAGGAGCACCATCACCCCGTAGACGACCGGGTCGACGGTGGGCAGGACCCGCCCCGTGGTCGCCACGCTGATCCCGATCAGCGGCACCACCGCGACCGTCGTGCCGATCACGACGGCGGCGCCGACCACGATCCCGGCCTCCAGCGTCATCATCCGGCTCACGTGCCTGCGGTTCGTGCCGATCAGCCGCAGCATCGCGAACTCGCGCCGCCGCGCCCCGGTGGCCATCACCAGCGTGTTCACCACGGCGATCACCAGGTACAGCAGCAGGAAGCCGTTGCCGATCAGGTTGGTCGACGACTGCTGGTCCCGCGCGTCCCGCACCGCGCCCGCGAACGCCGTGCGGTCGAGCACGGCCAGGCCGGGGTACTTCGACGCCAGCTCGCCCAGCGCGGCACCGACCCCGGCGGAGTCGGCCCCGTCGGCGGTGGAGACCAGGACCGAGTCGTCGAACCCGGTCGCGGTGTGCGCGGCGAGCAGGTCGCGCGACGCCGTGACGTCGCCGAACCCGAGACCGTTGGCGTAGAGCGCGACCACCGTCAGGTCCTTCCCCGTGCCGTCGCCGAGGAACGCGCGCACGGTTCCGCCCACCCCGACGCCCGTGCTCTCGGCGGCGGCGGTGCTGAGGGCGATCGAGTCGCCGCGCACGTCGTCGAGGGAACCCGAGGTCACCCCGAGGTCCGCGGTGTCCCCGACGTGCTCGGGCGCGATGCCCTGCGCGGCGGCGGGTTCCGCCTCGACCTGGTCGAACACCCTCTGCTCCAGCAGCACCTGGCTCCGCACGACCGGCGACGCGTGCCGCACACCCGGCACCCGCCGCACGGCGTCCGCGATCTCCGGGGCCAGACCGGACGGTCCGGCGAGCACGAAGTCCGCCGTCACACCCGCCTCGACCTGGTCGGCCGCCGCGGCGTCGGCCGTGGTGATGGTGAAGAGCTGCACGGACGCCATCGCCACGGCCAGCGCGAGCGGGACGACCGCGCCGCTGAGCCGCCGGGCGTTGGCCCCGGTGTTGGCGACCGCGAGGTAGCCGCTGATCCGGCTGCGGTTGAGCAGCGGCGCGGCGGTGGCGGTGGCGACCCGCATGAGGTGCGGGCCCAGCATGGCCGTGCCGACCATCAGCAGCAGCACGGAGCCCGCGGCGCCGCTCATGCCCGCGATGCCGGGCACCAGCAGCGGCACGACGGTGCCCACCACCAGGCCCACCGCGATGAAGCCGACGCCGAACGCCCGCCGGGTCGTGCCGAGGTCCGCGGGTTCCACCGCGGCCTCGCCGAGCGCGTCCACCGGGTTGGCCCCGGCGAGCCGCCGGGCCGCGAAGTACCCCGCGGTCAGACCGCCGAGCACGCACAGCAGGAGCGCGGCCAGCGCGGGCAGCGGGCTGATCGCGAGGGTGAAGTCCGGGGGCAGCACGCCCGCGGCGGCGAACCCGTCCCGCAGGAGCCCCGCCACGGCGAAGCCGGGCAGGCTGCCGAGGACACCACCCGCGACCGACACCAGGAGCATCTCGGCGCCGATCATCCGGTGGACCTGCTTCGGCGTGGCCGCGATGGCCCGCAGCACCGCCAGTTCCCGCCGCCGCTGCTGGATCGACAGGCCGAGCGTGGAGGAGACCACGAACAGCACGACCATCGCGACGGTGCCCATGAGCGAGGAGGACAGGATCGTCAGGAGGCTCCGCGCCTGGCCGACGTCGAGGAACTCCACGTCGCCGATCCCGGCCCCGGTGTAGGCGGTCAGCGGGACGTCGGTGACGGTCGAGGTGATCCGCTCCGCCAGGTCGTCGGCGTCCACGCCGGGCGCGCCGAGCACGCCGACCGCGGTGATCCGGTCGGTGAGAGCCCCGGCCGCGGCGTCGGTGACGAACACGGCGGACTGCCGGGTCAGCGCGGGTGCCGACACGAGCCCGACCACGCGGTGCTCCGAGGGGACGGAACCGACCGCGATCGTCGTCGTGTCCCCGACGGACAGCCCGGCGCTCGCGGCGAGCGCCTGGTCCAGCACGGCTTCGCCGGGGGCCTCGGGCTGCCTGCCCCCGGTCAGCGAGAACGGCGCCAGCTCCGCCGACGACCAGCCGTGGGCGTACACCGGGACGCCCGCCGCGGCCGACGGCACGGTCACCCGCACGGTGCGCTCGGGCACGGCCTTCGCGACGCCGGGCACCCGAGCGACCCGCTCGGCCACGTCGGCGGGCAGCGTGACGCGCTCGGCGAACGGCGTGTCCGGCCCCTCGGCGACGACGTGCGCCTGCCTGCCGCCGACCACCGCGGTCGCGGCGGCGTAGCGCTCGGCCGTGACACCGGCCCGCAGGCCGGACTCCAGCAGGACACCGCTCGCGGTGATCACCGCGGCGCCGGAGAACAGCGCGACGAAGGCGGCGACGAAGCCGCCGCGGCGGGCCCTGATCGTGCTCCAGGCGAGGGAGAACACGGGTCACACCTCCCCGAGGTGGGTCATGCGCTCGGACACCTGCGCCGCGGTCGGGTGGTGCAGCCTGCCCGCGATCCGGCCGTCGGCGAGGAACACCACGGAGTCGGCGTACGAGGCGGCGACCGGGTCGTGGGTCACCATGAGCACGGTCTGGCCCAGGTCGGCGACGAGCGCGCGGAACAGCTCCAGCACCTGACGGCCGGTGCGGGTGTCGAGCGCGCCGGTCGGCTCGTCGGCCATCACGACCTCCGGCCGGTTCACCAGCGCGCGGGCGATGGCGACCCGCTGCTGCTGGCCGCCGGACAACTGCGAGGGACGCCTGCCCACCCGGTCGCCCATCCCGACCCGCTCCAGCAGCTCCCGCAGCCACGCCCGGTCGACGTCGCGCCCGGACAGCCTCGGCACGAGCGCCACGTTCTCCTCGACGGTCAGCGCGGACATCAGGTTGTAGGCCTGGAACACGAACCCGACCCGGTCGCGCCGCACCGCGGTGAGCGCGGCCTCCTTCATGCCTGCCAGCTCCACGTCCCCGAGCCGGACGCTGCCGGTCGTCGGCCGGTCCAGCCCCGCCGCGCAGTGCAGGAACGTGCTCTTGCCCGATCCCGACGGTCCCATGACCGCGGTGAACGTGCCCCGGTCGAGCGCGATGGACACGTCGCGCAGCGCGGTCACCGCGCTCTCCCCGGAACCGTAGGTCTTGGTCACCGACTCCAGGCGCAGGGCGCTGGTGCCGACGGACGTGGTGGTCAGCGCGCGGCTCACGCGGACACCTCGACCTTCGACCGGACGGGCGCGGTGTAACCGAGGTTGCCCCTGGTGGCGACGATGACGACCAGCGCGAGCACACCGAGGCCGAGCACCGGGCCCCAGAGCCAGTCGGGGTTGTCGCCGGGGAAGATCTCGGCGAACGCGACCGACTGGAAGTTGTTGATCGAGCAGTGCAGCAGCATGACGAGCGGCAGGCTCTGGCGGCCCTTGTTGTAGACCAGCGTGATCAGGAAGCTCATCTCCATCGCCAGGACGGCGAAGCGGACGATCGTCTCGGCGTCGACGTCCGGGCCGCCCCACGGGGTGAGGAACAGCGGGAGGTGCCAGATGGTCCACAGGGTGCCGAGGATGGCCGTGGCGAGCATCGGCCGGTGGCGCTCCTGGAGGCGGCTCAGGGCGAAGTCGCGCCAGCCCGGCTCCTCCGCGAGGCCGGTGGTGAAGAACTGGAGCACCAGCATCGGCACGTAGATCGCGAGCACCGTCAGCGACGGCACGCGCATCGCCTCCTCGGCACCCGGCATCGCCGCCGTGCCCGCCAGGACCGCGATCGGGACGGCGAACAGCGCGAACGCGTACCAGCCGACGCCTGCCCGGAACTGGAACAGCCGCCTGCGCCACCGCCGCAGCCCCTCGCGGCCCTCGGTGATCGCCGTGACGGTGAACGCGGCGGTCAGCGGGCCGAGGTAGGCGCCGGGCAGGATCGCGGTGAGCTGGTTGCCCATCAGCAGGTCCGGGTAGCGGAAGTGCAGGACTCCGAAGCCGTCCAGCGACAGGATGTACGGCGTCCACGCGATCCAGCTGATGGCGTTGGCGAGCGTGAAGAACGTGATCAGCGGGAAGCGCTGGACCAGCGCCTGGAAGCTGGTGGAGGGGACGCGGTCGGTGTCCGCGGCGTGGGTCGAGGTCATGCTCAAAGGCTAGGAACGGATCTCGCGGAAATCAGTGCAGGCAAGGGGCGTCCTCGTGGTGGAGCGAACTCCACCACGGCCGGTACCGTGGCCGCGTGTCGATCACCTTCCGCATCGCCGGGGACCTGGAGGTGCGGCGCCTCGGGTTCGGCGCGATGCACCTGCCGACCGAACCGGACTCCGCCCGCGCCGCCGCCGTCTCCGTCGTCCGACGGGCCGTCGACCTGGGCGTCACGCTGATCGACACGGCCTACCTGTACGGCGGGGGAGCGAACGAGGAACTCCTCGCCGAGGCCCTGCACCCGTACCCGGACGGCCTGCTCGTCACCACCAAGGTCGGGGTGGCCAGGACGGGACCCGGCGGTGGGTGGGAGCTGAACGGGCGGCCGGAGGTGCTGCGCGAGCAGGTCGACCAGGCCCTGCGCAGGCTCCGCGTCGAACGGCTGGAACTGCTGCAACTGCACCGGGTCGACCCCGGCGTGCCGCTCGTGGACCAGGTGGGCGCGCTCCGCGACCTCCGGGACGCGGGCAAGGTGGGCCGGATCGGCCTGTCCGAGGTCACCACCGCCGAACTGGAGCAGGCGCGCGGGGTCGTCGACGTCGCCAGCGTGCAGAACCGCTACAGCCTCGTCGACCGCGAGCACGAACCCGTGCTCCGGGCGTGCGGGGCGGCGGGGATCGCGTTCCTGCCGTGGCGGCCGGTGCTCGGCGCGGCGACGGACGCGGCGGTCGGGGCCGTCGCCGACGAACTCGGCGCCACGCCCGCCCAGGTCGCGCTGGCGTGGCTGCTGGCCCGCTCGCCGGTCGTCCTGCCGATCCCCGGCACCGCGAACCCCGCCCACCTGGAGGAGAACGTGGCCGCCGCGGACCTCCGCCTGTCCGCCGACCAGCTGGCCCGCCTGGATCGGTGACCCGTCCTCTTCGGACACCGGTGGGAATAGGTCGAGCCGCGTGCGCGCTGAACCCGGTACCCGCGAGGGGAGAAGCTCCAGCAGAAGGGTGTGGGTGATGCTCGAACGATCCGGGTCGCCGGAGGGCGCCGCGCTGACCACGAAGTGCGGCAGGCAGATCGCGGTCGGGCGGATGCAGCTCAGCGCCCCCACGCCGATCGGACGGGTGACGCTGCGCGTCGGCCCCGACGGCAGCGGTCGCGGCGAGGCCTGGCTCAGCCTGACCCCGACCGAGGCCAACGACCTCGCCCGAGCCCTGCTGGCCCAGGGCGACGTGCTCGCGTTCGGAGCGGTCCGCCGCCGCGGCCCCCGCTGACCCCTCGTCCCCTGCGGGCCCCGCCGCCGCGCACTGAGGACGGGGCACCGCGGTCCGGACGCTCGGACGGCGGTAAGGCCTCCCGTTCGGCCGCGTGTTCCTGACGGCGGTACGGCTTCCTGTCCGGTCGCCGAGTTCCTGATGGCGGTACGGCTCGCTGCTCGGCCGCCGCGCGTTCCTGACGGCGGCACTGCCGGTTGGTCGCGCGTGTCCCTGATGGCGGTACGGCCTGCTGCTCGGCCGCCGAGTGCTCATGACAGCGGCACCGTTCCCTGCTCGGTCGCCGCGTGTCCCTGATGGCGGCACCGTTCCCCGCTCGGCCGCCGCGCGTGCCTGACATCGGTACCCGCTTCCCGCCTGGCCGTCGGTGCCGTCGCCCGCCCGCCGTGCGTTCCGGACGGCGCCGCTGTTCCCCGCTCGACCGCCCCGCGTCCCCGACAGCGGTGCCGCTCCCCGCCGCCGCGCACGCCGCCGCCGTCCCCGTTCGACCGCCCGTCTCCTCGCTCGCCCCGCACCCCTCCGCGCACCGGCCGCCGGGCATGTCCGCAGGCAAAAGTTTCGTCCAAATGAGCGAAACTCTTCGGCGTGAGACTTCGGGTCGCTCCGCCGAAACATCCTGGCTGTAGGGCCGCTCGCCAGGAATCCAGCCCGCCGGAGCGGTGCTAAAGCCCCGGTTCGCCCGCGCGAATTGGTCTGATCCGGGGTTGTCAGGCTTATATGTTTCGGTCAATACTCCGGGTGCCTGAGCCTGCCGGAGCTTGGTCCCTGCCAACCCCACCTGCGCAACACACAGGTGCTCCCCCAGAAGGTGCCAACACATGAAACTGACATCGAAGTCAGTGTCACGAGCAATGCTCGTGTCGAGCCTGGTGGTCGCCACCACTGGCGGTGCGCTCGTGCTCGCCACGTCCGCCGCCCCGCCCGCCTCCGCGGCGACCACGCTCGGCGCGTCGGCGGCTCAGACCGGCCGGTACTTCGGTACCGCGGTCGCGGCCAACAAGCTGTCGGACTCCACGTACGTCGGGATCCTGAACCGCGAGTTCAACATGGTGACCGCCGAGAACGAGATGAAGATCGACGCGACGGAGCCGAACCAGAACCAGTTCTCCTACGGCAACGCCGACCGGATCGTGAACCACGCGCGGGCCCAGGGGATGCGGGTGCGCGGGCACACGCTGGCCTGGCACTCGCAGCAGCCCGGCTGGATGCAGAACATGAGCGGGTCGGCGTTGCGCTCGGCGATGCTGAACCACGTCACGCAGGTCGCGACCTACTACCGGGGCAAGATCTACGCCTGGGACGTGGTGAACGAGGCCTTCGCCGACGGCAGTTCGGGCGCTCGGCGGGATTCGAACCTCCAGCGCACGGGCAACGACTGGATCGAGGCCGCGTTCCGCGCGGCGCGGGCGGCCGACCCGAACGCCAAGCTCTGCTACAACGACTACAACACCGACGACTGGTCGCACGCCAAGACCCAGGCCGTGTACCGGATGGTGCAGGACTTCAAGTCCCGCGGCGTGCCGATCGACTGCGTCGGCCTCCAGTCGCACTTCAACCCCCAGAGCCCGGTGCCGTCGAACTACCAGACGACCCTGTCCAGCTTTGCGGCGCTCGGCGTGGACGTGCAGATCACCGAACTGGACATCGAGGGTTCGGGGTCGGCGCAGGCGGCCAACTACCAGCGCGTCGTGTCGGCGTGCCTGGCCGTGGCCCGCTGCACCGGCATCACCGTGTGGGGCATCCGCGACACCGACTCGTGGCGCGCCTCGGGCACCCCGCTGCTGTTCGACGGCTCCGGGAACAAGAAGGCCGCCTACACCTCGACCCTCAACGCCCTGAACGCGGGCGGCGGCACCACGACGACCACGACGACCACGACCACGACGACCACCACGACCACGACCACCACCCCTGGACCCGGCGGCTGCACGGCCTCGGTGTCGCTGAACTCCTGGAACGGCGGCTTCGTCGCCACCGTCAAGGTGACCGCCGGATCGGCGGCCATCACCGGCTGGACGGTGAACCTCGCCGTGCCGTCCGGTGCCACGGTCACCGGTTCGTGGAACGTCCAGCGCAACGGGAACTCGTGGTCGAACGTCGCCTACAACGGCGCCGTGTCCGCGGGGCAGTCGACCGAGTTCGGCTTCCAGGCCACCGGAGCCGGCACCGGCATGGAACCGAGCTGCACGGCTTCCTGACCGGTCCGCAGCCCGGCGCGGGGGGCCGCCACCCCCCGCGCCGGGTCCCCGGTGCGGTGACCACGGCCTCCGGGGGGGGCCGGGGTCACCGCACCCCTCAGAAGCCGACGCGGAAGGTGGCGTCCTGCCGGTCGGTCGCCGTGGAGATCGGGTCGATCCGCAGCACGTGACCCGAGTGCCGCAGGTACCGGTCCGGGTAGTTGTGCGACCGGTAGGAGGTCCAGCTCGACTCGGCGAGACCCGCCACCGGCGTGAACGTCGCGTCGGCGTCGAACGAGGCCGACCCGTCGTCGGGCGCGAGCACCACGGCGTAGCCGGAGTGCCGCAGGTAGCTCGCGGGGACGTTGACCGACTGGAACGAGACCCCGGAGCCCGCCAGGCCGGGGACGATCCGCCACTGCTGGTCCTGGTACGGCTCGAACGGGTAGGTGTCGACGCGGGCCACGTTGTTCTGGTGCCGCACGTACCGGTCCGGGAAGTTGTAGGACTTCAGCCGGTTCCACGTCGGCGTGCCCCACCTCGACAGCAGCCCGGACATCTCGGCGGCGGTGATCGGCTGGATGGTCGCGTGCTTGGAGTTCAGCGGCTGCGTGTACGACCGCTGGTCGACCGGGGTCCACGTGCCGCCCACGTTCGTGGTCTGCCAGGCGTAGAAGACGCCGTTCGGCGTGTACGTGTCGCCCCACAGGTACCGCGTGCCGGACGTCAGCGAGGCCACCACGATCGGCGCCTCCGTGCCGCCGTGGGAGACCGGTCCGCCGTAGGTGGTGAAGCTGCCGGGGGCGAGCGAGGACGAGCGGGCGGCGAGCAGCGTGCCGTTCGTGTTGTTCTTGAAGAACAGGTGGTTCACGCCGTTCGCCGAGTGCAGGTGCCCGTCGATCGCCGCGTGGCCGGGGTCGAAGAACGTCTGCGGAGCGCCGACCGTCGTGAAGTCGGTGGTGTAGTTGACCATGATGACGTCGTGGCCGCCGTTGACGGCCGAGTAGATGATCGCGTACTGGCCGCGCGAGGCGTCCCAGAACGCCTCCGGCGCCCAGGAGTGCGTGGGCATCGAGTGCAGCTTCACCCTGCGGTAGCCGGTGAAGGACCTCAGGTCGGTCGAGTCCCACACGTGGACGTACTGGTTCTGCAGGCTCCAGTCGGTGCCCTTGAGGTCGGTGGCGAGCACGGTGAACGTGCCGTCCTGCTTGCGCAGGATGAACGGGTCGCGCAGGCCCTGCGTGCCCTGCGTCGGTGTCGCCACGGGGTTGTTCTGGTTGAGGGGTGTCCAGTTCAGGCCGTCCTGGCTGACGGCGAGGTGCAGTCCGTAGTTGGCGCCGCTGAAGTTCGGCGACTCGGTGAAGTACCCCATGACGTACCCGGAGTACGTGGCCGCTGACGCGGTTCCGGGGCTCGGCGCGACCGTCGTGCCGCTGAACACCAGCAGCCCGAGCAGTGCGGACAGGACTCTTCGACTCATGACCGTCTCCGTTGTCGGTTCGATGGGTCAGGCGGGTCGGATCGACCACCGCCGAGTCGGCTCCACCGCCGCGGTCCGTGCCGTCTCGATCGGGTTGGTGGTGGAGGGGGCGGCGACCAGGCTGACCACCCGCGACGGGGTGCCGCTGGACGCATCGGTGGACCCGCACCCCAGGCAGGGGCCAAAAGTGATGTTAGCGATAACATTCCCTTGTCAGCTCGACCGTAGGACGCCCGCTGAAGCTGGGTCAAGGTCCACTTGGTGGGATGTTCACGTTCTCATCCTGTGACCGCTGCGGCCTGGGTCGCCCCTAGGCCAGCCCGCGCGCGAGCGTTCGACCGGCCTCGGTCGCCTGCCGCGCCAGGTGGTCGACGGTCTGGTGGGGGCGGACGAAGAAGCCGTCCGCCAGCAGCGCCACGTAGCCGTGGGCCAGCGCCACCTGCTGCTCCAGCAGCCACAGCGAGCGCTCGGTGTCCCCGCCGACCGCCGCGCGGGCCAGGTCCAGCAGCCGGTCCATGAGCCCTCGGCCCGCGGCGGACAGGGCCTCGTCGTGCAGCCCGCGCAGTTCCGCCGCGAAGATGACGTTGAACCCCGCCCCGCGGACGGCCGCGAACCGCACGTACGCGCCCCCGGTCGCGGCGAACCGGTCCACCGGGTCGGGGCCCGCCGCGTCGACCGCGCGCTCGACCTCGGCCGCGAGTTCCTCGGCGGCCCGCGTGGCGACGGCCGCCAGGAGGTGGTCGCGATCGGGGAAGTGGCGGTACGGGGACGCGGTGCTGATCTCCAGCTCGCGCGCCACCCGCGCGACGGAGAAAGCGGCGAGCCCGTGTTCGGCCAGCAGGTCGTAACCCGTGCTGATCAGCGCCGCTCGCAGGTCGCCGTGGTGGTAGCGGCGCGCCGTGCCGGTCACTCGGCCTCCCGGTTGACATCGATGCGATAGGCCACTTACTTTAGCTGGCGATAGCCCTCTTACATCGTCACTCGGAAGGGAACCCCATGTCAGGAGTCACGGGCAAGGTCGTCGTCATCACCGGAGCGAGCAGGGGCATCGGTGAGGCGACGGCGCTGCGCCTCGCCGACCACGGCGCCAAGGTCGTGCTCGGCGCGCGGGGGCCGGACCAGCTCGAAGCGCTGGCGGAGCGCATCGCCGCCTCCGGCGGGGACGTGGCCTGGGCGGCGACGGACGTGCGGCGGCGCGAGGACGTGGCCGCGCTGGTCGAACTGGCGTGCGAGCGGTTCGGCGCGCTGGACGTGCTGGTCAACAACGCCGGGGTCATGCCGGTCTCGCCGCTGGACGAGCTGCGGGTCGACGACTGGGACGCCATGGTCGACGTCAACGTCAAGGGCGTGCTGAACGGCATCGCGGCGGCGCTGCCGGTGTTCCGGCGGCAGGGGTCGGGCCAGTTCGTCGCGACGGCGTCCACGGCGGCGTTCAAGACCGTGCCGGGGCAGGCGGTCTACTCCGGCACGAAGTTCGCCGTCCGCGCCATCTGCGACGGTCTGCGGCAGGAGGCCGGTGACGGGTTCCGGGTGACGGTGGTGTCGCCGGGGATGACGGCGACCGATTTCGCCTCGTCCGTGACGGATCCGGCGACGAGGGCGCGGTTGGAGGCGGTGCGGGACGCCGTGGCGATGCCCGCGGACGCGGTGGCGCGGGCGGTGGTGTTCGCGATCGAGCAGCCGGACGACGTGGACGTGAACGAGATCGTCGTCCGGCCCACCGCGCAGGCGTGACGGTCAGCGCGGCGTGCAGGTCAGGCCGGCCACCGGTTCGTCCGCACCGGACACGATCGAGCCCCAGCCCGTGGACGCGCCCGGTGCCAGGGTGCCGTTGTAGCCCTGGTTGGTCGCGGCCACCCGCCTGCCCGACTGGGTCACCGAGGCGTTCCACGTGTTGGTCAGCCGCTGCGAACCCGCCATCGAGAAGGTGACCCGCCACCCGGACAGCGGGCGCGAGCCGGTGTTGCGGACCACGACCTCGACCTGGTGGGCGCCCTGCCACGAGTTCCCCACCGAGTAGGTCGCCGTGCACGCCTCGGCCGGGCGGCGGGTGGTGGTGGTCGTCGCGGCCGGGGGCGCGGTGGTGGTCACGGGCGCGTCGGTGGTGGTCGTGGTCGGCTCGGCGGTCGTCGTGGTGGTGGTCGCGGGGGGCGTGGTGCCGGCCATCGGCGCGGTCGTCCACGTGTCCGAGGACGTCGGAGGCCCTTCCTCCGTGCTGTGGTCGACCTTCGTGTACACGTCGGCGCACGTCGGCGAGCACGCGGCGGGCAGGCCGAAGCGGTAGACCCTGCCCTGCTGCACCAGCGCGTCCGACACGTCGCGCACGCGGACGCGGTAGTCCGTCCCGCCCTCGCTCGCCGGGCCGATGACGAAGGCCTGGCCCATGTCCTCGTTGGGCTGCGCCTGCCGCCACGTGCCGTCCGGGCCCAGGTACTCCACGCCGTGGATGCCGTTGGGCAGGTGCGAGACCGCGAGCACGGGCCGGGAGGCCTGGGAACCCCGCAGGAACCCCAGTTCGAGGTCGCCGCTGTAGCGCGGGGTCGGCACGTAGGACCACGACACGTGCCGGTTGTTCCAGCGGCTCGGGTCGATGTGGCCGACGGACACGCCGTTCTTGGTGAACCTGGTCAACGACGTCGTGGACAGTCCGATGTGGTCCGGGTCGTCGCGGCACCAGGCGGTGGGCGCCGCGCAGCCGTCGGCCACGACCATCGTCAGCGTGGCGCCGTTGAGGTCGTCGGCGATCCAGGAACCCTCGCGGCAGAACGGTTTCCCCTGCGCGCCGTCGTTCACCCCGGTGCAGAAGTCGCCGATGGTGACCTGGACGTACCGGCCGCAGTTGCGCCCGTTCTCCCACCGGCCGATCCGGTGCGACTCCGACGCGGGCAGCGGCCTCGGGTGGGGGCCGTAGTCGCCGGGGGTGTCGAACACGTTGAGCGCCACGAAGTCCGGCGAGTCCAGGACGTCCTGGGGGAGCCCGCAGCCGCCGTAGGCGGAGTCGAACCCGGCGAAGTGGGTCGCGTTGCCCGTCTGCGACGGGGTGCTCTCCGCGCCGCTGGTCGACACCAGGATCGCGGTCACCACGAGGGCGACGGTGGCCAGGGCGGTCCCGGCGAGCACCGCCCTGCGCGTGGAAGGTCTGTGGGATGGGGCCGCGGTGGTCACTTCGCCCTCTCGCGCGGACCGGCGCGCACGGCGGGTCCGGCTCTGGTGATGATCGGCTGGGAGCGGGATCAGACTTCTCACCGGCGCGCGCGATGTCAAGGAACGGCGGGCGGCAGTCGGTCCACCGTGACCAAAACTTTCGAAGACTATGGGAAAGTTTCGAACCGGGTCGAATGGCATATTCGACATTTGCGCTAGTCAGATCGCCAAATGAGACTCGAAACCACTCGAAACTACGCGCCCAAAGAGCTGACGCGGCAGTACGGTGAAGCCGCCCCTGGCCGCCATCCTTCAAGGAGGAAGGATGCACCTCAGCACCTCTCCACCCCCTGCCCGCCACGGCGCCGTCGTGGCGAGAACCCTCGGAGTCCTCGTCGCCGCACTCGCCGCGGTGCTCGCCGTGCTGGTCGCACCACCGACTCCACCCGCGTCGGCCGCGGCGCTGACGGAGGTGACCGGGTTCGGCACGAACCCGAGCAACCTGCGGATGCACATCTACGTGCCGGACCGCCTCGCCGCCCGACCGCCCGTGCTGCTCGCGGTGCACTACTGCACCGGCACGGGCCCCGCGTTCCACTCCGGCACCGAGTTCGCGCGGTTGGCCGACCAGTACGGCTTCATCGTGGTCTACCCGTCCGCGACCCGCAGTGGACAGTGCTTCGACGTGTCGTCGCCGCAGGCGCTCAAGCGCGACGGCGGCAGCGACCCCGTCGGCCTGGTGTCGATGGTGCGCTACGCGCTCCAGCGCTACAACGGCGATCCCGCGAGGGTGTTCGTCACCGGCGTCTCCTCCGGTGCCATGACGACGAACGTCATGCTGGCCAACTACCCGGACGTGTTCCAGGCGGGAGCGGCGTTCGCGGGCGTGCCCGACGGCTGCTTCGCCACCACGGACGGGTCCGGCTGGAACAGCGCGTGCGCCAACGGGACCGTGCTCAAGACCCCGCAGCAGTGGGGCGACATCGCCAGGTCCGCCTACCCCGGCTACTCGGGGCCGAGGCCGCGGATGCAGCTCTGGCACGGCACCGCCGACGACACCCTGCGCTACCCCAACTTCGGCGAGGAGATCGACCAGTGGACGAACGTCCACGGCGTGTCCACCACGCCGACGTCCACGGACAGCCCGCAGTCGGGCTGGACCCGCACCCGCTACGGGACCGGGGTCGAGGCCATCTCCCTCCAGGGCGTCGGCCACAACGTGTACGCCACCGGCATGGGTCTCCGGGTGATCCAGTTCTTCGGCCTCGACCAGGGCGGGTCGACGACCACGACGACGACGACCACCACCACGACCACCACGACCACGACCACGACCAACCCGCCGGCGGGGGCGTGCCGGGTCGGGTACACCACCACCGCGTGGAACAGCGGCCTGACCGCGAACATCACCATCACCAACACCGGTAGCGCCTCGGTGGACGGCGGCTGGACGCTGGCGTTCACGCTGCCCGGCGGACAGGTGATCACGTCCGGCTGGAACGCGACCTACACGCCGACCAGCGGGGCGGTGACCGCGAAGAACGCCTCGTACAACGGGACGATCGCCGCGGGCGCGTCCACGGGGATCGGCTTCCAGGCCACGCACACCGGCAACACCGCGGCACCGACCTCGTTCACGTTGAACGGGGCCGCCTGCTCGATCGCGTGACGGCGGCGGAGGCCCTCCGGGGGGCCTCCGCTCAGTCCGTGATCTCCAGCCGCCCGATCGGGTGCGTCGCGGGCAGCGCCGTCTGGCACGTCAGCGCGGGGCCGCGCAGCTCCCGCACCAGGCGCCGGGCGTCGGCGACCGTGGCGCCCGCCCGCGTCCAGCCGTCCCAGGCCAGGTCGTCGGTCACCCGCTCGACGCGGGCCAGCAGTGCCCGGCCCGCGTCGCCGATCTCGTCCTCCGCGCGCAGCAGACCGCGCGCCAGCAGGCCTTCCGCCGCGGCCGACCACTCCTCGTCGGTCCAGCCGCGCGCGGCCTGCGTCACCCGGCGGTCCAGGTCGGACGCCGTGCGCAGCACCAGCGACTCGATCCCGGTCAGCCCCTCCGCCAGCAGCGCGGCCACGTGGCCGTCACCGCGGTGCTCGCGCAGGACCGCGGTCGCCTGCCAGAGGCGCTCGCGCGGGTCGTCCGGGCGGGGCACGGCCGCGTTCGCCGCCGCCAGCACCCGGCCGTCGCACGGCAGGGCCGACGCCACGGCCCACAGCTCGTCGGCGAGCCGGTCGTCGAGGTCGGGCAGCAGTTCCGCCAGCGCCCGCCCCGCGCCGTCCAGCCGGGCGGCCAGCGCCGCGGCCGGGGAGGCGAGCGCCCACACGGCGGGCAGCGCGCGGGCGGTCATGGCGGCCGAGAACCCGAAGAACGACGCCCGCACCACCGCTTCGCCCACGGGGCCGAGCGGAGCCGCCCGCTGGGCGAAGTAGCCCCGCCAGAAACCCCGCAGCCCCACGGCTTCCAGCGCGGCCAGTGCCGTCGGGTGGAAGTAGACGAGCGCGTGCACCGACTCGTACCGCGCCCACAGGTGCCGGGCGAGCGCGGGTCCCTCGTCGTCCCTCATCCGGTCGATGATGCCCCATCGGCCTGGAGCGCCCGCAGCGCCGCCAGCGCCAGCCCCCGCAGCCACACGTGCGCGTGGTCGCCGTCGTAGCGCTGGTGCCAGGCCAGGTACAGCGGCACGTCGGGCATCGCCACCGGCAGCGGCAGCGCGACGAGGCCGAGGTCGGCGACCAGCGCCCTGCTCGTGCGCTCGGCGACGACGGTGAGGAGGTCGGTGCGGTGCACCAGCCGCACGGCCGCGAGCGTGGTGGGGGCCGCCGCGACGACCGCCCGGCGCAGCCCCGTGCCCTCCAGCACGTCGTCCACGGGGTCGCGCAGCCTGCCGCGCCGCGACACGGTGATGTGCTCGGCCGCCGCGTACGCCTCCGGCGTCAGCGGTCGCGCGGTCAGCGGGTGGTCGGCGCGCAGCAGGACGACGAGGCGGTCGCGGCCCACCAGTTCTCGGCTG
Source organism: Umezawaea sp. (assembly GCF_036375055.1). Classification (GTDB taxonomy): domain Bacteria; phylum Actinomycetota; class Actinomycetes; order Mycobacteriales; family Pseudonocardiaceae; genus Umezawaea. The sequence goes on from NZ_DASUSQ010000172.1 coordinate 97,032, forward strand.
ATCTCGGGCAGCTCGGGCTCGTCGGAACTCGTCTCCAGGTCCACGTGGCCGCGCCGCAGGTCGTCGGTGTCGGCGAGCGGTTCGACCAGGAACCGCAGCCGCACGCCCGGCGCCTGGGCGCGCACCGCCGTGAGCAGCTCGGCGCCGACCGCGGTCGTGATGGAGTCGTGCCACCGCAGGGTGAACACGCGGTCGAGCGTGCCGAGGTCCACCTCGCGCTCGGGGGACAGCACGGTCCGCACCTGCTGGACGAGCGCGTGCACCTCCTCCCGGATGGCGGTCGCGTGGGGCGTCGGGGTCATCGTCCGGCCGGTGCGCACCAGGATCTGGTCCCCGGTCGCGCGGCGGATGCGCCCGAGCGTGCGGCTCATCGCGGGCGCGGACAGGTGCAGCCGGTCGGCGGCTCCCGTGACGCTGCCCTCCTCCAGCAGGGCGTCCAGCGCCGTGAGCAGGTTCAAATCCAGTTGCATGAGAGTAAATCTATCATGAGCAAGGATGCACTTGCCGTTATGTCTGGGCGCTCATAGGTTGGTGCCAACACCAGCGAACGGAACGAGGAACCCCATGTCCCACAACGAAACCGCGCTCCTGGCCGAGGTCGTCCCCATCGTGGAGGCGGCGGGTGCGCTGCTCCAGAAGCGCTTCACGACCGAACCCCCGACGCTGACCACCTTCGACGAGATCGTCGCGGCGATCAACGCCAACGACGACGCCGTGCTCGACGTCCTGCGCGAGCCGCTGCTCGCCGCCCGCCCCGGCTCCGGCTGGGTGGAGGACGAACTGGCGGGCGGTCCGCTGCCGCCGGGCGAGTGGTGGGTCACCGACCCCGCCGAGGGCAACATCAACCACGTCCACGGCCTGACCGACTGGGGTGTGACCGCCACGCTCGTCCGCGACAACCGGCCGGTGCTCACGGTCGTCCACCTCCCGCTGACGGGCACCACCTACACCGCCGTCGAGGGCGGGGGAGCCCACCAGGACGGTGTGCCGCTGCGACCGTCGAGGAAGACGGCGCTGCTGGGGGCGCTGGTCGGCACCGGGCAGGCGCGGCCGGGGGAGAGCGTCGAGACGTTCCGGAGCATCGGCGGCTCGGTGACCGCCCTGCTGACCGCCGGGAGCGTGCTGCGGGTGTCCGTGCCCGCGACCCTCCAGCTCATCCACGTCGCCGCCGGTCGGACGGACGCCTTCTGGCAGCACAGCGACGTGCGCTCCGGCCTGGTGGCGGGCGTGCTGCTGGTGACCGAGGCGGGCGGCGTGGTCACCGACCTCCAGGGCGTGCCGTGGACCGTCGCGAGCACCGACGTGGTGGCCGCCGCTCCCGGCGTCCACGGCCCGGTCCTCGACGCCCTGTCCACCGCGGGGACCTCGTGAACATCACCGTCCTGGCCGCGTCCGGCGCGACCGGCCTCGAACTCACCCGCCAGGCGCTCGACCGGGGCCACACCGTGACCGCCGTCGCGCGGAACCCGAGCCGCGTCACCGTCGCGGACTCCGACCGCCTCACCCGCGTGGCCGCCGACCTGCGCGACCCGGACTCCCTCGCGCGGGTCGTGCCCGACGGCTCCGTCGTCCTCTCCGGACTCGGCATCGCGAAGGGCGAGGAACCCGGCGTGCTCACCGCGGGAGCCAGGGCGCTCGTCCGGGCGCGGCCGGAGCGGATCATCTGGCTGGGCGCGCTCGGCACCGGCACGTCGGCCGAGGTCGCGGGGCCGGTGACCAGGACCCTGCTGCGGGTGCTCCTCAAGAGCGAGCTGGAGGACAAGGTCGCCGCCGACACGGCGGTGCTCGCCGCGGGCGGCACGGTGTTCCACGCCGGTCCGCTGACCAACGGCCCGCTGAGCGCCGACCGCCGGGCGCACGGTCTCGCCGACGCGCCCCGGCGGCTGCTCCCCGGCCGCGTCAGCCGGGCGACCGTCGCCGCCGCGATGATCGACGAGGCCGAGAACCGCCGCCACGTCGGCGGGACGGTCATCCCGGTCGAGCGCTGACGGTGCGCCGGAGGGGGCGGTCCACCCGACCGCCCCTCCGCGATCCCAACCGGGCAGGAACTGTGAGCAATCGCACGAACACGTAGGGTGGGAACCAATCGGACATTTGCGCCGTTTGGAGGCACGTGAGCGGAGCCGATACCGCTCAACGGCCCAGTGGTGCGCCGGCCAGGACCACCGCTGCTCTCCCGGAGGACCCCACGTGGAACCACGCGACGCGCCCTCGACCCGCGAACCCCGCCGCACCGCCGTGCGCCGGTGGATCAGAGAGGACTCCCGCCACGACCTGTCCGCGTCCCTCGTCGTCTTCCTGGTGGCGATGCCGCTGTCGCTGGGCATCGCCGTCGCCTCCGACGCCCCGGTCACGGCCGGCCTCATCGCCGCGGTCGTCGGCGGTGTCGTCGCCGGACTCCTCGGCGGAGCCCCCTTGCAGGTCAGCGGACCCGCGGCCGGGTTGACCCTGGTGGTGGCGGGCTTCGTCCAGCAGTTCGGCTGGGCCGTCACCTGCGCCATCACGGTCGCTGCGGGCCTGCTCCAGGTCGTGCTGGGGCTGAGCCGGGTCGCGCGCGCGGCGCTCGCCATCTCACCCGCCGTGGTGCACGGGATGCTCGCGGGCATCGGCGTCACGATCGCGCTGGCCCAGCTGCACGTGCTGCTCGGCGGCGCGCCGGGCACGGGGGCGTGGGAGAACATCACCCAGCTCCCCGCCCAGCTCCTCGGCGTGCACACCGGCGAGGCCGTCGTGGGTCTCGTGGTGCTGGCCGTGCTGCTGGTGTGGCCGCTGACGCCTCCCGCGGTGCGCGCCGTCCCGGCCTCGCTCGTCGGCATCGTCGGCGCCACGCTGCTCGCCTGGTCGCTGTCCTGGGACGTGGCGCGGGTCGACCTGCCCGGTTCGGTGCTCGACTCCGTGCGGCTGCCCGAACTCCCCGACGGCCGGTGGGGCGCGGTCGCGCTGGCGGTGTTCACGATGACCGTGATCGCGAGCGTCGAGAGCCTGCTGTCGGCGGTCGCGGTGGACAAGCTCAAGGACCGGGGCAGGGCCGCCGACCTCGACCGCGAACTGGTCGGCCAGGGCGCCGCGAACACGGTGTCCGGCCTGCTCGGCGGGCTGCCGGTCACCGGTGTCATCGTCCGCAGCTCCACCAACGTGGCCGCGGGGGCGCGCACCAGGGCGTCGGCCGTGCTGCACGGCGTGTGGGTGCTGCTGTTCTCGCTGGCGCTGGTCGGCCTGATCGAGCAGGTGCCGATGGCGGCGCTGGCAGGTCTGCTGGTCTACGTGGGCATCAAGCTGCTGAAGGTCGCCGACGTGCGCACGGCGCGGCGCCAGTCCGAACTCCTCGTGTACCTGACGACCGTCGGGTGCGTCGTGTTCCTCGACCTGCTGATGGGCGTGCTGATCGGGTTCTCCCTGTCGGTGGCGCTGATGCTGCGCCGGGTCGTGTGGGCGAAGCTGAAGGTGTCCAGGACGCCCGTGCCCGGCGGGCACGACCACTGGACCGTGCTGGTCGAGGGCACGCTGAGCTTCCTGTCGATCCCGAGGCTGTCGCGGGTGCTGTCCCACGTCCCCGACGGCGCCCCGGTCGACGTCGAACTCGCCGTCGACTTCCTCGACCACGCCACCTACGAGCACCTGGCGATGTGGCGCGACCAGCACGAGAAGACCGGCGGCGTCGTGCACGTCGACGAGGTGTCCGGCGTCCGCAGCGGCATGTCGCGAGGCGGTCCGGCGGCGGCGCTGCCGCGCTGGTTCGCCCCGTGGTCGTCGTGGCAGACGTCCGTTCCCGCGCAGCGCCACAGCGACCACGACGAGGCCGCCCGCCCGCTGGTGTCGGGCGTGCAGGAGTACCACCGGCGGTCGGCCCCTCTGCTGCGGCCGGTGTTCGAGGGCCTGTCCGACGGGCAGGAGCCGCAGGCGATGTTCCTGACCTGCGCCGACTCCCGCATCGTGCCCAACGTGATCACCGCCAGCGGCCCCGGCGACCTGTTCACCGTCCGCAACGTCGGCAACCTCGCCCCGCTCGACGACGACGGCGTGGGCGCCTCGGTGCACTACGCGGTGGAGGTGCTCCGCGTGCCGGCCCTGGTCGTGTGCGGCCACTCCGGCTGCGGCGGCATGAAGGCGCTGCTCGACGGTGCCGCGGGCTCCGACGACCCGGTCGGCCGCTGGCTGCGCTCGGGCGTCGGCAGCCTCGCGGCCCTGCGCGCGGGCCACCCCGCCGACCCGCGCTCGGGCGCCGTGGCCGACCGGCTGTCCATGGTGAACGTCGCCGTCCAGGTGGCGTCGCTGGAACGCCTGCCGGTGGTGCGCGACGCCGTGGCCGAGGGACGGCTGAAGGTGATCGGCATGTTCTTCGACATCGGCGCGGCCCGGCTGTCCCTGTTGACCGACGACCGCACGGCCTTCTCGGCGCTGCCGGAGGGCGTTGACGTGCTGCACTAGCGCGCGGTGACCAGGGGGCGGCACGCCGGGCGGGGTCGTGGACGGCGCACCGCGGTCGATCGACGGTGGCGAGGTCGTCGTCGGTCGACCGCGAGGACCGCCGGTGGGCGACCTGCTCGGGGCGCGGTGGTCGGGTGGGGGCGAAGGGGTCCTACGCCATCCACTCGGTCCCGTGGTGGCGGTAGTCGGCACTCTCGTCGACCAGTTGCCTCAGCGTGCTCTCCAGCTGCGAGAGGGGAACCGCGCCCACCCGCTCCTCCCACTCCCGGCGCAGGTCGTCGAAGATCGCGGTGCCTTCGCGGAGCATCGCCAGCCCGTGCGGGGTGACGAAGAGGCGCATGCGGCGCTTGTCCACGGGATCGGGTTCCCGTGCCACGTAGCCGCGCTCCTCCAGGGCGGTGATGGTCTTCGCGGCGGCCTGCTTGGTGACGGACATCCGCCGTCCGAGTTCGGACGCGTTGTCCGCGCCCGACAGGATCGCCTGCAACGCGAAGTCGTGAACGGGCCGCACCTCGTCGTACCCGCGGGCGACGAGTTCCGCGGTGGCCCGATCGGCCAAGGCGCGGAACCCGCCGAGCAGGAGCATGGCGAGGTCGGAGCCGGGGCGCGACATGGGCCCAGCTTAGGTCACCTTGACAACGACAACCTTGGTTGTCTATGGTTTGGACAACCAAGGTTGTCCAATTGAGGAGCGCCCATGCCCGTCATCGATCCGGTCGGTGCCACGGTTCCCGGGGTCACCCACCACCTCGCCGACGTCAACGGAACCCGGCTCCACCACGTCTCGGCGGGCACCTCGGGCTCTCCGGTCCTGCTGGTCCACGGGTGGCCGGAGACGTGGTGGGCCTTCCGCGAGGTCATCCCCCTGCTGGCGGCGGCACACCGGGTGTTCGCCGTCGACCTCCGCGGGTTCGGCGATTCCAGCACCGCGGAGGGCGACCACGACGAAGCGACGTTCGCCGAGGACCTGCACCACCTGGTGGAGCACCTCGGCGTCGGCCCGGTCCACGTCCTGTGCCAGGACATCAGCGGCGGTCTCGCTTTCCGCTTCGCCTCCGCGCACCCCGAGGACGTCCGCAGCCTCACCGCCGTCGAGACGACCCTGGCGGGCTACGGGCTCGAAGACCTCGCGGACGTCAACCACGGCGGCTCGTGGCACGTCGGGTTCCTCGGCGCGCCGGGCATTCCGGGGATGTTGCTGGCGGGTCACGAGCGCGAACTCATCGCGGAGTGGGCCTTCCCCGCCATGACGGGGGCGAAGGGCGTGATCGGCGACGACGACGTCGACGAGTTCGCCCGCACCTACGCGCGGCCGAACGGCTGGCGGGGCACGGAGCACCTCTACCGGTCGATCTTCACCGACGCCGGGCGGACCAGGGCCCTTGCCGAAGCGCGGCCGCTGACCGTTCCGGTGCTCACCGTCGACGCCTCCGGCGCTCCCGCCACCGAGCGGACCTTCCGCCAGGTGACCGCGGGAGCCGTCACCTCCGTGCGCTTCGGGGGCGTTGGGCACCTGGTGGCGCAGGAGGCTCCCGAGGCCCTCGCCGCCGCCGTCCTGGAGTTCGTGGGGCGGGTGGACGGCGTCCGGTAGGCCAGGGGAGCGCTCCCGAACGCGCGCACCTGGAAGCGTTGGCGCGCAACGGGAAGCGAAGGCCGTTCGAGTGCGAGGTCGTGCCGGAGGCAACGCGGGGGGTGGTGGCCGCGCCGGCCGAGCCCGCCTACGTGACGGGCCGCCGGTGGGACCTGCTGGTGCGCGACGCCGCGGCCGAGGAGCTGTTCGGCGGCGTGCCCGACAACGTCCTGGAGCACCTGCTGCTCGACCCCGCCGCGCGGGAGTCGTTCGGCGCGGGGTGGGAGGAGGGGGCCGCGCACGCCGTGGCGCAGTTCCGGGTGGCGTACGACCTGTGGGAGCCGGACCCGGCGTTCGCCGACCGGCTCCGCCGAGTTCGAGGGCTGGTGGGACGCGCACGAGGTGGTCGGCGGGGGAGCGGGCCGCAAGACCCTGCACGGGGTGGTCCACGACTGCGCCACGTTCCGGCTCGACGAGGACCCCGAACTGCGGCTCACGGTCTGCACGGCCGAACGGGCCGGGAGCGCGTAGCCCCCGGCCCGTTCGACACCCGTGCCCCTACGGGACCGCGGGGTAGTCCTTCACGTACACCGGCACGCCGACCTTGGTCATGTCGGCCGCCTCGCCGACGCCGTTGACCACGTGGTCCACGACGCCCGCGCTGAGGTTGACGGTCATGATGTGGTGCAGCTTCACACCGGGGGTGTTCGGCACCTCGAACCCGTTCTCCGTGTGGATGGTCGGGTTGTTCTGGTTGAACACGTAGACGCCCGCGCCGAAGAGCGAGTGCGTCTTGACCTTCGCGCCGACCTTGTAGCCCGCGTAGCCCTCGACGGGGCCGTTCATCCAGTCCGCCTGCGTGGGCGGGTCGTACGGCAGCTCGTTCTGGTACAGGATGGTCGTGCCCCTGTCGCCGTTCCAGGTGGTGTTGTACTTCTGGAAGTGCTCGACGAACAGGCCCGTCGCCGTCACGCGGTCACCGTTGATGACGGCGCCCTGGCGGCCGGTGTTGGTGTTCCAGCGCTGCGTGTCGGTGAAGCCCTCGACGCCGTGGTCCGCGCGCCACACCCAGGTGTGGTCGATGAGCACGTCGTCGCTGTTGACCTCGAGAGCGGTGTCGACCTTGCCCACGTGCGGGCCGCCGACGCGGAAGTACACGTCGGACAGCGTGGTCGGGTTGGACGCGCTGCTCCAGGCCCAGCCGTTCTTCTTGCCCACGCGCAGCAGGACCGGCGACTCCTTCAGACCCGCGTCGACCGTGACGCCCGCGACGACGACACCGGGGACGTCGGCGACGTCCAGCGGGATCGCGCCGTTGACGGCGGTCAGCGTGGCGTGCCCGAGACCGAGGACGACGGTGTTGGGCAGCCGGACCTCGATGCTCCGCGCGATGTCGTAGACGCCGGGCGTGAGCAGGAGGTTCTTGCCGATCAGCAGGTTGAAGTTGATGGTCTGCACCGAGTCCGTCGGCTTCGCGACGTAGAAGTCGCTCAACGGGATGGTGCGGCCCGCGGTGGCGCCCGCGGACCAGGAGGTGCCGGAGGTGTTCTGCTTCGCGGCGGGCACGCGGACGTTGTACTTGCCCTTGGCGTCCACGAACAGGTACGGCTTCTCGCGGCTCACCGGCGTCTTCGCGACCGTGGTGTACGGCGGGTCCGGGAACGCCGAGTCGTCGGGGGCGCCGACGACACCGGAGAACACCTGGTTCCACACGCCGTTGGACCAGCTCGCGACCTCGCTGTTGCGGGTCAGCCACTGCTGCTGCGAGCCGTTGGTGGTCGCGGGCAGCTTCGAGTCGGCGATGAACCCGCCGCTCGCGTACTGCGGACCGGCGGTGCAGTAGTCCATCAGGGACAGTCCACCGTTGGTGAAGTTCACCCGGCGCATCGACACGGCCTGGGACACGGCCCAGAAGTTCGCGGTCGAGCGGCAGCCGTCCTGGCCGGTCGCGTTCACGTTGACCGTCAGGTTGGAGATCGTGCGCCAGAAGTTCACCAGCGCCAGGCAGTTGCTCGTGCCGCCGTCGGCGAGGCAGCGGTTGTAGACCTCGACCTTGCCGTTGATGACGACGTCGGTCGGCGCCGCGCCCAGACCGGTGATCTCGGTGTAGTAGCCCACCTTGATCTGGAGGGGCTGCTCGGCCGTGCCGTAGGTGCCCGGCTTGAAGAGGTAGGCGTACCGCTCGGTGCCCATCTCGTTGTCGACCTGCTTGGCGTAGGTCGCGTCCAGCGTCGCCTGGATCTGCGCGACCGGCGTGCTCGGGTCGAACACCGTGGTGTTGACGCCGAAGTTGGGAGCGCTGCCGCCGTGCGACCGGGTGTCGGGAGCGGCCGTCGCGGTGGTCGCGGCGGCCAGCGTCACCACCAGGCCGAGGGTGAGCACGCGGCCGAGTCGCCGCTTCGTGGAGCCCGCGAAGATCATGCGGATCGTCCTCTCAGTCGGGTGGTCGGTGGCGGGACGGGGAGCGCTCCGGCGGGGGAGCCTATGCGACGCACGATCATCGTCGACCTGCCTGTTCACGGGGGAGTGGGGAGCCACGCTGCGGCGGTAGGGCCGAGAGAGCGCTCCCATCGAGTTGGACATTTCTACCCCGTGAATCGATCCCGCGCTACGGTCTGACGACCGGTTTTCAGGTCGTAGGACGGCGAACTAGCAGGCCAGGGCGTTTCACCGCCAGGGTTCGACGTCCACCCGGACCGCCGCGCCGCCGTCCGCGGCCTCCTCGACCGCCAGCGCGACGCGGTGGTCGTGGATGCCGTCGGCGAGCGGGTACGGCTCGGGGCCGCCGCCGGAGACCCAGGCCGCCGTGTCCTCCAGGAGGGTCGCGATGGCGATCTCCTCGTCGTTCCACCGCCGCCCCTGGTAGGGGTTGCGGTACAGCACGTCCGAGCCGAACGTGATGTGGTCGGTGTCGAAGCCGTCGAGGTCGAGGTCGTACCCGGTCTGGCGGCGCACGACCTCCGTGCGGACGATCGTGCGGTCGGCGACCAGCCGGACGACCTCCTGGTCGCGCAGCTCGCCCGTCGTGCCGCGGACCAGCAGGCGGCGCATCAGCAACTGGTTGTGCCACTGGTTGTCGGTGAAGTCGTAGAGGCCGAAGCCGCCGTCGTCGAACGCGACGGTGGCGATCGTCGTGGTCGCCTGCTTCACCTCGACCGGGTCCGTCCACCCGGCGCGGGTGATGGGGTCGGCCAGCGGCGCGGTCGTCCGCACGGCCCGCACCTCCGCCGGGCCGCGGCCCGTGCCCAGCAGAGCCCGGATGAGCGAGACCGCGTGGTACTGGTGGGTCGAGGAGACGTCCACCCTGGTCGGGTCGCCGATCGCGCCCGAGCGGACCAGCGCGAGGCGCGCGGCGTGCGCGGGCATCCGGGTGTACTGCTCGGCGACCTGCACCAGCCCGCTCGCGCCGACCCCGTGCCACAGCGCGCGCAGGCCGTCGAGGTCGGGTGCGGGCGGCGTCTCGGCCAGCACGGGGACGCGGCGCTCCACCAGGTCCGCGACCAGCGACGGCGTGACGCCCCACGGCGTGGCCGTGACCATGAAGTCCGGTTTCGCGGCCAGGCACTCGTCCAGCGACGGGAAGACCGGAACCGGCAGCTCCCGCGCCCGGCGCGACACCACGCCGACGCACTCCAGGCCGTCCAGCGCCGCGGCGAGGCGCCAGAAGTACTCGGCGCGCCAGCCGGAACCCACGATCGCGAAGGTCGTCACCCACCCCATCCAACACGACGGCGGGCCCGTGCGGGACTACCGCTCGCGAGCGCGGCGGTTGATCTCCCGAGCGGGCCGGGGGCGGCTCTCGAAGGGCTTCGGCCGGTCGAGGTCCAGCCACACCGCGATCGTCTCGCGCACGAGCCACACGAGGAAGCGCAGGGCCGTCCGCACGGGACGCCGGGGCGGACGCGGCAGGCGGGGGAGCGGCACGGACGCCATTCTGCCCCCGCGCCCGTGCCCGCGAGGCGGAAACGCGGAGTTCCGAACAGGACGCCGAAGTCGGACGGCCACCGGGGGCTCCCGCGTGGGTAGGTTCTGCCGATGACCGCCGAACCGAACGTTCCCAGGGGTGTCCGGCCGTCAGCCGTGGCGGTCGTGCTGGTCGTCGTCCTGGTGGCGCTCGGCGCGCTGTCGCTGCTGGCGTTCCGCCCGCCCGCCGCCGCCCCGGCCGACGTCCCTCCGACGGAGTTCTCGGCCGCGCGGGTGGAGGCCGACCTGCGGGAGATCGCGCAACGGCCGCACCCGTTGGGCACGGCGGACAACGACCGGGTGCGCGAGCACGTCGTGGCCGCCGCCCGCGCGGCCGGGGCGCGGGTGCGGGTCGAGTCCGGCGAGGTCGTGCTGGCCGATCCGGGGAAACCGGTGAGGGTGGCGGTGGCGTGGAACGTGGTCGCGACGGTGCCCGGCACCGATCCGGGGCTCAGCGGCGGGCGGGCGCTGCTGCTGGTGTCGCACCACGACTCCGTGCCGACGGGGCCGGGGGCGGCGGACGACGGGGCCGCGGTCGTGTCGATGCTGGAGGCGATCCGGGTCCTCACGGCGTCCGGCGGGGTGCGCAACGACGTGGTGTTCCTGTTCACCGACGGCGAGGAACTCGGCTCGCTCGGCGCGCGGCTGTTCGTGCGGCAGCACGGGGTCGCCGAGTTCGGCGCGGTGCTGAACTGGGAGGCGCGCGGCAGCCGGGGACCGGTGGTGATGTTCGAGACCAGCACCGCCAACGCGGGCCTGGTCGACGCGTTCGCCGGGGCGAGCAGCAGGCCGATCGCGAACTCGCTGGCCTACGAGGTCTACCTGCGGATGCCGAACTACACCGACTTCACCGTCTTCCGCGACGCGGGCGCCACCGGACTCAACGCGGCGTTCATCGAGGGCCTGCACGACTACCACTCGCCGAACGACGACGTCGGGACGCTGGACCGCGACACCGTGCAGCACCACGGCGAGACCATGACCGGGCTGGTCGCCGCGCTCGGCGAGCGCGACCTGCGGCGGTTGGACAACCGGACCGCCGTCTACTTCGACCTGGTCGGCCGGGTCCTCGTGCACTACCCGGTGTGGGTGGCGCTCGTGCTCGCCGCGGTCTCGGTGGTGGCGCTGGTGCTGCTGGTCGTGGTGGGTGTCCGCCGTGGACGGTTGCGGCCGGTCGGCGCGGCGGCCGTCGCGGGCGCGGCCCTCGGCGCCGTGGTCGGCACGGCCGCGCTGTGCTTCGGGCTCTGGCGGCTGCTCACGCTGGTGCGCCCCGGTCTGGCGGCGCTGCCGCTGTCCGAACCGTACGACCGGGGGTGGTTCATCGCCGCGTTCACGACGGTCGCCGCCGCCGTCCTGCTGCTGGTGGCCCGCCTGGTGCGGCGCTGGAGCCCGGCCGAGGTGCTCGCGGGCGGGCTGCTGCTGGTGGGGGTGTCGCTGGTCGCCGTCGCGGTCGTCGTGCCGGGCGCCACCTACCTGTTCCAGTGGCCGCTGCTCGCCGGGCTGCCCGCGCTGTGGTGGGCGGTTCGGCGCGGCACCGGGAGCCTGCCGCTCGCGGCTCTCGCGCCCGCGGTGGCGGTGGTGCTGTTCGCCCCGGTCGTGTCGACGCTGACGGTCGCGCTGGGGATCAAGCTGGTGGGGGTGGCGATGGCCGTCGCGGTGCTGGCCGGTGTGCTGGTGCTGCCGCTGTTCACCGCCCTGCCCCGGCCGGGGCTCCTCGCGGCGGTGGCCTCGGTGGTCGCGGCGGTGCTGGTCACGACCAGTGCGCTCGTCTCGGGGTTCGACGTTCGCGAACCCCGTCCGGACGGGCTGCTCTACCTGCGCGACGCCACCACCGGCCGGTCGGTGTGGCTGACCGGTGACCCCGAACCCGACGACTGGACCGGCCGGGTCCTGGGCGCCGCACCGGAACGGGTGTCGCTCACCCGCGAGTTCCCGCTGCTGAAGGCCCCCGTGCTGCGCGCCCCCGCCCCGGCGCTCGCCCTGGCCGAGCCGACGGTGACCACGCTCGCCGACACGACCGCCGACGGCGTCCGCACGGTCCGGTTCCGGGTGGACTCGCCCCGGAGGGGCTGGCGGATCCAGGTCTCCCTGCCGAGGGGGGCGGTGCGGGCGTGCGTGGTGGCGGGGCAGCGCGTCGAGTCCGCGGCCCAGAGCGTGCCGGAGAACCTGGTGTTCGAGTTCTACGGCGCGGACGACGGCGCGGAACTCACCTGCGAGGCGTCCGAGGGGGCCGAGGTCCCGGTCGACGTCGCCGACTTCTCCCTCGGGCTCCCCCCGGAGGTCGAGGCGCTCGTCGGTCCACGCCCCGAGGGGACCGTCCTGGTGCCGTCGGGCTACCGGCCGGTCGACTCGGCGGTCGTGCGGAGGGCCGTGCGGATCTGACGCGGACCCGGTCGCCGACGAAGCGGAGCGTCACCCTGCGCGGGGGGCGCGCCGACGCGGGTCGGCGCACGCCGGAGGGGCTGGTCCACCGGGGTGCGGTGGACCAGCCCCTCCGGGCGGTGGGTCAGAACGAGATGTCGTTGCCGCTCAGGACACCGTTGAGGTTGAGGTCGCCGAGGTCGGCCACGTCGGTGATGTCGCCGATGCCCGAGATGTCGCCGATGCCGGAGACGCCGGACGTGATGTCCTCGACGTTGCCGATGTCGGAGACGACGTCGGCGACCTCGACCACGTCGGTGACGTGCAGGGCGCTGTCCGCGACGCCGGTCAGGTCACCGGTGGTGATGTCCTTGACGGTCGAGTCCAGGTCCGTGCTGTCGAGGACGCCGACGCCGGAGGTGATGTCGCCGACGAGGTCCGTGACCTGGCTCTGCGCGCCGATGCCGCCGACACCGCCGAGGTCGCCCACGCTGTCGAGCGCGCCGCCGAGCACGTCGGCGTCGAGGCCCTGGCCCAGGTCGGTCACGGGGGAGAAGTCGCCCGCCAGGTCCTCGACGTGCGACACGACGCCGGAGACGGGGCTGTCCTCCAGCAGGGGGAGGGTGTCGAAGGTGGAGGTCAGGTCGCCGAGGCCCTGCGTGGGGGCGTAGTCGAGGACGAGCGGCAGGATCTCCTGGACGTCCAGCGCGGAGACGTCGCCCAGGCCCGCGGCGCTGAGTGCGGCCTCGGGGGCGGTCTGGAACGCCGAGAGGGCCTGCGAGTCGTTCAGCAGGTGGAGGGCGAAGTCTTGCAGCGTCTCGAACGTGTCCATCTGTGTGAGCTCCTGAGGTGGATCGGTGTTCCTTACGAGACCAAACGGTAGGTCCGTCGTCACCGTGCGCACATCGGGTGACACTCCTAGTCTCGAACGAGTTAACCCGTTAGGGGGATGACTGGGGGAAGCACTAGGGGACGGGGCTATCCCCGTAAACCGACCTCGGGATGAACCCGGTGGTGCCCCCTGTCCGAACCTTGCGACAGCACCCGCACCGAGGAGGAAGCCCGTCGCATGACCCAGTCCGCTCTCGTGTTCGCCCCCGCCGTCGCCGACGCACTCGACCGGGCCGCCAAGGCCAGGCACGTGGTGGTCGCCGGTCCCTCCGGGACGGGGAAGACAGCGCTGCTGTCCACGCTGGACAGGAGAGCGGTCGACAACGCCCAGACGCTGTCGGACGCCGCGATCGAGGCCCTCGTCGCCGACGTGGAGGCCGGTGCCGACCTCGCCGTCGCCCACCGGCCGACCCGCAACCCCCGGCTGCCCGTCCTGCTGGCCGCGCTCTCGCCCTCCGTCGTCCGGGTCCGGCTCGACCCGTGGGGGCGGGACCAGATCGGCGACTTCCTGCGGGAGCGCACCGGGCGCCAGCCCTCGGCAGGCCAGCCGCACGCGCTGCACCAGCGCACCGGGGGCGTGCCCGCGTTCGTGGAGGCCGCGCTCTCGACCGACCCCGTCGGCGCGCTGGCCCCGGCGCTCGACGAACTGGGCGCCGACGTCCGCACCCTGCTGCTCGCCGTGGTGCTCGGCGCGCCGCTGGACCTGGACCTGCTGGCCGAAGCGCTGCGGACCACCCCCGACGCCGTGCAGGCCGTGGCCGACGCGGCCCGCGCCGCCAGCGTGATCGGCACCGACGGGGGCGTCCCGCCGATCGTGGCGCACGCCGTGCGCGTCCTCACGCCGATGGAGGAACGGGTCGGGCTGGCGCGCACCCTGCTGCGGCTCCAGCAGGAGCGCAAGCAGTCGATCCGCGCGCTCGCGACGTCGCTGCTGGAGCTGCCCGGCGCCGTGGCCGACCAGTCGGGGGCCTACGTCGCCGCCGCCCAGGACTCCCTGCGCGACGACCCGGCGCTCGCCGTGCGGTTCCTCACCGCCGCCGTCGACCTCGGCGGCTCGGCCGTCGACCTGGCGCCGCTGACGGCCGAGGCGCACGCGCTGGCGGGCGACCCGGACGCCGCGCTGAGGACGGCCGACCTGGCCGCAGGCTCCGGGGACGAGCGGGTGCGCGCCGCGGGCGCCGTGGTCGCGGCGATCGTGCTCGCCCAGCGCGGTGAACTGGCCCGCGGCGCCGAGGTGCTGCCCACCGCCACCGCCACCGACCCGCGGGCGGTGGACCTCGCCGCCATCGCCCACGTGGCCACCGGGCGGTGGCGGCGCGCCGCCGACCTGCTCGACGGCACCCCGGCGGCGCCGACGCTCGCCGCGGGCCTCACCCGCCGCATGGCGCGGGGGCTGCTGACCAGTGTGGACAGCGCACCCGCGACCGCGCTGTCCACACTGGTCTCGGCCGCGTCGGTCGCCGACTCGCTGGGCGCGCCGCACCTGCTGCCGGACAGCCCGACCGCCCTCGCCGCGCACGTGTGCCTGCACCTCGCGGAACTCCCGCTCGCCGCGACGCTGCTCGGCGGAGCGGACAAGCACGGCGTGTTCGGCGTCCGCCACCAGGTCCTGTTCGCCTGCACCGCGCTGCTGGGCGGCGACCTGGCCACCGCGGCCCAGCGGCTGGCGCCGCTCAAGGCGCTGCGCGGCCTGGAACCCAGGGACGCGCTCCTCACGGCCGCCGTCGACCTCGGACTGGCCCGCCGCCGCAGCGACCCCCGCGCGCTGGAGGCGGGCTGGGAGAACGCCTACCACGCGCTCCTGGTGCAGCCGGTGGACCTGTTCACCCTGCTGCCGCTGGGCGAACTCGTCGCCGCGGCGGCCAGGCTCGGTCGCGCCCACCAGGTGGCGGGCCACCTCGACCTCGCGTGGGACCTGCTGGAACGGTCGGGCCACCCGCCCGCCTGGTCGGTGATGCTGCGCTGGTGGGCCGTGCACGCCGACCTGATCGGCGGCGACACCGCGGCGGCCCGGCTCCAGGTCGACGCGCTGGCCCGGCACCGCGAGCACACGCCGGCGGGCCGCGTGCTCGCCGACGCGGCCGAGTGCTGGCTGGCCGTCAGCACCGGTGCGGTGGAGCCCGACGAGGTCGAGCGCACGGCCACCGCCCTGCACGGCCACGGCCTGCACTGGGACGCCTCCCGCCTGGCGGGCCAGGCGGCCATCCGCACCACCGACCGGGCCACCATCACCAGGCTGCTGGAACTCGCGCGCAGGCTCAGCGCGGTGTCGTCCGAGCACGAGTCCGAGACGGGGGTGCTCAGCGAGCGCGAGCAGGAGGTGGCCGCGCTGGTGCTGGAGGGCCTGACGTACAAGCAGATCGGCGACCGGCTGTTCATCTCCGGCAAGACCGTCGAGCACCACGTCACCAGGATGCGGCAGAAGCTCGGCTGCCAGAGCCGCCGCGAACTCCTCGTCGCGCTGGGGGAGCTGCTGGGCTGAGGGGAGCGGTCGGCGGCGGGATCGGCCCGCACCCGGTGCGGTACCGCACCGGGTGCTCCTCCGTGGTTGGGTTGTCCGGCTCCGCTCCGGTGGCGGGGCGGGTCGAGTGGCGGGAGGAGCGGCGCGGTGGACGACGGCGACGAGGGCACGGGCAAACCCAAGCGGGCGGACGCCCGGCGCAACGAGGGAACCCTGCTCGACGCGGCCGCCGCCGTCTTCGTCGAGTCGGGGGTGGAGGCGCCGGTCCGCGACATCGCCGCCAGGGCCGGTGTCGGCATGGGCACGATCTACCGCCACTTCCCCACCAGGGCGGACCTCATCATCGCCGTGTACCGGCACCAGGTCGAGGCCTGCGCCGACGCGGGCCCCGCCCTGCTGGAGAGCAGTGCGAGCCCGCACGTCGCGCTGGCGCGGTGGATCGACCTCTTCGTCGACTTCCTGGTCACCAAGCACGGGCTCGCCGCCGTGCTGCGGTCGGACAACGCGGGCTTCGACGCGCTGCACAGCTACTTCCTCGACCGCCTCCTGCCCGTCTGCGCGCGGTTGCTCGACGCCGCCGTCTCGTCCGGTGAGATCCGCTCCGACCTGGATGCCTACCAGCTCATGCGCGGTGTCGGGAACCTCTGCATCGGCGCCGAGCAGGACGACCGCTACGACGCGCGCGGCCTGGTGGGGGTCCTCGTCGCGGGCCTGCGCGTCGGCTGAGCGGTCGCGCGACCCGCACCGATCTAAATCAGTCGCTTGACTTAGAATAGTCGGTCGGCTTCACTGTGCCCGATCTGTCCGAATGGGACGGTGACCTCGCCCCGCGGGCGCTCGGCGGTCCGGGCGTCCCGCTTGTCCGAACTGTCGGTCGACGGTGTCCGACGTGCCTGTACGGTGGTGATCGTGGTGACGGACGTCAGCAGAACGCCGCGGGCGGAGCAGGTCGGCGCCACGCGCGAGCAGATCCTCCGCACCGCCGAGCGGCTGTTCGCCGAGCAGGGTCTCTACGCCGTGTCCAACCGGCAGATCAGCGCCGCCGCGGGCCAGGGCAACAACGCGGCCGTCGGCTACCACTTCGGCACCAAGGTGGACCTGGTGCGCGCCATCGTCCGCAGGCACGCGTCGAGGGTGGAATCGCTGCGCCTGGAGATGGTGTCGCGGATCCGCGGGTCCGACGACATCCGGGACTGGGTGGCCTGCCTCGTGCACCCGACCGCCAGCCACCTCGCCGCGCTGGGCGACCCCACCTGGTACGCCAGGTTCAGCGCGCAGGTCATGACGGACCCGGCGTTCCGGGCGATCATGTCCGAGGAGGCGCTCGCGACGCCCTCGCTTCGGCAGGTCGTCGAAGGGCTCGACCGCCGCCTCCCGGACCTGCCCGCCGAGGTGCGCGCCGAGCGCGGCGACATGACCCGGCACCTGATGGTCCACGGTTTCGCCGAGCGGGAGCGGTCCCTCGCCGAGGGCATCGCCACGCCGAGGGCCACCTGGCACGACGCGGCGGACGGGCTCGTCGACGCGGTCGTCGGGCTGTGGCTCGCGCCCGTCACGCCCCGCGCCTGATCCACTTCTCCCCGTGCTCGACCGGTGGGCGCCGAGGTGGGAAGCATGCTTAAGTCAGTCGCTTGACTCAAAATGGGGAACCCGGTTAGCTGGGCGTCGACCGAGATCATCGTGGAGGAGGTCGACGTGGCACCCGGTGAGGCAGATCAGGTCATCGACTACCCGATCCCGTCGCCGACGGCGCTGGAGCCGCCGCCGGAGTGGGCGCGACTGCGCAGGAGCTGCCCGGTCGCCGACGTCAGGCTGCCCAGCGGCGACGGCGCCTCGCTGCTGACGCGCTACGACGACGTGAAGCAGGTCCTGGCCGACCCGCGCTTCCGCAGGCGGCTCGACGCCGACGACGCGGCCCGCGTGTCCGACACCGAGTCCGGCGGCGTGTTCAACGGGTCGATGGCGAAGGCGCTGCCCGAGGAGACGCACCAGCTCTGGCGGCGGATGGTGGGCCGGTGGTTCACCGCCAAGCGCATGTCCGCGCTGCGGCCGGGGATCGAGGCGATGGCCGACCAGCTGGTCGACGAGATGGTCGCGGCCGGAGCGCCCGCCGACCTGAAGGCGGCACTGGGCTTCCCGCTGCCGGTGTGGGTCATCTGCGAGATGCTCGGCGTGCCCGCGAGCGACCGCGACCGCTTCGCCCACTGGTCCGACACCCTGCTGAGCCTGACCCGGTACACGCAGGAGGAGGTCGACGCCGCGCAGGCCGACTTCGCCGCCTACACGTCGGCCCACATCGCGACCAAGCGGGAGGATCCGGGCGACGACCTGGTCAGCGAGCTGATCACCGCCGCGGCGGGGGCGGGCCACGTCATGCCGGACGACGCGCTGCTGGCGACCGCGCAGGGCCTGCTGGTCGCGGGTCACGAGACGACCGCGAACATGATCGGCAAGATGGTCGGGATGCTGCTGGCCGACCGGAGCCGCTGGGAACGGCTGCTCGCGGACCGGACGCTGGTGCGGTCCGCCGTGGAGGAGGTCCTGCGCCTGGACGCGAACCCCGGCTTCGGCATCCCGCGCTACATCACCGAGGACGCGGAGGTCGGCGAGGTCGTGGTCCCGCGCGGCACCACCGTGGTGTGCAACCTGGCCGCCGCCAACCGCGACGAGGAGGCGTTCGACGGCGCCGACGAGATGCGCCTGGACCGCAGCCCCAACGCGCACCTGGCGTTCGGCTTCGGCGCGCACTCCTGCCTCGGGCAGTCGCTGGCGCGCACCGAACTCCAGGCCGTGCTCGACGTGCTGCTGCGCAGGCTGCCCGGTCTCGACCTCGCCGTCGCGGTCGACGAGCTGGAGCGCGTGGACGGTCTCGTCGTGGGCGGGCTGGCCGAAGTGCCGGTGCGCTGGTGACGTCGGGCGGTCGCACCGAGCGGGCGGTCGGGACGCGTGAGCTGATCCTGGTCGCCGCCGAGCGGCTGTTCGCCGAGCACGGGGTGTTCGCCGTGTCGAACCGCCAGGTCGGGGAGGCGGCGGGGCAGGGCAACAACTTCGCCGTCGGCTACCACTTCGGCGCCAAGGCCGAGCTGGTGCGCGCGATCGTGCGCCGCCACGCCGAACCGGTGGAGGAGGCGCGGTCGTGCATGCTCGCCGGGATCGGCCGCGGCGCCGCCGTGCGCGACTGGGTGGCGTGCCTGATCCGGCCGTTCACCGGGCACCTGGCCGACCTCGGCGTCCCCACCTGGTACGCCCGGTTCGGCGCGCAGGTGATGACCGACCCCGGCCTGCGGCAGATCATCGTCGACGAGGCGCTCGCCACCGAGCCGATCCAGCGGGTGCTGGACGGGCTCAACCGGTGCCTGCCCGCGCTGCCGCTCGCGGTGCACGTCGAGCGCAGCGCGATGGCCCGCACCCTGATGACGCACACGTGCGCCGAGCGGGAGCGGGCGCTCGCCGAGGGGACCCCCACCTCCAGGTCCAGTTGGGAGGACACGGCCGCCGGCCTGGTCGACGCGATCACCGGGCTGTGGCTGGCACCGGTCACCGCGACCGGCGCGCGACCCGGAAGAACCACCCAGGAGGCGGGCGCCGGGTCCCCGGACGCCCGCCGGTGAAGGAGCGACAACCGATGAAGGTCTCCGTGGACGAGGACAGGTGCTGCGGCGCGGGCTCGTGCGTGCTGGTCGCGCCCGACGTCTTCGACCAGCGCGACGAGGACGGTGTCGTGGTGCTGCTGGACGACCGGCCCGGCGAGCACCTGCACGACGCCGTCCGCGAGGCCGCGGGCGTGTGCCCCGCGGCGGCGATCACGCTGGACGGGACGGCGTGACCACACCCTCCGGGGTCGTGGTCGTCGGGGCGTCCGCCGCCGGTCTCGTCACGGCGGAGGCGTTGCGGCGCGGGGTTGTCTCGGTTCGCTGACGCTGGTGGGCGACGAGGTCCACCCGCCGCACGACCGGCCGCCGTCGTCGTTGTTGTCGTCGTTGTCGTTGTCGTCGTCGTCGGAGCGGGTGCCCGCCGGGACGTGGACGCCCGCGCGGGCCCACCCGCGCACGGCCGGGGTGCCGGAGGTGCTCGACGCGCGGTTCGCCCTCGGCGACCCGGTCGGGGTCCTGGGCTGGAACACGCCCACGCAGGCCCGACGGCTCCGCCTGCACCACCCAGCGCCGCGTCCCGTCGCGGCACCGATCCCGGAAGGACGACCATGACCACCACGCTGGACCCCGCGGGGGTCCCGGAGTACCCGATGCCCAGGGCGCGGGGCTGCCCGTTCGACCCGCCGCCGGAGCTGCGCGCGCTCCAGGAGGAGGCCCCGCTGACCCGCGTGCGCCTGTGGGACGGCAGCACGCCGTGGCTCGTGACCCGCTACGCCGACCAGCGCACCGTGCTCGGCGACCCCAGGGTCAGCGCCGACATGACCCACCCGACCTACCCGCGCCAGGCGCCGGGCAACGCCACGCTGAGCTTCATCGGCATGGACGACCCCGAGCACTCGCGGCTGCGGCGCATGGTCGGCTCCACGTTCACGGTGAAGCGCGTCGAGGCCATGAGGCCCGCCGTGCAGAAGATCGTGGACGACGCCGTGGACGCCCTGCTCGCCGGGGACAAGCCGGTGGACCTGGTCGAGGCGTTCGCCCTGCCCGTGCCGTCGCTGGTGATCTGCGACCTGCTCGACGTCCCGTACGCCGACCACGACTTCTTCCAGGGCAACAGCAAGACCATGATCAACCGCAACTCCACGCCGGACCAGCGCGCGGCCGCGTCCGGCGCGCTCGCCGAGTACCTGGGCCGCCTGGTGGCCGAGAAGATCGAGAACCCCGGCGGCGACCTGCTGTCGAGGCTGGGGCAGAAGGTCCGGGCGGGTGAGCTGACCCACCGCGGCGCCACCGAGATGGCCGTGCTGCTCCTCATCGCGGGCCACGAGACCACGGCCAACATGATCGCGCTCAGCACGCTGGCCCTGCTGCGCGACCCGGAACAGCTGGCGCTGCTGCGCGACACCGACGACCCGGACATCGCGGTGACGGCGACCGACGAACTCCTGCGCTACCTCAACATCACCCACGGCGGCAGGCGCCGCGTGGCCCTGGAGGACATCGAGGTCGCCGGACAACTGGTGAAGGCGGGAGAAGGCCTGGTGCTCCCGAACGACATCGCCAACCGCGACCCGGACGTCTTCACCGACCCGGACACGATCGACCTCACCCGCGAAGCCCGCCACCACCTCGCGTTCGGGTTCGGCGTGCACCAGTGCCTCGGCCAACCACTGGCCAGGCTCGAACTCCAGACCGTCTACCGCACCCTCTACCGCCGCATCCCGGAACTGAGGCTGGCGGCCGACTTCGACGACATCCCGTTCAAGCACGACGGCTTCGTCTACGGCGTCTACTCGCTGCCGGTCACCTGGTAGCGCTACGGCACAAGGGGCACCTGGTAGCGCTACGGCACAAGCAGGACAGGGCCTTCCCTGAACCGCGGCCGATTTGCTCGGGGATTGCCCCTTATTGTTTGATCGGGCAGGCCACCGCCTCTGCTCGCAAGCCCGGTCGAGGGGCAGATCCAGGGGGCCCCGAGTCTTGTCGGCCACCTCCGCTGGGAGTTGCGGTGGGGTTTCGCTGGGGGCGCTGGGATCGCACTGTTGGAAGTCGTGGTTCGTGAGACCCCTCCACCACCCCGCTCGCGCGATTGTCTCGTACAGCTTCCGACGTTTGTCAAGGCGGGAAAGATGCCTTGACAAACGTCGGAAGCTGTGAGGGCGCTGGGGAGCGGGGCGGCGGAGGGGGCCGGTGGGGGCGGTTGGGGGGTCTGGTTGGGTAGAGGGCTGGGTTCTGTTGGCCCCGTTGACATTGGTGGGTCCGGTTTGGTGGTCCCGTTGACGGTGGTGGGTCCGGTTTGGTGGTCCCGTTGACGGTGGTGGGTTGGTTTGGTGGTCCCCGTTGGCAGTGGTGGGTCTTGTTTGCTGGTCCTCCTTGGTGGTGGGTTCGGTTGGTGGTCCTCCTTGGCGGGGTGGGGCGTCGGCTGTCGTGAGTTCTGTGGATACCGCTGGTGGGGTGTGAATTCGCCGGATTCGGGGTGTGACGGCTTCATGTCGGTCCGTGTTACGGCGTAACTACCGGGCTGCTGTTCCGGTCAGCAGACTTCAGGTCACGGCCACGGCGACCGTCCGTGTGAAACCCTTGGGGAGACACCATGAGCACCACCGCCACCGCTCTCGTCGACGATGTTGACCTGGAGATCCTGGAGTTCGATCGGCCCGTGGTCCAGCAGTTCGAGTTTCTGGGGTTCAGCGTTCATTGCAGTGCTGGAGCGCTTCGTTCTGCCAATCCCTGACGTGCGACCCGGTGCCGCCAACGGCGTCGGTTCACCGGGGGCCGCGTTCCTCCCGCTGGGTTTGCGTGTCGCGGCGGACTCGGTCCGTGTGCTCACCGATCAGGCCGATCCGGTCCGCCAGGTCGGGGTGGGTGGTGCGCAGGTGGTCGTGCGCGCCCGCCAGCGGGCTGAGGAGCGCTGCCGCGTCGTTCTCGCCCAGTGCCCTGTGCACGGACGGGTCCAGGTCGCCGATCTGGCCTGCGAGGCTGCGGAGCACGGCTGAGTTCGCCCTGGCCCACTGGGAGACCGCGCGGTCTCCCGCTCTGCGGTCCCGTTCCGCCCGCACGCGTTCCTCGCCCGTGGATTCGCCGATGTCGGAGGTGCGCAGTCTCAGGTAGCGGCGTTCCGCCGCCTGGCGGCTGGCGACGCCCAGCGCGGGTGCCAGGTCGGCCCAGCTCGCGCCGTGGTCGCGAGCCGTGGCGATCAGCCTCGGTTCCCAGTCGGCCAGTTCGGCTCGCAGTTCGCGGAGGAGTTCCAGTGCGCTCAACGCCTGTGCCGCGCTCAGGTCGGGTGTGGAGGCGGCGGCGCGGAGGGTCTCGTAGTCACCGATCGGCATTTGTCATCCTTTCGACGACATGGGGGTTGTCATCACTTGGATGACATGTTACAACAGAAGTGCGCGTTGACAGGAGTCGAGAACGTACGAGGAGGTGCCGGATGTTGATGCGCACTGACCCGTTCCGGGAGCTGGACCGGCTGGCGCAGCAGGTGTTCACCGGGCCGGGTACGTGGTCGCGGCCCACGGCGATGCCGATGGACGCCTACCGGACGGGCGACGAGTTCGTGGTGGCGTTCGACCTGCCGGGTGTGGCGGCGGACGCGATCGAGTTGGACGTCGAGCGCAACGTGCTGACGGTCAAGGCGGAGCGCAGGCCCGCGATCGGCAAGGAGGACGTGGAGATGCAGGTCGCCGAGCGGCCGCTGGGCGTGTTCTCCCGTCAACTGTTCCTCGGCGACACCCTCGACGCCGAGCGCATCACGGCCGACTACGACGCCGGTGTCCTCACGCTCCGGATCCCGGTGCAGGAGAAGGCGAAGCCGCGCAAGATCTCGATCACGAGCAGCGGTGGCGCCGAGGAGGTCAAGCAGATCGACGCTTGACCGGGGAGCTGTGCCGCGCGGGGTCCGGTGTGCCGGACCCCTGTCGTGGCGCGTGAACCGGTCGCACGTTCATTCCGTGAAGGACGGTGGTGTCGGTGGACGTCTACTTCGACGACGGCTCGGTTCGCGGACTGCGCGACTACGTGAGGCGCGTGGGTCGGGCGTTGGGGCTGAGCGGTGAGTGCTCGTGCGTCGAGGTGGACCGGCCCCTGGGGGCCTACCTGGCGCTGGACGGCAGGGTCCCGAGCTTCCCGAACTGGGACGTCGCCCTGCTGTGGCGCGAGGACGAGGGGTGGGCGGTCGCGGTCGAACCCGACGGCGTGGAGGAGCCGGTCGTGCTGGCGCGGATGGGCGGGGACCCGGTGCCGTCGCCGCACGAGGTGGCGCGGTGGGCACAGGACTTCCTGGGCGACGGGCACGTGCCGAGCGGGCACCTGCCCGCGCTCGTGTGAGGCCGCTCAGCCGGTCGACCGCACCACCGCGACGAAGAAGTCGTCGAACTCGCGGACGGTGCCGGTGAACGCCTGGAAGTCGATCGGCTTGGTCACGTAGGCGTCGGCGCGCGGGAGGTGGCCGCGCAGCGCGTCGCCCTCGGCGTCGGAGGTCGTCAGCACGACCACGGGGATGGTGCGCAGGCCGTCGTCCGACTTGACCTGCGCGAGCACCTCGTGGCCGTCCATCCTGGGCAGGCCGAGGTCCAGCAGGATCAGGTCCGGGCGCGGGGCGTCGGTGTGCTCGCCGGTGCGCCGCAGGAACGCCATCGCCTCGACGCCGTCGCGCACCACGTGCAGCGGGTTGGCCACCCGGTGGTGCTCGAAGGCCTCCTGCGTCATGAAGGCGTCCTCCAGGTCGTCCTCCACGAGCAGGACGGTGACCACCTTCGCGCTGGTCTCGATCAACGGCCGGTCCGTTCGAACGGGTGCGGGACCCGAAAATTCTGCCACGTCGCTCCACAGAGGAGGAACAGGGGATTTGAAGATATTTCAAATCCGAGGTGTTCCGGAGGCCTGTGCGGGGTAGTCCCCAGTCGACCGTGCCGAGGGGCACACCGGAAGCAGGGGAGCGGACATGCCTTGGGTTGACCGACACCGACGCCGTCTGCCGGGCAGTTGGTTCCGCACGACCACCGTGCAGGCGCACCACCGCCGCAAGCCGGGTTTCCACTGGATGGTGCTGGCCATCGTGCTGGCCGTGGTCCTCCTGCTGGTCATCATCTTCTAGCGCTCCGGCGCGACGGTCCTGACCACCAGGTCCCGACCGGTCGAGACCCCGCTGAGCCCGGACAGCTCCAGGATCCGGGCGGGCGTGGACCCCTCCCCGGCCAGCACGGTCAGGGACCGGCCGTTGCGCGAGGCCGCGGTCGCGGCCTCCAGGAGCAGCGCGATCCCGGAACTGCTCAGGTAGCTCAGACCGGTGAGGTCGACGTCGGTGCGGGGCTGGTCGGCGCCGTCGATCCGGTGGAGCACCGCGGCCCGCAGGTCGTCCACGGTGGTGAGGTCCAGGTCCCCGGTGATCCGGAGGACCTGGACCT
>NZ_DASUSQ010000173.1:0-83124 GCF_036375055.1 Umezawaea sp.
ACGTGGCCGTACACGTCGTTGTCGTTCCACCGCGTGGGGATCCGCTGCCAGTAGCCGTAGTCGTCGCGCACGCGACGCACCTTACGGGGATCCGGTCGAACCGCTCAGCGCCCGGCGAGGAGATCCAGCTCGGCGAGGATCCGGCCACGTGGACGGCCGGCGGCGGGGGCGGCCAGCCGGACCGGGTGTCGATCGCGTCGTTCGACGAGCGGCGCGGGGGGTCGGTGGTCGAGCCCGCGAAGGCCGTGGCGGGGTACCGGTCGTTCGAGCGGCCTCGGGCGGGCGGGTCGGCGCGTCCGGGTGGGTCGCGGGCAGCACCGGCCAGGTCGCGGGGCCGGCGGTCCGCTCGTCGTGACGGACGGTGGGCGCGGACCGCGTCCGCGCCCACCGCCGCGCTACCCGAGGGTGAAGTGGTCGACGTCGAACAGACCGCCCGACCCCGCCCCGGTGAACACGAGCACCACCTGGCCGGTCGCCGTGCCGGTCAGCGCGGTCGACACGCTGGTGAACGTGTCGTAGCCGCCGGTGTTGGGCACCGCCACCGAACCCAGCAGCGGCCCGGTGGACGAGCCGGACCGGACCTCGATCCGGCCTCCCGCTCCGCCGGAGGACACCCGTGCGGTGAACTGCCGGGCACCCGCGGTCGACACCTGGGAGTAGGCCGCCCAGTCGCCGTTCTCGATGTACCCGACGGTCTGGCCGCCGACCGCGCCGGCGTGCCCGGCGGGCTGCACGCCGGACGACGACGTGTACGCCTCGCCCTGCACCTGCGTCGGCACGACCACACCGAGTTCCTTGATCCGCACGTTGCGGAAGGACACCGCGCCGTCACCGAGGTTCTGGAGGCCGACGTGGCCCTGCCGCAGGCTCCGCGCCGGATCGGTGTTGGTGAAGTCGTTGACCTGCCTGCCGTTCAGCAGCACCCGCAGCCGTTCGCCCTCGACCAGCAGCTCGAAGGTGTTCCACTGCCCCGGCGGGTTCAGCGCCGCGTCGCGGACGGCGGTGTCGGGCGCCTGCGCGCCGTGGACCGCTCCGGTCGTGGTGTTGGCCGCACCGGAGGCGTCGATCGCCACCTCGTACCCGCCCGCGCCCGGATCGGCGGCGCCGGAGGCCGGGAACCCGAGGAAGATCCCCGAGTCGCCGTCGCCGGTGAGCCGCCAGTCGAGCTTGAGCGAGTACGAGCCGAACTCCTTGGCGGAGTGCCAGAGGTTGCCCGGTCCGCCGCGTGACGTGAGCGTCCCGTCGGCGTTGGCGAAGCTCCCGGTGCCCGCCTGCGACCAGCCAGCGGTGGAGCCGGTGAACAGCCCGGTGTAGCCCGATTCCGGTCGGCAGTCCGCCTTCGCCCGTCCGGCGGCGAACCTGATGCCGCCGAGCAGGTGGGCGCGGAACACCGGGTCGGCGTAGGACTCGATCGTGTGACCGAGTCCGGTGTAGAACGACCGGCCCGCCGACACCGCGCGGCACCAGGAGATCGGGTGGTCGGCGCCCATCCTGCCGCCGGAGTAGCTGGACTCGTCCAGCGTCGCCAGCACGTGCACGTTCGGCCTGGGGTTGGCGCGGTAGTCGTACAGCTCGTCGGTGCGGGTCCACGTCGGGCCGAGGTGCGCGGTCGCGGCGTGCGCCCGGTCCTCGACCTTCACGGTGGCCTGCTGGACGGTGGGGTGGCTGAGGAAGTACGCCCCGACCACCTGCCCGTAGAACGGCCAGTCGTACTCGGTGTCCGCCGCCGCGTGCACGCCGACGAACCCGCCGCCGCCGTTGACGTAGGACTCGAACGCCGACTGCTGGGTGCCGTCGAGCACGTCACCGGTGGTGCTGAGGAACACCACGGCGGCGTACTTGGCCAGCTCGGTGGGGGTGAACGCCGCCGCGTTCTCCGTCGCGGTGACGGTGAACCCGTTGGCGGCGCCCAGGTCGCGGATCGCCTGGATCCCCGCGGGGATGGAGTCGTGCCGGAAGCCCGCGGTCTTCGAGAAGACCAGGACCTGGTAGGGAGCTTGGGCCTGCGCCGCCGGTGTCATGACCACACCGGCCGACAGTAGTGCCGCCGCGGCGAGCACGGGGAGTCTGCGCATCGTCTTCAGCCCTTCAGCCGGAGGTGGTGAAGTGGTCGACGTCGAACGCGGAGTCCGCGGGCGCGCCCGGACCGGTGAAGGTCAGGAACAGCGGCCCGGACCCGGTCCCGGTGAGGGTCGTGGAGACCGTCTGGAACGTCTCCCACCCGCCGGTGACCGGTACCGCGACCGAGCCGAGGACCGTCCCCGTCTGGGAACCGGACCTGATCTGGATCGTGCCGCCGGTGCCGGCCGAGGACACCGACGCGCTGAACGACCGCAGACCCGCCGTGCTCACCGACGAGTACCCGGCCCAGTCGCCGGTGTTGATGTACCCGGCGGTGGCGCCGCCGCTGGCGTTCGCGTGCGGTGCGGGCTCCACGCCGCCGGTCGAGGTGAACGCCTCGCCCTCGACCCGGTTCCCGCTCGTGGTGACCGTGATCGCGTCGACGTCGAACAGGTTGCCCTGCCCGGTCACGCCCTTGAACACCAGGAACAGCGGGGTGGACCCGCTGGGCCGGTTGGTCAGCGGGGTGCTGACGTCGACGAAGGTGTCCCAGTTGCCGGTGTTGGCGACCGCCATGGAGCCGAGCAGCGTGCCGGTGGCCGAGCCCGCGCGGACCTCCAGCGTGCCGCCCGGACCGCCGGACGAGACCCGTGCGGTGACCGAGGTGGCGTTGGCGAGAACGTAGGGCGAGTAGGAGATCCAGTCGCCGTTGTCGGTGTAGCCGACGGTCTTGCCGCCCTCGGCGGTGGCGTGGTCGGCGACCTGGACGCCCTGCTGGGCCCCGAAGTGCTCGGCCTGCCGGTGCCTGGGCTGGAGGATGCTGACGCCGTGGGAGGTCAGGCCCGCGTTGTCGGTGTACTCCGCGTCGAAGACGCCGTAGACGTTCGCCGCGGCGTCGTGCTCACCGTCGACCGGCACCGGGATCGTTCCGGAGCAGCCGGTCCTCTGGGTGATCTGGTGGCGGTGGGAGTCGTGGCCGAGCAGGTAGGTGACCTTGACCCGCGAGCAGTCGACCGGGCCGTCCTCCGGGTCGCTGGCGCTCACCTGGAACGGGACGGTGTCGCCGAAGGAGAACAGCGCGCCGTCGCCCGGCAGTCGCAGGGTCACCGTCGGGGCGGTGTTGCCCGCCGTGACCAGGATGCTCGCCGACCCCGTCAGACCGGTCGGGTCCGTCACGGTCAGCTTCGACGAGTAGGAACCCGCTGTCGTGTAGGTGTGCGACGGGTTCGCGGCGGTGGACGTGCCGCCGTCGCCGAACTCCCACCGGTAGGTCAGCGCGCCGCCCTCGGGGTCGGCGCTGCCCGCGGAGGAGAACGCCACGGTGAGCGGGAGCGCGCCGGACACCCTGTCCGCCGCCACCTTCGCCGTCGGCGGCCGGGGCGTGTTGCCCTTGTAGTCGATCCGGTACAGGGCCTGGTTGTCCGACCCGGTGCCGTAGTCGAGGACGTAGAGCGCGCCCTCCGGGCCGAAGTTCATGTCCATCACCTGCGTGCCGCTCCACGGGAACGCCTCGATCGCGCCCCGCGAACCGTCCGCGTCGACGCCGATCGCCTTGATCCAGCGGCGGCCGTACTCGCCCGCGAAGTACTTGCCGTCCAAGGACTGCGGGAACTTCGTGGCCGAGTTCAGGTTCGGGTTGAACCGGTAGACCGGGCCGCCCATCGGGGACTCCGAGCCGCTGCCGAACTCCGGCGGCGACCCCTCGTCACCCGCGTACTTGATCCACGCCGCGCGCGGGGCCGGCAGCTTCGCCAGCCCGGTGTTGCGCGGCGAGGAGTTGGTCGGGCCGGTGGCGCAGTCGTGCTTCGCCCCCGACGGTCCGCTGGGGAAGGTGAACCGGTTGTACGTCTCGGTGGTGCTGTTCGAGCCGGTGCAGTACGGCCAGCCGTAGTTGCCCGCGCTGGTGATGCGGTCGAACTCCACCTGCCCGCTCGGCCCGCGGTTGGCGTTGGTCACGCCCGCGTCCGGCCCGTAGTCGCCGAGGTAGACCACACCGGTGGCCTTGTCGACGTTCATCCGGAACGGGTTGCGGAAGCCCATCGCGTAGATCTCCGGGCGCGTCCGCGCGGTGCCCGGCGCGAACAGGTTGCCGGACGGGACCGTGTACGTGCCGTCGGGTTGCGGCTTGATCCGCAGCAGCTTCCCGCGCAGGTCGTTCGTGTTGCCCGAGGTGCGCTGGGCGTCGAACTGCGGGTTGCGGCTCGTGCGCTCGTCGATCGGCGAGTAGCCGTCGGAGACGAACGGGTTCGTGTCGTCGCCGGTGGTCAGGTACAGGTTCCCGGCGGCGTCGAAGTCCAGGTCGCCGCCGACGTGGCAGCACTGGCCGCGGTCGTTGGGCACCCTCAGGACGACCTTCTCGCTGGCGAGGTCGAGGGTGTTGTCCGTCTTCAGCACGAACCGCGACAGGTGCAGCTCACCCTTGAACGGCGCGAACTGCGCCTCCGTGCCGTCGGCGGGCGCGTCACCGTCCGGTGTGGACAGCCGGGGCGAGTGGTACAGGTACAGGTAGCGGTTCGAGGCGAAGCCGGGGTCCGCGACGACGCCCTGGAGCCCTTCCTCGTCGTGGGTGTAGACGGAGAGCTTCGCGGCGACCGTCGTGGAGTTGCCCGCGGAGTTGGTGACGCGGACCGTGCCGTCGCGGGCGGTGTGCACCACGGAGCGGTCGGGCAGGACGGTGAAGGACATCGGTTCGCCGAGCTTCGCCGAGCCGACGGCGAGCTGGACCTGTTGGTAGTCGGCGGCCGGGATGTCGGCCGCGGCGGGCAGGGGTGTCAGCAGTGAGGCGATCAGCAGTGACGCGCCGAACGCCCGCGCCCACACCGGTGGGGTTGCGGACATGGCAGGGTTTCCTCTTCCGGCAGGGGGCATCGCCCGCCGACCTCTGGTGCCTGGTCGGCGGTGGTGCCCTGGCAGGGTGGTGCCCTAGTCGGTGCTCGGGACAGCGGCGCCGGCGGAGGCTTGTGGCCGTCCGACGCCGGGCTTGCGGTGGAGTTCTGGTGGGCTGGTGCTCACCCGGTCGTGCGGAGGTCGGTGGCTCGGCTCATCCACCCACCTCCACCAGGCCGAGGGACTGGAGTTCGTCGCGCACCCAGTCCAGCTCGGCCGTCAGCCCCTTCACGAGGCCGGCCTCCCCGACCGGGCGTTCGGGCAGCGCCTGCCACGTGTACGTCTCGACCTCGACGTGGTCGGTCCACGCGGTGGCACCGCCGAAGAGCTTCCTCAGCGTCCCCCGCAGGACGTCGCGGGTGGTGGTCAGCGGCGGGCGCGGGTCGGCGTGCAGCGGGGTGTGGAAGTGCACCCGCCACGGGGCGTGCCCCGGCAGGCCGCCCGCGAGCGCCGCGTCCAGGTCGTCCACGCCGTACGGCGCGCCCTCCCTGGTCTGGTGCAGGAACCGGCGCTCCACGAACGACGACAGCGCGTACCGGGTGGCCGGGTCGCGGGGCCTGCGGACGTGCAGCGCGGTGGAGGCCTGCACCTTCACCACGGGGATGCCCGCGGCCGACAGCGCGTCGAGGGCCTCGACGGGTTCCTCGAACGCGACCGCGAGGTGGCAGGTGTCCAGGCAGACGCCGAGCCTGGTGGTGTCCGCGTCGCGGAAGTGGGTGACGGCCTGGCCGGTGTTCTCCACGACGCAGCCGGGTTCGGGCTCGAAGCCGACCCTGATCGACCGGTCGAGCCGGGACAGCCCGTCGGCCAGCAGGTCGAGCTGGCGGGCCGCGCGGATCGACCGGGAGGCCGTCCACGGGTCGCGCCAGCCCAGCGGCAGCGTCGAGATGCTGCCGCGCGTCGCGTCGTCGGGCATCAGCGCCGCGAGCAGCCTGGCCAGGTCGAGCGTGTAGCGGGTGCGGCGGGGGTCGGCCCAGTCCGGGTGGTAGACCGCGTGCTTGACCACGGGTGCGGGGAAGCCCTGGTAGGGGAACCCGTTGACGGTCACCACCTCCAGACCCCGGCTGCCCAGCTCGGACCGGAGCTTGGCCAGTGCCGCCCGGTCGGCGAGCAGTTCGCTCGCGACCGGTCGCGCCAGCCAGAGCCCGAGGCCGAGCCGGTCGACGCCGAGGCGCTTGCGAACCGGCTCGCCGAACCGGCGCAGCTGGTCGAGCACCCCGGCCATGTTCTCGGCCGCGTGCACGTTGGTGCAGTAGGCGACGTGCACCGTGGTGCCGTCGGAGTGGCGGAAGCGCACGGCCCTCACCCCCGCCCGCGCGCGGGCGCGACCACGGCCCGGCGGTCGTCGGTGGTGCGGGGCCCCCGGTGGACGTGGTGGTGGAAGAAGCGCATCAGGCCTCCCCGGCGAGGACCATCGGGACGTCGGCGGGCACCGGACGTCCGGCGGCGACGCGGTCGGCGGCGAACGCGCGCGGCGTGCGGCGCAGCTCGTCGTCGATGCGCGGAGCGCCCATCTCCGCGGGCGGCACGCCCGCGGCGACGCACTTGAGGACGGCGGGCCGGTAGGCGTGCGCGTCCAGCCCCTCGACCCTCGCGGTGGCGAGCGCGGCGGCGACCGGGGCGAGGTCGTCGGTGCGCAGCGCGTCCAGGACCAGCGGCAGCCGGGCGTCACCGACCGGCAGCACGTCCAGCGCGGACCCGAAGAACTCGGGGTCGCCGAGCCGGTGCTCGGCGAAGCCGGTCGTCGCGCAGCCGAAGCGCGGCCCGGTCACGGCGGCAGCACCTCCCCGGACTGCGTGCGCCCCACCGGGTTCGGGTTCGTCCCGACCACCCGCCGCACCTGGCGCGGCACCGGATCGCGGGCCGCCTCCAGGTGCGCCGGGCCGACGGCCACCGCGTGACCGCCGAGCGGCGCGCCCCCGAGCACCGGACGGGGCGCGCCGACCTCCACCGCGACCGCGGTGGTCGCGAGCACGGGGGTGGCGGGCGCGCTCATCGGCGCGCCCAGTCGCGCAGCACGTCGTGCTGGGCGGCCAACCGGTGCGGCCCGGCACCCGGCGGGTCCTCGAAGAAGAACGCAGGCTCCGGCACCCGGCCGGGCGCGTCGACGGTCGCCGTGAACCGGGCCGGGTCGAGCACCGGCGGCGCGGCCAGCGCGGAGTCGCTGCCCTGCCAGGTGACCTGGAGGGTCATGCGGGTGCCGAGGAAGCCCTCGAACAGCACGTGGTCCCACGAGGCCGGTCGGCGCCGCGGCGACCGCCCGCACCGCCGCGGCGGCCACGACGGCCGTCGTCGCGACCGCTCCCCGTGCCCCCACGAGCCGCACCCCGGTCCTGCCCGCGGTGGCCCCCCGGTCCCGTCGCACGTCGGACGGCGCGGAGTCGGTGCTCATCGGACGCTCCCCACCGCGGACCGGACGGGCACCAGGGCCGGGTCGCCGAACACCGCTTCGAGCGCCACGTTCGCCCCGCCCCGCGACGCGGCGGCGAACCCGAGCGTGGACAGCTCCACCCGGCAGCCGCCGATGTCCGGCGCGATCACGCGGGACCGCAGCTCGGCCATCATCGGGCCCAGCAGGTACGGGCCGAGGCGGGCGAAGTAGCCGCCGAGGACGACCACCCTCGGGTTGACGAAGTTGATCAGGATCGACGCGCCGACGCCCAGCCCGGCACCGACCTCCGCCAGCGCGTCGAGCGTGCGCCGGTCACCGGTCTCCGCGCGGCGGCGGATCATGTCCAGCCGCTGCTCCAGGTCCAGCGACGGGTCGCTGACCGGGTCGTCGGCGTCGGCCGCGAGCCGGAGCATCCCCGCCATCCCGACCAGCGTCTCCCAGCAGCCGCGACGGCCGCAGCCGCACTCGTGGCCCGCCGGGTCGAGCTGGATGTGCCCGACCTCGCCGGAGAACCCCTCCGCGCCGCCGAGGAGCCTGCCGCCGGAGATCACCCCGCCGCCGACCCCGATCTCGCCGGTCAGGTACACCAGGTCGGGCGTTCCCGCGACGCCGCCCATCGCGTACTCGCCGAGCGCCGCGAGGTTCGCGTCGTTGGCCACCCGGATCGGCACCGGGTGCTCGCCGAGCAGCCCGGTGAGCCGCTCGGTCATCCCGCGCACCACGGGCACGTCCCGCCAGTGCAGGTTCGGCGCGAACGCGACGACCCCGCCCTCCACGTCGACCAGCGCCGGGATCGCGACCGTCACGCCCACCGGCAGCACGTCGCGCCGCCTGCACTCCCGCACGGCGCGCGCCGTCAGCTCCGCCACGGCGTCCAGCACGTCCCCCGGCGGCAGCGCCTGCACGTCCAGCGCGACCCGCTGCTCGAACAGCACCGTGCGGGTCAGGTCGAGCACCAGCGCGGTCAGGTAGTCGACGTTGATCTCCACGCCGATCCCGCCGACGCACCGCCCGTCCAGCTCGACGCTCTTGCCGGGCCGCCCGACCGCACCCGCCCGGTCCACCTCGCCCTCGCGCACCAGTCCGCGGTCCACCAGTTCCGCCACCAGGCTCGACACGGTGGCCTTGTTCAGCCCGGTGTCGGCCGCGATGCCCGCGCGCGAGCGGGCGCCGCGAGCGCCGAGGTGCCGCAGGACCAGCGCCAGGTTGCTCCGGCGCACGGCGGCCTGGTCGGCGGGCTGCGCCAAGGCCAGAGATCGGAGGACTGGGGAAGGGTGCACGGCCACCGCCGGTTAGTCGGTCGGATCAACGAATCGCGCCACTCGAATGCTCGTTAACAGTCGGTTTTTTACGGGTAACGACCCGTGAATTAAGACTCAAGCGGACGCGCACAAGCAACAGTTCACGTCTCCATGTCCCACTAATGGAGTAGTCATCAGCGCGCCCACCAGCCCTAATGAACCACGCGAGCCGACCACTGCTCCGCCTGGCGCAACAACCCTTGCTCCGTAGGAAATTTCCGGTCGTCAGACGGCTTGACGCCATTTGGACCACACGCTATACAGGGGGTGAATTAGTTCCGGCATTGGCTTAATCTCACGCGCCGCACAGCACGCTTTTCCATTATTCGACACCCAATTGACATCGTTGTCACCCGCGCGGACACGAATTCCGCCCACAGTTCCACGACCAGGTGGGCCACTCCCGCACCACGACCACCCCGATCCCCCGCACCACCCGGCTCGCAGCCGGAACACGTCGGGTCGGTGCCCCTGGACGGCGATGCCACCCCCTCGCACACCGGGGCAGCGCTCACCGCCGAACCCCACCGTGACGAATCCCGAGGGCGACCACCGGCCGGACGACACCCGCGCCCTCGCCCGCGCCCCGATGACACAGCGGAGGCCCGACCGGACAAATGTCCGACTGGCGTCCACGGGGCCCGCCGAGCTTCACCAGGTCACAGCCGGGATCACCGGACCTGGCACACTTCCCGTGGACCAGCGCGACGGGAAGCACCTGGTCAGGAAGGAGCGCAGGTGGTAGAAGGACACCTAGCCGCTGCTCCGACCGTGGTCAGGGCGATGCTGGGAAAACTGATGCGAACGAACCACCCCCACCCCGCGTATCTATCCACGACACCGCGTACCACTTCTTCACCCGGTTGTGGCACGATTCCGGCCACCCACTCGCGCCGGCAGCGCATGACGGAAGGAGCCAGGTGAACGCCCGCACCGAGCAGGTCGACGACCTGCAGCTCGTCGCGCTACCCAGCGCGGTGAACTGCGCGGAACTCTTCGCGCGCTTCTCGCTGGCCGAATGGTCCTTGCGCCCCATGCAGGACGAGGCAGCACACGTACTGGGCCACCTGGTCGCGTCCGTAGTGGACACCGCCAACCACAGGGTGCCGCGCTTCATCACCCTGCGCCTGCGCCTCTCCGGCAACATGCTGATCCTAGAGGTCGAGATCGACCCGTACGCCCCGAAACCAGCCCCCACGAACGCCCTCAAGGGCAGGCACGCGGGCATCCTGCAACTGGACGACGGCTGCACGCTCCTCTGGTGCGAACTACCGCTGCCCACGGGCATGACCGCCTCAGCGGTCCCGCTCCCCAGGCGCGAACCCCGCCGCTCCCCGGCAGCGGAAGGCCTCCCCCCGGAGGCGACCGAGGTAGACCCGCAGGTGATGGAACGCCTGCTCTACGGCTTGGGCGGCTCACAGGGCTGGCAGGGCGAGTAACCACAGCGGTCGAGCGACCACGGCAGTACGGGGACCGGCGCGCAGGTTCCGCGGACGAGCGGCACCGGGTTCCGCGGACCAGCAGCAGTCGGCTCCTCCGGACCAGCGGCAGCGGGTTCCGCGGACCAGCGCCGCTCGGCTCCTCCGGACCAGCGGCAGCGGAGTTCCGCGGACCAGCAGCAGGCTTCTCCTGACCAGCAGCAGCGGAGTTCCGCGGACCAGCGCCGCTCGGCTCCTCCCGACCAGCGGCAGCAGGCTTCTCCGGACCGACAGCAGCGGGGTCCGGTCAGACCCCCTCACCCCCGAGCAGCAAAGTCCTCCAAGTACCCAGCAGCCGCCCCAGCCCCACCAGCCTCCAGAAACGCCCGCCGAACCCTCCCGGCGGCCTCCCGGTACCCACCCTCCCCCAACACCGCGTCCAGGGCCGCCCCGATCTGCCGCGCCCCGGCCAACCCGAACCTGACCTGCACCCCAACCCCGGCCCCCTCCACCTGACCGGCCACGATCGGCTGATCATCCCGGATGGGGGCGACCACCAGCGGCAGCCCGGAGTTCAACGCCTCGCACACCGTGTTGTGCCCCGCGTGGCAGACCACCGCGTCCACCGACGCCATCAGCTCCAACTGCGGCACCTCCGGCAGCACGAGCACGTCGTCATCGGACGCCCCGACCGCCCCGGACGGGTCCACCACCACGGCCTGCACCCGATCGGCCCGCTCCCGGACCGCGACCACGGCCTCCCGCAGGAACCGCGCCCCGGCGCCCACGCTGATCGTCCCCAGGCTGATCAGCACCAGCGACCGCCGCGGGTCCAACCGGTCCCACGGGAAGTCGGCCACGACCGGACGCGGGTGCAGCGACGGCCCGACGTACGCGATCGGCTCACGCCGGGGGATCGGCCCGACCAGGTCCTCCACGGTGTACGCGAGCACCAGGTCCGGTGAGTACCTCAGGTCGGAGGACGGGCCGCCGTAGTCCTTGCGCAGCCCGGCGAACAGGGCGTGCAGCCAGTCCAGCACCTTCGGCAGCCCGGCCTCCATGTCGATCAGCTCGGCGGGCGTGGTGGCCGAGGTGGCCCACGGGATCCCCGCGGCTCCCGCGACCAGCGCCCCGGCCAGCGCCTGCTGGTCGGCCACGACGACGTCCGGCGCGAACACCTCCACCGCCGCCCGCACACCCGGAACCATGGTGTGCGCCAACGGTTCCAGGAACTCCTCCCACATGACCTTGATCGATCTCATGCTCCGCACCTCGGGCCCGCGCTCGGTCCACCGCCCGGCGGCGGGCGGGACGGCGCAGTCGAACACCACCGCGTCCGGCCCCAGCACCGACCGCAGCAGCGGCCCGTACCCGGCCCACGCGACCGAGTGCCCGCGCTCCACGAGCTTCGCCGCCACGCCGATCGTCGGGTTCACGTGCCCGGTCATCGGCGGCACCACGAACAGGAACCGGCGGGCCGCACCGTCCCCTCCGGACGGGACCGGGGGCCGGACCGCGAGCGGGTGCACGGGCGGCGGCGTGAACACCGGGCCGGTGTTCACGCGCAACTGGGCGACGACCTCGTCCACCAGCGTCCCCACCCGCAGGGAGATGAGCTGGTCCATGTCCAGTCCCCGGAGGAACGGGACCAGGTCGACCCGGCCGCCGTAGAACGCGCCGAGCACACCCAGCAGCACGGGCAGGTCGGTGCCGATGCTCTCGAACTGGAGGTCGGTGTGGAGGTCGGTGTCGCGGGTGATCGACTCCGCGGCCACGCCGTAGTCGCCCAGCACGCGGACCAGGATGTCCGCGACTTCGCGGTGCACGACGTCGGGGTCCACGGTGGTCGGCATCAGGTCCTCCGGAAGGGTGGGGGAAGTGGGTGTCGACGCGGTGAGGACCGGCCGACCGTCAACGGGATCGACGACGTGCCAGCGCCCCCGCACCGGGTCGCCGTCGATTCGGCTGGTGGGCGAGGGTGGCCCGTGGGGCACCAGCCTGGTGATCCGCAGCACCCGGCCCGGTCGGACCCGCAGCACCGAGCGGACGATGTTCTCCAGCGCCGCCAGCGGCAGGGCGAGCGGCGGGGTCAGCGGAACGGCCCACAGGTCGGCGGGCTGGGGTTCGCGCACCACGGCGGTCCGGTCGACCGGGCCCGCGCCCTCGTGCCAGGTGGCGACCGGGATGACCGCGCCGAGCCAGCGGGCGGGCGCGGGGACCGTCGACTCGCGCGCGGCGTGCACCGCTACCGGCGCGTCGACCTCCCGCGACTCGTAGCCGAGGCGGAGTTCGGCGACCGGACCGAGACCGGGGCGGTCGAACCGCACGTCCACCACCGTCTCACCATCCACAGTGGACAGCGTGGTGGTGCGGCGCAGTTCGAGCGCTCCCCGCTCCAGCCGCAGCCCCTCCAGGCACACGGCGACGTCGCCGATCCAGGCCACCGCGGGCTCCTCGCCCGCCGGGTGCACCCACACCGCGGACGCGAGCGCGTTCTCCAGCAGCACGCCCACCGGCACGGCGGCGTGACCGGACACGGCGAAGTCGGTCAGCACGGGCGCGCTCGCGTCGTCGAACAGCACGTCGGCGACGAACTCGACGCCGGGCCGGTAGCCGACGGGGATGCCGAGGTGGAAGACGCGCGGGTAGACGGCGGCGAACTCCGGCACCTCGCGGTGCAGCGGGAACCCCCGCACCTGCACGGGGTTCAGCGCGCTGCCGAGCGCGCCGAGGAACGTGACCTCGCCGTGGGCGGGGGCGCGCAGCTCCTCCGCCCAGCGGCGCACGCCCTCGTCGGCGCCGATGGCGGTCATGTACCGGACGGCCGCGTCGTAGTTCGTGATCAGCCCCATCCGCTCCCACGTCGGCCAGCACAGCGTGGTGACCGGGAACGGGGCGCGCGCGTCGGCCCAGAGCCCGAGGCGGGTGAGGCCGTCGTTGGCCGCCGCGTAGGCGATCTGGCCGACCATCCCGCCGAGGCGTCCGCTCATGGAACCGGTGTTGCAGAAGAACTTCAGCGGCCGGTCGCGCAGCGCCGCGAACAGGTGCGCGAACCCGTCGACCTTGGTGGCGACGGTCCGCAGGATGTCGTCGTCCGACATCCTCGGCAGCCGGGTGGCCGTGTCGACGCCCGCGTTGTGCACCACGCCGGTCAGCGCGGGCCCGAGCCTCGCCAGCAGCGCGTCGACCTGCGCGCGGTCGGTGAAGTCGCAGACCTCGTAGTCGAGGCGCAGCCCGTCGGCCCTGGCCGACGCCACGTTGGCCGCGAGCAGCCGCCGCTGCGCCATCCTGGTCGTCTCGGCGCGGACCGCGGCCAGCGTGCCGTCCGCGCTGGCTCGAATCCACAGATCCCGTTGGTGGGCCTTGAAACCGTCGTCGTCGAGCGAGCCCCACGCGTCGTCGGGGCCGGGCAGCGGGTGGCGTCCGGTGACGACCACGCGGCACCCGTGCGCCGCGGCGAGGGCCGTCGCGGCGGCGAACCCGATGCCCCGGCCACCACCGGAGACCAGGACGAGGTCGGAGGGGTCGAGGCTCACCGTCGGCGCCCCGCCGTCCTCCCGCCGGGGCGCCAGGGTGTAGCGGACGCCGCCCGCGTAGCCGACCTCGTAGGAGCCCCACCGGTACAGCTCGCGGACCAGGACGGAGGGCAGGTCGGCGACCTCGGCGGGGTCGATGTCGACGACCTTGGTGTTCAGGTTCGGCAGCTCCTGGTGCAGCGTCTTGGCCAGCCCGGCCCACAGCCCGCCCCACGGCCGGTCGCTCGCGCCCCGGTACCCCATCCGGCCGCCGAGGTAGGTGACGGCGACGTAGCAGGTCCTGGTGGCGTCGGTCTCCTCGGACCAGGCGTCGTAGCAGCCGCGGAGCGCGCCGATGGTGCGGAGCAGGGCGGGCCGCCAGTCGGCGGGGAACCCGGCGTCGGACGTGAGGTCGACGATGCCGTCCGGCCGGTCGTCGGCGTCGCGCAGGTGGCCCTGGCCCACGAGCACCACGCCGTGCGCGACCAGCTCGGCCCCGACCGCCTCCCGCGTCTCGGGCGTGCCGCCGATCAGCAGGATCCGCTTGCCCGCCAGCAGTTCCGATGGTGAGGGGTCCGGTGTGGACGTCCGGCGCGGGTGCCAGACGAACCGGCGGGTGCTCACGACGGCACGCGGGAGGCGGTCATCAGCACGTTGGGCATCGGGCGCAGGGACGCCTTGGGCCAGATGCCGGTCGGCCTGCCGGGCGTCAAATCCATCCGCACGCGTCCCACGACGGTGGCGACGACGAGCTGAACCTCCATCAGCGCCGCTTCGAATCCGATGCACTTGCGGGCTCCGCCCCCGAACGGGTAGTACGCGTACTTGGGCCGGTCCGCGACCTGGTGCGCGGGGCAGAACCGCTGCGGATCGAACGCCTCCGGGTTCTCCCACAGGCTCCGGCTGTGCTGCGTCACGTAGGACGACAGCAGCACCGAGCTGCCCGCCGGGACGTGGTAGCCACCGATGGTGTCGTCGGCCACCACGTCCCGAGGATAGGACCACACCGCCGGGTAGAGCCGCAACGACTCCGACACGACCTGCTTGAGGTAGGGCAGCTCCGGCAGGTCGTCGACGGTCGGCGTCCGTCCACCCAGGACTTCCGCCAGCTCGGACTCCAGCCGCCTGCGCACCTCCGGGTGCTGCGACAGCGCGTGCAGGGTCCACACGATGCTGCACCCGGTGGTCTCGTGGCCTGCGAGGAACAGGGTCTTCAGCTCGGCCAGCACGGCCTCGCGCGGCCACGGCGCGCCGTGCTCGTCGCGGGCGGCGAGCAGCGCGGACACGACGGTGTGCTCCTCGACCTCGCCGCGCACGTGCCGCTCGACGACCTCGTCGAGCACGCGGTCGAGCGTGGCGCGGTGCCGGGTGGAGGTCCGGCGGTAGGGGGTCGGCACCCAGCGCGGCAGCAGCTGCGACACCGAGCCGCTGCGCAGCACGGCCTGCATCGCGAACAGGGTGGCGGGCTGGAGCTCGGCGGAGTGCGGGCGCAGGTCGACGCCGAGGAACATCTTCCCGAACACGCCCATGGCCATCGTCATGACGCCGTCGGTCACGTCGACCGGCTCGCCGCGGTCGGCGGCGGCCTCCCACCCGGCGACCAGGTCCTCGGCGCACCCGGTGATCGCGGAGGACTTCTCCACCAGCCGGGGCTTGTGGAAGAAGGGCTGGCTGACCTGTCTGCGCTCGCGCCACTCGGCGCCGTCGGTGGTGAGCATCCCCCGGCCGAAGAACAGGTCGAAGTTGCCGTAGAACTTGCCGCGCACGTAGTTCCTCGCGTTGTCCTGGAGGATGTGCTTGACCGCGTCCGGGTCGCTGACCAGGTGCACCACGAACGGGCCGAGCGAGATGCGCACGATCCCGCCGTGCTCCTGCTCCATCGCCGTCACGAAGCCGATGGCGTCGCGGTCGAAGCGGCCGAGCTGGCTGCCGCTCGGGCCGGGCGCGTTCACCTGGTCAGCCACCGGGGTTCTCCTCGTGGACGGTCACGCCCGCGTCAGCGCGGCGGTGAGGGGGTCGACGTACCCGAGCGCGGTCGCCTCGACGTCGTGGATCTGGACGACCACGCGGCCGTCGGCCGTGGTGGCGACGAACCGGTTGCCGGGAGCCTGGCGGCCCACGGTCGACTCGGCTGGGGTGGCGTACAGCTCCAGGTCGCCGTGCCGCGTGACGAGGGCGTGGTCGTCGCCGCGCTGGTAGAGGTCGATGCGGCGGATCGACACGGGAACGGCCACCGGCAGCCCTTCGTCCACCGGCGCCAGCACCTCGGTGCGGACCATCGCGTCGAGCAGCACGGCGGGCACGCCGTACCCGGACGGGCGGACCTCGGCGGGCGCGAACCTCGCGCGCTTGCCCTGCGGGTGCCAGCGGGTGTCGGTGGTCGCCACGAACGGCCCGGTCAGCAGCACCGGCGAGGACTCCAGGTGGTACGGGTCGGGCAGGGCGACCTCGTCGTCCTCCGGCCACGCCTCCCAGTGCGGCGCGCGCGGGAACTCCCGCGCGAAGCGCACGACGACGCTGCTCAGCAGGCGGTCCTCGACCAGCAGGACACCGCCGGGCGACACGACGTCGACGGTGATGCGCACCTGCACGGACGTCACCTCGTCGCCCTGCTCCAGCAGCCGCGCGCTGATCCGCTTCGGTCCGGCGGGGTGCGCCTGCACGAAGTGCTCGAACCGCAGGTCGGTGAAGCCGATGACCTCCTGGCCGGGCACGATCCGCGCGGCGGTCTCGGCGGCGAGCGCGACGACCCAGCTCGCGGGCACCGTGGGCGTGCCGCGGACCAGGTGGTGCTCGACGTCCGGGACGGCCCTCGGGTCGAACTCGCGCACGAACTCCGTGCGGGGGCCCGCGTCCGCGGACTCCAGGTAGCCGGGGTAGAGCCGCCTGCCCAGTTCCAGCTCCGCGTCGCCCATGTGCAGCACGAACGGGTGCCGGTTGGTCGCGTGCAGCTCGCGGACGAAGTGCCGGACGCCCTCGCTGATGGCCATGTGCGTGTACAGGCCGCCGCGCTTGAAGTAGGAGCGGGCCAGCGCGTCCGCGCCGATGCCGACGCCGTCCCACAGCGTCCAGCCGACGGTGAACTCGTCGGTGCCGGACAGGGTGGCCGCGTGGTCGGCCGCGGAGGCGAGGAAGTCGTTGCCGGAGCCGTAGTCCAGCTCGCCGGAGAGGCCGAAGTGGCCGAGCAGCGAGCCGAAGTTGCACCACAGCCTCGGCGGCCGGTCCCGCAGCGCGCTCTTGAGGTTGCGGTAGCCGTCGACCTTGAGGTCGCGGATGGCGCGGAACTCGGCGAAGTCCTTGTCCGGGATCAGCGCCGACCG
Organism: Umezawaea sp.; assembly: GCF_036375055.1. Classification (GTDB taxonomy): domain Bacteria; phylum Actinomycetota; class Actinomycetes; order Mycobacteriales; family Pseudonocardiaceae; genus Umezawaea. The sequence continues at coordinate 16,894 of NZ_DASUSQ010000173.1, forward strand.
GTTGCGGCCCGCCGCGTTGATCACCAGGTCGACCCGGTCGTGCGCGGCCAGCACGGTCGCGACCGCGGCCTCCACCGACGCCCGGTCCGTCACGTCGCAGGTGAGGTAGGTGACCCGGTCCGCGCCGCAGTGCTCGACCAGCTCGGCGAGGTTGCGGTGGGCGGCGCGGGCGTCGACCATCCGGTCGAACTCGCGGTTGAGCCCGGCCACGAGCGCACCGCGGCGGCGGGACAGCTCGGCGCGGATGAAGTGGCTGCGCCCGGCGGCGAACTCCTCGTCGGTGCCCTCGAACACCTCGGGGCCGTAGTGGTCGAGCGGGTTGCTGCCCACCAGGTAGAGCCGGGGCCGGAACGTGCGCGCCAGCTCCTTGACGACCTCGGCGGTGATGCCGCGGGCGCCGCCGGTGGCCAGCACGACCGAGTCCTCCGACAGCAGCGCGTCGGCCGGGTGGTCCAGGTCGACGGGCTCCGGCACGAGCACCAGCGTCTTGCGGACCGTGCCGCCCCCGTGGTCCGCGTCGAGCACCACGACCGGGTACAGCCGTTCGGCGGCGCTCTCCCGCTCGGTGCGGCGCACGGCGGTCGCCAGGTCGGAGCCCGCGGTGAACAGCCCGAACGTGTGGCACCTCGGCAGCTCGTGGAAGGTGCACTTGACCAGCGCGGCGAACAGGCCGTGGGCCGGGTGGTCGCGGCCGTCGGGGCGGGCGCCGAGCAGCAGCGAGATGAACGAGCTGTCGCCCGCCGCCAGCACGTCGTAGCGCTCCTGCACCACGAGGAACGCGGCCTCGTGCAGCGCGGTGAGCCGGTCGTCGCCCGCGAGCACGGCGGCCGAGGCCGGGACGGCGCCGAGGTCGGCGACCAGCCGCAGGTGCCTCGCGGACGAGCCGGAGAGCAGGCTGCGGACGGCGAGCGGGGTGCGTTCGGCCAGCTCGTGCCAGCCCGCGCGGGCCTCGCGCAGCGGCCGGGTGGAGATCACGACGGTGTCGGCGGGCACGTCGACCGTCGCGAGCAGGTCGGGGTCGTCGGTCAGCACGACGGTGCCCGGCGGGAAGAACGGGACCTCGGGGCGGACGTCGTGGGCTGGCGCGGGCCGCAGCTCCGGCACGTACCTGCTGACCTCCGGTGCCGGGGCCTCCGGGTCGGTGAACCGGTGCGGCAGCCGGCAGGCGGCCCTCTCCGCCACCACCAGGTCCACGCGCACGCCGTCGCACACCACGCCGACCGGTCCGGCGGGGCCGGTCAGCGCGCGGGCCAGCGCCACCGCGCCCGCCGCGCCGGTGTAGCGGGCGTGCTCGGCGGCGTCGACGGTCCGGCGGGGGTCGGCGGACGCGTCCAGCGTCGCCAGCACCGGCAGGCCGTGCTCGGCCGCGGTCTCCGCGGTGGTCAGCGCGAACAGGAACACGCCCTCGGCGAGGGGGTCGTCCGGGTGGACCAGGTCGCCGAGCAGCGTCCGGTACTCGGGCAGCACGTTGCCGTTGAACCCGCCCACCAGCGCGAAGTCCAGCTCCCCCGCCGCGAGGTAGCGGTGGGCCACGTCGAACGCCGTCAGCGCCGAGGCCAGGCCGGAGTCCAGGGTGATGTTCGGTCCGTTGAGGTCGAAGTAGTTCGCCACCCTGGCCGAGATCACGTTCGGCATCATGCCGGGGAACGAGTCCTCGTTGGACGGTGGGACGAGCCTGCGGACCCGCGCGGACAGGGTCTCCAGGAACTCCGGTGGCAGGTCCAGCTCCGGGTCGGCGGCCAGCGCGGCGGCGATGTCGTCGAGGTAGCAGCGGGTGGCGTAGAGCATCGCCGAACGGGTCGGGCCGAGGTTGCCGACGACCACGCCCGCGCGTTCCGCACCCGCGTCCCACAGGTCGCCGAGCTGCTCGCGCAGGTCCCGCGCGCAGTGCAGGGCCATGAGCTGGCAGCGGTCGACCGTGCGGACGGTGGAGGCGGGCAGCCGGACCTCGGCGAACGGCGGCGACGGGTAGAACTCGCCGAAGCTGTCGTCCGGCGCGCGCCCGCCGTGCAGCCAGCGCACGACCTCGTCCCGCGTGGACAGGCCGGGCAGGTGGCCGGACCAGCCGACCACGACGACGGACCGGTCGGTGTCGGGCCTCGGGCGCGCGGGCGTGCCGGGGACGTGGTCGCGGAGCAGCACGTGGGCGTTGGTGCCGCCGAACCCGAAGCCGGACACGGCGGCCGTCCTGGGGCGGGTCGCGGTGCGCGGCCACGGCAGCGGGCTGGTGGGCACGGCCAGGCCGGTCCCGGCCATCCGGAACTCCTCCGGCGCGGCGGTGAACCGGTGCTGCGGCGGGATGGTCTCGTGGCGCAGCCCCAGCACGGCCTCGACCACCGACACGACGCCCGCGGCCCAGCCGGTGTGGCCGATGAGCGACTTGTTCGACGTCACGGCCGTCGGCCCGGCGGTGCCGAAGTGCTCGCGCAGCGTGCTGAACTCGGCCAGGTCGCCCGCAGGGGTGCCGGTGGCGTGCGCGAGCACCCACCCGACGTCCTCACCGCCCTTCTCGCGGCCCGCGAGCGCGCGGCGCACCGCCAGGTCCTGGCCGTCGGCGTTGGGCGCGTAGACGGCCTTGCCCCTGCCGTCGGACGACGAGCCGATCGCCTCGATGACGGCGAGCACGCGGTCGCCGTCGGCCTTGGCGCGGCTGAGCTTCTTCAGCACCACGACGGCGGCGCCGTCGGCGAAGACCACGCCGTCGGCACCGGCGTCCAGCGAGCGCACGTCGCCGCGCTCGGACAGGCCCTGGAGCTTCGCGAACAGCACCGTGCCGCGCGGGGCGAGGGCGAACGCCCCGCCGCACACGGCGACGTCCTGCCTGCCCATCAGCAGGCCCTTGACGCCGATGTCGATGGCGTACAGCGACGACGAGCAGGCCGTGTCGACCATGGTGGTCTCGGTGTCGGCCGGCAGCAGACCGGTCATGGCGAGCGCGGCGACCCGGTGCGGCAGGAACCGCGACGGCTCCTCGGCGCCGCGCCGGTACCGGGTGCGCAGCGCCCCCTCGACGCCGTCCAGCAGGGAGTCGCGTTCGACGTCGGTGAGCGGCAGTTCGGCGAGCACGTCGGCGGACAGCCCGGTGGCCGCCGCCAGCACGCCCGCCTCCTCCAGGTGCTGGCTGCCGTCGGCGGTGTAGCCGACGAGGAACGAGAAGCGGTCGTCGTGCCGGGTGGCGACGCCGTCGAGCGCCTGCACCAGCGAGTGCCGCAGCCAGCGGGTGGTCAGCTCGTGGTCGGTGTGCCCGGACGGCACGCCCGCGCCCGCCGCGGGGGTGAAGTCGGTGATGAAGACGCCGTTGTCCTGGTAGCCCTTGTCCTCGCGGGTGTGGTCGGGCGAGTGGAAGTTCGCCCGTTCCCACCGGTCGGCCGGTGCGGGCGCGAAGAGCTCCGCGCCGTCGAGCCGCAGCCGCCAGAACTCGTCCGGCCCGTTCGCGCCCGCCACGACCAGCCCCATGCCGACCACGGCGATCGTGTGGTCGTCGTCCTCGTCCTCGGCGTTGGCGTTGGCGGCGGCGGGTTCGGGTTCGGGTGCTGGTTCGGGCAGCGGTTCGGTGAGGCCCTGGACCGGCGGGAGCGGTCGCTCGTCGGGCGGGCTCGCGACGGACGCGGCCCGCCGGGGGGCGAGCGTCGCGGCACCGAGGCTGAGGCCGCCGTCGGCGAGGATGACCTGGCCGGTGATCCACGAGGAGTCGTCGGAGGCGAGGAACGCGACCACGCGCGCGAACTCCTCCGGCGTGCCGAGCCTGCCCGACGGCGTGGACTCGGCGATGACCCGCTGCATCTCCTCGGCGTCGGGGAACTTGTCGGCGACCTCGCTCACGAGCATCGCGGCCGACGCGGCGTTGACCCGGATGCCCAGCGGGGCGAACTCGACCGCGAGGTAGCGCATGGCGGCCTCGGCCGCCGCCTTCGCCGGGGCGCACGCCAGGTAGTTCGCCATCACCAGTTGGGAACCGCCGAGCGCGGACACCGTGACGATCGACCCGCCGCGGCCCTCCATGAGCGGCGCCGCCAGCCGGGCGCACCGCAGGCCGCCCTTGAGGTTCGTGTCCAGCGCGCGGTCCAGCAGCTCGTCGGTCACCTCGTCGACCGGGACGAGCGCGCCGTCCGCGGCGTTGTTGACGAGGATGTCGAGGTGCCCGAAGCGCTCGCGGATCTCGTCGAACAGCCTAGTGGCTTGATCCTTTCGGGCTATCGAAGCGCGGAACAGGTCGACGCGCGCGCCGGTGGCTTCCAGTTCCGCCTTGGTCCGCTTGGCTTCGTCGTGCGAGTGAAAATAGTTGATCAGAACGTGGGCGCCGCGGGATGCGAGTTCCGCCGAGATCGCCTTGCCCACTCCCCGCGCACCGCCCGTCACCAAGGCGAGTTTCCCGGTGAGCTCACGCATAGTGCTCATCCCGTTACTTGGTGGCGGCAACGGGGTAATCGAGGTGGCCTTCCACGATGGCGGCGTGCACGAAGTCGACGACCTTGCCCATCGTGTCGTAGTCGGCGAGTCGAACTCCCCGTGCCTGCTCGGAAATGCCGTAGCGGGTCGCGACGCGGGTCATCAACTCGATTTGCTTCACGGAGTCGACACCGAGTTCCGCCTCCAGGAGGACGTCGTCGGTGAACACCTCTTCGGGGTATTCCAACGCTGTGGCGTAAACCGCCCGGACCTCCAGCAACAGGTCCTCGCGGTCGACCTGCGCGCTGGGCACGGCGGCCAGTTTGACCACCTGGGGCTCCGGCGGCTCGACCGGCAGCGGCACGAGCCGGATCGGCGCGGGCGGCGCGACGGGGGCGCGCCCGGACGTGAACGCCTCCAGCCGGTCGGCCACGAGGTCGACGATCTCGCCGCGGCTCTCGGCCCAGAACGCGGCGAACACGGCGGGGTCGACACCGGGGGCCAGGGTCTCGGCGAGGCGGCGGACCGACTCCCCCTTCAGCAGGCCGCTCGCGCGCAGCGCGGCGACCGTCCCGGTGAGGGCGAGGACGTCGTCCCGCCCACGGGCGAGGGTCGACAGCGAGGTCGTGTCGTTGGGCACGACCGCCGTGACGAGCTTGGTCAGCGCGGTCAGCGCACCGGCCTCCACGAACACCCGGCCGCCGTCGGCGTGCACGCGGCGCAGGCCGTCGGCGAACGCGACCGGCTGGACGAGGTGACCGGCCAGCAGGTCGGCCAGCACGTCCTCGTCGCCGTAGTAGCGGCGCAGGATCGGGGAGTAAACCCGCACGTCCATGCGGTGCCGGGGCAGTCCGCGGATGCGGTCGGCGAACTCGGCGACCGCCGGGCGCAGCACCGGCGAGTGGAACGGGAACGGCGAGTTGAGCCGCACGGAGCCGATGCCGAGGTGGCGGGCGACGACCTGGAGCGTGTCCATCCCGGCCGACGCGCCGCTGACGACGACCTGGCGGTCGTCGTTCTCCGCGGCGACCGCGACGAAGGGGTCGCCGACCAGGTCCACGAGCAGTTGCGCGCGCGTGCGCGGCGTGCTCAGCGCGACGAGGTACCCGTCCGGCGAGACGGCTTCCACGGCCAGCACCCGGTGGGCGACGATCCGCGCCCCGTCCTCCACGGAGTAGGCGCCCGCGGCGACGAGCGCGGCGATCTCGCCGAGGCTGTGGCCCATGAGGACGTCCGGCCGCAGGCCCTGGGCTGCGAGCACGAGGTGCGCCGCGACGTCGCTCGCGTAGATCGCGAATTGAGACACCCAGGGGTCGTCGCGGAGCAGGTCCGCGATGTCGACCGACCGGGCGCCGAACACGACGGGCGAAAGCGGGCGGCCGAACATCTCCTCGGCGACCCGGTCGACCGCGGTGAAGACCTGCGCGACCTCGGGATGTTCCCGGTGAGCCGCGCGGAGCAGCTCACCATCGAAAGCGCCCTGCCCAGGGAAGAGCAGGACCACTTTTCCTTCAGCCATCGACCTCGCCCTTCGGATCGTGCACCACCCGGACCGCCGGGCTCATTGCCTAATGTGCGGTGAAAGCCGAACCAGGGCCGGCGACGAAATCCTAGCAGCGCCACTTGGATTCTCAAGCCCCCTGGTCTCCCCCTAAGGCAAATGCTATATATCAATGAGACCCCTACGCGTCCAGCGGCCCCCCGGACGTGGTGGTATTGCCCCCTTAGTCTTATAACAAGGTTACGAAAAAGAAGATTTATACTCTACGAAAACCGGGCCGTTCCGGGCGGCCGATTGCGACCCGGATCACCCCCGCGGAACAGCGCCGCTGGACTCTTCGGAGCAAGCGCCCGGCGCGACGACCGGCGCACCGGCCCCCACCGGCGGGTTTGCGGCGGGCCGAATGGGAACGTCACGATCCGCGCACGACTCGTCGCGGTGCCGGGCGGCGCGCGGGCCGCCGAACCGGTTCAGGTCGTGGTTCCCCCCGAGTCGCCGGTCCGGTCGGACGGTTCAGCCCCGCCTCGGCGACGTTCGCCGGGGGCTCGCGGATGGATACGACGACTGCCCGTTCCGCGCCCCCGACCGCCCACCCCCTGAAACGCCGTCACCCATCACCGGGGGACGACAGGGGTCGGGGCAGGGGTGGCGGTCCAGGTCACGAATCCGCGCAAAACAATTGACACTCGCGCGAAATGCGCGGGATAGTGATGGTCAACAGCTTCCTGGAGGACCGGATGACGGACATGCAGGGATGGGGTGCGGGTCGCCCCACCGACCATTCACACCTCGGCCGCCGTCCGCTGACGGCCGAGTGCCCACACCTCGGCCGACGCGTCCACAAGGCCCTGACCAGCGAAGGTTCCGCCTGCTGACGGCTTGACCGCCACCACGCGGAGCCGCCGTTCGCCGAGTGCGATCGAGCGGCTCTTTTTGACTGAACACTCGCGGAATCACATTCCGTGAATTCGACGACCTCTTTTTCCGGAGGGTTGGCCGAGCGGCTCAAGGCACCGCCTTGCTAAGGCGGGATCGGTAACAACCGAACGCGGGTTCGAATCCCGCACCCTCCACCGAGCCCCGGTGCCGCGTGTGATGGCACGCGGCACCGGGTCCGGTAGCAGGAGAGGGGTCACCGCCACCACCCACGCTGGTAATCGCGGTTCAGCGCCCCGTAGGCGCGGTCCGACCCCGGACCCCACACCCACGACAGGTGATCACGTGCACACGACCCCGGACATCCGCCCACGCCCCACGACCGGCACCCCCTGCCGCCCGACCGCGGTGGGCGGGTCCGCGCGGGCAGGCCGCCGACCGCCGAGCAGGCACCCCACGCCGCCCGACCGACCACCGCGCCCACCGACACGACCCGACCGCACTCGCCCGAAGGCCGCGCTCGGCGGGCTCGCGCCCGCCGAGCGCGGCCCGGGGCCGCGTCGACCAACGCGGCGCGGGCACGAGCAGGCCGAGGCGCGGTAGGGCCGAGACCGCGGCACGGGCACGAACCGGAACCCGCCAGGTGCACCGTGCGGCCGGGAGCCGCGTTCACCGACGCGGTGCAAGCGCGTGTTCCAGCGCTCGGCGGGTGCTCAGCGCGACCGGGACCGCGTCGAGCGGTGCGGTGCGGTGCGGGGCGATGCGGGGCGGGGCGGGGCGCGGGCCGGAGCCCGCCGAAGGGTGAGGGGCTCGGGCCAGGTGCGGCGGGCGGCGGCGCGAACCAGGTGCAGCAGCCGGGGGCAGGCCGTGCACAGCCCGCCGGGGGCGCAGGCCGGGTGCAGCGGGCGGGGCACGTTCAGCGCTTCCGTCCGCACCCAGCGCGGGCCGGGTCGGGCACGCGCCGCCTGCGGCCGCGCACCCCGACCGGTCGGTCTGCCGAGCGGGTCTTCGGTGTGGGGCGGGGCGGGCCCGGCGTGTCGTGCGGTGGGCGTAAGCCGCAGGTCACGTGATGGTCTAGACCAAGATCGCCGGTAGGCTTGACGCATGGACAACGGCGTGCGGGTGAGGGTGGTCGAGCCCGTCTCCGTCGACCTCGGGCAGCACCTGCTGGTGTACAAGTTCGCGATCGACGAGCTGATGACGAAGCTGCGCATTCTGAGCGAGGAGTTCGACTTCGTCCACCAGCACGACCCCATCGAGCACATCACGAACCGGATCAAGCGACCCGAAGCGATCATCGAGAAGCTCCGCCGCAAGGGTCTGCCGCCCGAGCCCGAGCTGATCGCCGAGCACCTGCACGACGTCGCGGGCGTGCGCGTGGTGTGCCCGTTCGTGTCGGACGTCTACCGCGTCGAGGCGATGCTGCGCCGCCAGCACGACGTGGAGGTCCTGCGGTCGAAGGACTACATCGCGAACCCCAAGCCGAACGGGTACCGCAGTCTTCACCTGATCGTGCGCATCCCGGTGTTCCTGTCCAACCGGGTGGAGCACGTGAAGGTCGAGGTCCAGGTGCGGACCATCGCGATGGACTTCTGGGCGACGCTGGAGCACAAGCTGTTCTACAAGTTCGACGAGCAGGCGCCGTCGGACTTCGTCGACGAGCTGACCAGCACGGCGCTCATCGCCGCCCAGCTCGACGCCCGGATGGAGTCGCTGCACCAGCGCGTGCACGGCGACGGCTGAACCCCGGTCCTGCGCGACCACCTCCACGTCCGCGGGGCGGGCGGCGCGACCCGCTGGCCCGACGAGCGGTGGTCCGGGGCGCGGGTCCGGCCGGGTGACGGCGGACCCGCGGAGGCTCGGGGGTCGCCTCCGCGGGTCCGCCGTCAGCGACGCGACCGGGGGTCGGTCACCGGCCCGGCCAGGAGAGGTACTCCCGCAGGCCGTACACGAGCGGTCCGTGCTCGTGGCGTTCGGAGACCGCGAAGACCTCGCCGAACACGACGACGTGGTCGCCGACGTGCTCGGTGCGGCTCACCCGGCAGTCCGCGGTGGAGTGGGCGTCCTGGTGCAGGTGCGGGCCGCCCGCCGCGGGCGGCATCTCCCACGGGATGAGGTCGAAGCGGTCCGGGGCTCCCGAGGCGAACAGCTCGGCCACGGTCTGCGCGCGGCCGTGCAGGAAGTTCACCGTGAAGGTCGACCGGTCGATGATCGCCTGCAACGTCGGGCTGCCGGTGCGCAGGCACACCAGCAGGGTGGGCGGGGACAGGGTCACGCTGCACACCGACGACACGGTCATGCCGCGCGGGGAGCCGTCGTCACCGGTGGTGGTGACCACGGCGACACCGGTCGGGAACCGCGACATCAGCGACCGGAAGTCGGCGACGGGGAGGTCGGACAGCGACTGGGCAGGTGATTGCGTCATTGCGTGCCACCTAGCGGTTCCAGGACCGGCTGCGGCGCCGTGCGGCGGGCGCGCAGGTCGATGAGCGACAGCAGCGGCCCGGTGAGGCCCGTGGTGACCAGGGCCATGATCACGAGTGCCAGGAACAGGCCCGGCGACAGCAGCCCGGCGCTGTAACCGGCCTGGAGCACCACGATCTCGGTGAGACCCCTGGTGTTCATCATGACGCCGATGGTGATCGAGTCGCGGCGGCTCTCGCCGCCGAGCCGGGCGCCCGCGTAGCTCCCGCCGACCTTGCCCGCGATGGCGAGGACGGTGGCCAGCACGGCCGCGAGCCACGGCAGCGACGCGGTGGGGGTGGCGAACAGGCCCATGCCCGCGACGACGAAGAACACCGGCACGAACAGGCGGCCGAGCGAGGCGACCGGCTCGGTGATCTCCTCCCAGCGGTGCGCGTCCTCGCCGTTGGGCATGGCGAGCCCGACGACGAACGCGCCGAACACGGCGGTGAGGCCCCAGTTCTCCATCTCGATCGCCAGTGCGAGGGCGGTGGCCGCCACGGCCACGGAGACCAGCTTGGGGAATCGGGCCGCCAGGGTGCCGGACAACCTGGTGCGCAGCACGACCCGGCCGAGCAGGACGACGGCGACACCGATCGCGAGCACGACGACCGAGCGGACCACCCCGCCCCAGCCGCCGGAGGCGGTGCCGAGCGCGACGACGAGCAGCAGCCACGCGGTGGAGTCGGTGAACACGGCGGCGGCCATCGACAGCTTGCCGTTGCGGCCCGTCATCAGGCCCCGGTCCTCGAGGATGCGGGCGAGCACCGGGACCGCGGTCACGCTGAGCGCGACGGCGATCATGAGCACTAGTGAGACCACGGGGGCGCCGCCGCGCAGCGACTCGTCGTCCGACCAGAGCACCCAGGCCGCGAACACGAACCCGGAGAGCAGTGCGGGGACGAAGGAGCCGACGGTCACCCAGCCGATGGAGCGGGACCCCAGGCTCCCGCTGCCCCGGCGCAGTTCGTGGGCCACGCCCACGAGGAACAGCACGAGAGCGATCTTGCCGATGTGCTTCAGCACGTCGAGCACGTCCGGCGGAAGCAGTTCCGCCAGGGCGCCGTGGCCCGCGACGGCCGCCACGACGGGGACGATCAACATACCGGCCAGGATCTCGCCGATCACCTCCGGCTGGCGCGCGGCGCGCGCCGCCAGCCTTCCCAGCAGGGCCGCGGCCAGCACGACCGCCAGCACCGCGACGACGTGCAGGCCCAGGAGCACCGTGCTCATCGGACGCCCCCCCGACCGGCGTCACCGCGGCGGGGGGTTGTCCTCACCATCGACAGTGCTCTGCTGCCGGAGAAGTTCTCGATCCGTCGTGTGGTCGTCCTCGGGTGGTCGAACATGTCTCACTCCCCAGTAGTGTGCGGAAAATCGGTGTGGGCCTACCTCGGCGCGTGGCCCACGAGGTTGAAGAAGACGTCGTCGAGAGTGGGGCGGCGCATGGCGAAGTCCGCCACCTCGACGCCCGCGTCCTTGAGCGCCACCGCGGCCGCGGCGATCCCGTCCATGCCGTCGCGCAGCTGGAGCGCGACCACGCCCTTGACGGGGTCGGACGTCGGGTGGTCGACGGCGATCGGCGCGAGCACCCGCACCGCGGTCTCGACCGCGTTCGGCAGCGCCACCACCACCTCCAGCCACTCCTGGCCGACCTTGCGCTTGAGCTCGTCGGGAGTGCCGTCGGCGATGACCTTGCCGGAGTTGATGACCACGACCTGGTCGGCGAGGTAGTCGGCCTCCTCCAGGTACTGCGTGGTCAGCAGGACCGTGACGCCGTCGGACACCAGCCCGCGCACGGTCGTCCACAGCGACTGCCTGCTGGCCGGGTCGAGGCCCGTGGTCGGCTCGTCGAGGAACAGCACGGACGGGTCCGCGACCAGGCAGCTCGCCAGGTCGAGCCTGCGCCGCATACCGCCGGAGTAGGTCTCCGCGGACCGGTCGGCCGCCTCGGTCAGGTCGAACCGCTCCAGCAGCTCGGCGGCGCGGCGGCGGGCGCCCGCGCGGCCGAGGTGCAGCAGCGTGCCCAGCAGCACCAGGTTCTCCCGACCGGTCAGCAGCTCGTCCACGGCGGCGTACTGGCCCGCCAGCCCGATCCGCCTGCGCACCTCGACGGGCTGCTTCACCACGTCGTAGCCCGCCACCATGGCCCGCCCGCCGTCGGGCTCCAGCAGCGTCGCGAGGACGCGCACGGCGGTCGTCTTCCCCGCGCCGTTCGGGCCGAGCAGCCCCAGCACCGAGCCCTGGCGCACGGACAGGTCGATGCCGTCCAGCGCCTGGTGCTGGTCGTACCGCTTCGTCAGGCCTTCGACCTGGATCGCGACGTCCACGTGCACTCCTCGTTCACTCAACCGAACCGGGTCAGCCCGCGCGGGTGGCGGACTGGTCGCGGAGGCTCCTGGGACGCATGTCCGTCCAGTTCTCCTCGATGTAGGACAGGGCCGCTTCTCTGGTTCCCGCACCGAGCGCCACGGTCCAACCGGGGGGCACCACGGCGAACGAGGGCCACACGCAGTGCTGGCCTTCGTCGTTGACCAGGACCAGGAACGACCCGTTCTGGTCGTCAAAGGGGTTCGTCACTTCGGCACTCCCGTTGGCTCGAAACTTCCTCGGTGCCCCTCGGCCAATGCTGTCCGGGGGCGCTGACCGGGCACTGACGGATTCCTGATCCACGGCGGCGCGCGGACCAGAGCACTACGGGACCAACTCGACGGGCAAGGAGCTGTAGCCGTAGACGAAGTTGGAGTACAGGCGCGTCGGTTCGGCGGGCAGCCGGATGTCCGACACGGTGTCGCGCAAACAGCCCAGCACCGCGCCGACGTGCGCCCGGCCGAGGAACGCGCCGAGGCAGAAGTGCGGGCCGAACCCGAACGCCAGGTGCTTGTTCGGCGTGCGGGCCAGGTCGAACCGCTCCGCGCCGGGGAACACGGCCTCGTCGAAGTTCGCGGAGCTGTTCCACAGCGTGACGACGTCGCCCTCGCGGATCGTCGCGCCGCCGATCTCCACGTCGGCGACCGCGCGCCTGCCGAAGTGCATGGCGGGAGTGGTCCAGCGCAGCACCTCCTCGGTGGCGCTCTCGATGCTCACGTCGCCGTCCTTGAGCGCCCGCCACTGCTCGGGGTTCTCGGCGAGCGCCCGGATCGCGCCGATGGAGGACATGCGGCTGGACTCGTCGGCGCCGAGGATGAGGCTGTAGCAGTTGAAGACGATCTCGTCGTCGGGCAGCGGCTTGCCCTCGACCAGGCCGGTGGCCAGCGCGGACACGACGTCGTCGCCGGGGTTGCGGCGGCGCTGCTCGGCGAGGCTCCCGAAGTACATCAGGATCTCGTTGCGCGCCAGCCACTCCTCCATCTCGCCGTCCTCGGAGCTGTGCCGCGCGAGGGTCTTGTTGTTCCACTCCACGAGCTGCTGCCGGTCGGCCTGGGGCACGTCCATCAGGTCGCCGATGGTGTTGATGGGGATGTTGTCGGCGACGTCGGAGGCGAAGTCGAACCGGCCCGTGCCGACGACACCGGCGAACAGGTCGCGGGTGCGCTGCCGGACCAGCTCGGCCACGTGGTCGAGCAGCCGGGGCGAGAACGACTTGAGCATCAGGTTCCGCACGGCCCGGTGGTGCGCGCCGTCGGTGACGGCGAGCATCTTGCCCGCCGCGGAGTCGTGGCCCTGGAGCAGCGTGGACAGCACGTTGCCGCGTTCGGAGGTGAAGTTCTTCGTGTCCTTGTACACCGAGACGACGTCGGCGTAGCGGGTGACGGCCCAGAAGCCGGGCACGCCGTTCTTCGGCTCGTTCCAGTGCATCGGGCTGCGTTCGCGGATCTCCCGCCACAGCCAGACCGGGTCGTGGTCGACGTAGGTCTGCGGGTCGGCCAGGTCGAGTGACGTGGCGTCGACGGTCCGCTCGGGTGCGGTCATCTCTTCAGTCCTTCAGCAGGGGGGTCACGCGGAGGCGGTGCGGTAGCGGCGGACGCTGAGCACGGTGGTCACCAGGAACAGCAGGCCGAGCGAGATGGCGATGACGGCCGCCGGGTGCTCGGACGGGAAGCTCGGCGACACCGTGACGGGGTTGCCCCACAGGTGCCGCAGGGCGGTGATGACGGCGCTGACCGGGTTCCACTCGGCGATCGGGCGGATCCAGCCGGGCAGCTTGTCCACGGACAGGAAGCCGTTGGACATGAAGGAGAAGACGACGGCGACGATGCCGGAGACCGACTCGATGGTCTCCACGTTCTTCGACACCATGCCGAGCAGCACGCCGACCCAGAGCATCGTGTACATGAACACCGCGAGCAGCGCGAACCCGGCGAGCACGGACAGGGGGTCGTTGTGCGTGCGCCAGCCGAACAGGAAGCCCGCCGCGACCACGATCACCAGGCCGATCATGGTGATCACCAGGTCGGCCAGCGTGTGCCCGACCAGCACCGCCGACCGGGAGATCGGCAGCGACCGGAACCGGTCGATCAGCCCGCCCTGGAGGTCGAGGCACACCGCGACGGCGGTCGGGCCGATGCTGGCCAGCCCGACCTGCGCCGCGACACCGGCGAAGATGAACTCCATGTAGTTGTTGCTGCCGGGGATCTCGATGGCGCTCTGGAACAGGTAGCCCAGGGCGATCATCGTGACCAGCGGGTTGAGGGTGATGCCGACGAGCCTGCCGGGGTTGCGCTTGAGGCGGCGCATCCGGCGCCCGCCGATGGCGAGCACCTCGGTGAGCGTCGCCAGCGGTCCGGCGGGCCTGGAGGGCCGCACCGGTTCGCCGCGTTCGGGTTCCAGCTGCTGGTTGTCGTCGCCGACGACGGCCGTGGTGCTCACGATTCCCCATCTCCGATCTCGGATTCGAGCACCCGGCGGAGGTCCGCCGCGACAGCCGCGCCGATCAGCGCCTGCGGTTCGGGGTGCATCATGTACTCGTGTCCACAGTGGACGGGGTGCAGCTCGACCGGCCCGTCGACGTGGGGTGCCCAGGCGGCGGCCAGTTCGCCGACCTCGGCCTCGGTCAGGTCCTCCACGGCCGCGAACAGCCGCATCGCACCGGTGTAGCGCGAGGGGGTGAAGCGCTCGACGAGCTTCGCGTGGTTGCGCACCACGGCCAGCATCGCGAGCAGCCGCTCCTCCCCCAGCTCCGCCAGGGGGTTGCGGTCGCGGCGGAGCACCTCGACCACGTCCCGAGCGGTCAGCTCACGGCCGTCGAACTCGGCCCGGTCGTGGCCGATGACCTCCATGACCCGCACCAGCTGCTCGCGGTCGTCCACGTCCTCGTCGTCGTGGCCGGGCCGGTGCGGGTAGCCGTCGAGGTTGACCAGCATCTCGACGGTGTCGCCCGCGGCCTGGAGCCGGACCGCGATCTCCTGCGCCAGCACACCGCCGAACGACCAGCCGAGCAGGTTGTACGGCCCCTCGGGGCGCACCTCCTTGATGTGGCCGACGTACAGCTCGGCCACCTCCTCCATCGACGTCGGCAGCGGGGCCATCCGCCCGACGCTCGGCGACTGGACGCCGTAGATCGGGTGCCGCTCGTCGACGTGCCCGGCCAGCCCCACGTACGGCAGGGCTGAGCCCAACCCGCTGTGGATGAAGAAGAACGGCGTGCGGTCACCGGTCGGCCTGATCGGCAGGACGGTGGCGAACGGGTCCTCCTGGTCCAGCTCCTCGATCTCGTGCAGCGCGCGGGCCATCGAGGCCGCACCGGACGCGGCGTCCGGGTCCGGCTCGACCTGGGCCGCCGCCGCGAGCGCCCGCACGGTCTTGTGCACGAACACGTCCGCGATGGTGAGCCGCAGACCGGCCTTGCGGGCCCGGCTGACGACACCGGTCGCGAGCAGCGAGTGCCCGCCCAGCTCGAAGAAGTCGTCGTCGATGCGGACGCCGTCGACGCCGAGCACGTCGCCGAACACCTCGACCAGCAGGTGCTCCGCGGCCGACTCCGGCTCGCGGGTCGGCGTCCGGGCGCCGAAGTCCGGTTCCGGCAGCGCCTTGCGGTCCACCTTCCCGTTGGGGGTCAGCGGGAACGCGGGCAGCACGACCAGCGCGGCGGGCACCATGTACTCCGGCAGCGCGACGCCGAGCGACCTCTTGACCTCGGCCGTGTCGATCCCGCCGCCGTCCGCGAGCGGCTCGCCGCTGCCCGGTACCAGCAGGTACCCGACGAGCCGCTTGTGCCCGCCCGCGTCCGTGCCGACGGTGACCACGGCGTCGACCACGGCCTCCTCGGCCCGCAGCGCGGCCTCGATCTCGCCCAGCTCGATCCGGTGGCCGCGCACCTTGACCTGGTGGTCCTTGCGGCCCAGGAACTCGATCTCGCCGTGGCGGTCCCAGCGGACCACGTCGCCCGTGCGGTACATCCGGGAGCCCGGCTCGCCGAACGGGTTCGCCAGGAACCGCTCGGACGTCAGGTCGGTGCGGTTGAGGTACCCGCGCGCCAGCCCGTCACCGGCGATGTACAGCTCGCCGGGCACGTTCGGCGGCACCGGGCACAGGGCGCCGTCCAGCACGTACACGCTGGTGTTGCTGATGGGCCTGCCGATCGTCGGCGTGCCGGTCCCGGCCTGGTCCACGTTGGAGACGGTGGACCAGATGGTGGTCTCGGTCGGCCCGTACATGTTGCGCACCTCGTGCGCCGCGGCCCGCAGCGCGTCGGCCAGCGACTCGCTGAGCGCCTCGCCGCCGGTGATGACGACCCGGACCCGCCGCAGCGACTCCGGCGTGGTGCCCACCAGCGCCTGCCACAGGCTCGGCGTGGCCTGCATGACCGACGTGCGGCTGGACACCATCAGCTCGCCCAGCGCGATCGGGTCCCGCACGGTGTCGCGGTCGGCGACGATCAGCTTCGCGCCCGCCACCAGCGGCACGAAGATCTCCAGGTTGGAGATGTCGAAGCCGAACGTGGTGACCGCGAGCAGCCGGTCGGCCTTCGTCATCGACAGCCTGCCGCACATGTCCGTGATCAGGTTGGCCAGCGCGCCGTGCGGGACGACGACGCCCTTCGGCCTGCCCGTGGAGCCCGAGGTGTACATGACGTACGCGGGGTGCGTGGGCGCCAGGACCTCGCTCCGGTCGGCGTCGGTCACGTCGACCGCACCGCCGCGCTTGCGCAGCGCCCGCTCGGCCTCAGCGCCGCCGAGCACGAAGCTCGGCGTGCCCGCCAGCTCGGGGACCCGGTCGGCCGCGGTCTCGTCGGTGATCACCAGCACCGGCTCGGCGTCGTCGAGCATGAACCGCACCCGGTCGGCCGGGTGGTCCAGGTCGATCGGCAGGTACGCGGCGCCGGACTTGAGGACCGCGAGCGCCGCCACGATCAGGTCGGCGCCCCGTGTCAGCGCGATGGCGACGACCCGCTCCGGTCCCGCTCCCCTGGCGATCAGCTCGCGCGCCAGCCGGTTGGCCCGCGCGGTGAGCTGCCGGTAGGTCAGCGCCACGTCGCCCGCGACGACCGCGGTGGCGTTCGGCGTGCCCGTCGCCGTGGTGGAGATCAGGTCCGGCAGCACGAACGCGCTGAGCGCGCGGCCGGTGTCGTTCCACTCCACCAGGATGCGGTGCCGCTCGGCGACGCTGAGCACGTCCACCTCGCTCAGCGCGGCGTCCGGGTTCGTCACGACGGCGCGCAGCAGGCGCACCAGGCGTTCGCCGATCTCGTCCACGGTGTGCGCGGTGAACAGGTCGGTGCGGTAGGCCAGCACGCCGTCCATGCCCGAGGGCGTGCCGTCGTCGTGCTGCTCGACCAGCTCGAACTCCAGGTCGAACTTGGAGCGCGTCGCCTTCATCGGCACGACGCCGCTCTCCAGCCCCGGCATCGCGTCGGCGGGCTCGTCGTTGTTCTGGAACGACAGCATCACCTGGAACAGCGGGTGCCGCGACAGCGACCGGGTCGGGTTGACCGCCTCCACCAGCGCCTCGAACGGCAGGTCCTGGTGCGCGTACGCCCCGAGGTCGGCCTCCCGGACGCGGTGCAGCAGCTGGCGGAACGTCGGGTCGCCCGCCGTGTCCGTGCGCAGCACCAGGGTGTTGACGAAGAAGCCGATCAGGTCGTGCAGCGCCTCGTCGGTGCGGCCCGCGATCGGGCTGCCCAGCGGGATGTCCGTGCCCGCGCCCAGCTTGGTGAGCAGCGCCGAGACCGCGGCCTGCACGACCATGAACACGCTGGCGCCGGTCTCGCGCGCCAGTGCCACCACGCCGGCGTGCAGGTCCGCGGGGACCGCGAACTGGCGCACGTCGCCGTCGTAGCTGCTGATCGCCGGACGGGGGAAGTCCGTCGGCAGCTCCAGCTCCTCGGGCAGCCCGGCGAGCGCGTCGGTCCAGTAGGCCAGCTGCGCGGACAGCACGCTGTCCGGGTCGGTCTCCGAGCCGAGCCACTCGCGCTGCCACACCGCGTAGTCGGCGTACTGCGCCACGAGCGGCGCCCACTGCGGGGCCCGGCCCGCGTGGCGGGCCTCGTACGCGGTGGCCAGGTCGCGGGCCAGCGGCGCGGTCGACCAGCCGTCGAACGCGATGTGGTGGAACACCAGCAGCAGCACGTGGTCGCGCTCGTCGAGCACGAACAGGTGCGCCCGCATCGCGGTGTCCGAACCGAGGTCGAAGCCGCTGTCGACCTCGGCGGCCACGGTGTCGAACAGGTCGGCCTCGGCCACGCGGCGCACGGCCAGCTCGGTGGGGGCCTGGGCCAGCACCTCCTGGTAGGGCACGCCGTCGACGTCCGGGAACACCGTGCGCAGGATCTCGTTGCGCGCCACCACGTCGCCGAGCGCGGCGGTCAGCGCCCCCACGTCCAGGTCCCCGGTCAGCCGGACCGCGAGGGGGATGTTGTAGGTGCCGGTGGACTCCTCCTCCATCCGGTTGAGGAACCACAGGCGGCGCTGGGCGTAGGACAGCGGCAGACCTTCGTCGCCGTCGCGCTCCCTGGCCACGAGCGCGGGCCGGGCGCCCTCGGCGCCCTCGACCAGCTTCGCCAGCCCGGCGACCGTGCGGGCCTCGAACAGCGCCCGCACGGGGAGTTCGACGTCCAGGACGGTCCGGACGCGGCTGACGACCCGCGTGGCGAGCAGCGAGTGCCCGCCCAGGTCGAAGAAGTCGTCCTCCACACCGACCTCGGTGGCGCCGAGCACCTCGGCGAACACGCCGCAGAGGATCTCCTCGACCGGGGTGCGCGGTCCGCGCACGGCCCGCGGCTGGGCCGCGAAGTCCGCGGCGGGCAGCGCCTTGCGGTCCACCTTGCCGTTGGGGGTCAGCGGCAGGACGTCGAGCACGACCAGCGCGGACGGCACCATGTACTCCGGCAGCGACCCGGCGAGGTGCTTGCGCACCACGGCGAGGTCGAGGCCGTCGTCACCGGGAGCCGGGACGACGTACCCGACGAGCCGCTGGTGGCCGCCCTGGTCGGAGCTGACCGCGACCGCCGCGTCGCCGACGACGTCGGCCGACCGCAGCGCGGCCTCGACCTCGCCCAGCTCGATGCGGTGCCCGCGGATCTTGACCTGGTGGTCGCGGCGCTCCAGGAACTCCAGCTGGCCGTCGGGGCGCAGCACCACGCGGTCGCCCGTGCGGTACATCCGCGCGCCGGGCTCGCCGAACGGGTCGGCGGTGAACGCCAGCGCGGTCTTGGTGCGGTCGCCCAGGTAGCCGCGGCCGACGCCCGCGCCGCCGACGTACAGCTCACCGGCCACACCGGCGGGCACGGGACGGAGGTCGTCACCGAGCACGTACAGCCGGGTGTTGCGCACGGGCCGGCCGATCGGCACGCGTGCCCCGCCCAGCTCGTCGTCCTTGGTGATCACCGCGTGCGTGACGTCGTCCGAGCACTCGGTGGGCCCGTAGGCGTTGACCAGCGCGATGTCCGGGAACCGCTGGAACCACCGGCCGCACAGGTCGGGCGGCAGCGCCTCGCCCGTGACGACCAGCCACTTGAGGCCGGGCAGTTCCGGCGCCTCGCCGGTGACGTCCCAGGAGTCCAGCGCCGCGCGCAGCAGCGACGGCACGACCTCCAGGACCGTCACGCCCTCGGTGGGGATCGTGGCGAACAGCAGGTCGGGGTCCACGGCCGTGTCGCGGCCGACGACACGGGTGGTGCCGCCGACGAGCAGGGTCGTGAGCATCTGCCAGACGGAGATGTCGAACGTGACCGGCGCGTTGTGCACCAGCTTGTCCGCGGCGGTCACCTCCAGGTCCTCCACCTTGCACAGCAGGTGGTTGACCATGCCCGCGCGGTGCACCATCGCGCCCTTGGGCTTGCCGGTCGACCCGGACGTGAAGATCACGTACGCCAGGTCGTCCGGCGCGCCGAGAGCGGGGGCCAGCTCGGTGTCCACGGCGTCGTCGAGCACGACCACCTCGACCCCGGCCGCGTCCGCGATCTCCGCGGCCAGTTCGCGGTGCGCGTCGTCCACGACCAGGCGCGTGGCGCCGCTGTCGGTCAGCAGCGCGGCGATCCGCGCCACCGGCGCGGCCACGTCCAGCGGCACGTAGCCGCCGCCCGCGCCCAGCACGCCGAGCACGGCGGTGACGAACCCGATGCCCGGCGAGGCCAGGACGGCCGACAGGTCGGAGCCGGGGACCCGGCGGGACAGCGCGCTCGCCCGGCCGACCAGTTCGGCGTAGGTCACCCGAGCGTGGTCGTCCACGACGGCGACGGCGTCCGGAGTGGACAGTGCGAACCCGCGCACCCGTTCCACCACGCCCTCGTACACCTCGGGCTTCACGTCGCCGGTGCCGATGGCCAGCAGCTCGGCGTGCTCGCCGTCCTCCAGCACGTCCACCCGGCTCAGCCGCGTGTTCGGGTCGGCGACGACGGTCCGCAGGAACGCGACCAGCCGCCGCGCCACCCGCTCCGCCGACGCCCTGGTGAACAGGTCGGTGCTGTACTCGACGACCCCGCGCATCCCGGCGGGCAGGCCGTCGGCGTACTGCTCCTCCAGCAGAACGGTCAGGTCGAACTTCGACCGCAGCGACCGCACCGGCTCGACCCGGCCGGTCAGGCCGGGCAGCAGCAGCGGCGCGTCCTCACTGGTCTGGAGGGTGAGCATGACCTGGAACAGCGGCTGCCGGTTGAGCGAGCGCACCGGGTTCAGCGCGTCCACGAGGTGCTCGAACGGCACGTCCTGGTGCTGGTAGGCGGCCAGGTTCGTGTCGCGGACGCGGTGCACCAGGTCGCGGAACGTCGGGTCGCCGCTGGTGTCGGTGCGCATGACCAGCGTGTTGACGAAGAACCCGACCAGCTCGCCCAGCTCCTCGTCGGCGCGGCCCGCGGTGGGGCTGCCGAGCGGGATGTCCGTGCCCGCGCCCAACTTCGTGAGCAGGGCGGACAGCGCGGCCTGGAAGAGCATGAAGATGCTCGCCCCGGAGTCGCGCGCCAGCGCCACCAGCGCCCGGTACAGCTCGGGGTCGACGGCGAACTCCAGCTCGTCGCCGTCGTAGGAGCTGACGGCGGGGCGCGGGAAGTCGGTCGGAAGCTCCAGCTCCTCCGGCAGGTCGGCCAGCGCGCCGGTCCAGTACGCGAGCTGGTGGGCCAGCAGGCTGTCCGGGTCGTCGTCGCTGCCGAGGAGCTCCTTCTGCCACACCGCGTAGTCCGCGTACTGCACGGGCAGCGGCTCCCACTCGGGCGCCTGGCCGGTGCTGCGGGCCTGGTAGGCCGTGCCGAGGTCGCCGACCAGCGGCGCGATCGACCAGCCGTCGAACGCGATGTGGTGGATCACCAGCAGCAGCACGTGCTCCGTCGGCGAGACGGAGAACAGCCGCGACCGCAGCACGGGTTCCACCGCGAGGTCGAACGCCAGGTCGGCCTCCGCCGTCATCGCGTCCGGCAGCTTCGCCTCGGACAGCCGCTTGAGCGGCAGCTCCGGGTAGCCCTCCGGGGCGTCCAGCACCCGCTGGAACGGCTCGCCCTCCACGTCGGGGAACACCGAGCGCAGGATCTCGTGGCGCACCACCAGGTCGTGCAGCGCGAGGCGCAGGGCGTCCACGTCCAGGTCGCCGACCAGGCGCACGGCCAGCGGCACGTTGTAGGTGCCGCTGGAGCCCTCCTCCAAGCGGTCGAGGAACCACAGGCGCTGCTGCGCGAACGACAGCGGCACCACGCCGTCCTCGGACCGCTCGGCCGGAACCAGCGCGGGACGTCCGACGCCCGCGACGCTGTGCACCTGCTCGGCGACACCGGCCACCGTGCGGGTCTCGAACAGCGCGCGGATCGGCAGCTCCACGCCGAGCGCGGCGCGGGCGCGGCTGATCACGCGGGTGGCGAGCAGGGAGTGCCCGCCCAGCGCGAAGAAGTCGTCGTCGATGCCGACCTGCGGCAGGTCGAGCACGTCGGCGAAGATGCCGCAGAGGATGTCCTCGACCGGCGTTCGCGGGCCGCGGCCACGGCCCTGGCCCGCGAAGTCGGGCTCGGGCAGCGCCCTGCGGTCCACCTTGCCCTGCGAGGTCAGCGGGATCTGCTCCAGCACCACGATCGCGGACGGGACCATGTACTCCGGCAGCGACTCGACCAGCAGCTCGCGCAGGCCGACGGGCACGGTCGTGCCCTCGTCCACCACGACGTAGGCGACCAGGCGCTTGTCACCGGTCGGGTCCTCGCGGACGACCGCGACGGCCTGCGCGACCGCGCCGTGCGACACCAGCGCCGACTCGATCTCGCCCAGCTCGATGCGGAACCCGCGCAGCTGGACCTGGTCGTCGGCGCGGCCGACGTAGTCGAGCTGCCCGTCGGCGTGCCAGCGCACCAGGTCGCCGGTGCGGTACATGCGTTCGCCGTGGCCGGAGAACGGGTCGGCGACGAACCGCTCGCCCGTGAGCCCCGGCCGGTTGAGGTAGCCGCGGGCCAGGCCGCCGCTGACGTACAGGTCGCCGACCACACCCGCGGGAACGGGCTGGAGCACGGAGTCCAGCACGTACACGCGGTGCGCCGAGGTCGGCGTGCCGATCGGCGGCCGTCCCCCGCCCGAGAGCGGGCCGCCGACGGTCGCGGCGATCACGGACTCGGTCGGGCCGTAGCCGTTGAACATCCGGTGCGTGGCCGACCAGCGGGCCACGACCTCCGGCGGGCAGGCCTCGCCCGCGACCACGATCACCAGGTCGTCGGGCAGCACCGTGCCCTCGGCCAGACCGCCCGCGACGACCGGCGGCAGCGCGGCCAGCGTGACGCCGTTGTCGGTGATCAGGTCGACCAGCGGCTGACCGGGCGCGCGGGCCTCGTCGCCCGCCACCACGACCGTGCCGCCTGCCAGCAGCGGGAGCGCGAACTCCCAGACGGTGGCGTCGAAGCTGTAGGAGGCGAACTGGAGGACGTTGGTGTCCGGCGTGATCTCGAACTTCTCGATCAGGCTCGCCGCCATCGCGACGAACCCGCGGTGGTCGACCACGACGCCCTTGGGCCTGCCGGTCGAGCCGGAGGTGTAGATGACGTACGCCGGGTGGCCCTGGCTCAGCGGTTCCCGCCGCTCCGGGTCCGTCACGTCGTGCGACGGCAGCGCGTCCAGCTCCGCGACCAGGTCGGGGGCGTCGATCGCGAGCACCGGCGCGCCGGTCACCGTCAGTCCGTCGGCCACCGCCGTGGTGGACAGCAGCACCGACGGGTTCGCGTCGGCGACCATGTAGTCGACGCGGTCGGCCGGGTACTTGGCGTCGATCGGCAGGTACGCCGCGCCTGCCTTGAGCACCGCGAGCACGGCCACGAGCGCCTCCAGCGAGCGCGGCATGGCCAGCGCCACCACGTGCTCCGGTCCGACGCCCCGGCCGATGAGCAGCCGGGCGAGCTGGTTCGCGCGGGTGTTCAGCCCGGCGTAGGACAGGCTCGTCCCCTCGAACACGGCCGCGACCGCGTTCGGTGCGGCGCAGGCGCGGGCCTCGAACACCTCGGGCACGACCTGCGGCGCGATCGGCGCGGGCGCGCCCGCCCACTCGCCCAGGATCAGCGCGCGCTCGTCGGCGGCCAGCAGGTCGAGCCGCGCGAGCGGCACGTCCGGCTCGGTCACCAGCGAGGTCAGCAGGCGCCGGAACCGGTCCACGATGGATTCCACGGTGGGCTGGTCGAACGAGTCGGAGCGGTACTGCGCGAGCAGCCGCAAGCGCTTGCCGGGGTAGACCATCAGCCCGAACGGGTACTCGGCGACCAACCGGCCGTCGGCTCCCAGGACGCGGACGCCGGGGATCAGGTCGCTCAGGTCGTCCACGTCGTGCGGGTAGTTGTGGAAGCTGACGACGGTGTCGAACAGCTCGCCGATCCCGACCAGCTGCTGCACCTCGGCCAGGCCGAGGTGGTGGTGCGGGGCCAGGTCGAACTGGTCCTCCTGGAGCTTCGCCAGCAGGTCGGCCAGCGACGCCGTCGGGTCGAGCGCCACCCGCACCGGCAGCGTGTTGAGGAACAGGCCGACCATCGACTCCATGCCGGGCAGTTCGGCGGGACGGCCGGAGCTGACCGCGCCGAACGCCACGTCGCGCTTGCCGGTGAGCCGTCCGAGCAGCACGGCCCAGCAGCCCTGCATGACCGTGTTCAGCGTCAACCCGCGGGCCCTCGCCCACGACGACAGCCGGTGGGTGACGTCCTCGGGCAGGTCGACGACGAACGACTCCGGCACGTCGGACACGCGCTCGCGGTCGGCCGGACCGAGCTTGGCGGCCTCGGCGAAGCCGTCGAACGCGGCCGACCAGGCGGCGCGGGCGGCGTCGACGTCCTGCGCGCCCAGCCAGGCCAGGTAGTCGCGGTAGGGCGGGACGGGCGGGAGCGCCGCGGTGTCGGCGCCGTTGGCGCACAGCGTGAACAGCTCGCGGGCGAAGATCGGCATCGACCAGCCGTCGACCAGGATGTGGTGCACCGCCCAGAGCAGGCGGAACCGCTCGGTGCCCACGCGCACGGCGGTGAACCGCACCAGCGGCGGCTCGGTCATGTCGAACCGGCTCGCCCAGTCGGCGTCGGTCAGCCGCGCCAGCTCGGCGACGGCGTCCTCGTCGGCCATGCCGGTGAGGTCGACCTCCTGCCAGGGCAGCGTCACCGACGACCGGATGACCTGCACGGCGTCGCCCGCCGGGCGCGACCGGAAGGACGCGCGGAGGGCCGGGTGCCGCCGCACCAGCGCCTCGGCGGCGGCGCGGAACGCGGCCACGTCCAGCGGGCCCTCCACGTCCACGACCGCCTGGAGGGTGTAGACGTCGCTGCCCTGCTTGTCGTACTCGGCCTGGAAGAGCAGGCCCTTCTGCAACGCCGAGAGCGGCAGCACGTCGTCCACGCCGCCCGCGCTCTCGAAGTCCTCGACCTCGGCCTCGGTGAGCGAGACGAGCGGGAAGTCCGACGGGCTGTGCCCGCCGGTGGCGCCGACGAACGACTCCAGCACCTCGAACCACGACCGCGCGATCTCGTCCACATCGGACTCGGCGAGCAGGTCTCCCGCCCACAGCCAGTCGGCGACCAGGCGCGGGCCCTCGGGGCGGTCCTCGGTGACGGGGGTGACCGCGAGGACGTGCCGCAGCGGCATGTCCGGGCTGACGCCCGTGCCGACGACGGACTCGCCGCCGTCGAGCGACCACTGCGCCGACGTGCCTCCCGCGGCGAACCGGCCCAGGTAGTTGAAGCCGATCTGCGGCACGCCGAAGCGGGCGAGCGCGCCGACGGTCTGCGGGTTGAGGTGGCGCAGCAGGCCGAAGCCGAGACCGCGGTCCGGCAGGGCGCGGAGCTGCTCCTTGACGCGCTTGACCGCCGCTCCCCCGGTGGCGTCACCGGGGTCGACGCGCAGCGGGAACACGCTGGTGAACCAGCCGACCGTGCGGGAGAGGTCCAGGTCGTCGGCGACCTGCTCGCGGCCGTGGCCCTCGACCTCGACCAGCACGCCGGAGTCGTCCGCTCCCAGCCGCGTGCGCCGCCAGCGCGCCACGGCCAGGGCGAGTCCCGCGAGCAGCACGTCGTTGATCTCGCCGTGGAACGCGGTGGGCACGGTGGTCAGCAGCGCGGTGGTCGTCGCGGTGGGCAGCACCAGGCGCAGCGACCGCGCCGTGCCGTAGGTGTCCAGCTCCGGGTCGAGCGGACGCGCGCCCAGCGGCGGGTCGACCGGCTTGACCTGGGCGGTCCACAGCGGCAGCTCGCGGGTGCGGGCCGCGGCGCGGGCGTTCTCCGACAGCGCCTTCGACCAGCGGCGGTAGGACGTGCCGACCGGGTCGAGCGCGACCGGGCGGCCCGCGGTGACGGCGTCGGTGGCCGCCTGGAGGTCGGGCACGATGATGCGCCACGAGACGCCGTCGACCACGAGGTGGTGCACGACCAGGACCAGCCGGTCGCCGACCAGCGCGGCCCGCACGACCCGGCCCTCCTCGGGCGCGAGGCCCTGCCTGGCGGCGGCGACGGCGCTGTCCACGTCGGACGCCTCGGCGATCTCCACGGTCACCGAGCCGACCGGCAGGGTCTCCAGGGACCACAGGCCGTCCACCGGCACGGAGAGCTTCGCCCGCAGCACGTCGTGGTGGTCCACGACGGCCTGGAGCGCGGTGGTGAGCACCTCGCGGTTCGCGGGCACCCGCACCACGACGTACTGGCTGTACTGGCGGGTGCGGTCGGTCAGCGACTCCAGGTCCTCGCGCAGCTGGTGCGCGATCGGGGTCAGCTCGACCTCGCCGACGCCGTCGGCGACCGCGACCACCTGGGCGCCGACCGGACGGGCGATCGTCGCGATGGCGGACGGGGACCGGTGGCGCAGCACGTCCCGCGAGGTGATCAGCAGACCGGCGCGGCGGGCGCGGCTGACGACCTGGATGGAGCTGATGCTGTCGCCGCCGAGCGCGAAGAAGCTGTCCTCCACGCCGACCTCGGGCAGGCCGAGGACCTCGGCCATGACCTCGCACAGCACCCGTTCCTCGGAGCTGCGGGCGGTGCGACCGCGCGGGCCCGCGGAGAAGTCCGGCTCCGGCAGGGCCTTGCGGTCCACCTTGCCGTGCGGGGTCAGCGGCATCGCGTCCAGCACGAGCAGCGTGGAGGGCACCATGTACTCCGGCAGCACGCCCGTGAGCCGGGCGCGCACGTCGTCGGTGTCGACCGGGGTCCCGTTGTCGGAGACCAGGTAGCCGATGAGCCGCTTGCTGCCGACCGGGTCGGTCACGACCGCGACGGCCGCGTCGCCGACGTGCGGCAGGGCGCGCAGCGCCGCCTCGACCTCTCCCAGCTCGATCCGGTGGCCGCGCACCTTCACCTGGTGGTCGCGGCGTTCCACGAACTCCAACTGCCCGTCCTCCCTGCGGACCACCCGGTCCCCGGTGCGGTACATCCGGAGACCGGTGCCCGCGAAGGGATCGGGCACGAACGTGGTCGACGTCCTGGCCGGGTCGCGCAGGTAGCCGCGCCCCACCCCGAGACCGCCCACGTAGAGCTCGCCGGGGACGCCGGGCGGCACGGGCCCGAGGTCGTCGCCCAGCACGTACAGCCGCGTGCCCCGCACCGCGCGCCCGATGGGCACGCGCGCGGTCGCGACGGCGTCGTCCACGGTGATCGTCGCGTGCGTGACGTCGTCGGAGCACTCGGTGGGCCCGTAGGCGTTCACCAGCGGGATCGTCGGGAACCGGGCGAACCAGCGCAGGCACAGGTCCGGCGGCAGCGCCTCGCCCGTGACCACCAGGCGGCGCAGCGAGGGCAGCCGCGGCCGGTCGCCGACGACGTCCCACGCGTCCAGCGCGGCGCGCAGCAGCGACGGGACGACCTCCAGCACCGTCACGGACTCCTCGGCCACCAGGCCGAACAGCGCGTCCGGGTCGGCCGCGGTCTCGCGCGTCACCACGCGCACCCGGCCGCCGACCACCAGCGGCGCCAGCATCTGCCACACGGAGATGTCGAACGTGAGCGGGGCGTTCTGCACCAGGGAGTCCGCCGCCGTGAGGGCGAGGTCGTCGACCTTGGCGAGCAGGTGGTTCACCATGCCGCGCCGGTGCACCATCGCGCCCTTGGGCTTGCCGGTCGAGCCGGACGTGAAGATCACGTAGGCCAGGTCGTCCGGCAGGCCCACCGCGGGCGCGAGCGCGTCGAGCGCGTCCTCGGCGTCGTCCAGCACGACGACGTCCACGGCGTGACCGGCCGCGCGGGTGATCTCCTCGGCGAGCGCGCGGTGCGCGGCGTCGACCACGAGGTGGCGGATCCCGTTGTCGGTCAGCAGGTCGGCGCTGCGCCGCACCGGGGCGCGCGTGTCCAGCGGCACGTAGGCGCCGCCCGCGCCGATCACGCCGAGCACGGCGGAGACGAACCCGGTGCCGGGGGCGCCCAGGACGCCGACCAGCGCCGCGGGCACGCGGCGGGACAGCGCGCTGGCGCGGCCGACGAGCGAGCCGTAGGTGGTGCTGACGTCGTCCTCGACGATCGCGACCGCGTCGGGGTAGCGGGCGGCCAGCGCGCGCACGGTCTCCACGACGTCGGCGTCCGCGCCCTCGGTGAACGCGCCGGTGCCCTCGTCCAGCCAGCCCGCGCGCTCGGTCGCGCTGACCACGTCGACGCGGCCCAGCGGCACGTCGTCGGCGACGGTGGCGAAGGTGACCAGGAACTCGGCGAACCGGTGCAGGTGGTCCTCGACCTCCTGCGCGGTGTACAGCTCGGGGTTGCCGTTGACGTGGATCTCGGCGCCGCCGTCGGGCGCGTCCACGACGGTGATCATCAGGTCTTCGATGAGCCCGGTCGACAGGTTGTTGACCTCGACGTCGCACGCGCCGAGCGCGAACGTCGTCTGCTGCGGCAGGATGTTGACGAACGGCCCGAACGGGCGGCGGTCCTCCGAGGACAGACCCATCTCCCGGCGGATGCGGCTGACCCGGTACCGCTGGTGCTTGAGCACCTGGGCCAGTTCGCGCGAGGTCCGCTTGAGCAGCTCGGCCTTCGTCGCGTCCGGGCGGACCTGGACGCGCAGCGGCAGGTAGTTCGCGATCATGCCGGGGATCGCGCGCATCGTGGCACCCATGCGGGCGGTGGCGGGCAGCGTGAGCAGCACGTCGCCGACGCCGGTCATCCGCTGGGTGTAGACGCCGACCGCGGACAGGACCACGGCGGGCCAGGTCGACGCGGACTTCGACGCCAGCTCGCGCAGCGCGGCGGCCGTCCCGGCGGGGACCGCGGTCGTGCGGCGGAGGAAGCCGCGCACGGCGGTGGCGGTCTGCTCGCGCTGCGACAGGCTCGGCAGGTCCGGCACCTGGTCGAAGCGGGCGGCCCAGAAGTCGCGGTCGCGCTGGAACCACACCGAGTCGGTGTAGGCCTTCTCCGCGTCCAGCAGCTCCTTGAGCGGCGGCAGCGTCCCCTCGGCGGTCGACCGGCCCTCCACCAGCGCCTGGTAGAGCTCGGCGAGCCTGCGCCAGTACACGACCTGGCTGTACCCGTCGCACAGCAGGTGGTGGATGCACATGTAGAAGAAGTGCCGGTCCGGGGCCAGCTCCACGACCGCGATCCGGAACATCGGGAAGTCGTCCAGCGTGAACGGCGTGGCCAGGTCGGCCGCCATCCACTCGACGGCCTCGGCCTCGTCCAGCCGCAGCTCCGCGATGGGCACCTCGGCCATCGGCTCGACGACCTGGCGCGGTTCGCCGTCCACCTCGACGTAGCGGGTGCGGGCGCACTCGGCCTCGACGATCAGCCGCCGCACGGCCGCGCGGAACGCGGGCGCGTCCAGCGGACCCCGGATGTCCAGGTAGCCCGCGGAGTTGTACGCGACCCCGCGTCCGTGGAACTTCTCGTCGAACCAGATCTCCGCCTGACCGGCGGACAGTGGCAAGCTCGCCGCTGCGGTCATCAGGTGCTCCTCGTGGTGGCCGTCGGGGGCGCCGGGAGCCGGGAACCGTTCTCCGCCAGCACTTCGGCGCCGTAGATGTCGGCGATCCACTGGTCGTGGTAGATGGTGTCCAGGTACCGGTCGCCGAGGTCGGGCGAGATGGCGACGGCCGACAGGTCGTCGCCGGGTGCGTTGCGGGCGAGCCAGTCCATCGCGCCGCTGATGACCGTGCCGGTCGATCCGCCGAACAGGAAGCCGTGGCGCACCAGCGTCCGGCACGCCCGCACGGTGTCGATCTCGGCGACGTGCACGACCTCGTCCACGATGGACTCGTCGAGCAGCGGCGGCCGGACGCTCGTGCCGAGGCCGGGCAGCATCCGCGGCTGGGCCGGGGTCCCGAAGGTCACGGAGCCGACGCTGTCGATGGCGACGATCCGCACCGACGGGCGGTTCTCGCGGAAGTAGCGCGAGCAGCCCATGAGCGTGCCCGTGCTGCCCGCGCCGATGAACAGCACCTCGACCTCGGGGAAGCTCTTGAGGATCTCCGGCCCGGTGGTGAGGTAGTGCGCCATCGCGTTGCCGGGGTTGGCGTACTGGTTGAGCCAGACGTAGCCCCGCTCGCGGCGCATCCGCTCGACGTAGCGGATGCGCGCGCCGAGCAGCCCCTCCTCGGGGTGCGGCTCGGTGACGACGTGCACCTGCGTGCCGAGCGACTGCATCAGCTGCCGCGCGCCGAGCGTGCACCGCGTGTCCGTGACGCACAGGAAACCGTAGCCCTGGCTCGCGGCCACCAGGCTGAGCGCGACGCCGAGGTTGCCCGACGAGCTCTCGACCAGCGTGTCGCCCGGTCGGAGCACGCCGGTGCGCACGGCGGTGGCGACCATCTCGGTGGCGGCCTTGAGCTTGATGGACCCGGCGAAGTTGAAGCCCTCGCACTTGAGGTACAACGGGTGCCCGGACAGCGTCCTGAGGTCGACGTACAGATCGTCCACGTTGAACTCTTGCGGCGTGGATATGACTGGCATGAACCGACTCCTACGAGATCGACCAGCAGCGACTCATCGCTTCCCGTAGCGATTGAGGTCAAAGAAGAAGTCCTCCACGGGAGCCAGGTCACCCGCGCGACCGACCTCGTCGTAGACGAACTTGCCGACGGCCAGGTCCAGCACGCCGAGGCCGAACGGCGAGAAGAACACCGGCTTGTCCGCGGGCAGCTCGACCGCCCCGGTCATCACGTCGAACAACGTGCCGGACAGGAACTCGCGGTTGCCCTCGGCCTGCTCGGCCAGGTGCACCGACGTGTTGGCCTTGAGGCAGTGCTCGACGTCGTCGACCACGTTGGTGCCGGACAGCACCACCTCGGGCGACAGGTCGCGCAGCGACACGTGCAGCACCAGGGGGTTGTGCTCGAACCACGTCGGGTCGGTGATGTGCGGCTCGCCCGCGACCGTGGCGAACACGACGAGGTCGCAGGCCTTGATCAGGTCCTCGGCCGACTCGTGGACGACCACGGCGCCGTCACCGGTGGACTCGACGTACCCCTGGAACCCGGCGGCGTGCTCGGCGCTGAGGTCGAAGATGCCGACCTCGTCGAACGACCAGCCGGTGCCGGTGAGGTAGGTGTGGATGTAGCGGGCGATCAGCCCGGTGCCGATGAAGCCGACCTTCGCGGGCCGGACGCGGTCGCGGGTCAGCCAGTCGGCGGCGAGCGCGGCCGAGGCGGCCGTGCGGACCGCGCTGATGATGGAGCTCTCCAGGCAGGCGATCGGGTAGCCGGTCTCCTGGTCGTTGAGGATCAGCACGGCCGACGCGCGCGGGATGCCGCGCTGGACGTTCGCCGGGAAGCTGGAGATCCACTTGACCCCGTGCACGCCGATGTCGCCGCCGATCGAGGCGGGCAGCGCGATGATCCGCGACGAGGGGTCCTCCGGGAACCGGAGGAAATACGAGGGCGGGTTCACGGTGTCGCCCGAACCGTGCAGCCGGTAGGCCGCCTCGACCAAATCCAAGAGGTGCTTGTCACGATCCCGCAAAACCTCGTGAACCTGTGCGCCGGAAATCACCGTGAAGGTCGGACTCGAATCCGACATGTGTACCCACGCTCCTCTGCGCTAACCACGGCAGGATGCCGAGGCGACCTGGTCAATAGGATGTCGACCAGGGCTGACGAGGCACTGACGCAGGACTGACGGAGCCCTTCACCTGCGGCTATGGGCACTCAAGTCGGCTTCTGGAGAAAATATATAGAAACTTCCAGAGAAGATGTATAGAACCGCATCGGCCAACTGCCCGCAACACGGACGGAACATTGACAGGGTCACCGAGCCGTGCATATGGTCTTCCTCAAGCCGAGCGCGCAATTCTTGGAAGCACCGTCGCGCCCCCATCAACAATTCTAATTCCGCGACTTTTGTCGTGTTGAGACAGAAAGGATCGTCTTCGATGGAAGATCGCAGGATCAAGAACGTCGTCGTCCTGGGCGGCGGCACGGCGGGCTGGATGACCGCGTCGTACCTCGGCCGGGCCCTGGGCCCCGCGGTGAAGATCACCGTGCTGGAGGCGCCGACGGTCCCCCGGATCGGTGTCGGCGAGGCGACCGTCCCGAACCTGCACAAGGTGTTCTTCGACTTCCTCGGCCTCTCCGAGGAGGAGTGGATGCGGGAGTGCAACGCCAGCTTCAAGATGGGCATCAAGTTCACCAACTGGCGCACCGGCGGCAGGGGTGACGCCAACCCCCGGCCCTACCGCGACACGACCGACCACTACTACCACCTGTTCGGCCTGCTGCCGAACCACGAGAACGAGCCGCTGTCGGCGTACTGGTCGCACAAGCGCCTCACCGGCCAGACCACCGAGGCGTTCGACTACGCCTGCTACCGCGAGCCCCCGATCCTGGACGCGAAGCTGGCGCCGCGCCACTCCGACGGCACCAAGTGGACGAACTACGCGTGGCACTTCGACGCCGCGCTGGTGGCCGACTTCCTGCGCCGCTTCGCGACCAACAAGCAGGGCGCGATCCACATCCAGGACGAGTTCATCGACGCCGACGTGGACACCCGCGGCCACGTGACCGCGCTGAACACCAAGGGCGGCCGCAAGATCGAGGGCGACTTCTTCGTCGACTGCTCGGGCTTCCGCGCGCTGCTGATCAACGGCGTGATGCGCGAGCCGTTCCTGGACATGAGCGACCACCTGCTCAACGACCGCGCGGTCGCGACGCAGGTCCCGCACGACGACGAGAAGAACGGCGTGGAGCCGTTCACCGGCTCGATCGCCATGACCAACGGCTGGACGTGGAAGATCCCGATGCTGGGCCGCTTCGGCACCGGCCACGTCTACTCCAGCCGGTTCACCACGCAGGACGCGGCGACGCAGGAGTTCTGCGAGATGTGGGGCCTCGACCCCAGCGAGCAGAAGCTCAACCACATCAAGTTCCGCGTCGGCCGCAACCGCCGCACCTGGGTCCGCAACGTGGCCGCGATCGGCCTGTCGTCGTGCTTCCTGGAGCCGCTGGAGTCCACCGGCATCTACTTCATCACCGCCGCGCTCTACCAGCTGGCGAAGCACTTCCCGGACAAGAACTTCGACCCGATCTTCGCCGACCGGTTCAACACCGAGATCAACACGATGTTCGACGACTCGCGCGACTTCCTCCAGGCGCACTTCAGCCTGGCCGCGCGCAACGACACCGAGTTCTGGCGCGCCTGCAAGGACCTGGTGCTCGCGGACGACATCAAGGAGAAGATCCGGATGTACAAGGCGGGGCTGGCGATCAACATGCCGGTCACCGACGAGAACACCTACTACGCGAACTTCGACGCGGAGTTCCGCAACTTCTGGACGAACGCGAGCTACTACTGCGTGTTCACCGGTCTCGGCTTCGACCCGCAGCAGACGCTGACGAAGCTGACGCACCACCCGTCCATGCTCGACTCCGCGGAGCACGTGTTCGCGGACATCAAGCGCAAGCAGGCCGAGCTGCTCAAGACGCTGCCGACGACCTACGACTACCTGAAGCAGTTGCACGGCAAGTAGTCCGGGCGACCAGGACGCCGGAACGGGCCCCCGACCCGTTCCGGCGTTCCCGCGCGTCCGCCACCCGTCAGGGCACCGCCGACGGGACGACGAGTTCGTCGGCGACCCACCGCGCCGCGGTCGCGGGGCAGGGCGACGACAGGCCGAGGACGACGTGCCCGAAGCCCGCGGCGACCGCGTCGCCGATCGCGGCGCGCGTGTCCCCCGGCCGCTCGCAGGAGACGGGCAGGTGGATCGAGCGGGTGATCGACGCGGGGTCGCGGCCGATCTCGGCGCAGCAGCGGTCCAGCAGGGCACTCCGGCGCACGACGTCGTCGATGTCGCCGCCCGCGATGTTCCGCACGTCGGCGTGCTCGGCGACCACGCGCAGCGTCCTGGACGAGCGCCCGCCGATCAGGATCGGCGGGTGGGGGCGCTGCACCGGCTTGCGGTTGCCGAACGCGCCGGAGAGCTGGACGTGCGCGCCGTCGAAGTCGAACGGCTCGGTCTCCGTCCACAGCCGCCGGATCACGGTGCACGCCTCGGCGAGGCTCTCCACCGAGTGGGCGAAGTCGTGGAGCGGCAGGCCGTGCGCCTCGTACTCGCGCCGGGCCAGCGGGTGGTCGGGCCGCGACCCCGCGCCGATGCCGAGGTCCAGCCGCCCACCGGACACGACGTCGACCGTCGCGGCGATCTTGGCCAGCACCGCCGGTGGCCGGAACCTGTTGCTGGTCACCAACAACCCGACCCGCAGCCGCCGGGTCTGGGCGGCGAGCGCCGCGAGCGGGGTCCAGCCCTCGTAGGCGGGCCCGAGCGGGCTGCCGCCGATCGGCATGAGGTGGTCGAACAGCCACGCGTGCTCGATCTCGGGGATGGCGTCGGCTTCCCGCCAGACCCGCAGGACGTCGTGGTAGTCGACCCGCACAGGGGCCGTCATGATGCCGAAGCTCGGCACGCGTGGTCCTTCCCGGTGCTCCGGGGCGCGCGTCACTTGGATTCGAGGCGGCCCAGGGGTTCCGCGCTCGCGCCGGGCCACGCGGTGTCCCCGACGCGCAGCGCGTGGCGGAGGAAGTCCGTGGTGGCGCGCTGGACGAGGGCGACCCGCTCGGGGCTCTCGTCCGTCGTCTCCGCGGCGTCGTACCCGGAGATCCCGCCCAGCGAGTGCTCCGCGCCGTGCACGGTGAGCAGGCTCTTGGGTCCGGGGCTCAGCGCGTAGGCGTCGGTGAACCAGTCCGGTCCCCTGACCGACAGCGCCGACTGGTCCCGGTCCCCCGCGACGACGAGGGCGGGCGTGGCCATCTCCGCGAAGCCGGGGTTCATGAAGGGCAGGTTCTCGACCGCGAACGGCGTCAGGTCGGCACCGCCCGCGCCGGGCACGGCGAGCAGCACGCCCGCCTTGACGCGCGGGTCGGTCGCGTCCTCGCCGGGGTGACCGTCGGCGTCGAGGACCCGCGCGCCGAGCAGCACGCTCGCGGTCTGGGCGCCCCAGGAGTGGCCCGCGACGGCGAGCCGGCCGTGGTCGACGCGGCCCGCGAGGCCCGGCAGGGCGGCTTCGAGGACGGCCAGCCGGTCGACGACCGTGCTCAGGTCCTCGACCCGGATGCGCCAGATCTCCGGGTAGCGGGGGTCGTCGGGCGTGAGGCCCAGCCTCCGCGAGTCGAGGTGGGTGGGCTGGAGCACCACGAAGCCGCGGGCGGCCCAGTGGTCGACCAGCGGGGCGTAGCCGTCCAGCGAACTGCCGAACCCGTGCGAGAAGACGATGACGGGCAGGGCGTCGCCGGTGGTCGGGGCGGACACCCGCACCAGCAGGTCGTCGCCGCGGCCGGGGGTGGGCAGCACCACCGGGCGCACCGAGTGGACGGGGTGGGTCATGGGGATCTCCTCGGAGGTGGTGGTCACGGACGTCCCGTTCCGCCATCCTGGCTAAACGGAGCCGTGTTCCACTACGAACATACGGAACCGTGTTCCGGTTATCAAGGAGGGTGACGGGGGCAACAGCGCGGTGGCCGGCAGCGAGCCGGGGTCGTCGGTGCCCAGGAAGCGCGCCGACGCCCGGTGCCGCGAACAGGCCCTCCTGGAAGCCGCCGCCGCGGCGTTCCTCACGTCCGGTGTGGACGCTCCGGTGCGCGACGTCGCGGCCGGGGCGCACGTCGGCGTCGCCACGGTCTACCGGCACTTCCCGACGCGCGCCGACCTCGTCATCGGCGTCCACCGGCACCAGGTCGACGCCTGCGCCGAGGCGGGTCCGGCGCTGCTCGCGGCGGTCGGCTCACCGCACGCCGCCCTGGTGCGCTGGATCGACCTCTTCGTCGACCTCCTCGTCACCGAGCACGGCTCGCCGAGGCGCTGCGGTCCGACGACACCGCGTTCGCGGCCCTGCACGCCCACTTCCTCGACCGCCTGGAACCCGTCTGCGCCGCACTGCTGCGCCGCCGTCGGTGCGGGCGAGGTCCGCCCCGACGTCACGGCCCTCGAACTGGGGGTCGGCGTGGGCGACCTCGGCGTCGGCGTCGGCCACGACGCCCGCCACCTGGTCGACCTCCTGCTCACCGGCCTGCTCCTGCACCAGCGGTGGCCGCGGTCCGCACGGCTCGGCGGGGGCGGCGGTCACCGCGGCAGAGCCGTCAGCGCGGGAGGCCGCCGCCGCGGAAGGTGCGGCGGTAGGCCTCGGGCGAGACCCCGAACAGGCGGGCGAAGTGCCGCCGCAGCGTCGTGGCCGTCCCCATGCCGGTCCGCGACGCGATCAGCTCCACCGTGGCGTCGGTGGTCTCCAGCAGTTCCTGGGCGCGGTGCGCCCGCTGGACCAGCAGCCACCGCAGCGGGCTGGAGCCGGTGACGGCGGTGAAGTGCCGCGCGAGGTTGCGGGAGCTCATGCCCGCCTGGCGGGCCAGGTCCCGGACGGTCAGCGGCTGGTCGAGCCGGGCGGTGATCCACGGCAGCAGGTCGGCGAGGGCGTGGCCCCGGCCGTGCGACACCGGCGCGGGCACGTACTGCGCCTGCCCGCCGGGCCGGTGCGGCGGCACGACGAGGCAGCGGGCCAGCGCGTTGGCGACGGCCGCGCCGTGGTCGGTGCGCACGAGGTGCAGGCACAGGTCCATCCCGGCGGCCTTGCCCGCCGAGGTCAGGACCGAGCCCTCGTCGACGTAGAGGACGTCCGGGTCGACCCGGACCCGCGGGTACCGCTCCGCCAGCAGCGCCGTGTGCTCCCAGTGCGTCGTGGCGCGCCGCCCGTCCAGCAGGCCCGCCGCCGCGAGGACGAACGCCCCCGTGCACAGCGAGACGACGCGGGCGCCCGCGTCGTGGGCCGCCCGGACGGCGTCGACCAGTTCGGGCAGCGGGGTGTCCTCGGCCGCGCGGAGGGACGGGACGACGACGGTGTCCGCGGTCGCGAGCACGTCCAGGCCGTGCCGGACGCCCGCCGTCAGCCAGCCGCCGACCTCGGCGCCGCCCGACCCGCAGACCGTGAACCCGTACCACGGGGAGACGAGGTCGCGGTCGACGCCGAACACCTCGCAGGCCGCGGCCAGCTCGAACAGCGGTGTCCCGTCGGTGACCGCCAGGGCGACCGAGTGCATGTCCGAAACTGTACGGGTCGTGGCTCCGCGGACGGTTGTGGCCGCCCGGCCCGCTGACCACGCTGATCACCGTGACCGAGCGGAGCACCACACCCACCAGGACCGTCGCCGTCATCGGCGCGTACGGGCACACCGGCCGGTTCGTCGTCGCGGAGCTGAGCGGGCGCGGGCTGGTCCCGATCCTCTCCGGCCGGGACGCCGACCGGCTGCACGACCTGGGCAGGGCCTTCCCCGGATCGGTCGTCCGACCCGCGGCGCTGGACCACCCCGCGGCGCTCGACCGCGTCCTGGCGGGCGCGGACGCCGTGGTCAACTGCGCGGGGCCCTTCGCGGGCACCGCCGCGCCCGTGCTCGACGCCGCCCTGCGCGCCCGCGTGCCGTACCTGGACGTGACCGCGGAGGTCGAGTCCGTCGCGGACGTGATCGCCCGGTACGACTCCCCCGCCCGCGACGCGGGTGTCGCGGTGGTCCCGGCGATGGCGTTCTTCGGCGGTCTCGGCGACCTGCTCGCCACCGCCGCGCTGCGCGACTGGCCCGCCGCGGACCGGGTCTCGCTCGCCTACGCGCTGAGCTGCTGGCGCCCGACCCCCGGCACGAGGGCGACCGGCCGGGTCTCCGCGCGACGCCGGGGCGGCGACCGGATCGTCTACACCGGCGACCGGTTCCGGAGGCGCACCGGTCCCGCACCGCTCGCGGAGTGGACCTTCCCCGACCCGGTCGGGACGCTGTCCGTGGTCGCCGAGTCCACCACGGCCGACAGCGCCACGATCCCCAGCCACCTCGCGGTCCCCGAGGTGCGCACGTACCTGTCGGCCGCGGCCGTGGACGACCTGCGCTCGGCCGATCCGAGGCCCCCGACCGCCGTCGACGACCGGGGCCGCTCCGCGCAGACGTTCCTCGTCGAGGCCGTGGTGTCGCGGGAGGGCTCGACGAGGCGCGCGGTGGCGCGCGGGCAGGACATCTACGCGGTCACCGCTCCGCTGGTCGTGGAGGCGGCCGTGCGGCTGCTCGACGCGCCGGGCAGGACCGGGGTCCTCGCGGCGGGCGAGGCGTTCGACGCGCGGGACTTCCTGCTCTCGCTGAGCCCCGAGCACCTGGAGGTCGACCTGGACCCGAGCTGACCGGGCGGCGCTAGCGGGCGCCGAAGGGCACGAAGCCGAGCGACTGCCCCACGGCCATCGACCCGCCCCTGGCGACCATGCCGACGTACCCGCGCCTGCCGGCCGCCACCCGGACGAACCGCTTGCCCAGCCTGCCGATGGGCCGCGGGTAGTACTTCTCGACCAGGGCGGCGGGCCGCGCGCACGGCTCGTTCACGCGGGTGACCACGACGGCGGCGTCGGTGAACCGGCGCCGCACCCGGTCGTACGGGCCGAAGTCGACACCCGCGGGCAGCGCGCCGAAGTCGGGGATGGCACCCTCCCCGGCGAACCCGCCGACGACGACGTTGACCCCGAGGCACTGCGCCAGGAACAGCCTGCCCGCCTCGCCGTCGGCCAGCCCGTCCAGCAGCGCCGCGTGGGCCGCGACGTCCACCCCGTCGGTGTCCACGTGGGCCGCGCCCAGCGCGCGCAGACCGTCCAGGCACGCCCGCTCGTCCAGGCCGAGCCCGGCCGCGATGTGGTCGAGGTCGGTGTCGCTGATGAGCGACACCGACTGCCGGTTGAGCACCGTCGTGCCCCGGCGGTAGGCCCGGCACCGCACGTCGGCGGCGACCACCCGGCCCGCGTTGCGGACGCTGCCGACGATCTTGTTGGCCTCCAGGTCGAACTCGGCGGCGGTCACCGGGAACGTGCTGAACTCGGTCCTGCTGGGCGCGACGAGCAGCAGGTCCACCCGGCCCGCGGGTGTCGGGAACGACATGGGCCAGGCTAGCCCGCCGTCCCCCGTGCCAAACCGGATCACCCGACGGGGGTCGGTTTCACCACACCGGAACGGCGAAACCGCTGGTTGGACGATTCGTCGGGGTGCGAAACAGCGGTGGAACAGGAATGCTGGGAGGGACCGTCCCCGAGCACGTGAGGAAGTATGGCGAACCCGACCCGCACCACCGCCCGGCACTGGACCACCGCCGTTCCCGTCGTCGCCGTCGCGGCGCTCGCCCTGACCTGGGGGCGTGAGCTGCCGGTCCTGGCGGTCGTGCTCGTGGCCGTGCTGCTGGCGGGAGCCGTGCTGGCCGCGGTGCACCACGCCGAGGTGGTCGCCCACCGGGTCGGTGAACCGTTCGGGTCGCTGGTGCTCGCGGTCGCGGTGACGGTGATCGAGGTCGCGCTGATCGTCACGCTCATGGCCGACGGCAAACCCGGCAGCGAGACGCTGGCCCGCGACACGGTGTTCGCCGCAGTCATGATCACCATCAACGGGATCATGGGTGTCTCGCTGCTCGTGGGCGCGCTGAGGCACCGGGTGGCGACGTTCAACCCGGAGGGCACGGGCGGCATGTTCGCCACCGTCACCACGATCACGACGCTGAGCCTGGTGCTGCCGACGTTCACCACGACCAAGCCCGGCCCGGAGTTCTCGCCGGCGCAGCTCGCGTTCGCGGCCGTCGCGTCGCTGGGCCTCTACGCGCTGTTCGTCGCGATGCAGACCGTGCGGCACCGCGACTACTTCCTCCCGCTCGACGAGAACGGTGTGGTGCTGGAGGAGCACGCGGAGCCGCCGACCGCGAAGGCGGCGGTGATCAGCCTCGGGCTGCTGCTGGTGTCGCTGGTGGCGGTCGTGGGCAACGCCAAGGCCGTCTCGCCCGCGATCGAGGCGGGTGTGGAGGCGGCCGGGTTCCCGCTCGCCGTCGTCGGTGTGGTCATCGCGCTGCTGGTGCTGGCCCCGGAAACCCTCGCCGCCGTGCGCGCGGCTCGCCGCGGCCGGGTGCAGACCAGCATCAACCTCTCGCTGGGTTCGGCGATGGCGAGCATCGGCCTGACGATCCCGGCCATCGCCATCGCGTCGATCTGGCTCACCGGCCCGCTGGTGCTGGGTCTCGGCCCGACGCACATGGTGCTGCTCGCGCTCACCGTCGTGACCGGGACGCTGACGATCGTGCCGGGGCGCGCCACCCTGCTCCAGGGTGGTGTCCACCTCGGACTGCTGGCCGCGTTCCTGTTCCTCGCCGTCAGCCCGTGACGGCGAGGAACAGGCGCGTCACACCGCCAGCGGCGCCGTGCGGAACGGGTCGTCGCGGTCCAGCTTGCCGGTGAACAACCCCTGGAACAGGTTCAGCTTCTGCATGTTCGAGGTGCCCTCGATGAACTCCATGCCGCGGGCGTCGCGGACCAGCTTGTCCAGCACCGGGTGCTCCAGCCTGGCGCCCGCGCCGAAGAACGTGCACGCCTGCTGCGTGGCGTCGTGGGCCAGTTCCGCGGCGCGCACCTTCGCCGCGGACGCCAGGTAGCCGTCGCCGGTGCGGGCGTCGACCGCGGCCGCCGCCAGGTGCACGAGCCTGCGCGCGCCGTCGATCCGCCGCGCCAGCAGGTCGAGGCGGTCGCGCTCGTCGCGCCGCAGCGCGCTCCGGTGGGTGATCACGTACTCGTGCGCGGCCCGCGCGATGCCCAGCGCGATGGCGGCGACACCGGGCCGCAGCAGGTTGAACGTCTGCACGAACGCCCACATCCCCCGCCGCGACGGGGAGAGGTGCCGCCCGAGGAAGCGCTCGGGTGCGATCTCCACGTCCCGCATGGTGATCGCGCTGATCCGCGCGCCCCGCAGGCCGATGGTCTCCAGGGCCTCGGCGTGGAAACCGGGGCTGGGGCTCTCCACGAGCACCGCGTTGATCCCCAGCGGGCCGGGGCTGGTGCGGGCGAACACGACGCCGAGCTGCGCGCGGGCCGCGTTGCCGACGTACCGCTTCTCGCCGCTGAGCAGCGCGGGCCGGTCCCCCGTGGCGGGCACGACCGTGGTGCTCAGCGCGCCCGCGTCGGAACCCCGGTCCGGTTCGGTGAGCGCGAAGAACGTCCACAGCGGACTCTCCAGCATCCGCCCGTAGAACCAGTCCTTCTGCTGCTCGTCGGCGAGCAGGTCGATCAGCACCCCGGCGAGCAGCGGGCCGGGTGAGGCGACCAGCATCCCCACGTCGGCGCAGGACAGCTCCTCCATGATGATCGCCCGCTCCAGGGCGAGCGTCCCGTAGAACCTGTTGCCCGCGATGGGGATCGGCACGTTGCCGTACTCCGGCGGGATGCCCATCGTGGACAGGTACCGCACGGCGGGCAGGTCGAAGTGCTCCCGGATCAGCTCGGGGTCGCGGTCGAGCGCCAACCCGAGCGCCCGGAAGTCGGCCCCCCACTCGCGGACCTGGCCGCGCAGCGCGAGCAACCGGTCGTCCAGCTGGATCGTCGTCACAGTCGCTCCTCCGGACGGCAGTAGGCCTCGGCGAGCAGCTCCGAGACGCGCGCGACCTGACCCGGCCCGCCCGCCAGGTAGCCGCTCGCGCCGAGCAGCTTCACCAGCGCGCGGTCGGCCTCGGTGATCTGGGCGTGCAGGTGGTTGAGCGAGGAGTCCGGCAGCTCGCCGGGACCGATCCCGGTCAGCACCGCGCGGACCTCCAGGTGCTCGATGAGGCCGTCCGCGACCGTGGACTTCACCATCTGCTGCTGGAGCAGCGTGGAGTTGCCGGTGCGCCTGCCGTTGAGGTAGCGCATCGCGGTCTCCCGCAGCTCCTCGGACAGGCCGAGCCGCAGCCACACCAGGCCGAGCGTCCACGCGGCGCGCTGCGCGGGCGCGAAGCCGTTCACCCCGGCCGGTGCCAGGTGGCGTTGCAGCAGCACCGGTCCGCCGGGCAGGTCGACCGAGCCGAGCGCGGTCTCCGCGCAGTCGGCCCGGTCGACCGTGATGCCGTCGGCCCAGATCCGCGTGGTGCCCGCCGCGACGTCCTCGGGGACGACGGCGTGCCCGGCGGGGCCGCACGGCAGCAGGCCGGGCAGCACCGCCGAGGCGAGTTCGGCCAGGGCGGCGGCCACGCCGTCCGCACGCGCGGCGCGGTGGCAGCGCGTCCACCGGTCGGCGTGCGCGAGCGTGGTCACGGTCCCCCCACGACGCAGTAGCCGAGGTCGCCGGTGCTCGGGTCGTGGTCGATCAGCACCACCGGGTCGGCGTCGACGCCGTGCGCGGCCAGCAGCGACCACGCCGCCGTGCACGGGTAGCCGGTCTCGGCCACGAGCACGGGACCGCTGTGCCGCACCAGGTCCGGGTCGATGCCCGCGCCGACGACGACCGTCGCCGACGAGTCGGGCCCGAGCAGCGAGCCGAGCGCGGCGTCGATCGAGGCGGGCAGGTCGGCCTGGCGGACACCGACCTCGTGCCCGACCGACAGCCCACCGGCCCTCCTGTCCTCCAGCAGGACCGCGACACCGGCGTTGCCGCGCGGCGCGGTGCCCTCGACCTCGTAGGGCAGGGTCGACTGGTCGAGCACCAGCACGAGCGCGCGCCGGTAGCCGTGCCGCCGCGCGTAGTCGCCCGCGAGTTCGAGCGCGGTGAACGGCGCGCAGGTGCCGCTGTCGGACAGCGCGAACACCAGCGGCCCGTTGGTCAGCTCCTCGGACAGGTAGGTCGCCGCGGACAGTCGGCAGTCCAGGTCCGGGGTGCTGTGCGCGACGAGCGCCAGGTCGACCTGGTCGGAGCCGAGGTCCAGCTCCGCCACCAGGTTCTGGGCCATCGCGGTGAACGTCGTCCCGGCCACCAGCACCTCGGGGCGCGCGGTGACGCCGTAGCCCCTGGTGAGGTCGGCGAAGTGGCGCTGGGAGAACTCGTCGTCGATCCGGCGGTCCCCGCCGTCGAACTTCCTGTGCACGACCCGTGCCACCCCGAGCGGGGACCGCACCAGGCGCGGGCGCCTGGTCGTCTCGGGAACGGGTGCCGCCGTCCGGTACATGCTCAGGCGTCCCGCTCTGCCACGACGAAGTCGGCGAGCGACGCGACCGTCTCGAAGTGCGCCATCTCCAGGTTGTCGGTGTCGAACTCGACCTCCAGGGCTTCCTCCAGCTGCATCAGCAGCTCGAAGACGCCGGTCGAGTCGAGGCCCAGCTCGTCGAACAGGCGCGACGACTCGGTCAGCTCGGGCAGGTCGTAGTCGAGCACCTGCGCCAGCACCGAGGTGATGGCGGAGACGATCCGGGCCCGCTCGGGCGCCGTCGTCTGGATGTCGGCCGTGTCACTCATGGTCTTCAGGTCCTTTCGGGGAAAGCGGGTCTATTCCGGCGTCGCCACGGCCGTGAGGTTCGGGAGGCGCTGGTGGCGCAGCAGGTCCTCGGTGGTGTCGCGCTCGCGCACGAGGTGGGCCCGGCCGTCCTGCACGAGCACCTCGGCCGGGTAGCCGTGGCTGAGGAACAGCACCGGGGACGCGGTCGGGCCGTACGCGCCGGAGCGCAGCACGCCGACGAGGTCGCCGACCCGCACCGGCGGCAGCGCGATCTTCTTGCCGAGGGTGTCGTTCGGGGTGCAGAGCGGGCCGGTGACGTGCCAGCTCTCGACGGCGGGCTCGTCCATCCGGTTCAGCACGGCCATCGGGAAGTTGCGCTTCACGAAGGAGCCGATGCCGACCGCGGCCATGTGGTGGTTCGTGCCGCCGTCGGCGACCGCGAACTTCTCGCCCATCGACTCCTTCACGTACCGCACCCGCACGACGTACGTGCCGGACGTGGCCGTGAGGTAGCGGCCGAGTTCCATCACCAGCCGGGTCTCCGGGTGGGCGTCGGCGAACTCCGCGATGATCGGGTTCACCCGCGCGGCCAGCAGCTCAAGGTCCAGGTCCCGCTCGCCGTCGAAGTACGCGACACCGAGGCCGCCGCCGATGTCGACCATCTCCAGCGGGAAGCCCAGGACGTCGGACACCCGGCAGGCCAGGTCGAAGATGCGCTCGGTGTTCTCGGCGATGGCCTCCTCGCTGAGGATGCGCGTGCCCATGTAGACCTGCACGCCCATCAGCCGCACGTTCGGGTGCCGCTGCGCGAGGTCGGCGTTGTCGAAGACCTGCGTCTCGTCGATGCCGAACTGGCGCGGCTTCCCGCCCATGGTCAGGCCGGAGCCCTTGACCGCGAAGCTCGGGTTGATCCGCAGCGCGACCGGCGCGACGACCCCGCGCTCGCGGGCGAACCGGTCGATCAGGGCGAGTTCGCCGAACG
This sequence comes from Umezawaea sp., assembly GCF_036375055.1. Lineage (GTDB taxonomy): Bacteria > Actinomycetota > Actinomycetes > Mycobacteriales > Pseudonocardiaceae > Umezawaea. The sequence goes on from NZ_DASUSQ010000173.1 coordinate 60,524, forward strand.
ACTCGCAGATGATCGTGTAGATGCCCTCGTCGAGGCAGGCCTCGATCTCCCGCTCGCTCTTGCCGGGGCCGAGGAAGATGATGTTCTCCGGGGCCGCGCCCGAGCGGCGGACGGTGATCAGCTCCGCCATCGACGACACCTCGACCCGCGCGCCCGCGGCCTGGAGCACCGCGCACACGCCGATGTTCGGGTTCGACTTGAGGGAGAAGAAGAACTCCAACCTCGGGTGCAGGTGCGCCTTGAGGCCGTGCACCCGCGACGACAGCTCGTCGCCGTCGTAGAGGTACATCGGCGTGCCGAACTCCTCGGCCAGCTCGGTGATCGGGATGCCCTGGACTTCGAACTCGGCGGTCATCGCCGGTCCTCCTTCGCCAGTCGGGTGGTGATCTCCGCGTCGACGGCCGCGATCTCGTCGTCGGACGAGCCGACGACGATCCCGTACAGCCGTCCGTCGAACGCCGCGTCGTCGCGGGCGCCCGCGTTGACGGTGGCGAAGTTGTTGACCAGCAGGCCCGTTCCGCCCCGCCGTTCCAGCACCAGGCCGTCGAGCAGCGTCCGCACGGTGCCGAAGCCCAGCTCGCCGGTCAGCCGCAGCGGGTAGTGCCGGGCGAGCGCGATCTGCCCGGCGCCGACGAACCTCTCCTGCGAGGGGACCTGGTAGGTGGACATGTTGTTGCGGGCGTTGATCTCGATGACGGGGTAGAGCCCGTCGTCGGGGTCGACCATCGCGTCCACGCCGACGACGCCGAAGTACCCGTCGGCGGACAGCTTCTTGCCCAGCAGCCCCGCCGTGGCGACCAGCTCGTCCACCTGCGCGCCGGACAGCCGCGCGGGCATCCGGTGTCCCTTGTGGACCCCGCCCTCGGTGAACAGCTCCTTGACGAAGTCGAAGTGCGTCACGCCGTCGCGGCCCACGGTGAACTGGTAGTTCAGGTCGGTCTTCTTCGCGACCCAGTTCTCCACGCAGAACGCGATCCTCGGCTGCCCGGACTTCTCCACCGACTTGGCGATCATCCGGAACAGCCGGTCCATCCGGCGGGGGCTCTCCAGCACGGCGATGCCCTTGCCGGACACGCCGAGAGCCTCCTTCACCACGACCTTCTCGCCGCGCTCGACCAGCGGGGCCGCCTCGGTGAACGCGCGCTCCAGCTGCTCCAGCGTGTCGCACGCCCAGCCCGCGGGCTGCCGCAGGCCGAGTTCGTCGGCGACGCGGCGGCTGTAGACCTTGCTGTTGACCGACTTGCAGGTCGCCGCGTCCGGGGCCGCGAGCGGCAGCCCGGTCGCGGCGGCGAGCCGTTCCTCCACCTCGGACACGCCGTGCGCGACGAGGTGCGCGTCGAGCCCGCTCAGGGCCTCGACCAGCGCCGGGTCGGCCAGCGCGTCCTCGGTGACGTTGCGCAGCGGGTTCTGGTCGGCCACGACGTGCACCGTCGGCAGCACGATCCCGAGGCCGGTCAGGTGGTCCAGGTAGTCGGCGTCCGGAGCGGCCTTGAGCACCACGTGGTCGGACGGCCCGGCGAGCAGCAGGGCGAACTCGTCCATGTGGTTGACCACGGCGCTGCCGCTCGCGGCGGACACGCGCGGCAGCGTGTGCTCGCCGCGCGCCCACTGCTCCTCGACCTCGAAGTTGCCGAGGTACACCAGCGACGCGTCCGGCTCGCCGACCACGGCCCGCTTCAGGCGGGTGGTGAAGTCATCCATGTCGCGTCCTAGTGCTGGAAAACGGCGGCGGAGAACGTCTGGCCGAGACCGGCCGACGTCATCAGGTACTTGTCGCCCGGCTTGAGCAGGCCCAGTTCGCGGACGGTCTGGTAGTTGATGAACGGGTCCGCGCAGAAGCAGTGCCCGGTCTTGTCCAGGTTGTCCAGGAAGAACTTCTCGTTCGGCAGGCCCAGGTTCTTCGCGGCCACCGTCCACGACACGCGGTTCACGTTGTGCGGCAGCACCAGGTCGACGTCCGCGAGGGTGAGGCCCGCTTCGCCGAGCGCGCCGAGGATCACCTCTTCGAGGGCGTCCTGGTAGATCTTGCGCGCGTACTTGGCCACGTCCGGCGTCATGTCGATCACGCCGTCGTCGCGCCCGTGGATGCGGGTGGCGTAGCCGAGCAGGTGGTCGCGGTCGCCCCGTGCGGACACCAGGACCGCAGCGACGCCCTCGCCCATGATCGACACGTCCTCGACCCACTGGGTGAACGGCGTGAACGTCTTGTCGCCCGCGAGGATCAGCGCCAGCGCGTCCGGGTCGCCGTCGGCGGCCAGCAGCGTGCCCGCCACGTCCAGCGCCAGCAGGCCGGTCGCGCAGCCGTGGTCGGCCACCGCGAAGGTCTTGGCGTGCGTCAGCCCGAGCGCTTCGCGCACGTCCTGCACCGGGCTGATCGGGTAGGGGGCGGTGGTCCGCATCCCCTTGGCCCGGATGACGTACCGGACCCGCTCCTCCTGGCCGATGAGCGCGTCCAGCTTCCCGGCCGCCGCGATCATCAGCTCCGCTTCGGTCTGCCCCGGCGCCTGGCAGATCCGGTCCAGGCCGTACAGCCTGGTGAACCGCCGCACCTGCTGGTCGTTCAACCCCAACGACTCCCGCAGGTCCGCCACGGACACGGTCTCCGGCAGATGACTCGACACTGCCACCAATGACGTCATGGCCACAGCGTCACCGCCGGTGCTGACCACCCGCTGACACCGGACTGACCGCGTTCGCGGGGGGCTCGGGGGTCAGCTCGACGCGGGGTGCGCCTCGACGTCGTTCGGGTCGCGCGGCCACCAGCGGCCGGGGCGCGGCAGGAAGTTCGCCAGCTCCGGGAAGTCGGTGGGCCGCTCGGTCATCCAGTTCCAGTACCGCGGGATGGTCCTGGCGTAGTCGCAGTAGTACCGGCGCAGCGCGTCGATCAGCTGCCGCAGGGTGTTCGGGTGGATCGAGCCCGGCCGCCACACCAGCAGCAGGCGGCTGCGCAGCGGTTCGGTGATGGCCACGAGGTTGACGTCCGCCGTGGACCCGGTCGGGGTCGCGAGCGCCGCCGCGCCCGCGTCGCGCACCCACGCCATGGCCTCGGCGTGCCCGCCCGCGTAGTGCAGCACCTCCGGCGTCGGGTGGTCGAGCTTGCGGAACAGGTGCTCCTCGACGGGGTGGAACCAGTGGCCCTGGACGTGCTGCACCCAGCTCAGGGCGGCCATGTGCCTGCGGCTGACGGTGGTCCGGCGGGCGAGCGCGTGGTCGCGGGGCAGCGCGAGCCAGATGGGCTCGCGGACGATGATCTCCTTGGCCAGCGAGGGGTCCAGCGGGCGGACGCCGTCGACCGCCTCGGGGCTGGGCACCAGCGCGGCGGTCAGCTCCCCCCGGTTCACCGCCTCGACGCTCAGCGCGGGGTCCAGCGTCACCGTCTGGACCTCCACCGACGGCAGCGAGGCCTGGAGCGCGCGGCGCAGGGTCACGGGCGTCCACTCGGCGTTGCCGAAGCGGAGGATGCCGCTGGCCAACGAGGACGCCTCGGCCACGACGGCGTCGGCGCGGGTGGCCAGGTCCGCCAGCATGGGGATGAGCCGCTCGCCCAGCGGCGTCGGGGTGATGCCGAAGGCCGATCGCACGAACAGGTCGCCGCCCACGGCCTTCTCGATGCGCCGGAGCTGGGCGGTGAGGCTGGGCTGCGGGAGTGACAGCTTCGCCGCGGCCTTCGAGATGCTGCCCGCCTCGGCGAGCGTCATCACCACCCGTGCGTGCCGGATTTCCAGGTGCATGCGACCAACCGTTCACGTGGGACGGGACGGCTGGGCCAAACCTACCCCAGCTCCCGGCGCCGGACCCGGCTTTCCGTCGGAGAACCGAAGGTCGGGTCCCCGAGCGATTAGTCCTGCCTATCGCTGCGCCGACCAGGGAAGACCCGTTCGGGGGATGCTTTCGGGGGGCCTGCACCAGTGCGACGGCTTGCGCACCGTCCGTAAGGTCCCCCCGTGTCCGGAGTGGAAGACGTGGGGAGAAGGACAGTGGACGACGACGTGGTGCGCCTGGAGTCCGTGCGCAAGGTCTACGGCAACGACCGCAACGGCGTGGTGGCGTTGGCGGGCGTGTCGCTCGGCATCAGGCGCGGCACGTTCACGGCCGTGATGGGTCCGTCGGGGTCGGGCAAGAGCACGTGCCTGCACTGCGCGGCGGGCCTCGACCGGCCGACGTCGGGGTCGGTGGTGCTGGACGGGCACGAGCTGACGGGCCTGAACGAGCGCGAGCTGACGCGGCTGCGGCGCGACCGGATCGGCTTCATCTTCCAGTCGTTCAACCTGCTGCCCGCCCTGAACGTCGTGGAGAACGTGCAGCTGCCGCTGCGGCTCGCGGGCCGCAAGGCCAAGCGCGCGGACGTGGACGAGGTGCTGGCGCGGGTCGGCCTGTCCGACCGCAAGCACCACCGGCCCGGTGAGCTGTCGGGCGGCCAGCAGCAGCGCGTCGCCATCGCGCGGGCGCTGATCACCAAGCCCGCCGTCATCTTCGGCGACGAGCCGACCGGCGCGCTGGACACCCGCACGGCCCTGGAGGTGCTGGCGCTGATGCGCCGGGCGGTGCGCGACGTCGGCCAGACCGTGGTGATCGTGACGCACGACCCGGTCGCCGCCTCGCACGCGGACCGGGTGATCTTCCTGGCGGACGGCCAGATCGCGGGCGAGCTCCAGTCGCCGACCGCGCACGCCGTCGGCGAGCGCATGACGCAGCTCGGCGCCTGGGCCGACGAGCCCGCGGGCACGGTGAACTGATGTTCCGGCTCGCGCTGCGCACCCTGCGCTTCCGCAAGGGCGGGTTCGCCGCCTCGTTCATCGCGCTGTTCTTCGGCGCCGCCATCGTGATGGCGTGCGGTGGTCTGATGGAGACCGGCATCCGCGACGCCGTGCCGCCGCAGCGGTTGGCGGGCACGCCGCTGGTCGTGGCCAGCAGCCAGTCCTACCTGGAACGCGCGCGCGTCGACGCGGCGCTGACCGCCAGGATCGCGGCCGTCCCCGGTGTGGCGAAGGCCGTGCCGGACGTGACGTTCCCGCTGTCGCCCCTGCGCGACGGGGCCCCGGTCGCGGGCGGCGAGGTCAGCGGTCACGCGTGGGCGTCGGCGGAACTGACGCCCTACTCCCTCAAGGAGGGCACGGCGCCCACCGGTGACGGCACGGTCGTGCTGGACGAGGGCGTGGCCGCGGCGACCGGCCAGGGCGTCGGCGGCACGCTCGACGTGGCCGTGGGCGGCAAGAAGCAGGCGTTCCGCGTGACCGGTGTCGCGTCGGCCGCGTCGGACAACCGGGCGGCGTTCTTCACCGACGCCGACGCGACCCGGCTGCACGGCAAGTCCGGCAAGGTCGACGCCATCGCGGTCCTGCCGTCCGACGGCACGTCCGTCGCCGACCTCCAGGAGCGGCTCACGGCCGTGATCGGCGACAGCGAGCTGGCCGTGCTGGCGGGCGACGACCGGGGGCGCGCCGAGGCCGACGGGGCGGTCGGCGGCGGTGACGACCTGATCGCGCTGTCGGCGGTGTTCGGCGGTCTCGCGGTGATGGTCGCGATGTTCGTCGTGGCGGGCACCCTGGGGCTGTCCGTCCAACAGCGACACCGGGAGATGGCTCTGCTGCGGGCTATCGGCAGCACGCCGGGCCAGCTGCGGAGGATGATCCTGGGCGAGACGATCGTGGTCGCGGTGCTCGCGACGGCGCTGGCCTACCCGCTCAACCTGGTGCTCGGCGAGTGGCTGCTGGAGCAGCTGGCCACCGCGGGGGTCACGTCCGAGGCCATCGCGTTCCGCCAGGGCTTCATCCCGGTCGCGGCCGGTGTCGGCATCTCCCTGCTCAGCGCCACGATCGCCGCGTTCGTCGCGGGCCGGGGCGCGGCGCTGACCCGCCCGACCGAGGCGCTGGCCGAGGCCAGCCTCCAGGTCAAGTGGTTCAGCTGGGTGCGGCTCACGTTCGCGCTGATCTGCCTCGCGGGCGGCACGGCGCTGTCGATCGTGACCGCGCTGGTGATGTCCGGCCCGGTGGCCGCCAGCACCGCCGGTCCGACGGCGATGCTCTGGGCGTCCGGCCTCGCGCTGCTCTCCCCCGGCATCACCAGGGTGATCATCGCGGTGCTGCGCTGGCCGGTGCGCGCGGTGACCGGCCTGTCGGGCTACCTGGCCGTGATGAACTCCGACGCGCGCCGCGTCCGGGTCGCGGGCGCGATCACGCCGGTCATGCTCGCGACCGGTCTGGCGACCGCGCTCATCTACCTCCAGACCACGTCGGCGGGCGGCGGCTCCGGTTTCGCCGACGACCTCACCGCCGACGCGGCGGTCACGTCGCAGACCGGCGGCGTCCCGCTCGACCTCGTGTCGAGGATCGAGGGCCGCGAGGGGGTCGGCGCCGTGTCCGCCCTCGTGGACAGCACGGCCGTCTTCCGGTCCGGTGAGGACGACGACGACTCGGCCACCGCGCTGGGCGTGAACGGCGAGGGCGTCCAGGGCACCCTCGGCATCAGCCCCACGTCCGGCTCGTTCGCCGACCTCACCGGCTCGACGGTGGCGCTCACCACCGACCGCGCGGGCGCTCTCGGGTACGCGCTCGGTGACAACGTCCAGCTCAGGATGGGTGACGGCGCGAACGTCGACGCGAGGCTGGTCGCCCTCTACGCGGGGTCGGGCGAGGAGACGCTGCTGCTGCCCGCCGACCTGGTCGCGAAGCACACCACGACCGGTCTGGCCTCGCAGATCCTGGTGGGCGCCTCCGAGGGCACGTCGGAGGCCGCCCTGCTCACCGCGTTGCGGGGGCTGACCTCGTCCGACCAGGACCTGCGGGTCGGCGACCGGGCCTCGCTGGTCAGCTCCGGTGGCGGCGGCGGGGGCGAGCAGACCGGCGCGTGGGTAAACTACCTGCTGGTCGGCATGATCCTGGCCTACACGGTGATCTCGCTGGTCAACACGCTGGTGATCGCGACCGGTGAGCGGCGGCGCGAGTTCGCGCTGCAACGGCTCATCGGCGCCACGCACGGGCAGATCCTGCGGATGGTCGGTGTGGAGGCGGTGCTGATCTCGCTCGGCGGCATCCTCCTCGGCGCTCTGGTGTCGGCGATGACGCTGGTCCCGTTCGCCTACGCGGTGTACGACTCGCCGTGGCCGAGCGGCCCCCTGTGGATCTACCTCGCGGTGATCGGCGGCGCGTCCGGGCTGACGCTGCTGTCGACCGTGCTGTCCACGACGTACGTGCTGCGGACCCCGCCCGTGGAGGCCGCCGCGACCATCGGCTGACACCCACCCCGGCGGAGCCCGCTCCGGTTCCGCCGGGGGCGTACGCCCCGATGGTGCGGTCGCGGCCCCGACGACGATCACCCGGGGCAGACTGGCGGCATGACCGAGGAACTCGCCGTGCCCGCCGATGACCCCTACCTCTGGCTGGAGGACGTGACAGGGGAGGACGCGCTCGCGTGGGTGCGCGCCCAGAACGAGCGCACGCTGGGCGCGCTGAGCGGGTCCGAGGAGTTCGAGGCCCTGCGGGCGGGCGTCCTGGCCGCGCTGGACTCCGACGAGCGGATCCCGTACGTCCGGCGGCGCGGGGAGTTCCTCTACAACTACTGGCAGGACGCGGAGCACCCGCGCGGCCTGTGGCGGCGCACGACGCTCGACTCCTACCGCGACGAGCGGCCGGACTGGCAGGTGCTGCTGGACCTGGACGCGGTCGCCGCCGCCGAGGGCGAGAACTGGGTGTGGAAGGGCGCGGCCGTGCTGCGCCCCGAGTACCGGCTGGCGCTGGTGCAGCTCTCGCGCGGCGGCGCGGACGCCGTGGTGGTGCGCGAGTTCGACCTGGAGGCGGGCGACTTCGTGAGCGGCGGGTTCAGCCTGCCGGAGGCCAAGTCGTCGGTGGGCTGGCTGGACGCCGACCGCGTGTTCGTCGGCACGGACTTCGGGCCGGGCACGCTGACCAGCTCCGGCTACCCGAGGGTGGTCAAGGAGTGGCGGCGCGGCACGCCCCTCGACACGGCGACCGTCGTCTACGCGGGCAAGACCGACGACGTGTGGAACCGGGCGCACCACGACTCGACCGAGGGGTTCGAGCGGACGTTCGTGCGGCGCGCCATGACGTTCTACACCGCCGAGAAGTTCCTGCGCGCCGACGACGGCGGCCTGGTCCGGATCGAGGTGCCGGACGACGCCGAGACCGACGTGCACCGCGAGTGGCTGCTCATCGGCCTGCGCACGCCGTGGACGGTCGGCGCGACGACCCACCCGGCGGGCGCGCTGCTGGCGACCCCGTTCGACGACTTCCTCGCGGGCGGGCGGGAGCTGACGACCCTGTTCACGCCGGACGCGCACACGTCGCTGACCGGCCACGTGTGGACCCGCAACCACCTGGTGCTCAGCATCCTGCGCGACGTGCAGACCCGCATGGAGGTGCTCACGCCCGGACCGGACGGCTGGTCGCGGGAGCCGCTGGCGGGCGTGCGCGAGTTCGAGACCGCCGACGTCGTGGGCACCGACCCGCACCAGAGCGACGAGTACCTGATCTCCTCCAGCGGGTACACGGTGCCGTCCGAGCTGCGCCTGGGCCACGTCGGGGGCGAGGTCGAGGTGCTCAAGCGGGCGCCCGCGTTCTTCGACGCCGAGGGCATGACCGTGGCGCAGCACTTCGCCACGTCCGACGACGGCACCAGGGTGCCGTACTTCGTCGTCACGCCGCCCGGCGGGCCCGGCGGTCCGACGCTGCTGAACGCCTACGGCGGGTTCGAGGTGTCGCTGCGGCCCGGCTACAACTCCGCCGCGGGCCTGGGCTGGCTGTCGCGCGGCGGCACGTACGTGGTCGCGAACCTGCGCGGCGGCGGCGAGTACGGGCCGGAGTGGCACCAGTCCGCGCTGCGGGAGAACCGGTCCCGCGCCTACGAGGACTGCGCCGCCGTGGCCAGGGACCTGGTCGCGCGCGGCATCACCACGCCCGAGCGGCTCGGCATCCGCGGCGGCAGCAACGGCGGCCTGCTCGTGGGCGTGATGCTCACCCGCTACCCGGAGCTGTTCGGCGCGATCGTGTGCCAGGTGCCGCTGCTGGACATGAAGCGCTACCACCTGCTGCTCGCGGGCGCGTCGTGGATGGCCGAGTACGGCGACCCCGACGAGCCCGCCGACTGGGAGTTCATCAAGGAGTACTCGCCCTACCAGAACGCACGGGCGGGCAGGCCGTACCCGCCGACGCTGTTCATGACGTCCACCCGCGACGACCGCGTCCACCCCGGACACGCGCGCAAGATGGTCGCCAAGCTGCACGACCTGGGCTACGACGTGCCCTACCACGAGAACATCGAGGGCGGCCACGGCGCGGCGGCCGACAACGAGCAGTCGGCGTTCATGTGGGCGCTCACCTACACGTTCCTCTGGGACACGCTGGCGGAGTGAGCCCGCTCACCTGGCCGGGCCCGTCCGGGGACGCCGGCGGCGTCCCCGGACAAGAACCAGCGTGAACCGGATCGAGGAACGCAGAGCACAACGAGCGCGAGGCGCACCGGACGTGGACGAGACGCGTCCAGACCTGGCGAACGCGGAACCCGCGGCCGCGTTCGCCAGGCTGTTCGACACGCACGCCCGAGCGCTGCACGGGTACCTGGCGGGCCGCGTCGGCGTCGACATCGCGGACGACCTGGTCGCCGAGACCTTCCTGGTGGCCCTCCGCAGACGCGCCACCTACGACCCCGCGCAGGCCCCCGTCCGCGGCTGGCTGTACGGGATCGCCACCAACCTGGCGCGCAACCACGTCCGCACGGAGATCCGCGGCTACCGGGCCTCCGCACGCGTCTACGCGCTGCGGGAGGCGGGCACCGAGCACGACGCGCAGATCGTCGACCGCCTGGACGCCCAGCGGCACACCCGGCTCCTGGCCGACGGCCTGGCGGCGCTGAACGAGCAGGAGCGCGACGTGCTGCTGCTGACGTCGTGGGCCGGGCTCGAACCGGTCGAGGTCGCCGCCGCCCTCGGCGTGCCCGCCAGCACCGTCCGATCACGCCTGCACCGCGTGCGCCAGAAGCTCAAGGCGCACCTCCGCCCCACCGACGAGGAGAACCGCGATGACTGAGCGCGGCGACCACGAACTCGACGAGGCGCTCGCCTCGCTGCACCTGGAGGCCCGCGTGTCCGACCGCTCGCTCGACGACGCCCGCGCGAAGCTCATGGCCGAAGCGTCCTCGGCGAGCGCACCCGCCTCCTTTCCGTCGAAGTCGCCCTTCCGCAGGCGCGGGCTGGTCGTCGGCGTCGCCGCCGCGGCGGCCGCGCTCGTGGGGGGCGCCGTCGCCTTCGGCGGGAGCGGCGGGGCGCCGGAGCGGCAGCCCGCGGCGCAGTCGGCCCAGCCGACCACCTCGCAGCAGCCCACCAAGCGCGACGTGTCGCTGCTCTCGGCCTCCCAGGTGCTGAACGACACCGCGGACAAGATCACCGCGACGGACCCGGAGCTGAGGCCGGGCCAGTACCGGTACATCGAGGTCAGGGGTTCCTACCTGCGCGGATTCCAGGTCGGGACCTCGCAGGAGGTCGTGAGCGCTCCGACCGGCTACACGTACCTCGCCGACGTCACCTACCAGACCTGGATCCCGGGGGACGTGACGCGGGAGTGGTTGGAGAGGCGCGTCGCCGGTGACGCGAAGCTGATCGGCAGCTCCACGCCCGCGTCCGAGGTGCCCGCGTACCAGCCGGTGGACACCGACACGGGCGAGCGGCGCGGCGCGTGCGGCGACTTCTTCCCCAAGGCCCAGCCGAAGAAGGTCTGCGGCGACAAGACCGACATGGCGCAGCCCGCGTTCTACGAGGACCTCCCCCGCGACCCCGACCAGCTGCTGGCGTGGCTCAGGGACTACACCTCCCAGCGCGGCTCGGCCCCGACCACGATGTTCCACTTCGGCATCCAGTTCCTGACCTCCGGGATCATGCCCGCCGACCTGCGCGGACCGTTCCTGCGCGCGATGGCGAAGATCGACGGCGTGAAGGTCGTCGAGGAGGCGAGCACCCCGGACGGGCGCACGGGCATCGCCCTCGGCCTGGACAGCGACTCCGAGCGCCGCGACCTGATCGTGGACCCGGAGAAGGGCGAGGTGATCGGCGAGCAGACCGTCGCGAAGGAGCAGGCGGACTACCCCTGGATCAAGCCCGGCACCGTGACCGGCAGCGTGTCCGTGACGACGAAGGTCGCCGACGCGATCGGCGTGGTCCCCGCGTCCTAGTGACCTCGGGGAATAGACGCCGGTCTGCCTGGTGTTCACCTCAATGTTCATGCAAACGCATCGACTTTGGAAGAGGCACCATGCAGATCGGCGTCTTCACGGTCGGGGACGTCACCCCGGACCCCACCACCGGCACCACGGTCACCGAGCACGAGCGGATCAAGGCGATGGTCACCATCGCCGAGCACGCCGAGCAGGTCGGCCTGGACGTCTTCGCCACCGGTGAGCACCACAACAAGCCGTTCGTGCCGTCGTCGCCGACGACGCTGCTCGGCCACGTCGCGGCCCGCACGGAGCGGTTGATCCTCTCCACGTCGACGACGCTGATCACCACGAACGACCCGGTGAAGATCGCCGAGGACTACGCGATGCTCCAGCACCTCGCCGACGGCCGCATCGACCTGATGCTGGGCCGCGGCAACACCGCGCCGGTGTACCCGTGGTTCGGGAAGTCCATCCAGGACGGCATGGCCCTCACCGTCGAGAACTACCAGCTCCTGCGCACCCTGTGGGACAACGAGGTCGTGGACTGGGAGGGCAAGTTCCGCACCCCGCTGCACGGCTTCACCTCCACGCCGCGCCCGCTGGACGACCTGCCGCCGTTCGTGTGGCACGGCTCGATCCGCAGCCCGGAGATCGCCGAGATCGCCGCCTACTTCGCCGACGGGTTCTTCGCCAACAACATCTTCTGGCCGAAGGAGCACTACATCCGGCTGATCAACCTCTACCGCGAGCGCTTCGAGCACTACGGCCACGGCCGCGCCGACCAGGCGGTCGTCGGCCTCGGCGGCCAGGTGTTCATGCGCCGCAACTCCCAGGACGCCGTCCGCGAGTTCCGCCCGTACTTCGACAACGCGCCCGTCTACGGCCACGGACCGTCCCTCGAGGACTTCACCGCGCAGACGCCGCTGACGGTCGGCAGCCCGCAGGAGGTCGTCGAGAAGACGTTGACGTTCCAGGAGTTCTTCGGCGACTACCAGCGCCAGCTCTTCCTGCTCGACCACGCCGGCCTGCCGCTCAAGGTCGTGCTGGAGCAGCTGGACATGCTCGGCGAGATCGCGCCGGTGCTGCGCCGGGAGTTCGACGCCCGCAGGCCCGCCGACGTGCCGTCCGACCCGCCCACCCACGCGTCGAGGAAGCTGGCCCGTGACGCCGCCCCCGTCGGCTGAGCCCAGCCGCACCGAACTCGCCGCGGAGTCGTGGGAGGCGCTCTTCCGAGCGCAGTCCGCGCTCCTGCGGCGGTTCGCGGCCGACGACGTGTGGGACCCGATCAGCCTGCGGGAGTACGACGTGCTCTTCACGCTGAGCCGCAGGCCGGACCGGCGGGCCCGGCTGCGCGACCTGAACCGGGAGGTCCTCCTGAGCCAGCCTTCGCTCAGCCGCATGGTCGAGCGCCTGGAGGCGGCGGGCCTGGTCGCGCGCGAACCGGACCGCGCCGACGGGCGCGGCACGGTGGTCGTGCTGACCGAGGCGGGCGCGGCCGTGCGGCGCACCGTCGGCAGGCGGCACACCGCCGGCATCCGCCGCTACGTCGGCACGGCTCTGGACGACGAGGAGCTGCGCACCCTGCGGCGGCTGTGCGACAAGCTCAGGTTGGCCCAGGAGTCCATTCCGGACTAGCGGCCCAGAAGGCGGGGGCGTGCTCGCGCACCCACGACGCGAACGTGCGCGCGGGCACGCCCGTCACCTCCTCCACCGTGGGCAGCACCCGGTAGCCCGCCTCGGGCGGGTCGGTGCGCATGCGCAGGAAGAACTCGACCTCCTCCTCCGCGAAACCGCTCCCCCGCCACCCGGCCACCACCTCGTCCCTGCTCAACTCGACCAGTTCCACCTCACGGCCGAGCACGTCGGCGATGATCCGCACCCGCTCGCGCGGCGTCAGCGCCTCCGGCCCGGTGATCCAGTGGTCGAGCCCGTGGTCCGCGCCGGTCAGCCCCACGACGGCGACGGCCGCGATGTCCGCCTCGTGCACCAGCGCGCTCGGCACGTCCGGAAAGCCCTCCCGCACCACGCCCCCGGCCTTGATGGACTCCGCCCACTCCAGGGTGTTGGCCATGAACTCGACCGGCGCCAGGAACACCCGCTCCAGTCCGCTCGCCTCGATCGCCACCTCCAGCGGGCTCGGCTCCAGGTCGCCCTTCAGCACCGTCACCCGCCGCACCCCGGCCTCCTCCGCCAGCGCCACGATCTCCTCCGCCGTGGTCAACGGTCCGAACGCGGCGCTGTCGAAGGTGATCAGGTGCGCGGCGGTGACCCCGTCGAAGACCCCGTCGAGGCTGTCCACGTCCGCGAGGTCGCCCCGGACGACGTCGACGCCCGCGGGAAGCGCCGCCCGCGAAGGCTCCCTGGTCAGCGCCCGGACCCGGTGACCGGCGGCCGACAGCCGCCCGACCACGTGCCCTCCGACCGTCCCCGTCGCACCGGTCACCAGGATCGTCTTGTGATCAGTCATGGCGGTGAGGCTAGGAGCGGTGCAGGACGACCACCGCCCTCGATCAGCAGTAGGTCGTCTCCGCGGCGGTCACGAGCGCGTCGACCTGCTCCTCGGTCGTCAACCCGCCCCGCAGCGCGAGGTCGTCGACGACCTTCACCCTCGGCGTCCCCGCGGCCAGTGCGGCGCACACGCCCCGCGCGGTCTCGACCTCGGCAGCCCCGCTCGTGCTGGTGGGCACGCCCGCCGCCGTCAGCGCCTGGAGGAACAGCGCCGCCCTGTCCTGGAGCGGGGGCGGCTGGGGCGGGGGCGTCGCGGCGGGCGGGGAGCCGGTCGTGCCCGTCGCGGCGGCCGACGGCGGTGCCGCGGGGGTGCCGGACGCGGCGGGCTCCGAGGGCGCCGCACCGGCGGAGGACGTGGCGGAACCGGAGGTGGTGGTGGTGGACGCGGGGGCCGTGGTCGACGAGGAGTCGCCGCACCCGGCGGCGACCGCGACGACGACAGCGGCCAGGACGACGACGCGGCACCTCAAGGTGGACCTCCCCAGACCGTTGCCCGACACCCGCCCAGCACGCCCGACCGTAGCGGCCCGGCCGCCGACGCCGGACACGCGGTCCGGGCCGTGCGCCCGGACCGCGGGGCGGCCTCAGTTCAGCCGTCGGGTGCCCTCGGGGAGCCCGCCGCCCGCGACCACGTCGACCGCGAGGTCCTGCAACGCCGTCAGCGCCACCTGCTGGCTGAACGGCCCGTAGGAGACCCGCGCCACGCCCAGCTCCTCCAGCCGGGCCAGCGGCAGGCTCCCCGGAGCGCCGATCACCGACAGCCGCTGCGGCCCGAACGCCTCCACCAGCGTCGACACCGCGGCCTCGTCCAGCGGGCCGGGCACGAACACCACCGGCGCCCCGGCGTCGAGGAAGGCCTTGCCGCGCTCCACCGCGTCGGCCAGCACGTCGGCGGGGTCCCGGTCCCGGCCCAGCACGAACGCGTCCGTGCGGGCGTTGAGCACGAAGTCGACGCCCTCGGCCTCACCGGCCTTGAGCACCGCCTCGACGGCCGCCACGGCCTCGCCCAGCGGCTTCATCTGGTCCTCGATGTTGGCCCCGACGACGCCCACCCCGATGGCGCGCCGCACGGTCTCGCCCGGATTGCCGTACCCGGCCTCCAGGTCGGCCGTGACGGGCAGCGACACGGCCGCGGCGATCCGCCCCACGGCCTCGATCATCAGCGAGACGGGGATCTTCTCCCCGTCCGGGTAGCCGTACGAGGCCGCGATCGAGTGGCTGGCGGTGGCCAGCGCGGTGGTCCCCGGCACGTCGGCCACCACGGTCGCCGAGATGACGTCCCACACGTTCACCACCTTCAGCAGGGAGGGCGCGCGGTGCAGGTCCAACAACGTCGTGGCCTTGGAGGCGAGTGAGCTCATACCCCCGACCCTATTCGCCGCCCTCGTGCGCGCGCGGCGACCCTCGCGGAGGAGAATCCCGGTCCATGTCCTTCGCAGATGACGTGTCCGCGGCCGCCGCCAGGCTGCAGGGCGTCGCCCTGACCACCCCGCTCCAGCGCAACGACCGCCTCTCCACCGCGACCGGCGCCGACGTGTGGCTCAAGCGCGAGGACCTCCAGGTGGGCCGCTCCTACAAGCTCCGGGGCGCCTACAACCTCCTGGCCCAGCTCGACGACGCGGAACGCGAGGCCGGTGCCGTCTGCGCGAGCGCGGGCAACCACGGCCAGGGCGTCGCCTACGCGTGCGGCAGGCTCGGCGTGCGCGGCCGCGTCTACGTCCCCAGCACCACCCCCAGGCAGAAGCGCCAGCGCATCGCCTCCCTCGGCGGCGACGTGGTCGACCTGGTCGTGGAGGGCGACACCTACGACGACGCGGCGACCGCGGCGGCCGAGCACGCCGCGAGGACCGGCGCCACCGTCGTCCCGGCGTTCGACGACGTCCGCACCATCACCGGCCAGGGCACGGTGGGCCTGGAGGTCCTGGGCCAGCTCGGCCGCGCCCCGGACGTGGTCGTCGTCCCGGTCGGCGGCGGCGGTCTCCTGGCGGGTCTGGGCACGTGGCTGGCCGAACGCCACCCGGAGACCCGCCTGGTCGGCGTGGAGCCCGCGGGCGCGGCCAGCATGATCGCCGCGCTGGCCGCGGGTGGTCCGGTCACGCTCCCCGAGGTCGACACGTTCGTGGACGGCGCCGCCGTGCGCCGGGTGGGCGACGCGAGCTTCCCGCTGGTCCGCGACTCGGGCGCGTCGCTGGTCACGGTCTCCGAGGGCCAGATCTGCACCGAGATGCTCGACCTCTACCAGGTCGACGGCATCATCGCCGAGCCCGCGGGCGCGATGGCGTCGGCCGCGCTGGCGGAGTCGGTCTCCGTGGAGCCGGGCGAGACCGTCGTCTGCCTGCTCTCCGGCGGCAACAACGACGTCAGCCGCTACGCCGAGGTCGTCGAGCGCTCGCTGGTGCACCGCGGCCTCAAGCACTACTTCCTCGTCGAGTTCCCCCAGGAGCCGGGCGCGCTGCGCCGCTTCCTGGACGAGGTGCTCGGCCCGGACGACGACATCGTCCTGTTCGAGTACGTCAAGCGCGACAACCGCGAGACCGGCGCGGCCCTGTGCGGCGTGGAGATCGGCAGCCGCGAGGACTACGACCCGCTGTGGGCGAGGATGAAGGCCAGCCCGCTGAGGATCCAGCACGTGGCGCCCGGCACGACGGCGTACCGGTTCCTCATCTAGACACCGTCCACAGCTCGTAGGTGACCGACACGCGCGGGCCGCTCTCCAGCGGACCGGACACCAGCGTGGCGTGCACCGTGGCCAGCGCGCCCCGGTCGGTGACGACGCACAGGGTCGGGTGCTCCCCGAGTTCCCCCACGGCCAGCTCCTGCCGCGTGGGCTGGTCGAGGCAGTCCGCGGGCTGGTCGCCGCGGGGGAAGCTCATCTCGCCGTCGGCGAGCGCGTGCAGCGCGCAGCAGTCCAGGAGCACGTCGGCGCCCTCGCTCGGGAACGCTCCCCGATCGCGGTCGAGGTCGTACCCGGTCGACGCGCCGAGTTCCGCTCCCCCGGTCCGCACGGGACCCTCGACGCGGTATTCCACCGCGGGTCTCGCCGTGGTGGTGAGGGGAATCCCCTTCGCCGTCGTTGTGGTGTCCGGTTCGGTCCTTTCCGACGCCTTTCCCGAGGTGGGCGGAATTCCGGTGGTGCTGGAATCGTGCGCGGGTGGGGTGAATTTCTCGGAACCGTCGAGCACGATCGCGACCACCACGGCGCTGACTCCCAGCAGGAGTGCGACCAGGGCCACCACCAGCGCCTTCCGCCACGGGGGAGGCTGCGGGGCGATGTTCACCGAACCGATCCAACCGCCCTGGACCGAGGTTCCGCGCACCGAACCCGACATCGTGTTCTTGCTGCGCCCGCCGGAATGCGGGCGGGTCGAGGAATCGTCCTGGTACAGCGTCGCCTCCGGTGGACCGCGGATTCCCCGACCGCGGGAACCATTGTTCCACCACGACGTGCCGCGAGAAAGGGCGACGCGCGCTCACCTGACCTGTTCGGCGGTCTCCGCCTCGGCGATGCGCGCGTGCAGCCGTTCCCGGACCTCGTCCGGCGTGTAGGCCTGCCGCTTGCGCTCGGCACGGGCCACCACCGCCCCGGTCGCGGCCACTCCGACCACACCCGCGAGCCCCAGCACCTTCCACAGCTTCATCTGCCTAGGCTAGCGCCCATGGCCGAAACGCGGATCACCCTGGACGAAGCCGTCAACCTCACCCGCACCGGTGACGTGTGGCTGTTCCGGGGCGACTCGGCGGCCGACCGCGCGATCCGGATGACGACGAACAGCCCGGTCAACCACGTCGGCATGGCCGTGGTGATCGACGACCTGCCGCCGCTGATGTGGCACGCCGAGCTGGGCAAGTCGCTGACGGACGTGTGGACCGGCACGCACCAGCGCGGGGTCCAGCTTCACGACCTGCGCAGCGCGGTGCTGGTGTGGGCGAACAGGTACGGGCAGCGGGCGTGGCTGCGGCAGCTCGACCACGCGCACACCCGCGAGACCGACGACGCCGTGCTGAGGACGATCGCGCGGCTGGACGGGACGCCGTTCCCGTCCACGGCGAAGCTGGCGACGCGGTGGCTGCGGGGGCGGCTGCCGAAGCTGCGCCGGGGCGAGCCGGACGCGGCCCTGGAGACGGCGTACTGCGCGGAGGTCGTGGCGGTCACCTACGAGGCGATGGGTCTGCTGCCGACCGGTCGGCGGGTCAACTGGTACGACCCCGGCAGGTTCTGGAGCGGCGACGGGCTGGAGCTGGAACTGGGCGCGGAGCTGAGCGCGGAGATCGCGGTCGACATCCCGGCGTGAACGCGCTCGGCACGCCGTAGGACAATCGGACCCATGCAGGTTCAGACCGAGGCCGACTGGGTCTCCCGTTTCGCAGACGACGTCATCGCCGAAGCCGAACGCCGGGCGCCCGGCAAACCCATCGTCTGCGCGTCCGGCCTGAGCCCGTCCGGCCCGATCCACCTCGGCAACCTCCGCGAGGTCATGACGCCGCACCTGGTGGCCGACGAGATCCGCCGCCGCGGCCACGACGTCGTGCACCTGCTGTCGTGGGACGACTTCGACCGGTTCCGCAAGGTGCCCGTCGGCATCGACCCGTCGTGGGCCGAGCACATCGGCAAGCCGCTGACGTCCGTTCCCGCGCCCGAGGGCAGCGAGCACCCGAACTGGGCCGAGCACTTCAAGGCGCCGATGATCGAGGCGCTCGCCGAGCTGGGGATCGAGTACCGCGGCGTCAGCCAGACGCGGATGTACACCTCGGGTGCCTACCGCGACCAGGTGCTGCTGGCCGTGCGCGAGCGGGCGGCGATCGACGCCGTGCTCGACCGGTACCGCACCAAGGACAAGCCCGTCACGGAGCAGGACGACGAGGAGCAGTACTTCCCGTACAAGCCGTACTGCTCGGTGTGCGACCGCGACCTGACGACGGTCACGTCCTACGACGACGAGACGACCGAGCTGTCGTACACCTGCGTGTGCGGCCACGCCGAGACGGTGCTGCTCAGCGAGCACACGCACGGCAAGCTCGTGTGGAAGGTCGACTGGCCCATGCGCTGGGCCTACGAGGGTGTCGTGTTCGAACCGTCCGGTGTGGACCACACGTCCCCCGGCTCGTCGTTCGTCGTGGGCGGGCAGATCGTGCGCGAGGTGTTCGGCGGCAAGCAGCCGATCGGCCCGATGTACGCGTTCGTCGGCATCTCCGGCATGGCGAAGATGAGCAGCTCCAAGGGCGGCGTGCCCACGCCGGGCGACGCGCTGCGCATCATGGAGGCGCCGCTGGTGCGCTGGCTGTACGCGCGCCGCAAGCCCAACCAGTCGTTCAAGATCGCGTTCGACCAGGAGGTGCAGCGCACCTACGACGAGTGGGACGCGCTGGAGCGCAAGCTCGCCGACGGCACCGCGGTCGCCGTGGACGCGCTCGCCCACGACCGCGCGGTCCGCACGGCCGCGGGCCCGCTGCCCAGCACGCCGATCCCGATCGCCTACCGCACGCTGGCGTCCATCGTGGACATCACGACCGGCGACCCCGAGCAGACGCTGCGCATCATCCGCGACCTGGACCCCTCACGCCCGGTCGAGACGCTCGACGAGGTCCGCCCCAGGCTGGACCGCGCCGCGCACTGGATCACCAACCAGGTCCCGCTGGAGCAGCGCACCCGCGTCCGCGAGCACGCCGACGTCGAGCTGATCGCGTCGCTGGACGAGCAGCAGCGCGAATCACTGCGCCTGCTGGTCGCGGGGCTCGACACGCACTGGTCGCTGGACGGCCTGACCGACCTCGTCTACGGCGTGCCGAAGGACCAGGCGGGCCTGCCGAGGGACGTCAAGCCGACGCCGGAGCTGAAGGTCGCGCAGCGCGCGTTCTTCGCGCTGCTGTACCGCCTGCTGGTGGGCGTCGAAACCGGTCCCCGCCTGCCCACGCTGCTGCTGGCGGTGGGCGCGGACCGCGTGCGCAAGCTGCTGTCGGACTGAGCTGACCGGTGGGGGCCTCCGCGAGGAGGCCCCCACCTCCGTCCCTACGAGCCCAGCACGCCGTCCAGCACCGTCTGCGCCTCCTGCTGCAACAGCGCCAGGTGCTCCGGCCCCTTGAACGACTCCGCGTACAGCTTGTACACGTCCTCCGTCCCCGACGGCCGCGCCGCGAACCAGCCCGACTCCATCACGACCTTCAACCCGCCCACGGCCGCCCCGTTGCCGGGCGCGTTGGTCAGCCGGTCGAGGATCTTCTCCCCCGCGATCTCCTCCACGGCCACCTGCGACGGCGACAACGCCCCCAGCGCCGCCTTCTGCTCACGCGTGGCGGGCGCGTCGATCCGCGCGTACACCGGGTCGCCCAGCGACGCCGTCAGCTCCCGGTACCGCTCCGACGGAGTCTTGCCGGTCACCGCGATGACCTCCGACGCGAGCAGCGCGAGGATCAGGCCGTCCTTGTCGGTCGTCCACACCCGCCCGTCCCGCCGCAGGAACGACGCCCCGGCGCTCTCCTCGCCGCCGAACGCGATGGAACCGTCCAGCAGGCCCGGCACGAACCACTTGAACCCGACGGGCACCTCGACCAGCCGTCGACCCAGCGACGAGGCGACCCGGTCGATGATCGACGAGCTCACCACGGTCTTGCCGATGGCCGCGGAAGGAGCCCAGTCGGAGCGGTGCGAGTACAGGTGGTCGATGGCCACGGCGAGGAAGTGGTTCGGGTTCATCAGGCCGCCGTCGGGGGTCACGATGCCATGCCGGTCGGAGTCCGCGTCGTTGCCGGTGGCCACGTCGAACTCGGCGCGCCGCTCGATGAGCGACGCCATCGCGTACGGCGAGGAGCAGTCCATCCGGATGCGCCCGTCCCAGTCGAGCGTCATGAACCCGAACGCGGGGTCCACGACGGGGTTGACCACGGTGAGGTCGATGCCGTGCCGGTCGGCGATCTCCGACCAGTACGCGACGCTCGCGCCGCCCAGCGGGTCGGCGCCGATGCGCACGCCCGCCGAGCGGA
The DNA here is from genome assembly GCF_036375055.1 of Umezawaea sp. Classification (GTDB taxonomy): domain Bacteria; phylum Actinomycetota; class Actinomycetes; order Mycobacteriales; family Pseudonocardiaceae; genus Umezawaea. Next base: position 81,173 of record NZ_DASUSQ010000173.1, read on the forward strand.
TGGCGTCCAGGTCGACCACGGACGGCAGCTCGGACGCGTAGAGGTCGAGGAAGTCGAACGGCTTGGCCGACTGGCGGGCCCGCGAGAGCGGGATGCGCTTGACGCCGACCAGGCCCGCTTCCAGCAGTTCGTTGGCGCGGTCCTGGATGCCCCTGGTGATGGTCGAGTCGGCGGGGCCGCCGTCCGGCGGGTTGTACTTGAAGCCGCCGTCCTCGGGCGGGTTGTGCGACGGGGTGACGACGACGCCGTCGGCGAGGCCGTCGACGCGACCGGCGTTGTGGACCAGGATCGCCAGCGACACGGCGGGCGTGGGCGTGTAGCCCTCGCGGCTGTCGACGAGCACCTGCACGTCGTTGGCCGCGAACACCTCCAGCGCCGTGACGAACGCGGGCTCGGACAGCGCGTGCGTGTCGCGGCCGAGGTACAGCGGGCCGGTGACGCCCGCCCGTGCCCGGTGCTCGCACACCGCCTGCGAGGCGGCGGCGATGTGGTCGTCGGTGAAGCCGGTCCTCAACGCCGACCCCCGGTGCCCGGAGGTGCCGAACGCGACCCGCTGCTCGGCGACCGACGGGTCCGGGTGCTCCGCGTAGTACGACGTGACCAGGTGGGCTACGTCGACCAGGTCGGCTCGCGTCGCGGGCTGACCGGCGCGCGGGTGGACTGCCACGGGTGTTCTCCTCGCTCTGGGCTGCGGGGTAGAGCAGACCCCTCCGCGCGCACCGAGGTCAAGGGGACACGTCGGGCTCTGCCTCGACGATCTCCGCGTCCAGGATGTCCACGATAGGGATCGTGTCGTCGCGCACCGCCGTCACGGTCGGCAGGGGCACGTCGTCGACGATGCCGTACTTCTCCTGGAGGTGCCGTTTGCGGTAGGCGTGCTCGGCGTCGTCCACGACCCGCGACAGCGTCTTCGCGTTCATGCCCGCCCCGATCAGCACGCCCACGACCGGCACGGCCTGGCCGAGCTTGCGCTGGGTGAGGCGGATGCCGAGCTGCGCGTAGACCTGCTCGACGACCTTGGTGACGACGTTCTGCCGCAGCTGGTCCCACGTGTGCTTGCGGGCGAGGCCCTGCACGAGCTTGTTCAGCTCCAGGTAGGCCGCGGCCTTGGTGACGTCCGACGACGTGCCCAGGTTCAGCACGCCGAGGGCGAACATCTGCTCCTCCGGCCGGGTCAGGTCGTAGCCGTAGTAGGCGGCGACGTGGGCGACCGCGCGCTGGCTCGCGACCAGCACGGCGGCGGCGTCGGCGGCCATCGCGCCGACCACGACGCCCGCGCCCGGTGCGCCGCCGCTGGCGAGCCCGAGCAGCTCGCCGCCGGAGACCGCGAGGCCCGCGGCGGCGCCCTGCACCGTGGAGGCGCTGATGTAGGCGATGTCGAGCCGGGGCTTGACGTCGTCGAGCACCTTGAGCGGCAGCTTGCGGATGTCCTCGATGCTCTCCACGGCGTGGCCGCGCTTCTGGAACGACTTGACCACCGCGCTCGACCGGACGCTGGCCCGCGCGGCGCGCGACCCGAGGTCGGTGAAGCCGCCGAGCGCCTTCATCAGCAGGTCCTGGAACTTCTCCGAGCCGGGGATCGAGTCGATGCGGCGCTTGGCGACCTCACCGGTCCTCTGGAGGCGGTTCCGCACGACAGCGGGCAGCAGGGAGCGCTCGGTGGTCTGCTCGCCCTCGATGAGCGAGGCCCACGCCCTGCTGTCGTACTCGGACATCCCGCTGCTGACCGACATCCCACCAACCTACCTACTCGTCCGTGATCGCGTTCGGTTCTCCGCCCCGGCGGGGTCGCCGCCAGGTAGGTACCCGTTCGCGCCCGCGGGAACCCCGGTGTCGATCAGCAGTGGCCCCGGTCGGGTTCCAGCCTGCCGACCGGCGGGGTCGAGCGCCTCGGGGAGGAACCCGGTCCGGGGTCGGGGCTCGACCCCGAACCGGCCTCGGGGTCGAGCCCC
>NZ_DASUSQ010000174.1:0-36559 GCF_036375055.1 Umezawaea sp.
CTGCCGCGCCCGGCCGTCCGCAGGTGCCGATTCGCCGTCGGCGCCGGTGCCACTGGGCTCCGGTGCTGGTTAGCGGCGTTCTTCCAGGCGTTGCATCAGGCGGCGTTCGATGGTGGGCGGCAGCAGGGTGGAGACGTCCCCGCCGTAGGTCGCCACGTCCTTCACCAGCGAGCTGGCCAGGAAGCTGTAGATGGGGTTGGTGGGCATGAAGAGGGTGTCCACGCCGCTGAGCTGGTGGTTCATCTGCGCCATCTGGAGCTCGTAGTCGTAGTCGCTCACCGCGCGCAGGCCCTTGACGATGGCCTTGATGTCGTGTTCGCGGCAGTAGTCCACCAGCAGGCCGTGCCAGGAGTCGATGCGCACGTTCGGCCAGAGGGACGTGACCTCGGCGAGCATGTCTGTTCGTTCCTCGACGGAGAACAGGGTCTTCTTGTTCTTGTTGATGAGCACGGCGACTACGACCTCGTCGAAGAGCTTCGCCGCTCTGCCGATGATGTCCAGGTGTCCGTTGGTGACCGGGTCGTAGGAGCCGGGGCACACGGCACGCGTCATGGTTTTGGACGTTAGCACCCGATCGGACGCATCCAGTGGCGTCCGTGTCCCTGATCACCCCGATGGGTTCGGGTGTTCCGCCCAGTACAGGGTTGTGTCTCCGTATCGCTTGTCGCGCAAGGATTCCACCGGACTTGGCCAGAGGGGGCGGGGGCTGCGGGACGCTCTCTCCACGATCAGGACGGTGCCGGGGGCGGTCCAGCCGTTGAGCACCAGGGCGTCCAGGACCTTGCCCAGCTGGGCGTCGGTGACGGAGTACGGCGGGTCGGCGAAGACCAGGTCGAACGGGGCCTCCGCGGAGACGGCGACCACCGATTCGGCTGGTCTGGCGATCACGGTCGCGGCGGTGAAGCGGAGTTCGCGGGCGTTGGTGCGGAGGACGTCCGCCGCGCGGCGGTCGGCCTCGACGAAGGTGGCCGACGCGGCGCCGCGGGACAGCGCCTCGAAGCCGAGGGCGCCCGAGCCCGCGTAGAGGTCGAGCACGGTGAGGCCGTCCAGGTCCAGGACGACCTCCAGGGCGCTGAACATCGCCTCGCGCACGCGGTCGGACGTCGGGCGGGTCACCTTCGGCGGTACTTGCAGGCGGCGGCCTCCGGCCGTGCCCGCCACGATCCTGGTCACGGGCTCATCGTCCCAGGTGCGCTCCGCCGTTGACCGGCACCACCTGTCCGGTGACGTGGCCCGCCCCGCGAGAGGTGGGGAAGCCCACGACCGCGGCGGCGTCGGCGGGGGTGCCCGCGCGGCCGGTGGCGGTGCCCCCGCCCGTCACCACGGCCGTTCTCGGGGTCATGGTCCGAAGCCCAGGCAGTCCCCGACGGCTTCGAGCAGCGGGACGAGCGCCCTGAGCGCGGCCGGGTCGTCGGTGGCGCACTCGGTGATGCCCGCGCCGACCACCGGCGTCGCCGCGGCGATGGCGCGGATCGAGCCGACGAGTTCCGCCACGGTCAGGCCACCCGGTACCGGGCAGCCGACGCCGTCGAACCCGGCCGGGTCCAGCACGTCCAGGTCGACGTGCAGGTAGACCTCGTCGGCGTCGGTCTCCAGGACGGCGTTGCCCGCCACGGTGGAGCGCCTGGCCGCGGCCACGGGCAGGTGGCGGACGGTCTGCCGCCACACCTGCTCCCGTTCGGCGGGCTCCAGCGAGCGCGCTCCCAGCAGCACCACCCGGCCCGCGCCGATCCGGGGGCCGGACGCGAACCCCGGATCGCCCTCGCCCATCGCGGCGCGCAGCACCATGCCGTGGAAGGCGTGCGACGGCGAGGTCGCGGGCGTGTGCAGGTCGCCGTGCGCGTCGAACCAGGCGAGGGCGAGGGTGCGGCCGTAGCGCTCGCGGGCGGCGCGGACGGGTTCGAGTTCGACGCCGCAGTCGCCGCCGATGGTCAGGACCGTCGACCGGGTCCCCAGCGCCGCCCGCTGGGCCGCGCGGTTGTCCAGCAGCGCGGCGCGGTTGGCGATGCCGTCCACGGTCGGGGACCCGTGCTCCCCGACCGGGATGGTGCGCACGGCGGTGCCCAGGACCTCACCGGCGAGCTTCGCCAGCGCCCTGCCACCCGACGGCAGCGACACCGCGCGGGGAACGACCGCGCCCTGCCGCTGCGCGACGGAGTGGACCTCAGGCAAGCGCCTGCCACCAGCCGTCGACGGCGGGCGGGTCGTTGACGTCGACGCGTTCGCCCGGCTTCGGCACGGCCAGCTTCACGTCGTGGGCCTTGCTCTCGCGCCACACGCGGTCGACCGGTTCGGACCAGTCGTGCACGGACAGGTTGAACGTCGCCCAGTGCACCGGGATCAGCAGTCCGCCGCGGAGCGCGAGGTGCGCGCGCACGCCCTCCTCGGGCGTCATGTGGATGTCCGGCCACCCGACGCTGTACGCGCCGATCTGCACCAGCGACGCGTCGAACGGCCCGTAGGTCTCGCCGATGTCGGTGTAGCCGTCGAAGTAGCCGGTGTCACCGCTGTAGAACACGCGGTGCTCCGGTCCGGCGATCACCCACGAGGCCCACAGCGTGTTGTCGCGCTTGAGGCCCCGGCCGGAGAAGTGCTGCGCGGCCGTGGCGGTCAACCGGACGCCCGCGACCTCGTGGTGCTCGTCCCAGTCCAGCTCGACGATCCGCGACTCCGGGACGTTCCAGCGGCGCAGGTGCGCGCCGATGCCGAGCGGCACGACGAACGGCGCCGTCTCCGACTCGGTCAGCGCGCGGACGGTCGGCAGGTCGAGGTGGTCGTAGTGGTCGTGCGAGATGACGATGGCGTCGATCGGCGGGAGTTCGGTCAGCTCGTGCGGGACGGGGTGCAGCCGCTTGGGGCCGACCAGTTCCGACGGCGAGCAGCGGTCGCTCCAGATCGGGTCGAGCAGCACGCGGGCGCCGTCGACCTCGACCAGCGAGGACGCGTGGCCGTACCAGGTGATGTGCAGGCCCTCGGCGCTGGTCTGGCCGGACTGCGGGCCGACCAGCGGCACCGGCCCGGACGGCTTGCGACGGCCACCGCCGAAGAGGAACTCGCGGAAGACGCCCGCGCTCTCGGCGTCCGGCATCGTGGTGGTCTTCTTGACGTTGTGGAACGTGCCGTCGCGGAACCGCGGCGACCTCCGCAGCAGCGCGGGATCGGGCTTGCCGCCCAATGCCGCGGGCACGCCCCGCACCGCCCAGCCGATCCCCGCCGCCGCCAACCCGAGCAGCGCACCCGTGGTCTTCTTCATGGCACCTCCACCGTTCCGCCAGGCCATAGTCACACTGAATTGGCCTCAGAGCTTGTCGGCGACCAGCACGGTCCGGTGGCCGAGGCGGGCCGACAGCTCAAGGACGAACTCCGGGCGCAGCGGCGGCCAGTTCCAGAACGTCAGTCCCAGCGCGCCGAAGCCCCACGGTGGTTCCCAACGCCAGCCGTTCGGATCCAGTTCCCTGGTGCAGATGGGGCAGGGCCGGGTGCCGTCGGCGCCGTGCTGCCACTCCTCGAACGCGTCGGCGATCCGGTCGAGGTCGACCTCGGCCTCGCAGTGCGGGCAGAAGATGGCCTGATCAGGCGATTTGGTGTAGTAGACGGCGCGGCCGACCTCCACGCGCAGGCCGTTCCAGGCCAGGGTGCGCAGTTCCTCGTCGCCGGTGACGACGGCGCGGTCGAAGTGGGGGCCGGGCGCGTGACCGATGCCACAGGCGCAGTTGGTCCGTTCCTTCACCACGACGCCGATCTCGACCAGCCAGTCGACCACCTCCTGAGCCAGGTGCGGGGCCTCCTGCTCGGTAGCTTCGATGTCCGCGATCGTCTGGTAGCGGTCGTCCATGTCGCGAGGTTCTCACAGCATCAGCACAACTTGGTCAACTGCGCCAGACGATCCCGGCTGGCACCGACGGGCAGCCTGCGCAGCTTGCGGCGGGCCCGGCCCCCGAACTGCTGCACCAGCCGCTCGGCCGACGGCAGCCGCGACGGCCTGGCGTCGGCGCTCAGGTGGGACGCCATGCCCAGGTTCTCGCCGAACCCGGTGAGCGCGCGGGTCTGCTCCGGGGTGGCCCCGCCGAGCACCGCGCCGATCCGGCAGGCCGCCGGGAGCACCGCGGTCCTCAGCCTCGCGACCCGCAGGTACTCCGCCGGGTCGGGCGAGGGGTCGTCGCCCAGCACGAGCGCCAGTTCCGCGCCGCGGCTGGCCTGCACGCCCGCGTCGGCCTGGACGCGGGTGGCCTCGGCGACCTGGTCGGCGGTGGCGCCGCGGTCGCGGCACTCGTCGATGAGGCCGAACCCGCGGAAGTAGAGGGAGTTGGCCGCGACGATCGCGCGTTCCGCGCCGAACCTGCGGTGCACCGCGACCCGGCCCTGCCGGGCGTCGTCGTGCCCCATCAGGCCCTCGTGGACCAGGCCGCCGACGTGCAGGCACTCGACGCCGACGGCGGCGGGCAGCACGCGGTGCAGGTCGCCGCCGACGGCGAGCGCGGCGCGCAGCACCAGCAGCGCGCGCAGCAGCGTCCCGACGGGGATGAGGGCGTAGCGGTCGACCGCGTCGAGCGCCCTGGGCGAGTCGGGCCAGCGGGTGGCGAACTCGTCGCGCAGCAGTTCGCGGAGGTCGTCGTCGGTCGGGCTGAGGGGTGGGACGCGGCGGGCGACTTGGGTCAAGACGGCGCTCCTCGATGTCGGGAGCACTCCATGCTGGGGGCGGGCGAGCCGGTTTCCCGGCGCGTGACCCGGACGGTGCAGCGACGCCACACGCCTGGAGCAGCCGAACGGGTGCCCTCCGCTGCGCGTTGCGGCGCAGGGCACCCGTCGGTGTGGTGGTCCGACTACTCCAGGACGATCAGCAGGTCGCCGCCCTCGACCTGCTGCACGGGCCGCACCGCGAGGCGCGCCACCGTGCCGGCCCTGGCGGCGGTGATGGAGGCCTCCATCTTCATGGCCTCGATGGTCGCGACGGTCTGACCGGCCTCGACGACGTCGCCCTCGGCGACCGACGGGGTCACGACGCCCGCGAACGGCGCGGCCACGTGGTTCTGGTTGCCCCGGTCGGCCTTCTCGGCGGCGGGGACCTCCGCCGCGATGGACCGGTCGCGCACCGAGATCGGCCGCAGCTGGCCGTTCAGCGTGGCCATGACGGTGCGCATCCCGCGCTCGTCCGCCTCGCCGATCGCCTCGAGGCCGATCAGCAGCCGCACGCCGGGCTCCAGGTCGACCGAGTACTCCTCGCCCGGCTTGAGGCCGTAGAAGAAGTCCTTGCTGCGCAGCACGCTCGTGTCGCCGTAGGCCTCGCGGTGGGCCAGGTACTCCTTGGTCGGAGCCGGGAACAGCAGCCGGTTCAGGGTGCCGCGGCGGTTCTCCGCCAGCCCCTTCTGGTCCTCCTCCGACAGCTCCTCGACGCCCTTGGCGGGCGCACGGCCCTGGAGCGCCTTGGTGCGGAACGGCTCCGGCCAGCCGCCGGGCGGGTCGCCCAGCTCACCGTGCAGGAAGCCGATCACCGAGGCCGGGATGTCGAACCTGCCGGGGTCCGCCTCGAACTCGGCGGGCGTGACACCGGCGCCGACGAGGTGCAGCGCGAGGTCGCCGACGACCTTGGACGACGGCGTCACCTTCACCAGGTGGCCGAGCATCCGGTCCGCCGCCGCGTACACGGCCTCGATGTCCTCGAACCGCTGCCCGAGGCCGAGCGCCACGGCCTGCGTGCGCAGGTTCGAGAGCTGGCCGCCGGGGATCTCGTGCTTGTAGACGCGGCCGGTCGGCGCGGGCAGGCCCGACTCGAACGGGGCGTAGATCCGCCTGGTCGCCTCCCAGTACGGCTCCAGGTCGCACACGGCCTCCAGGTCGAGCCCGGTGGCGTGCTCGGTGTGGTCGGTCGCGGCGACGATCGACGACAGCGCGGGCTGCGAGGTCGTGCCCGCCATCGACGCGGACGCGCCGTCCACCGCGTCCACCCCGGCCTGGATCGCGGCCAGGTACGTGGCGAGCTGACCGCCCGCCGTGTCGTGGGTGTGCAGGTGGACGGGGAGGTCGAACTCCTTGCGCAGGGCTGTGATCAGCCGGAACGCGGCGGGCGCGCGGAGCAGCCCGGCCATGTCCTTGACGCACAGCACGTGCGCGCCCGCGCCGACGATCTGCTCGGCCAGCTTGAGGTAGTAGTCGAGCGTGTAGAGGCGCTCGTCCGGGTCGGACAGGTCCGAGGTGTAGCAGAGCGCCACCTCGGCCAGCGCCGTCCCGGTCTCGCGCACGGCCTCGATCGCGGGCCGCATCTGCTCGACGTCGTTGAGCGCGTCGAAGATCCGGAAGATGTCGATGCCGGTCTTCGTCGCCTCCTGCACGAACGCCGACGTCACCTCGGCCGGGTACGGCGTGTAGCCCACGGTGTTGCGACCGCGCAGCAGCATCTGGAGGTTGATGTTCGGCACGGCCTCGCGGAGCTGCGCGAGCCGCTCCCACGGGTCCTCGGCGAGGAACCGCAGCGCCACGTCGTACGTCGCGCCGCCCCACGCCTCCAGCGACAGCAGCTGCGGCGTCAGCCTGGCCACGTGCGGGGCGACCGCGAGCAGGTCCTTCGTGCGCACGCGGGTCGCCAGCAGCGACTGGTGGGCGTCGCGGAACGTCGTGTCGGTGACGGCGACCGCGCGGCTGCCGCGCAGCCACGCGGCGAAGCCCTCGGGGCCCAGCTCGGCGAGCCGCTGCCTCGAACCGGGCACGGGCTCGGCGTCGAGGTCCACGACCGGCAGCTTGTCGCGCGGGTCGATGCTCGCCGGGCGCTCGCCGTTGGGCTTGTTCACCGTCACGTCCGCCAGGTAGGTCAGGATCCTGGTGCCGCGGTCGGCGGAGTGGCGGGCGGTCAGCAGGTGCGGGCGCTGCTCGATGAACGACGTGGTGACGCGGCCCTCGTAGAAGTCGGGGTCGTCCAGCACCGCCTGGAGGAACGGGATGTTGGTGGACACGCCGCGGATGCGGAACTCGGCGACCGCGCGGCGCGAGCGGGCCACGGCGGCGGCGAACGTCCGACCGCGGCAGGTGAGCTTCACCAGCATCGAGTCGAAGTGCGCGCCGATGGCCGTGCCCGCGCCGATCGTGCCGCCGTCCAGCCGGATGCCGGAGCCGCCGGGCGAGCGGTACGCGCTGATCACGCCGGTGTCCGGGCGGAAGCCGTTCGCCGGGTCCTCGGTGGTGATGCGGCACTGGAGGGCGGCGCCGCGCAGCTGCACCGTCTCCTGGCTCAGGCCGAGGTCGGCGAGGGTCTTGCCGCTGGCGATGAGCATCTGCGACTGGACCAGGTCGACGTCGGTCACCTCCTCGGTGACCGTGTGCTCGACCTGGATGCGCGGGTTCATCTCGATGAAGACGTAGTTGCCGTTCGGGTCGAGCAGGAACTCGACCGTGCCCGCGTTGCGGTAGCCGATGTGCCGGGCGAACGCGACGGCGTGGGCGCACATCCGGTCGCGGATCTCCGGCGCCAGGTTCGGCGCGGGCGCGATCTCGATGACCTTCTGGTGGCGCCGCTGCACCGAGCAGTCCCGCTCGAACAGGTGGATCACGTTGCCCTCGCCGTCGGCGAGGATCTGCACCTCGATGTGGCGGGGCTCGACCACGGCCTGCTCGATGAACATGGTCGGGTCGCCGAACGCCGACTCGGCCTCGCGCATGGCGGCTTCCAGCGACTCGCGCAGCGTCGACGGGTCCTCGACCCTGCGCATGCCGCGGCCACCACCACCGGCGACGGCCTTCACGAACACGGGGAAGGCGATGCCCCTGGCCGCGGCCAGCAGCTCGTCCAGGTCCGCCGACGGCGCGGAGGACTCCAGCACCGGCAGGCCCGCCTCGCGCGCGGCCGCGATGGCGCGCGCCTTGTTGCCGGTCAGCTCCAGCACCTCGGTCGGCGGTCCCACGAACGTGATGCCCGCGTCCTTGCACGCCTGGGACAGCTCGGGGTTCTCCGAGAGGAAGCCGTAACCGGGGTAGACCGCGTCGGCACCGGCCTGGCGGGCGGCCTTGACGATCTCCTCGACCGACAGGTACGCGCGCACCGGGTGACCGGGGTCGCCGATCTGGTAGGACTCGTCGGCCTTCAGCCGGTGCAGCGAATTCCGGTCCTCGTGCGGGAAGACGGCTACCGTCCCCGAGCCCAGCTCATAGGCGGCACGAAACGCCCGGATCGCGATCTCGCCGCGGTTCGCGACAAGCACCTTGCGGAACATAGCGGCGTTCCCTCCCGGTAACTCGACTGGGTCGTCGGAACGTTACCGTGTGCTTCCCGCCCCTCGGGAGTTCCATCCCACGTGACGGACGTCATCCTGATCGGTTCGCGGCGCGGTCGAGCGGCTCGTCGGCCCCGGCCGTGAGCTGGGGCCTTGGTCGAAGAGTGTGCCGCAGGGAGCCGCCGGGCGCAGCCCCCGCGAGGAGCAGGGACGTTAGCGGCCGATCACCGGACTTCCACACCGGGTGACCGAGGGCGTTCGAGGTTGCGTCGAATGCAGTAGATGTGGCCCTCTTCACGGCGGTACCCACGAGGTTGCGCTGATGCGGTGGGATTCGCCGCTTCGTGTGACTTGCGGGTCCGAAACCTCGGTAGTGTTGCCCATATGGCCGGGCCCGATGGGAATGGGCAGACTGCTGCCCGCACAGCTCACTTCGACGTCGTCCTGCGCGGATACAACCAGCGTCAGGTCAACGAACGCGTCACCCGACTGGAGTTCGACCTCAAGAACGCCAGCCGGAGCCGTGACGCCGCCGCCGCGCAGGTGGCCGAACTGTCGAAGGTGGTAGCGGGCACGAGAGCCGAGCTGGACAAGGTCAAGGCGCAGCTCTCCAGCCTGGCCGCCAGCCCCATCAGCGCCTCCAACGTCACCGAGCGCGTCCGGATCATGATGGGCCTCGCCGAGGAGGAGATCGCCGACATCCGCAAGGCGGCCGTCGACCACGCGAACGCCACCCGCGCCGAGGCCGACCGGTTCGCCGCCGAGCAGAAGGCCCTGCACCAGCGGAAGAACGCCGAGACCGACGACCGCCGCAGGCAGTTGGAGCAGCAGCACCAGCAGCACCGGATCGAGCTGGACAAGAAGTTCGAGGCCCGCAAGGCCGAACTGGAGAACGAGATCCAGGAACTCCGCGCCAAGCTCACGGCCGAGCACAACGCGCTCATGGCCGAAGGCCGTGCCGAAACCGAACGCGTCACCACCGAGTACGACGCCAAGGCGGCCGACCTGGAGAAGACCCGCGCGGCGCTGGAGCAGAAGTACAAGAAGTACCACGACGACCTGGACAAGGAATACGACGACCTGCGCACCAAGCTCAAGAAGGAACACGAGCAGCACGTGGTCGAGGCGAAGCAGGCCGCCGAGAAGATCCGCGCGGAAGCGGAAGCCAAGCGCGCCGCGGCGGAAAAGGAACTCGACGAAACCCTGACCGCCAAGAAGGCCGAGTCGGAGAAGCTCCTGGCCGAACTGGAGTCCGAGGCGCTGGCGAAGGTGGAGCAGCTCACGACCGAGGCCACCACCAAGGCCGAGAAGACCGTGCGCGAGGCCGACGAACACGCCGACAAGCGCGTGACCGAGGCCGACGAGCGGGTAACGGCGCTGCGCACCATGCACCAGTCACTGACCGAGCAGTTCGCCGCGGCCCAAGCGGCGGTGCTCCAGGCGGTCTCGGCACTGGGCCCGCTCCCGGACGACCCCCGAGCGCGCGAGCGAGCAGCAGAACCCCAGAAGCCGCAGGAAAAGCCGGCAAGGGCGACGAAGCCAGAACCAGCCAAGCCGCCGACCAACGGCAAACCGGCCACGGCAGACGCCCCCACGGCAAAACTGCCGATCCAAAAAAGGCCGAAGAACGCCTAGGCGACAGGGCAGGAAAACCGAGCACCAACAATCGGCCACGCACCCGTGCGTGGCCGATTTCATTTGGGGAACCGACCCTCACGACAACGGATCGCCCAGGTCGACACCACCCGCCCTTCAGCCCGATCACAGGGTCGAATCAATGGACCCGAGTCGAACAGGTCCCCCCGGACCACCCGAACCGGATTCGCACCAGCCGCGCCCCACGAACCGGTTGCCCCCAGGGGGCATCGAACCAACCACTTGGCCGCTATCCCGCCCCACCCGACCCCCGCCACCCTGAAGCCCGATGAAGACCAACGTGCAGCGACACCTGAACCAGGCGCTGATGCGGATCCCCAGACGCGCCGAGAACACCGACCGGCACACCCTCGCCACCACCTACGTCAGCGCGGGCTCCTTCTCGGCGATGCTCCACTCCACCGACCACCAGGTCCTCTACGGGCGCAGGGGCACCGGCAAGACCCACGCCCTCCTCTACCTCAGCGACGTCATCGAGCGGGCGGGCGACCTGCCCGTCTACCTGGACCTCCGCACGATCGGCTCGGCGGGCGGCATCCACTCCGGCAGCGACGCCGACGCGGCCGAACGCGGCACCCACCTCCTCGTCGACACCCTGGAAGCCGTCCACGAGGAACTGCTCACCATCGCCGTCGACACCGAGCACGACATGCTCGACCCCCTCGACGCCCTGGCCGACGCCGCGACCGCCGTCCAGGTGGTGGGCGAGGTGGAACGCGAGTCGAAGCGGACCGGTTCGGCGGAGACCAGGCACGCCCTCGACATCAGCGCCACCCCGTCGGCCAAGGTCACCGCCGAACGCCGGAACAGCACCTCCTCGGAGCACCGGCTCCGCCGCGTCGGCGTGGAGCGCCACCACGTCGTCTTCGGTCCCCTCAGCCGAGCGCTGCGCGGCCTCACCAGGGCGCTGGGCGGGCGCAGGCTGTGGCTCCTGCTGGACGAGTGGAGCAGCGTCCCGCTCGACCTCCAACCCCTCCTGGCCGACCTGCTGCGCCGCTGCGTCCTGCCCGTCCCCGGCATCACCGTCAAGATCGCCGCCATCGAGCGCCGCTCCCGGTTCAGCGTCCCCGCCCCCGCGGGCGACTACATCGGCATCGAACTGGGCGCGGACGCGGCCACCGCCGTGAGCCTGGACGACTTCCTGGTGTTCAACCGCGCCCGCACCGACGCGCAGGAGTTCTTCGGCCAGCTCTTCTTCAACCACGCCAAGGACCTGCTGGTGCGCGTGGTCGGCGCGAGGGCACCAGGGGACGCCACCGCGTTCGTGGAGCGGACGTTCCAGCGCAACGCCTTCCTGGAACTGGTCCGCGCCGCCGAGGGCGTGCCGAGGGACGCCATCAACATCGCCGCGCTGGCCGCCCAGTACGCGCACTCGGACGTGACCGACCTGGAGGACGTCCGCCGAGCGGCCCGCGACTGGTACCTCCGCGACAAGCAGACCGCCATCGACTCCAACCCGGCCGCCCACTCCACCCTGCGCAAGCTCGTCGACGAGGTGGTGGGCAAGCGCCGGTCGCGGACGTTCCTGCTGGAGCGCACGGCGAGTGCGGAACACCCGGCCGTGGACGTCCTCTACGACGCCCGGCTGCTGCACGTGCTGCGCCGCGGCATCGTCGACAAGAACCACCCCGGCACGCTCTACGACGGGTTCGCCGTCGACTACGGCTGCTACGTGGCGCTGCTGCTGGACGGCGAGCTGCCGTCCCGGCCGCGCCACCGGGGAGGCTGGCTCAACTGGTCGCACTCCGTGCCGCCGGACGGCTTCGACTTCGGCGCGGAGGCCATCGACCTGTCCACACTGGACTAGCGCGGGCCCGCACCGCCCGGAGCCCGGAGAGCCCCTACTTCGGCAGCTGCTCGGCCGGGATCGTCTCGGCGGCGGGCGGTGCGGCGACCTCCACCGGGCCGCCCCAGTCGCTGAACCGGGTGGTCGAACTCTTGACCACCTCGCCGTTCTGCTCGAACCGGTACCCGGCCTTGAGCGGCAGCCCGGTCGCGTCCACCCACGCGAACGCGCTGATCGTCACCCCGTACTCGGCGAGCTGGGTGTGCTGGAGCTGGATGTCGGGGTCGTCGAACAGCTTCGCGATCTTCACCGTGTCCACGGCGACGTCGTAGCGCGTCACCGGCACCCCGTCGAGCTGCTCGGACGCCTTGCGCAGCACCAGCCCGGCGGTCGGCTCCAGGTAGTCCAGCTCGGCACCCGCCATCGCGCTGGGACCGAACCCGCGCAGCAGCCCCGAGATCTCGCCGCTGTTCTCGGCGGTGTACTTCGCCCACTTCTTGCCCTCGGGCATCGGGGCGCCTGCCAGGTAGGCGTACAGCTCGTCCCGCAGCACCACGAGGTCGATCTCGCGGGCCGCTCCACCCGCGTCCACGTTCATGGTGAACGCGCCGACCACGCCGTCCGCCTCCTGGCGGAGCACGCCGTCCGCGGTGTTGCGCACCTCGGTCGCCGCCCCGTCGGAGGCGAAGCCCTCGGTGTGGAACTTCGCCGTCCTCAGCTCGGCCCTGCGGGCCGTGATGGTCTCCGCCAACACCGCCAGCTCGCCCTTGACCTGCGACGTCGTCGGAGCGGGCGCGGGCTGCGCCGACCCGCAGGCGGCGAGCAGCACGAGGGGGATCACGACGAGGAAGCGGCGCACAAGGAGTCGATGCTAGCTCAGGCCTTCTCCAGGTACTCCGCCCGCTCCTCGTCCAGCAGGCCCGCCACCAGCCCGGAGAGGCCGGGGTGGGCGGTCAGCTCGGGATCGGCGTCGACCACCTGCTGGGCCTCCACGCGGGCCTCGCGGATCAGGTCCTCGTCGCGCAGCAGCGACAGCATCTTCAACCCGGAGCGCACACCGGACTGGGCGGCGCCGAGGATGTCGCCCTCCCGGCGCAGCTCCAGGTCGAGCTGCGCCAGCTCGAAGCCGTCCAACGTGGACTCGACCGCGCGCAGCCGCTCCATGGTCGACGTGCCGTCCGGCATCTCCGTGACCAGCAGGCACAGACCGGGCGCACTGCCCCGGCCCACCCGGCCGCGGAGCTGGTGCAGCTGGCTGACGCCGAACCGGTCCGCGTCCATGATCACCATGACGGTCGCGTTCGGGACGTTCACGCCGACCTCGATCACCGTCGTGGCGACCAGCACCTTCGTCTCGTTCGCCGCGAACGACCGCATCACCGCGTCCTTCTCGTCCGCGGGCAGCCTGCCGTGCAGGACCTGGATCGCGAGCCCTCGCAGGGGCCCCTCGGACAGCCGGTTCGCCACGTCCACGACCGCCAGCGGAGGACGCCGGTCCGACGCGTCCTCCTTCGGCGGCTCGGCCCCGTCGTCGTCCGGCTCGCCGCCACCGATGCGCGGGCACACCACGTACACCTGGTGGCCCTTGGCGACCTCCTCGTGGATGCGCTGCCACGCGCGGGCCAGCCACTGCGGCTTCTCCGCCAGCGGCACCAGCGACGTGCTGATCGGCGACCGGCCCCCCGGCAGCTCGCGCAGCGCCGACACGGCCAGGTCGCCGTACACCGTCATCGCCACCGTGCGCGGGATCGGCGTCGCCGTCATCACCAGCACGTGCGGCGTCGCCCCCTCCCGCGCCCGCCCGCGCAGCGCGTCCCGCTGCTCCACGCCGAACCGGTGCTGCTCGTCCACCACCACGAGCCCGAGGTCGGCGAACGTCACCTTGTCCTGGATCAGCGCGTGCGTGCCGACCACGATCCCGGCCTCGCCGGACACGATCTCCAGCATCGCCTTCTTGCGCTGCGGCGCGCTCATCGACCCGGTCAGCAGCGTCAACCGCGTCGCGTGCTCGGCCCCGCCCAGCTGCCCCGCCTGCGCGAGGTCGCCCAGCATCTCGGTCAACGAGCGCGCGTGCTGCGCCGCGAGCACCTCGGTCGGCGCCAGCATGGCGGCCTGCCGCCCGGAGTCGACGACCTGCAACATCGCCCGCAGGGCGACCATGGTCTTGCCCGACCCCACCTCCCCCTGGAGCAGCCGGTTCATCGGGTGCGCGCCGGACAGGTCGTGGGCGATCTCCTCGCCGATCCCCCGCTGCCCGTTGGTCAGCGTGAACGGCAGCCGCGCGTCGAACGCGTCGAGGATCTCGCCCGGTCGCGGTGGGCAGGCGGGGGCGGGGCGGGCGCCCGCGGACTGCCTGCGCTGGGCGAGCGCGAGCTGGACCGCCATCGCCTCGTCCCACTTCAGGCGCTGCTGCGCGAGCGTGATCACCGCCCAGCTGTCCGGGCGGTGGATGGCGCGCAGCGCCCCCTCCAGCGGCATCAGCGAGCGCGACGAGCGCAGCCGGGAGGGCAGCGGGTCGGAGGCTTCGGGGACGCCGTCCCACACGTCGAGGACCTGCTTGACGCAGTTGACGATGTTCCACGACTGGATGCCCTGCGCGGCCGGGTAGACCGGGATGAACGCCTGGGCGAACCGGTCGGCCGCCGAGTCGGGCGCCTCGTCCTTCAGGACCTCGAAGTCGGGGTGGGCGAGCTGGAGCTTGTTGTTGAAGCGGCCGACCTTGCCCGCGAACATCGCCTGCCTGCCCGGCAGCAGCTCGGTCTCGGCGACGTGCGCGGGCGTGCCGAAGAACACGAGCTGGAGCTCGTTCGTGCCGTCGGTGATGGTCGCCTCGAACATGTAGCCGCGCCGGTTCTTCATCGCGCGCTTCTTGCCCGACTTGACCTTGGCCTGCACGGTGACGTGCTCGCCCAGCTCCAGGCTCGCGATCTCGGTCAGCTTCCCGCGCTCGTCGTACCGGCGCGGGTAGTGCCGCAGCAGGTCGCCGACCGTCAGCAGGCCGAGCCCGGCCTCCAGCGCGTCGGCGCTCTTCTTGCCGAGCACCGACACCAGCTTCTCGTCAAAGGTGGTCATCGCCGCCCATTCAACTACTCGACACCGACAAGGACGATCGTGTCCGGCTGGCCGCCCGAGTAGACGGTCAGCTCCACCTCGGGGTGGCTCAGCCTCAGGTGGTCCTCCAGCAGGGCCGCGAGGTCGGCCGGGGCGTCCGCGCCGAGGACGGCGGTGACCAGTTCGCCGCCTCCGCCGAGCATCCGGTCGACCAGCCTGCACGCGAGGTCGCCCACGGCGTCGGCGGCGGCGGGAGCGGGTTCGATCAGGACGACCTCGCCGTCCAGCATCCCGAGGAGGTCGCCGGGGGCGACGCGGCCGACCCACGTGATGCCCTCGCGGTCCGACACGGCCAGTTCGCCGCGACGGGTGGCGGCGGCGGCCTCGGCCATCGCGACCACGTCGTCGCCGGGGCGGCGGGACGGGTCGTGCACGGCCATCGCGGCGAGGACCTGGACCGGGGACGCGGTCGGGACGACCACGACGTCCTGGCCCGCCGCGACGGCCTGCGCGACGGCGTCGTCGAGGTGCTCGCGCACGTCGGCGGCGCCGGGCAGGACGGTGACGTGCCGGGCGCGGGTGCCGACGAGCGCGGCGAGCAGGTCGGCGGCCGTGAGCGACTCCGAGGCGGCCAGGTCGACCACGACGGCGCCCTCGGCGCGGAACAGCTCGACCGCGCCCCCGCCGCCGACCAGCACGACGACCGCGCGGTCGCGCACGAAGCGCGGGGCCTGCGCGGCGATCTGGTCGGCGAACCGCGCGACGGTGATGCGGTGCGGGCGGCCCGCGGCGATGCCCGCCTCGACGGCGGCGCCGATGTCGTTGCAGTGCACGTGGACGGTCCACAGCTCGGCGCCGTCGCCGACGACGGACACGCAGTCGCCGAGTCCGCCGAGCGCGGCGCGCAGACCGTCGACGCCTGCCTCGGACGTGCCGTCGAGCAGGTACATGACCTCGTACTCGAACTCGCTCGACCCGGCTTCGCGGCCCGTGGTCAGGGATTCCGGTGTCCTCGGCAGCACCGGGACGACCTCGGTCTCCTCCTCGCGGCCCGTGACGACGGCCGCGAGTGTGTCCAAGAGCACCAGGAGCCCGCGCCCGCCCGCGTCGACGACGCCCGCCCTGGCGAGGACGGCCAGCTGGCGCGGGGTGTCGGCGAGGGCCGCGGCGCCTGCCTTCGCGGCCGAGGTGATGACGTGCTCCAGGTCGTCCGGCCCGTCGTCCGCGGCTTCGGCGGCGGCGTGCAGGACGGTCAGCACGGTGCCCGCGACCGGCTGGGACACCGCGGCCGTGGCCAGCTCGTCGGCCCGGTGCAGGGCCTGCCGCAGCGCACCGCCGGTCATGGTGGAGGCGCCCTGGACGGTTTCCGCGAGCCCGCGCAGCACCTGGGACAGGATCACCCCGGAGTTGCCGCGCGCGCCCGCCAGCGCCCCCCTGGCCAGCGCCGCGAGGGACGCGCCCGCCGCGTCGCGCGCCTCGGCGGGGGCCCGCAGCAGGGCGTCCAGCGCCGACCGCATGGTCTGGAGGAGGTTCGTGCCCGTGTCGCCGTCGGGCACCGGGTAGACGTTGATGCGGTCGATCGCCTCGCGGTTCACGTCCAGTGACCGCACACACGCGTCCGCCCATTGACGCACCGCACCAGCATCGAGGACCTGCATGGCGGGAGCGTATCCACCCGTGCCGACAGCACCCCGGTTTGGTCGTGGCACCGCCGACCGGTTACCCTCATCGTTGTTGCCATGCCCGGCTGAGGCTTGTGCACGCTTGCGCGCCCGCCGGGGCGTGAGTACGAAATGAGCAACCCTAAGGAGTGGCTGACGTGGCTGCCGTGTGCGACGTCTGTAACAAGGGGCCGGGCTTCGGCCATTCTGTCTCGCACTCCCACCGGAAGACGAACCGCCGGTGGAACCCGAACATCCAGTCCGTGCGCGCGAAGGTTTCCTCCTCGCAGCGCCAGCGGCTGAACGTGTGCACCTCCTGCATCAAGGCGGGCAAGGTTGTGCGCGGCTGATTTGCAGCCCTGAACGGGAGCCCGGACGCCTCGGCGTCCGGGCTTTCGCTTTGTCCGGCCCCCCGAGGCCCGCGCCGAACCGCCCGCCGAGGAGGTCTCGACGGGCGGCGGCACCGGGCGACGGCCTAGGGCAGCTTCCAGTTGATCGGGGCCGCGCCCTGCTTCTCCAGCAGCTCGTTGGCCTTGCTGAACGGCTTGGAGCCGAAGAAGCCGCCGTGCGCCGACAGCGGGCTCGGGTGCGCGGACTCGATGCACGGCACCGGGTCCAGCATGGGCTTGAGGTTGCGGGCCGCGCGGCCCCACAGGATCGCGACCATGGGCTCCTCGCGGGCCGCGAGGGCGCGGATGGCCTGCTCGGTGACCTGCTCCCAGCCCTTGCCCTGGTGGGAGTTCGAGACTCCGGTGCGGAGCGTCAGCGACCTGTTGAGCAGCAGCACGCCCTGCTCGGTCCACGGCGTGAGGTCGCCGTTGGACGGCATGGGGTAGCCGAGGTCGTCGACGTACTCCTTGTAGATGTTGACCAGGCTCTTGGGGATCGGCCTGGTCTCCGGCGACACCGAGAAGCTCAGGCCCACGGCGTGGCCGGGTGTCGGGTACGGGTCCTGGCCCACGATGAGGGCGCGCACCTCGTGGAAGGGCTGCTGGAACGCGCGCAGCACGTTCTCGCCCGCGGGGAGGTATGTGTGGCCTGCGGCGACTTCGGCACGCAGGAACTCGCCCATTTCGGCGATGCGGTCGGAAACGGGGGCGAGTGCTTCAGCCCATCCGGTTTCCACGATCTCGTTCAGGGGACGTCCAGGCACAGCGCGTGACCCTATCTCAGTCGAGCCTGCGGAGTTCCTTGCGGTACAAGGCGATGGTGGCGACGTACCGGTCGACCGCGAACTGCCAGGCACGTTCCGGCACGACGTGCCCCGGCCGCACCTTCGCGGGCACGCCGAGCGCCATCGAGCGGGCGGGCACGTGACCGCCGAAGGAGACCACGGCACCCGCGCCGACGATCGAGCCCTCCTCGACCACGGAACCGTTCAGCACCACCGAACCGGACGCGATCAGGCAGTGGTCGGCGATGGTCGCGCCCTCGATGTGGACGTTGTGCCCGATGACGCACTCCTCGCCGATCAGCGCGGGGTGCACCTCGGTGCAGTGGACGACGGTGCCGTCCTGCACGCTCGTGCGCGCGCCGATCTCGATGCGCCCGGCGTCGCCGCGCAGCACCGCCCGCGGCCACACGGACGCGAACGCCGCGATCCTCACGTCACCGATCACGGTGGCGTCGGGGTGCACGTACGCCTCCGGGTGGATCTCCGGCTCGTGCTCGCCCAGGGCGTAGATGGCCACGAAGGACGTCCTCTCAGTGCGTCACCCCACGTGGCGGATGCGAACCCCGCGCAGGAGGACCGGGTTGGACCAGCCCTGACCGTAGAGCACGGCGTCCACCGCGTCGCCGGCCTGGTTCTCGTCGAGCACGACCGACCCCCGCGCCACGCCCAGCAGCGCGCTGTGCGGCCCGGTGGGAACGCCCGCCACCGCCCGCGGCAGGTACTGGCGGGCCAGCACGTGCCCGTCGCTGGGCCGCACCACGACCCAGGGGGCGTGCGGGCCGACCGGCGCGGGCACGAGCCGCACCGGGAGCCACTGCGGGTCCGACGCCAGCAGGGCGACGGCTCGGCGGAGGTGGAGCCGCTGCCACCACTGGGCGAGCGGCGGTGCGGTCGGCGGTCGCGGCGGGTCGGCGTAACCGGGGTCGACGAGCGCGGACGCGGGGGCGCGCCGCTCCCGCCGCAGCGCCACCGACTCCTCGCCGGGCACGCGCAGCAGCGGCGGGTGGGCGCCCACGAGTTCGGCGGCGAACGGGATCCCGTCCGCGCGCAGCTGCACGGGGGCGTCGTCGCATGCGACCTGGAACACCTGCCGCACCTCGCCGCCGGGCGCCGACGCGAGCGCGACGACGGGCACCACGCGGGGCACCCGAGCCGACGACACCCACCGGACCTGCGCCCACACCGGTTCCGCGGGGGCGGAGTCGACGTCGGCCACGACCGGGCGGCCGGGCGGCTCCTCGAACCGGGGGCGGGCGATCTGGACGAACAGGACGCCGACCACGACGGCGGCGAACAGCGTCAGCCAGCCGTGGCCGGTCGCCAGCCAGGTCAGCAGACCGGACACGAGCGGCAGCACCACCGCCCAGCCGGTCTCCCACCCGCGCCGCAGGGTCCGCTCGCTCAGCACGAGCGGTCGACGGGGCCACTCCACCGGCGCCTCCCCCCGAAGATCGAGACCTCAACGTACCGCCGAGCGGCGGCGGGCAGGAGGGGCTGACCGGGTGTCGGTCAGGAGGACGGCCACCGGCGCCGTCGCGGCCCGCCGGGCCCGGTCACCCCTCCCCCAGCACCTTCCGGAAGCACAGGCTCAGCGGGTGGTCCCGGTAGGTGCCGAAGTTGGGCATCCGCTCGTACCCGCTGCTCCGGTAGAGCGCGATGGCCTCGGGCTGGACGGCCCCGGTCTCCAGCACCAGCCGCTTCCGCCCGGCCTCGGCGGCCGACCTCTCCAGGTCGGCGAGGACGGCCCTGGCCAGCCCCCGGCCTCGGGCGGCGTCGACGACGTACATCCGCTTGATCTCGGCGTCCCCGGCCAGCAGCGGCTCCTCGGCCTCGTCGTGGGCGCGCCAGCCGCCGCACGCCACGGGCTCGCCGTCGAGGTACCCGACGACGAAGTACCCGCGCGGCGCGGAGAACTCGGCCGGGTCGACGGGCGTGATGTCCTCGTCGCCGTAGCGCTCCACGTAGACCCTCTGGACGCCGTCGATCAACTTCACCGCGTCTGGATGGTCATACGGGACCGTGCATAGTTCCATGGTCCTCAAGATACCTACCGCCAGTGCTCCCAACCAGGGGGTTTTTCGTACGCGCGCCCGTCGACGGTCACACCGCTGCCGTGCCGCACGGAGCCGATCACCTGCCACTCCTCGGGCACGGCGCCGGGCTCGGGGAACGTGGCCGCCAGGGCGTGGTCCTCGCCGCCGGTCAGCACCCAGTGGCGGGCGTCCGCACCCAGCGCCGACGCCACGTCGAGCAGCCGGGGGTGCACCTCCAGCAGCTCCGTGCGGATGTCGATCCCGACCCCGGAGGCGTCCGCGACGTGCCCGAGGTCGGCCAGCAGCCCGTCGGAGGTGTCGATCATCGCGGTGGCACCGGCCGCCGCGGCCTGCGGACCGGCGGGGTACGGCGGTTCGGGAGTCCGCTGCGCACCCACCACCGCCACGGGCGAGCGGAAGCCGCGGCTGAGGACGGCGAGGCCCGCCGCGGCCCAGCCGAGCTTCCCGCACACCGCGACCACGTCGCCGACCTGCGCGCCGGAGCGCACCACGGGCTCCAGTCCACCCAGGTCGCCGAGCGCGGTAATGGAGATCACCAGTGTTTCGGAACTCACCATGTCGCCGCCCACGACACCCGCCCCCGCGACGGCGGCCTCCTGCCACAGGCCCGCGGTGATGCCGTCCACGACGCTCGCCGGGGTGTTGGCCGGGCAGGCCAGTCCGATGAGGAGCGCGGTCGGCATCGCGCCCATGGCGGCGATGTCGGAGAGGTTCACCGCGGCGGCCTTCCGGCCCACGTGCTCGGGTGATGACCAGTCGAGTCTGAAGTGGACGTTCTCGACGAGGACGTCGGTCGACGCCACCACCCGACCGTCGGGCGCGGCGACGACGGCGGCGTCGTCACCAGGCCCGAGCAGCGTGGTGGGGGGCTGCGTCCGACCTGCTGTCACGCGGCGGATGAGACCGAACTCACCCACTTCGGCGACCGTGTCCGCGTCCTGCGGCGGGTCCGGACGCAAGATTGCCTCCCGTTCTGAGCATTCGGAACTCCAACTGCGGTACGTTGCTGGTCAAGTTCCTACCCCGACCTAACCTGTCGCGACGAAGGGGCACGCCGTGGTGCACGCATACATCCTCATCCAGACCGAGGTCGGGAAGGCAGCCGCCGTCGCGGGGGAGATCGCCGGTATTCCGGGGGTTTCGTCCGCGGAGGACGTCACGGGTCCTTATGACGTGATCGTCCGGGCGGACGCCGACACCGTCGACCAGCTCGGTCAGCTCGTGGTCGCCCGCATCCAGAACGTGGAAGGGATCACCCGGACCCTGACCTGCCCAGTGGTCAACTTGTAGCGACGTGTTGTCATAGGGCTGTGCCACAGGATCAGCCGACCGAATCCGAGTCCGTCTCGTCGTTGCCCCGACCGCTGCTCGCCGTGGCCATCGGCCTCCCGGTGCTGCTGGCGGTCGCGGTGGCGGCGGTCGGGCTCGTCCTCGGCACCTCGGGTGCCGCGGACCCCGCCCTGCCGACCTCGGACAACTCCGGCCCCCTGGCCCTCGTGCCGGTGACCGCCCCCGCGGCGGAATCCCCCGACTGCACCTCGCTGGTGGGGAAGCTGCCGCTGACCCTGGTGTCGGACGGGGTGACGCTGCCGCGCCGTGAACTCGCCGCTCCCGCGCCCGCGGGCGCCGTGGCGTGGGGTGACGCGGAACACCGGCCGATCGTGCTGCGCTGCGGGCTGGACCGGCCCGGTGAGCTGACGCCGACCTCCCAGCTCAGGGTGGTCTCGGACGTGCAGTGGCTGGAGGTCCAGGGCTCCGACTCGTCGACGTGGTTCGCCGTCGACCGCGCGGTGTTCATCGCGCTGACCGTTCCTTCCGACGCGGGAACAGGGCCCCTCCAGGACGTGTCGACGACGATCCGCGACGCGCTCCAGAAGGGCCCCGTCCGCACGCAGGGCTGATGGTGGATCAGCGCAGGCCCGTGCCGCGCGCGACGGCGGTCTCGACCAGGGTGGTCAGCAGGGTCTGGTAGTCGACCCCGGTGACGGCCCACATGCGCGGGTACATCGAGATGGGCGTGAAACCGGGCATGGTGTTGATCTCGTTGATCACCAGCTCGTCGTACTCGGTGACGAAGAAGTCCACCCTGGACAGCCCCTGGCAGTCCAGCGCGCGGAACGCCGTGATCGCCATCGCGCGCAGCCGCTCGGTGAGGTCGTCGTCGAGCTTCGCGGGGATGTCGAACTCGCACACGTCGTCGAGGTACTTCGAGTCGAAGTCGTACCAGTCGACGGACCCGCCCACGACGCGCAGCTCGGCGGGCAGCGACGCCTCGACCCGGCCGTCCGGGAACTCCAGGACGCCGCACTCGATCTCGCGGCCGACCACGGCGGACTCGACGATCACCTTCGGGTCGGTCTGGCGGGCGAACGCGATGGCGTCGTCCAGGTGCGCCCAGTCGACGACCTTCGAGATGCCGACGGACGACCCGGCGCGGCACGGCTTCACGAACACCGGCAGGCCGAGGCGCTCGCGCTGGTCGACGGTCAGCGTGTCCTGGCCGCGCTTGAGCACCTCGAACGTGCCGACCGGAAGGCCCTCGGCCGCCAGCAGCTTCTTCGTGTACTCCTTGTCCATGGAGACGGCGCTCGCGAGGACACCGGGCCCGACGTAGGGCACGTCCGCCAGCTCCAGCAGGCCCTGGACGGTGCCGTCCTCTCCCCAGGCGCCGTGCAGCAGCGGGAAGACCACGTCGACGCCCGCCACCACGACACCGGGTTCCGTGGGCACCAGCTCGCCGCCACCGACGGGCACGAGCGAGGCCAGCGTCGGCATCTCGCGGTCCTTGATCGTCAGCGCGAGCTGGTCGTCGGCGCCGATCACCCAGGCGCCTTCGGGGGTGATGCCCACCGGGACGACCTCGAAGCGGTCGCGGTCCAGGTTGGGCAGCACGCTCCCGGCGGAAACGCAGGAGACGGTGTGCTCGGTGCTCCGGCCGCCGAACACCACGGCGACCCTGGTCTTGCGCTGTGTCATGAGGCCCGAGACTACCCGGATGGGTTAACCCGGCGGAGCAGCGGCGATGAGCAGCTCGACCAGCACGGGGAGCACCGAGGTCAACTGCTCGCGCGAACACGCCGCGTAGCCGATGGCGACGCCGTGGACCCTCGGGCGCCCCGCGTGGTGGCGGGCCAACCCGTCGAGCCGGAAGCCCCGCCGTTCCGCGGCGGCCAGCAGCTCCTGCTCGGCCTCGTCGGTCGCCACCCGCACGACCACGTGGGCGCCCGCGTCGTCGCCGAGCACCGGCACGCCCGCCTCGGCCAGCGCCTCCACCAGCAGCGCCCGGCGTTCGGACAGCTCGCGGCGCAGCTTGCGCAGGTGCCTGCCGAGGTCTCCGTGCCTGGCCAGCTCCACGACCACGCGCTGACCGGCGGGCGCGGGCCCGGTGCCGGTGCGCTCGCGGTGGGCCAGCACGGCGCTGGCGATCGACTCGGGCGCGACCATCCAGCCCGCGCCCAGCGTCGGCGTGAGGATCTTGCTGGTCGTGCCGAGGTGCACGACCACGTCCGGCGCGAGCGCGGCCAGCAGCGGCAGCGGGGCCACGTCGTAGCGCAGCTCGCCGTCGTAGTCGTCCTCGACGATCAGCCAGCCGTCGCGGCGGGCCCGCTCCACCAGCGCGACCCGGCGGCCCGCGGACATCCGGCCGCCCATCGGGTACTGGTGCGCGGGCGAGCAGTACACGACCCGCACCCCCTTCGGCACGCCCTCCACGAGCAGGCCCTCGGCGTCGACCGGCGCGGGCACGACCCGCAGGCCCGCGGCCCGCATCGCGCCGACCGCGCGCTGGTAGCCGGGTTCCTCCACGGCCACCGCGTCGCCCGGCTTGAGCACGGCGGCGGCCAGCTCGGTCAGCGCCGCGGTGGTGCCGCCGGTGGCCAGCACCAGCTCCTCGCGCAGTCCGCCGACCACGGCGAGGCCGCGGTGGCGCAGCAGGTGCTCGGCGACGACCTCGCGGTACTCCGGCAGCCCTCCGCGCTGCGGGCGCAGCAGCGGCACGGTGTCCGCGGCGGCCCGCCACGCCCGGCGCCAGGCCGCCTTGTCCAGCCCACCGGCCCACGGGGCGCCGGGCCCGAGGTCGATGACCTCGCGGGGCGCGGGTGTCGGCGCGGCGCGCTTGGTGCGACCCTTGAGGGCGCCCGGCGGGGTCGTGGTGATGTAGGTGCCGCTGCCGTGCCTGCCCGCGATCCAGCCCTCGGCGTGCAGCTGCTCGTAGGCCGCCGCCGTGACGGTGCGGCTGACGCCGAGCCGTTCGGCCAGCGCCCTGGTGGAGGGCAGCCGGTCGCCGCTGCGCAGCCTGCCCTCGGCGGCCGCGGTGCGCATCGCGTCCGCGAGCTGCACGGCGAGCGGTTCGGTCGACGAGCGGTCGAGCGTCACCGAAAACGGGGTGTCCGACAAGTGGCACTTCCAAATACGTTGAAATTGGTCATTGAAGGATGCCACTTCTCGACCGACGATGGAACCATGACCTTGTCGACGACCCCGCGCAGCACCGTGAAGAGGGGCAAGAAGCGCGCCGTGACCGAACGTTCCGCCCTGCACGAGGTGCTCGACGCGGGCCTGGTGTGCCACCTCGCCGTCGTCGTCGACGGCGCGCCGGTCGTGCTGCCCACCGGTTACGGCCGCGACGGCGACACCCTCTACCTGCACGGCTCGACCGGCGCGCGGACGCTGCGCGAAGCCGGGGCCGGCGTGCCGGTGAGCGTCGCCGTGACCCTGCTCGACGGCATCGTCTACGCCCGCTCGGTGTTCGACCACTCGATGAACTACCGCTGCGCCGTCGTGCACGGCACGGCCGTGCCGGTGCTCGACCCGGAGGCCAAGGCGCACGCGCTGCGGGTGCTGACCGAGCACCTGTCGCCCGGCTCGTGGGACTACGCGCGGCGGCCGTCGCCGAAGGAGCTGGCCGCGACGGCCGTGCTCGCGCTGGACCTGGCCGAGGCGTCGGTGAAGATCCGCACCGGTCCCCCGTCCGACGAGGAGGAGGACGTCGCGACCTCACGGGCGTGGGCGGGTGTCCTGCCCGTCCGGACGGCGTACGGTCCGCCGGAGCCGTGCCCCCTGCTCGCCGGGGGCACGGCCGTGCCGGAGCACGTCAGCGGACGGCGGTAGGCCCGTCGACCGGGTCGAAGCGGAACGGCGTCATGGCCCGGCCGCCGTCGCGGTAGACGTGGATGGTGACCGCCGGGTCGGGCCCGTCGTTGCGCACGCGGTGCACGTGGTGGGGCCCGAACACCCGTGACTGCCCGGCCGTGAGGCTGTGCAGCACCTGGATGCGCGAGGTGGCCACGGTCTCCGTCAGCGAGCCGCTGACCAGGGTGAACGCCCCGGTCGAGCCGCCGTGGTCGTGCAGGTCGGTCTCCTGTCCGGGCAGCCAGCTCATCAGCCAGACCTCTTCGGTGGCCGTGCGCTCGACCAGCGCGGCGAAGCGCTGCTCGGGGTCGTAGCGGAGCAGGTGGCGCCAGGAGGCGCGGTCGGCGGCGAAGCCCAGCGCGATGCGCACCGGGTGCAGCGCGGCGCGGGACTCGGGCAGGGCGACGGTGTTGTCCGGAACGGCGAACATGGGGTGGTGTGGTCCTTCGGGATCAAAGCGGCACCGGTCGTCACCGACCGGCAGGGCGCGAGAAGATCACCGACAAGGACAGAGCGCGCTGGAGACCAGGCTGAGGTCGATGTGACCCCGCCCGTCGATCATCGCGCGCAACAACACCGGGCGATTCTCGCAGCCGCGTCCGACGCCCTCAACCACATCCCAGCAATTGGGAGAGGTCTCACCCGATCGAGTCCCACCGGTCGACGGGACGTGCGGGCGGGCCCGTCAGGTGAGCGCCGCCAGCACGTCGGTGACCAGGTCGGTGGTGTCCTCGCAGCCCGCGGACAGCCGCACCAGGCCCTCGGGCACGGGGTCCCCCCACTGCGCGCGCCGGTCGAGGCTCGTGTGGAGCCCGCCGAAGCTGGTGCTGGCGGCGATGAGCTTCGACCTGGCGAGGAACGCGTCCACGGCGGCGACGTCGGCCAGCTGGAACGTGAGCACCCCGCCGAAGCGGCGCATCTGCCGGACCGCCAGCGCGTACGCCTCGTCCTGCGGGGCGCCGGGCCAGCGCAGGCCCGTCACGGCCGGGTGGACGCGGAGCACGTCGTAGAGCGCGGCGGCGTTCGCGGCCTGCCGGGTGAGCCGCAGGTCGAGGGTGCCGAGGCCGCGGTGGGCGAGCCACGCCTCGAACGGGCCGGGGATGGCGCCGCCGACGGTGCGGGCGCCGCGCAGGCGCTCCGCGAGAGCGGCGTCCGTTGTGGACACGTGGCCGAGCAGGACGTCGCTGTGCCCGGCGACGGCCTTCGTGTCGCTGGCGACGACGATGTCCGCGCCCAGCCGCAACGGCTGCTGCCCCAACGGGGTCGCGGTCGTGTTGTCCACGGCCACGAGCGCGCCCGCCGCGTGGGCGGCGTGGGACAGCGCGGCGATGTCGCACACGTCCAGGCCGGGGTTGGACGGGGTTTCCAGCAGCACCAACGAGACGCCGTCGAAGTCCGGCCACGGGCCCGCGGTCGGCACCTCGCGGACGACGACGTCCATGTGCTCCGCCACGAACTTCCTGGTCAGGAAGTAGCCGTCGGCGGGGAGCACGACCGTGTCACCCGTGCGGAGCACCAGGCGCAGCACCGTGGAGACGGCCGCCATGCCGGACGGGAACAGGACGCACTCGCCGCCGTCCAGCTCGCCCAGCGCCGCTTCGAGCGCGCGCCACGTCGGGTTGCCCGCGCGGCCGTAGGTGTCCTCGCCGGTGAGGTGGAACGCCGACGCGAACACCGGGCTGCCCATGAACGGGCCGCCGGGCAGGCGTTCGGGCGCGCCCGCGTGCACCACCCTCGTGCCGTCGCCGTACTCCCTGTCCTCGGACCCCGCGGTCACTGCCGTTCCGCCTTCGGCTCGCGGCCGATGAGGGCCGCACCGAGGGTGCGCGGGTCCATGCCGTCGTGGCACACCATGTGGACGCCGTCGGTGAGCGGCATGTCGACGCCGTGCCGCTGCGCGAGTTCGCGGATCGACGAGCAGGACTTCACGCCCTCGGCGACCTGCCCGTGCGCGGCCTCCTGCGCCTGCGCCAGGCTCTCGCCCAGCCCCAGCCGGTGCCCGAACGTCCGGTTGCGCGACAGCGGGGACGCGCACGTGGCGACGAGGTCGCCCAGGCCCGCGAGGCCGGCGAACGTCAGCGGGTCCGCGCCGAGCGCGGCGCCGAGGCGCGCGGTCTCGGCGAGGCCGCGGGTGATGATGGACGCCATGGTGTTGTCGCCGAACCCGAGCCCGGCGGCCATGCCGCAGGCGAGCGCGATGACGTTCTTGCAGGCGCCGCCGAGTTCGCAGCCGATGACGTCGGTGATCGTGTACGGCCGGAAGTAGCCGTTGGAGCAGGCCTGCTGGAGCTCGACCGCGCGGTCGTGGTCCGTGCACGCGATGACCGTCGCGGTGGGCTGCTCGGCGGCGATCTCCTTGGCCAGGTTGGGTCCGGAGACGACCGCCACCTGGTCCTCCGGCACGCCCGCGACCTCGCGGACCACCTCGCTCATCCGCTTGAGCGTTCCCAGCTCGACGCCCTTCGCGAGGCTCACCAGGGTCGCGCCGTCGGGCAGCGAGTCGCGCCAGCCCACGAGGTTCGCGCGCAGCGTCTGGCTGGGGACGGCCAGCACCACGGCCTGCGCCCCGTCCAGCGCCTGGTCCACCTTCGTGGTGGCGCTGAGGTTCGACGGCAGCTTGGTGCCGGGCAGGTAGTCCTCGTTGATCCCGGACCCGTTGACCGAGTCGGCCACGGAGTCGCGCCGCGCCCACAGCACGACCTCCGGTCCGGAGTCGGCGATCACCTTGGCGAACGCGGTGCCCCACGACCCGGCACCCAGCACGGCGACCCTCTGCACGCTCATCAGTTGTCGTCCCTGTTCTTGGCAGAGGCGTAGAAGCCCTCCGGAGCCCGCTCCCCGCGGATGTCGGCGAGGAGGTCCTTCACCTCGCCCATCAGCAGGTCCGTCACCTCGCGCAGCAGCGCGCGCGTCTGCGGCTGGTCGCGGTAGGCGGACAGGTCGACCGGCTCGCCGAGCCGGGTCTCCACGGTCTTGCGCGGCAGCGGCCGGAACTTCTTCGAGTAGCCGTCGTAGATCTCCCTGGTGCCCCAGCGGGCGACCGGGACCACCGGGCCGTCGTGCTGGAGCGCGAGCCGGGCCACGCCGGTCCGCGACGTCATCGGCCAGCCGTCGGGGTCGCGGGTGATCGTCCCCTCCGGGTAGATCACGACGACCTGGCCGGACGCCAGCGCCTCGTGCGCGGCGCGCAGGCTCTGCTGGGCGTCGGTGGTGCCGCGGTAGACCGGGATCTGCTTGGCGCCCCGCAGGATCGTGCCCATGATCGGCACGTTCCACAGGCTGTGCTTGCCGAGCAGGTGGGGCACCCGGCCGTGGCTGTGCACGAACACGGCGTCGTAGCAGGGGTCGAGGTGGGAGACGTGGTTCATCACCACGAGCGCGCCGCCGGTGGCGGGCAGGCGCTCGCCGTGCACCGTCCGCCGCCTGCCGAGCGCCGCGGCCATCGGGTAGACGATCGCCGCGGCGACCCCGACCCAGAAGCCGCCCTTCTCCCTGACCACGTGTTCTCCCTCGATTCGTCCACCGCGGACCTGGAGTCTTCCTCGGGTGCCCCGGTCAGGTCCAGCCGACATCGGGGAGTATGGCGAGGTGCGCCGCCAAGTGGACCTCGTGGTACCAGTCAAGACGCTCGACCGGGCCAAGACCAGGCTGTTGGGCGCGGCCGATCGCGGAGCGGGCGACCCGGACGCGCACGCCGCGCTGGCCCTGGCGCTCGCGCTGGACACGGTCACCGCCGCCGCGGCGGTCGTACGGCACGTGCTGGCCGTCACGTCCGACCCGGCGGTGGTCGCCGAGCTGACCGCGCTGGGCGTGGAGTCCGCGCCCGGCCCGGAGGGCCTGAACCCCGCGCTGCGCCACGGCGCCGCCCTGCTGCGCGCCCGCGACCCGAGGTCGGTGGTGGGCGCGTTGCAGGCGGACCTGCCCGCGCTGCGCGCGGACGAGCTGGCCGCCGCGATCGAGGCGGCGACGGGTCGCGCGTACTGCCCTGACCGGCAGGGCACCGGCACCACGCTGCTGCTCTCCGCCCCCGGCGGCGACCTCGACCCGCGCTTCGGCGTCGGGTCGGCGGACGCGCACGCGGCGTCCGGCGCGGTCGCCCTCCTCGGCCCGTGGCCGTCGCTGCGCACCGACGTGGACACCGCGGAGGACCTCGGGCTGGCGGCGGTGCTCGGCCTCGGCTCCCGCACCGCGGCCCTGCTCCCGGTGTGCGGCTGACCGGCGACCGAGGCGCTAGCGTTGCCGCCATGATCGAGCAGGCGACCGTGAGCGCCTTCCACGCCGACGGCTCGGCGACCGTGCTGCGCGACGACGGGCTGCTCGTCGACGTGCCCCCGGACGCGGTCGCGGTGGGTTGCTGGAGGTCGCTCAGGCCCGGCCAGCGCGTCACTCTGCGTCGCGACGAGGACGGCTCGGTGACCGGTCTGGTCCGCCCGGTCTAATTCGATCCAGCACTGTGACGGGGAGTTCACCCGGTAGTCGCTCACGATCGAGGCGATTCCGGCTTCCGCACGGCACAATGCAGGTGTGACCACGGACGACAGCGACGACAAGGCCACGCCGAAGCGAAGGACCCGGACCTCCGCGTCCGCGGGGACCCCCCGGCGCAAGCCCCGACCGGCGACCCGTCGTGGACGGACGCCCGAACCGGCCGTCGAGTCACCACCCGCTGTCACGACCGGTGCCCGGTCGGTCCCGTCGTCGCCCCCGGCCGTCACGGCCGACGCGCTGCCGGCGGCGGACCTGCCGGACGACCGCTACTTCAACCGCGAACTGTCCTGGTTGGACTTCAACGCGCGGGTGCTGGCGCTGGCCGAGGACTCCTCGCAGCCGCTCCTGGAGCGCGCGAAGTTCCTGGCGATCTTCGCGTCGAACCTGGACGAGTTCTACATGGTCAGGGTCGCGGGCCTGAAGCGCCGCGACGAGACCGGCCTGTCGGTGCGCAGCGCGGACGGCCTCACGCCGCGCGAGCAGCTCGCGAACATCTTCAAGCGCACCCAGGAGCTGGTCGAGCAGCACGCGCGGGCGTTCCTCGACCACGTCGGTCCCGGTCTGGACCGCAACGGCATCAGCCTGGTGACGTGGTCGGAGCTGACGGACTTCGACCGGCTGCGGCTGTCGAACTACTTCAGCGAGCAGGTGTTCCCGGTGCTGACGCCGCTCGCGGTCGACCCGGCCCACCCGTTCCCGTACATCTCGGGGCTGTCGCTGAACCTCGCCGTGACGGTGCGGGACCCGGAGGGCGGCACCGAGCGGTTCGCCCGCGTGAAGGTGCCGGACAACGTGCCCCGGCTGGTGCGCGTGGAGGCGGACCGGGCCAGCAGCTCGGCGACGTTCCTGCCGCTGGAGCAGCTCATCGCCGCGCACCTGGGCGAGCTGTTCGCGGGCATGGAGGTCATCGAGTGCCACGCGTTCCGGGTCACCCGCAACGCCGACCTCGACGTGGAGGAGGACCGCGACGAGGACCTGCTCCAGGCGCTGGAGCGCGAACTGGCGCGCCGCCGGTTCGGCCCGCCCGTGCGGCTGGAAGTCGCGGACGACATGACCGAGCACATGCTGGAGCTGCTGCTGCGCGAGATGGAGGTGGACCCGGACGACGTCGTGCAGGTGCCGGGCCTGCTGGACCTGTCGTGCCTGTTCCAGCTCTACAGCCTGGACCGCAAGGCGCTGAAGGACCCGCCGTTCGTGCCCGCGACGCACCCGGCGTTCGGTGAGCGCGAGACGCCGAAGAGCGTCTTCGCGACGCTGCGCGAGGGCGACGTGATGGTGCACCACCCGTACGACTCGTTCTCCACGAGCGTGCAGCGGTTCATCGAGCAGGCCGCCGCCGACCCGCACGTGCTGGCGATCAAGCAGACGCTGTACCGGACGTCGGGCGACTCGCCCATCGTGGACGCGCTGATCGACGCGGCCGAGGCGGGCAAGCAGGTCGTGGCGCTGGTCGAGATCAAGGCCCGGTTCGACGAGCAGGCGAACATCAAGTGGGCGCGGCAGCTGGAGAAGGCTGGCGTGCACGTGGTGTACGGGCTCGTCGGGCTGAAGACGCACTGCAAGACCGCGCTGGTGGTGCGCCAGGAGGGGTCCACGATCCGCCGGTACTGCCACATCGGCACGGGCAACTACAACCCGAAGACCGCGCGGCTCTACGAGGACGTCGGCATCCTGACCGCCGAGCCGTCGGTCGGCGCCGACCTCACCGACCTGTTCAACGTCCTCACGGGCTACGCCAGGCAGGACAACTACCGCAGCATCCTGGTCGCGCCCTACGGCGTGCGGCGCGGCATCGTGGAGCGCATCCAGGCCGAGATCGACCTCTCCCGCGCCGGTCACCCCGCAGGCGTGCGGATCAAGGTGAACTCGCTGGTGGACGAGGAGGTCATCGACGCCCTGTACCGCGCGTCCCAGGCGGGTGTGCGGATCGACGTCGTGGTGCGCGGCGTGTGCGCGCTCAAGCCGGGCATCCGGGGGCTGAGCGAGAACATCCACGTCCGCTCGATCCTCGGCCGCTTCCTGGAGCACTCGCGGGTGTTCCACTTCATCGGGGCGGACGAGCACTGGATCGGCAGCGCTGACATGATGCACCGCAACCTGGACCGCAGGGTCGAGGTGCAGTTGCGCGTCACCGGCCCGAAGCTGACCGCCCAACTCGACGACATGTTCGACTCGGCCCTGGAGCCTGCCACCCGCTGCTGGGTGCTGCGGTCGGACGGCGAGTGGGACGCGTCCCCCTCCGACGGCACGGTGGTGCGCGACCACCAGGCCGAGATGCTGCGCCGACACCGCGCGCAGGGCTGAGCACACCCCTAAGGAGACGCGTGTTGTCGACCGACACCATTCGGGCGGCCGGTGCGGTGCTGTGGCGCGACGAGAACGGAACCGTCGAGGTAGCGGTCGTCCACCGGCCGCGCTACGACGACTGGTCGCTCCCCAAGGGCAAGCTGGACGCCGGTGAAACCGTTCCCGCCGCGGCCGTGCGGGAGGTGCGCGAGGAGACCGGCTA
Source organism: Umezawaea sp. (assembly GCF_036375055.1). GTDB lineage: Bacteria > Actinomycetota > Actinomycetes > Mycobacteriales > Pseudonocardiaceae > Umezawaea. Next base: position 31,711 of record NZ_DASUSQ010000174.1, read on the forward strand.
CCACGCCGTGCTGGGCAGGCACGTGTCCCAGGTGCACTACAAGGCGTTCGGCCGCCCCAAGGTCGTCGACTACTTCAGCGCCCGCGCGCTGCGCGGCTCGTTCGTGCCGAACTCCGAGTCGGACGAGCTGCGCTGGCTGCCGGTGGCCGAGGCGGCGGCCCTCGTGACCAGGCAGCTGGACCGCGACGTGCTGGGTGCCTTCGCGCTCGTGCCCGCGGACCTGCAAACGGTTCTGCTGGTCCGCCACGCCAAGGCGGGCAAGCGCGAGAACTGGCGGGGCAACGACGACCTCCGCCCGCTCAGCTCGGCGGGCTGGCGCCAAGCCGAGGCGGTGCGCTCCCTCCTTCCGCTGTTCGCCCCGGACCGCGTGCACGCGGCTCCGCGGGTCCGCTGCGTGCAGACCGTGCAGGGGATGGCGGACGACCTCCGGACCACCGTGAGGCGCGAAGCGAGGATGTCGGAGGAGGGCTACTGGCCGGACCCCGACGCGGGCCTGGTGCGGTTCCTGGAGATCTCGGCGATGGGCGGCGTGCCGGTCGTGTCCAGCCAGGGCGGCGTCATCCCGGACCTGGTGGGGAAGCTGGCGGACATCGGCGGTCTGCGCTTGGCGGACGTGCCGTGCAAGAAGGGCAGCGTGTGGGTGCTCGCCTTCACCCGTCCGCTACCAGACTGGTCCACATCGGACTCGCCCGTGGGGTGGCCGAGGTTGGTTTCCGCTCACTACCTGCCCAGTGCGCTGGGTGTGCCGCGCCTCTGACCAGCGGTTCTTGGCAGTGGGTCGCGTGCGGTGGCTGGGTTGCGGGGTGTGGTCGATTTGACTTGGGGGCCCCTGGATTTGCCCCTTCGTCGGGCCAAAAAGGGCAGGTGGGAAGCCCTCGGACCGACAAATTTCAAGGGGCGAATCCCCCAAGTAAAATCGACCACGGCTGGCACCGACCGCGCAAGCAGGTCAGCCACCAGCGCCGATGGCACTCAGACAGCACGCTCCGCAGCCAGCCCAGAAGACGCTCAAGGCCCGCCCGCAGCAGCAGCCAGCGCAGCAACACCAAGGCCCGCTTGCTCCGACGACCGGCGCAGCAGCGCTCAAGCCCCGCCCGCAGCAGCAGCCAGCAGAGGCGCTCAAGCCCGCCCGCCGAGGCAGCCGAGGCACCCGCACGCCTGGGGCGGCAACGGCAGCCGTCCCACCACTGTCCCAGCGGAAGCACCGCCCACCGCACCTCCCCCCGCACTCCCCACCTTGTGCCTTCCCTTCACCCGCCCGACCGCCGACCGCCGACCGCCGACCGCACATCACCACCGAACCGAACCCCCGCCGCACTTCCCCACTTCACCCTCCCCACCCCTCCCCCACCGGCGCCCCGATCCTCAGCGCCCTCGCGCGAGCGGGGTGACAGCGGGGCACCCGCCCGAGCCCGATGACGAAGTCGAGGCCGAGTCACATCCCCTTCCGAGTCACATCCCCTTCCTGGCCACCAGCGCGAACGAGTTCGGCAGCCGCCCCCGCCACGCAGCCGCGTCCACCCCACCGGCCCGCCAGAACGGCTCCGCGTACTCCTCCAGCACCCGCACCTCCAACCCGGCGCGCACCACCGCCGTGACGACCTCCCCCAACGTCGCCTGCGCCTCCACCGCCCCGTGACCGGGGAACGTGTCGTTGACGAACCCCCGCGCGAAGTACCCCCGGTCCCCCCGGATCCGGGGCTCGTCGGCGTCCCACGTCCACAGTGGCACCGCAGGATGGGCCTCGTAGAGGAACAGGTGCCCACCGGGCCGCAGCAGACGGGCCACGTCGGCCGCCCAGCGGGCCAGGTCGGGCATCCAGATCAACGCGCCCTTCCCCGTGTAGACGACGTCCGCGCACCCGGAGCGCAGCGGTGCACCGGGCAGTTCACCCACCACGTAGTGACAGGGAACACCAAGGTCAACGGCTCGCCGTCGGGCTGAGACAACGGCGGTGCGGCTGAAGTCGACCCCGACCACTCCCCTCGCTCCCGCGGCGACGAGTGCGATGTCGTCCAATCCGTGGCCGCTCTGGAGGTGCACCACGGAAGGGCCGGATTCCACCAGCGGGCGCAGCAGTTCGAGTTCCCACGGGAACAGCGAAGTCCCGTTCCGAGCTTGTTCCAGGAGTTCGTCGTACTCGCGCACGTGCTTCTGCGACGCCGCTTCCCACGCCTTCCGGTTGTGCCCCGCATCGAGTTCCACCCGACCAGACTCGCGCGCCGCGCGCGGGACGTCCACGGAATTGCCCGGCGGGTTCGGGGAATGGCGGCTGTGCCGCGGAAGTACCGCGCGGGCGCAAAGCGGTCGCCCCACCGACCCGATCACGGCACGATATCGCCCATGACCGAGGAGACGACGACCCTGTGGCGCCCCACCGGACAGGCGGAGCTGGACCTGGTCGCCGAGTCCGGCTGGACGGCGTGGCCGCCCAGGTTGCCCGCGCAGCCCATCTTCTACCCGGTGCTCAGCGAGGCGTACGCGACGAGGATCGCGCGGGAGTGGAACGTGCCGCACGAGGGAGTAGGCCACGTCACGGCGTTCGAGGTGAGGACCGCGTTCCTGGACCGCTACGAGCCGCGGCGGGCGGGCGGGCGGGACCTGCTGGAGTACTGGATCCCCGCGGAGGAGCTGGACGGGTTCAACGCCGCCCTGGTGGGGCCGATCAGGCTCGTGGCCTCGTACGGCTGACGCTCGACCGGCCGACTTCCAGGCCACCAAGGAGGTTCGGCCGCCCCTCCTGGACGGGGTGCGCGAAGATCCCCGCACACCCCCGAAAACACGCCTGACGTGCTGCTGGAGGCGGTCGGAAGCAAACGCCAGGGCCCGATGCGCGTCCGCATCGGGCCCTGGGCGTTGGTGCTGCTCCCCCGCTCAGGGGGAGGTGGTGCTACTTCTTCTTGGCCGCCGGAGCCTTCTTGGCGGCGGCGGGCTTCGCCGCTGCCTTGGTGGCGGCGGGGGCCTTGGCCGCAGCCGTCGTCTTGGCGGCGGGGGCCTTCTTGGGCGCTGCGGCGGGCTTCGCCGCAGCGGTCTTCGCGGGTGCCTTCGCGGCAGCCGTCTTGGCGGGGGCCTTGGCGGCCGCAGGAGCCTTCACGGCGGCGGGCTTCGCCGCTGCCGCGGTGGTCTTGCGGGTCGCCGGCGCCTTGGTCGCCGCGGCGGCCGTGCGGGCGGTGGTGCTGCGCGCGGTGCGGGTGGTCGTCGTCCGCGCCGTGGTGCTGCGGGTCGCCGGCGCCTTGGTGGCGGCGGCGGGCTTCGCGGCGGCAGCCGCACGCGTCGACGTCGCGGCAGCGGCCGGAGCCTTCGCGGCAGCGGTGACGCGCGGCAGCTTCTTCGCGCCGCTCACGACGTCCTTGAACGTCGAACCGGCGCGGAACGCGGGCACGTTCGTCTTCTTGACCTTCACGGTCTCACCGGTGCGGGGGTTGCGAGCGGTGCGCGCCGCACGGGCACGCTTCTCGAAGACGCCGAACCCGGTGATGTTCACCTTCTCGCCCTTGTGGACGCTGCGAACGATCACGTCGACGAGCCCGTCCACTGCAGCAGCGGCGTTCTTCTTGTCGCCAAGACGCTCGGCGAGCGCCTCGATGAGCTGGGCCTTGTTCACCGTCAGTCCCTCCCAGGACGCTTACGGCCCATTAGTCGGGCCGACTGGTGGCCACGGTAAGCCCATATGAAGGGAAATACCAATCGCCACGCCATATTTTTCGTTGTGGCGTGGGCAATTGCGCTCTGTCGAGGGACAGAAACCCCCTCCTGGGGCACTTTGGGAGGGGCTCGGGGGCCTCGGATTCCCCCTCGTCGGGGAGGAATCCGAGGCTCGACCTCAGGTGGCCGGAAGCGGATCCGTGGTGGGCAGCCAACCTTGGCGGCGGGACTCGAACTCGTCGATCAGATCGGCGTGGCGCAGGGTCAGGGCGATGTCGTCCAATCCCTCGAGCAGGCGCCAGCGGGTGTAGTCGTCGATCCGGAAGGCGGCGGTGAAGTCCTTTGCCCGAACTGTCTTCTCGACCAGGTCAACGGTCACCTCGGTGCCCGGCTCGGTCTCCAGCAGCTTCCAGAGCAGCTCGACGTCCGACTGCTCGACCTCGGCGGCCACGAGCCCCTGCTTGCCGGAGTTGCCGCGGAAGATGTCGGCGAACCGGCTGGAGATCACGACCTTGAAGCCGTAGTCCATCAACGCCCACACCGCGTGCTCGCGCGACGAGCCGGTGCCGAAGTCGGGGCCTGCGACGAGGACCGAGACCCCGTCGTACTGCGGCTGGTTGAGCACGAAGTCGGGATCGTTGCGCCAGGCGCCGAAGAGGCCGTCCTCGAAGCCGGTGCGCGTGACCCGCTTGAGGTAGACCGCCGGGATGATCTGGTCGGTGTCGACGTTGCTGCGGCGCAACGGCAGCGCGGTGCCGGAGTGCACGGTCACGGCGTCCATGGGTCAGGCCTCCTTGCTCGTGGCGGCGTCCGCCAGGTCGGCGGGCGATGCGAGGTGTCCGGCCACCGCGGTGGCGGCAGCGACGGGCACCGACACCAGGTGGGTGCGTCCCCCCTTGCCCTGACGCCCCTCGAAGTTGCGGTTGGACGTGGATGCGCTCCGCTCGCCCGGTGCGAGCTGGTCGGGGTTCATGCCCAGGCACATCGAGCAGCCCGCGCCGCGCCACTCGCCACCGGCCTCGAGGAAGACCTTGTCGAGGCCCTCCTCCTGGGCCTGGAGACGCACGCGCACCGAGCCCGGCACCACCAGCAACCTCGTGTCGGCGGCGACCGTGCGGCCCTCGAGGACGGACGCCGCGAGGCGCAGGTCCTCGATGCGACCGTTGGTGCACGAGCCGACGAACACGGTGTCGACCTTGACCTC
>NZ_DASUSQ010000175.1:0-7713 GCF_036375055.1 Umezawaea sp.
GGCTCCGGGCTCCGGGCTCCGGGCTCCGGGCTCCGGGCTCCGGGCTCCGGGCGATGATCATGCTCGACCGCGAGCCGCGGGAACCATCCGCAGGCAGGCACCCGGCGCAGGCAGGCACCCCGGCGGCCTCCGCCCCCCGGAATCCAGCGTAACGGGGAGCACCGACAAGATCGGCTCGCGAACCCCGACTTGTCCACAGCAGCGCCGGTTGTCCACAGCAGCCCGCGACGCGGGCGGGAATTGTCGGCCCCGTCCCGTAGGCTGGAAATCGGGGGCCGGAGGCCACAAAGGCCGGTCCCCGCCGAAGCGGGGGCCGGCCTTCGCAGCAAGAAAAGATCAGTACCGGTAGTGGTCCGACTTGTACGGGCCCTCGACGTCCACGTCGATGTACTCGGCCTGCTCCTTGGTGAGCTTGGTCAGCTCACCGCCGAGGGCCGCGAGGTGGATGCGCGCCACCTTCTCGTCGTGGACCTTGGGGAGGCGGTAGACCTCCTTGTCGTACTCCTCGTGCTTGGTGAACAGCTCGATCTGCGCGATCACCTGGTTGGAGAAGGAGTTCGACATGACGAAGCTCGGGTGGCCGGTGGCGTTGCCCAGGTTGAGCAGGCGGCCCTCGGACAGCACGATGATCGACTTGCCGGACGGGAAGACCCACTCGTCGACCTGCGGCTTGATGTTGATCCGCTGGACGCCGGGGTAGCGGGCGAGGCCCGCCATGTCCAGCTCGTTGTCGAAGTGGCCGATGTTGCCCAGGATCGCCTGGTGCTTCATGCCCGCCATGTGCTCGGCGGTCACGACGTCCTTGTTGCCGGTCGTCGTGATGACGATGTCGGCGGTGTCGAGCACCGACTCCAGGCGCTTGACGTCGTAGCCGTCCATGACCGCCTGCAACGCGCAGATCGGGTCGATCTCGGTGATGACCACCCGAGCGCCCTGGCCGCGCAGCGACTCGGCCGCGCCCTTGCCGACGTCGCCGTAGCCGCAGACCACGGCCACCTTGCCGCCGATGAGCACGTCGGTGCCGCGGTTGATGCCGTCGACCAGCGAGTGCCGGATGCCGTAGCGGTTGTCGAACTTCGACTTGGTGACCGCGTCGTTGACGTTGATCGCCGGGAACAGCAGCGTGCCCGCCGCGGCGAGCTGGTAGAGCCGCATGACGCCGGTGGTGGTCTCCTCGGTCACGCCGCGGATGCCCTCGGCGATCTTGGTCCACTTCGAGGAGTCCGCCGCGAGCGAGGCGCGCAGCGTGTCGAGGACGACGGTCCACTCCTCGGAGTCGTTCTCGTCAGGCTGCGGGACGACGCCCGCCTTCTCGTACTGCACGCCGTTGTGGACGAGCATCGTGGCGTCGCAGCCGTCGTCGAGGATCATGTTGGGGCCACCGTCGGGCCAGGTCAGCATCTTCTCGGTGGCCCACCAGTACTCGGGCAGCGTCTCGCCCTTCCAGGCGAACACCGGGACGCCCTTCGGCTCCTCGGGCGTGCCGTGCGGGCCGACGACGACGGCCGCGGCGGCGTGGTCCTGGGTGGAGAAGATGTTGCAGGACGCCCAGCGGACCTCGGCGCCCAGCGACACGAGCGTCTCGATCAGCACGGCGGTCTGCACGGTCATGTGCAGGGAGCCGGACACACGGGCTCCCTTGAGGGGGTACACCTCGGCGTACTCGCGGCGCAGCGCCATCAGGCCGGGCATCTCGTGCTCGGCGAGCCGGATCTCCTTGCGGCCGAACTCGGCGAGCGACAGATCGGCCACGGCGAAGTCCAGCCCGTTGCTGGTGTGCAGCCTCGCGGCCTCGATGTCGGCGGTCATCCTCGGTTCCCTCCAGAGCAGCACTAACGGGTCAATCGACCCTACCGCCGCCACGCCGGGCCGGTCCGTTCGCCGTGATCGGGTGGCCCATGGCCCACTATGGCCCTTCGACCTCACCACGCGGAGCTGCAGTTAGGACCGACGATGCTCATTCCAGGCCCCGACACACGGGTCGTCGAGTTGCGGGTCCACGGCGTGCAGGGCACGACCCCGCACTCGCTCGTGGACGCGGTGGCCGCGGTCGACGTGGCGGGTGACGGGCTGGGTCGGATCGTGCGGCCCGCCGACCGGTTGCGCAGGCCGGGGCCGGGCCCGGTGCTCCAGGCCGAGGGGCGTCCGGTCACGCGGGTGGTCGAGGGTTACGTGTGGGGCGCGATGACGTCCGGCGGCTGGGCGAGGGCCTCGTGGGCGGTGCTGTTCCCGTTCAGCCTGGCGAACGCGGCGCACTGGATGCTGCCGCCGGTGCCGGAGCGCAGCACGCCCGCGCACCTGCTCGGGATCGGTCTGCGGTCGCTGCTGCGGCTGGCCGCGCTGCTGCTCACCGTGCTGCTGGTGGCGCAGACGGCGGTCGTGACGCTGGACCTGCTGGCCGCGCAGTGCCTCGCGCCGGGCTCCGCGTGCCTGGCCGACGCGGTGCCCGCGTCGCTGCGGACGGTCCCGTGGGTCCGAACGGCCGTCGGGCTCGTGCCCGTCGCCCTGCTGGTCCTCGTGCTGGCCCGGCTGTCGACCGTGGACTGGCGCGTCGACCGGCCGGAGCGCGACGACGAGCCGGGGGCGTCCGTGCTGCCCGGCGCGCACGTCGCCACCGACCCGGACACCCCGGCGCTGCGGTCGCTGCACGTCGTCGCCGCGCTCGGGGCGGTGGTGGTGATCGTGCTCGGCGGTCCGCTCGGCCCGCTGGTGGCGCCCGGCGGGCACGGCGCGGCGATCACGGTCGCGTGGGTGCTGGGGCTGGTGCTGGTCGCGGTGTCCGCGCTCGGCGTGATGCTGCTGGACGACCCGACGGGCGGCGCCCCGCACCGCGGTGGCCGCTGGCTGCGCGCCGCCGCGGGACACCGCCGCCGTCACGGGCTGGTGCTCGGAGCCTGCGTGCTGCTGGTCGTGGCGGGCGCTCTGGTCACGCACCTGCCGCCGCGGATGCCGGGCGTGGACGTCGGCGTGCAGGTCCTCGCCGCGCTGCTGGTGCTGGTGTGCGTGCTGTTCGGGCTCCTGCTGGTGCCCGCCGCGCTGCTGGCGCGCCCGGCGTGGTCGGCGCAGCCGCGCGAGCTGCGGCCGTGGGCGGGCGGGTGGATGGCCGCGCCGGTGCTCGCCGTGGCGGGACTGCTGGGCGGCGGCTTCGGCGCCGGGGTCGCGCTGACCGCGCGGTGGCTGCTCGGCGGCGGGCTGCCGCTGCCCATCGGCTACGGCTACATCTCGCTGCTGTGGGGCGTCGCGGGCGTGCTCGGCCTGCTCGCCGGGCTCCTCGTCGTCGCGACCACCGGCGTGGTCCGCTGGAACTCGCTGCGCCGGGACCGGGAGTGGGGGCGCGAGGCGTCGCTGCTGCACTCCGGTCGGGCGCGCGACGTGGAGCTGGCGTCGAAGGCGTGGTGGTGGGCCCGGTGGGAGCGCAACCACAGCCACCACGTGCTGCTGATCCTCGCGGCCGTGCTGGTCGCGGGCGCCGTGCCCGCCATCGCGCTGCGGCTGCGGCGGGTCGAGCCCGCCGCGTGGACGAAACCGCTCTCCGCGTTCGGGGTCGTCGTGCTGGGCCTGCTCGCGGTCGCGCTGCTGCGCGCGGTCTGGCTGGCCGCCCGCAGGCCTCAGTCCGGGCGGCGGCTCGGGATCCTCGCGGACATCGCGTCGTTCTGGCCGCGCGAGGCGCACCCCGTCGTGCCGCCCTGCTACGCGCTGAAGGTCGTGCCGGAACTGGTGGCGCGCACCCGTGAGCACCTCAAGGACCGGGGCACCCGCGTGGTGCTGACCGGGCACAGCCAGGGCAGCCTGCTGGTCGCCGTGGCCGCCGCCCGGCTGCTGGAGGTGCTGCCGCCCGAGGACCGCGAACGCGTCGGCCTGCTGACCGCGGGGTCGCAGTTGCAGTGGGCGTACCCGAGGGCGTTCCCGGCCGTCGTTCCGCACAGCTCGCTGGCCGCGCTCGCGGGTGGTCTCGACGGCCGGTGGCGCGCGCTGTGCCGCGGCACGGACCCGCTCGGGGGCGCCGTGACGACGTGGGGCAGGCAGGTGTTCGACGGGATGCTGCTCGGCGTCGGCTACCTCCCCGACGGCACGGAGGGCGCGCTGCCGCCCGCGGTGCGCGGTCCGAACGGCGCGCTGGTGCTCGGCGGCGACCACTGGCTGCCCGACCCCGCGCGCGGGCCGTTCCCCGGCAGGCGCTGGGCTTCCGGGGTGTGCGGCCACTCCGACTACACCGCCGACCCCGAGTGGGACCGGGCCGTGGCCATCGCGGCCGGGCTCAGCCGGGTCGACTCCCCCGACGAGCCGCTGAGCGGTTCGCTGCCCGCCCTGCCCGTCGCGCGGAGGGCCGTGCTCCCCGACAACCTGGTGAAACCGCTCCCGCAGCCTTCGGAACCCCGATCACCCTGAGGTCCGGTCGTGCGCGGCGACCGCCGCCTCCCCCGACCCGTGTTCCGGTCCCGAGGCGAGGGGACGACGTCGGGCCGTCGACCTGCCGCGCCAGCGCATCGGCACCACCGCGGGTCGTGCACGTCGACGACGGGCGCTCCCCGTCCGGGCCGGCGGGCGCCGGCGCGGAGGTCGGAGCTGTTCGGCCGCAGGTGCACTCGCCCCCAGGCCTGATCGGCTGCGCCCGGCTGCTGGACGAGGTCTGGTGACACCGTCCACTTCGGACCGACCGGCTACGGCCGCTCCCCCCGCGGCGCTGTTCTGACCGATGCCGGTGTTCGGCCTGCTGTGTCGTCGCCGCGCGACGGGACCGGCACCAACGCGGGCGGCTGGTGGACGGTCTCCACCAGCCGCCCGCGCCGCTGACCCTGGAGAACCGCGAGGGCCTGCCGGCCAGCCGGACGGTGCTGAAGTCGTTCCTCAACACCGTGCCGTCGACGATCCTGGTCGTGGTGCTCTCGGCGCTCGCGGCGTACGCGACTCCCCCGCGATCGACGTCGGAACCCCGGCCCGGCGGGCCGCACCGGCAACACCCCGCACACCGGTGCGGCCGCTGCGCCACTACGTCGTCCAGGCGTTCTCCACCACGGGGGACCGGTCGCGCAGCGGCTCCCACCAGGCCCGGTTCTCCGCGTACCAGCGGACCGTGTCCCGCATCCCGCGCTCGAACGGGACCTGCGGCTCCCAGCCCAGCTCACGCGTGATCTTGGTCGAGTCGAGCAGGTAGCGCCGGTCGTGGCCCGGCCGGTCCGGCACCTCGCGCTTGAGGTCCGGTGACAGGCCCAGCTCGTCCAGCACCAGGTCCGCCAGCTCCTCGACGCTCGCCTCCACGCCCGTGCCGACGTGGTAGGTCTCGCCGACGCGGCCCCGGTCCAGCACGGCCTCGATGGCCCGCACGTGGTCCAGCGCGTGGATCCACTCGCGGCGGTTGTCCTTCGACGCGTAGACGGGCAGCGGATCGCCGTCCAGGGCGCGGGTCGTGAACAGCGGCAGCACCTTCTCCGGGAACTGGTGCGAGCCGTAGTTGTTGGCGCAGTTGGTGATCGTGATCGGCAGCTCGAACGTCTCGTGGTAGGCGCGCACCGCGTGGTCGGCGCCTGCCTTGCTGGCGTTGTACGGCGTGCGCGGCCGGTACGGCGACTCCTCCGTGAACGCGTGCTCCGCGTCCAGCGCCAGGTCCCCGTAGACCTCGCACGTGGACACGTGGTGGAACCGCTCGACGCCGACCTGCCGCGAGGCCTCCAGCAGCGCCTGCGTGCCCAGCACGTTGGTGCGGAAGAACCGCGCCGGGTCCAGCACGGCCAGGCTGTTGTGCGACTCGGCCGCGAAGTTCACCACCACGTCGACCCCGTGCTCCCGCAGGGCCTGCTCCGCGTCGGCGATGTCCGCGTGCACGAACGAGATCCGGTCGCGCACGTCCGCGAGGTTGGTCTCGGTGCCCGCGTAGGTCAGCGCGTCCAGCGCCACCACGTGGTCGGCGGGGTGCTCGCGCACCCAGTGGCGGACGAAGTGCGATCCGATGAACCCGGCGGCTCCGGTCACGAGGAGGGTCGTCATGGCGACGACGCTACCGACGGAGCCACTCCTCCGGCGCGTCGGTGAACCCGTCCAGCGCCTCCTCCGTGCGGGCGCGGACCCAGAGCCACTCCCCTCCGTCCACCCGCACGAGCACGTCCGGACCCGTGAACCACCGGCTGCCCCCGTCCGCGGGGTAGTCCGGCAGGGGCAGCCGCGTGGCCCACCGCTCCACCAGCGCCACCTCGTCGGCGGTCACCTCGTCGCCCCAGGAGAGTTCCTCCGGCACGAACAGCGACTCGCTGAGCACCAGTTCCACGAACGCCACCGACAGCCGGTCGAGCCACGGGCTGATCGGGTCCGCGTCCGGGTCGGCCAGGCTCACCCGCACCACGACCCGAGGGTCGTCCCGCTCCAGGTCCTCCACCGGCACGCCCCAGCGCGCGACCCACTGGTTCTCCTCGCGGAACACCAGCATCCCGTGCTCGACGGACAGCTCGTCCGGCGGCAGCAACCGGTCCTGGTTGGCGGTCAGGTCCTCGCGCCGCCCGAACAGCCGGTACGCCTCGCGCAGCGCGGCGGGCAACCGCAGCCCGAGCCGGGCCTCGGCCGCGTCGAGTTCGGCGTCGTCGACCCCGTCGGCGTCGGTCAGCGGCGCCACCCACCCGGCCGCGAAGTCCCGGACGAACGTCCACGCGGCGGCCCGGTCGTCCAGCGCACGGAGCAGGGCGGATCCCATCGACACGGCCCGAACCCTACGAAGCGCGGTGGGCGCGCGGGCCGTGACCCCACCGGATGCCGCCGTTCGGGGCGGATTTACCCGAACGGGGCAATTTCTGAAGTTTCGATGAACTCGGCGTAACACGGTGTCGATCGGGCTCGATGAACCGACCGCCCAGACACACAGAGCACGAGGAGTGCGGCAGCGGATGGCCGAATTCACGATCGGGACAGAGCAGGACAACGACGTCCGGGATGGCGCTCCGAGCCGGTCCGACAGCCGGGAGCTCGACCCCGGCGTGCTCGCACAACTCACCGCCCTGCGGTCGCTGGTCGACCGGGCGGTGGGGACGCACGACCTCGACCAGGCCGCCGGATCGAGGTTGGCGGCCGTGGTCGACTCGGCCAACGCGGAGGCCCTCGCACCGACCCCGCGGGTCGAGCGGATCGAGGCCGACCTGGTCGACGCCAAGGGCATCGCCGCGGGCGCGCCGACGGTGGTAGCGGTGATCGAGGGCGTCGTCATGACGCTGACCGGCTGACGGCGTGCGCGAGTTACCCGACGAGCAGTGGCTGCTCCGGCACGCGGACAGCGTGGTCGACCGGATCGGTGTCCCGTACTGGGACGGACTCGCGGTCGGGCTGAAGGCGCTGGCCGGAGGTGATCACGCGGAGGCGCGGCGGAGCCTGGAGGACGTGGTGCGCAACGAGCCGCGCAACCTCCACGCCCACTACTACCTCGCGCTCGCCCTGCTGGAGGGCAAGCGACCGCGGCGGCACGGGTCGGACCTGATCAAGGAGGTCGGCGTGCACCTGCGGCACGCCGCGGAACTGCCGCAGGCCGCCGTCCTCTCGGCGCTGGTCAAGGAGGACCACGGCCTGCACTGGCTGCCCGGCGACGCCCTGCCCGACGAGCTGGCGGCGCTGGTCGCGCGGGTGGATCCGGGCCAGGCGGCGGAGATCCTGGTGCACGTCCCGGCTCCGGAGAGCGGTGTGTGGACCGCGCTGAGGGCCAGGACGGGCTGACGGCGGTGTGGTCGGCTCCCCCCA
>NZ_DASUSQ010000176.1:0-17997 GCF_036375055.1 Umezawaea sp.
TGGTGGAGTTGGTGCAGGCGCAAAGAGAGCCTGCACCAACTCCACCAACGTGTGCATCGCAGAACTCTAGGTTTTCGCCAGCGGATGCGGCTCCTCAGTCAGCGCGGCGAGCGCGGTCGCGACCTCCTGGATATCGGCACGCACGTAGGTCGTGGTCGCACCCGCGTCACCAGGACCGACATGCCCGGCAAACGCCCTGGTGACCGCATAGCTGAAATTGCGTTCCACCCACGTCAACGTGGTGTGGCGCAACCAGTGCGCGGTCACCATCTGCGTCGCCACCCACGGCAAATGCTTACCTAACCTCTCCCACAGGTAGTCGTAGCGCCGCTTGGAGATCGGGCTGCCGTTGGCGTGACGGAACAACGGACCACCGTGATCCCCGCCGCGCTTCTCCGCATGCGCCAGCAGATGCGCCATCAGCGTCGGTGACACCGGCTGCCAGCGGTGGGTGTCGGCCTTCTCGTGCAACAACACCAAGCACTGTTCCGGATCCAGATCCTTGCAGTGCAACGATAGAAGTCCCCCGCGACGGCACGCGGTCTCGATGTGGAACCGCAGCATCAGCGCGTCCAACGCCGGATCGTCCCCGGTTCGCGAGGCCACCTCGACCAGATCGGCCACCCGCTCGTCGGGCAGACCGTGTCGGGTGGAGGGTTTACGGCGCGGTTTGTCCACCTTCATCGCCGGGTTCTGCGCCTCGGTGAGGAGGCCGTCGGCGACCGCGTGCTTGTACAGACACCGCAACGCCGCGATCAGGTGCTCCACCGCGTTCCCGCCGCCCCGGCCGTTGCGACGTACCACCCGATTGGCCCGCACGTACTGAGCCAACGCGCCGATGTCGGACGGGGTGACCTCGTCCAGGCGCCTGCCGCCCCAGCGTTCCAGCGCCCGGTTCCAATACGGCCCGTAGACGCGCAGGGTTCCCGGACTCGTCACGTTCCGCACGATCGGCACATACTCGGCGAAGGTCGGCACGTACGCTCGCTCCACCGGCTCAGCCACCAGATCCGCAGCCGACACGCCCAGACTTTTGAGCAACAGCAGGGCCGCGTCGATGGTCGCGCGATCCGGCGTAGCGGCGCTCACGCGTCATCACCGCCGAACACCCTCGCGTGGTGAGCCAACACCAGTCGATCCAACGTGGTCGTGGTGTGCACCGCCAGCACACCCCGTTCCAGGTCCGCGACCAGCAGCACCCGGTCCCCCGGCGACAGTGCGCACCAGTGCCGCACGGGAGCGGGAACCACCGCCAACAGCCCAGGCGGCACTCGGAACAGGCCCTCCTCGTCAGGCCGGATCAGAACCACGTCCCGCACCAGCGCGACATCGAGATGCTCATCCGACCGCCAGCCCAGGGCACGCATCATCCGACGATCGCCGAACCGGCCGCCACGGTCGAGGGTGGCCATCCCGTAGAGCATCGGCCGTTCGTGCGGCAACGTCGCGAGCCGCGGCAACGGCAACCCGGAGATCTCCCCCGACCGGGCGATCGAGGCCACGGTGTCCCGCACCGGGTGGACCAGTGCAGGAATGATCGACTCGGCGGTCATACGCGACACCACCCAGGGTGGGCGATCGACGGCAACGTCTTCCAGGGCACCCGGAAGACTGCTCCGAGCACCCTGGAAGACGTGAAACTGACCCTGTAGGCTTGCGAAATTTCGCAGCTGTGAGTGACCGAGGGGGGACTTGAACCCCCACGCCCTTTCGGGCACTAGCACCTCAAGCTAGCGCGTCTGCCATTCCGCCACCCGGTCTTTCGGCTTTCGCCGTGGTGTGTGCATAGATTACATGATCGTTCCCAGAGACCAAAATCGGGGGGTGTCTGGGAGGTTCCAGGGAGTGGAAGCAGTGGTAGGAAGGCTGCGTGAGCAACTTGGATGAGGGTGCGGGGCTGCTGCTGGCGCAGGACGAGGTCGTGGGGCTGGCCAGCGAGTTGATTCGGATCGACAGCACGAACACCGGGGATCCGTCGACCGTGGTCGGGGAGCGGGCCGCTGCCGAGTGGGTGGCTGAGAAGCTGGCCGAGGTGGGGTACGAGACGACCTACGTCGAGTCCGGGGCGAAGGGGCGGGGGAACGTCATCGCCCGGCTGGCCGGGGCTGATCGGGAGCGGGGGGCGTTGCTCGTGCACGGTCACCTGGACGTGGTGCCCGCTGACCCGTCCGAGTGGTCTGTGCACCCGTTCTCCGGGGCTGTGCAGGACGGGTACGTGTGGGGGCGCGGGGCTGTCGACATGAAGGACATGGTCGCCATGTCGCTGGCCGTGGCGCGCCGGTTCAAACGAGATGGGATCGTGCCTCCTCGGGACATCGTGTTCGCTTTCCTGGCGGATGAGGAGGCCGGCGGGTTCTTCGGGGCGAAGTGGCTGGTGGAGAACCGGCCCGAGCTGTTCGAGGGGGTCACGGAGGCGATCAGCGAGGTCGGTGGGTTCTCGATCACGTTGAAGGACGACGCCCGCGCCTACCTGGTGGAGACCGCCGAGAAGGGGATCCGGTGGTTGACGCTGCGGGTGCGCGGGACCGCCGGGCACGGGTCGATGATCCACCGGGACAACGCGGTGGCGAAGTTGGCCGAGGCGGTGACGAAGCTGGGCAACCACCAGTTCCCGCTGGTGGTGCGGCCGTCGGTGCGGGAGTTCCTGGACGGGGTCACGGAGATCACCGGGTGGGACTTCCCCGAGGAGGACCTCGAAGGGGCGGTCGGGAAGCTCGGGGCGTTGTCGCGGATGATCGGGGCGACGTTGAGGGACACCGCCAACCCGACGATGTTGTCGGCGGGCTACAAGGCGAACGTGATCCCGTCGGTGGCGCAGGCCACTGTGGACTGCCGGATCCTGCCCGGTCGGGAGGAGGCGTTCGACCGGGAACTGGCGGAGCTGCTCGGGCCTGACGTGGAGCGCGAGTGGGTCGGGTTGCCGCCGGTGGAGACGACGTTCGACGGGGCGTTGGTGGACGCGATGGCCGCGTCGATCACGGCTGAGGACCCCGGTGCGCGGGTGCTGCCCTACATGTTGTCGGGTGGCACGGACGCGAAGTCGTTCCAACGGCTGGGGATTCGGAACTTCGGGTTCGCGCCGTTGAAGCTGCCCGCGGACCTGGACTTCTCGGCCCTGTTCCACGGGGTGGACGAGCGGGTGCCGGTGGACGCGCTGAAGTTCGGTGTGCGGGTGTTGGAGCGGTTCCTGCGGAACTCGTGACGTCGAGCGGCCGGGGCGCGGATGTCGCGCTCCGGCCGGTCGTGACCGGGTCGCGCGGTGGTGTCAGAGGGCGAACTGGGCTTTGACGCCCGCGATGAAGGTGTCGTCGGTGCTGGCGCGGGCGTCGAGGGCGGCCTTGACGTCGTCTCCCGCGGTGTAGCGCAGCTGGTCGGTGCCGTCGGTGGCGGCGGTGACGATGACGTCGGCCACGAGGGAGGGTTGCGCCGCCGCGGTGAGGAAGTCCTGGAACCCCGCGATCACCTTCTGCACGATGGGCTGGTAGTCGGTCAGGGAGTCGTCGTTGGCGAAGTCGAGCGAGCGGCCCGTGAACTCGGTGGCGACGGCGCCGGGCTCGATGATCTTGACCTTGATGCCCAGCGGGGCCAGTTCGAAGTGCAGGGACTCCGAGATGCCTTCGACGGCGAACTTCGACCCGTGGTAGAGGCTGCCGAGGGGGAACGTCACCCGGCCGCCGATCGAGCTGATGTTGACGACGCAGCCCGACCCCTTGGCGCGCAGGTGCGGCAGGACCGCCTGGGTGGTGGCGAGCAGGCCGATCACGTTGGTGTCGAACTGCTGCCTGATGCGGGCGGCCGGGAACGCCTCGAGCGGCCCGTAGGCGCCGTAGCCCGCGTTGTTGACCAGGACGTCGATGCCGCCGAACCTGGCCGTGGTCGCGGCGACGGCCTCGTCGATCGACGTCTGGTCGGTGACGTCCAGGCGGGTGACGAGAACGTTGTCGAGTGCGGTCAGCTCCTGCTCGGCACGGGGGTCGCGCATGGTGGCGACCACGTTCCAGCTGCGGGCGTGGAACGCGAGGGCCGTGGCTCGGCCGATGCCCGAGGAGGTGCCGGTGATCAGAACGGTCTGGGACATCGTGGTTCTCGTTTCGGGTGGAGGGGTTCGTCTTGTTCTCCACCCTAGGAAGGGGAATCAGCGGCGGCAGTAGCGAGACGCGCCGTCCCGGTGGCCATGTGCGCCACCCGTTCCGCGCGGGTTCGGGCCGGTGTGCTGCCCGTCCAGGAGCGGTAGGCCCGGTAGAACGACTTGGGGTCGTCGTAGCCGAGCAGGAACGAGATCTGCTCGGTGGTGAGGTCGTCGTCGCGCAGGTACCGGTGCGCCAGCGTGGTCCTGGTGTCGGTGAGAACGGCCTGGAACGTGGTCCGCTCGCGCAGCAGCCTGCGTTGCAGCGTGCGGGTGCTGACGGCCAGCGAGCGGGCGACGCCCTGCATCGTGCCCTGGCCGGTGGGGAGGAGTTCCAGGAGCGCGGCGCGCACCCGGTCGGTGGTCGAGGCGTCGCGGTTGACCTCGGACAGCCGCTTGCGCAGTTCGGGTTCGAAGTACTGCCACATCAGCTCGTTGGCGGTGAGGAACGGCCGGTGGGCGTCGTCGGCCGCGAACGTGATCGCGGGCCGCGGTGCCTGCTCCACGTCGATGCCGAGGTAGTCGAGGAACGGTCGGGTGTCGTCGGGGACGTCGGGCACGGTGAGCCGGAGCGGACGCACGTCGTGGCGGGTGCCGATGCGCGCCATCGCCACCCAGAACACGAGTTCGGCGATCACGAGGACGGGTGGCGGGGTGTGGCCGTCGGGCCACAGGCAGGTCAGCGTCAGGTCTGTTCCACCAGTGGTCACGTCCAGGCGCAGGGGGCCGATGAGCGCCTTGTAGCCCGCAAGCCTGCGGGCCGCGGTGTCGAGGTCGCGGCTGCACAGCGCGGCGAACATGGGTGGGTTGAACACCTCCGGTGAGAGCGACCGGCCGATGCGCACGACGAGGTCCGGGCTGTCGGCCTCGGCTTCCAGCGCCTCCCAGAACGCGAAGTAGTCTCGCGATTCGAGGGTGACGGGCCCGTGGGCCAGCAGGTCCGCGGGCTGGCCCGCTCGTCGGAGCACGTTCGGCAGGGATATCCCGAGGTCGTGCAGCAGGGCACCCGCGGTCGTGTCGAGCGCGAACCTGTCCACGTCTGCTCTCCTGGTCGTGGTGGCGGTGGCGGTTCCACCGTATTCGCCGGAACGGGCGCGGAGGGGGCGGGCCGCGGAACGTCGCATCGAACGCTTTGGCTGTGGCGCACGTAGACACGTTCGTGGCCAACAAGGAGAACGACGGGGTACTGGCTCGGCGGTGTCGAGGCTCCGATCGCGGCGGGACGTCCGGTGTCCGCGGTGGCGGGGCGGCCAGATGAGACGACGTTCGTCGTCCCCCGGCGCGGCGGCTCTTCCCGCGGGTGGGGCCCGGTTCTGGCCTGTTCAGCCGGTCACGACGCCCGAAGAACTGCTCGCCGGAGCCGGTGCCGGGACGCCGGGTCCACGCCCGCGGACGTGTGGTCCACCCAGCGCGGGGGTACTCGTTCGCCGTGCGGGCGACGAGTGATCTTGGTCGGCTCCTGGTCGGGCGATCCGCGTCGGCGCGGTGCGGTGAACGCTCTCGGCGGTGTTCGGAGCGACCGAGTCCCACTACCGTAGACGTGGTGGAAGCGTTGGCCGAACGGCGCTCCGGGCCGGTCACCTCGACCGTGGCCGCTCACCCGGATCAGACGCCGCCAGACCGTGTCGACGTGATGAGCCACGGGTGCGCGGCGGTGGAGCCCGGCCCCTTCCCCGCGTCTTCTCGGACGTCCGCGCAGGTTGGCACCGCGGTGATCGGCGCGGGCGAGCACCGCCACCCCCTCCGGTGGCCCGGGTGCTGCCGCAGCACTGTCTTCCCTCCCCACGAGGCACGTCAAACAGGAGGTCATGTCCATGGGCGCGGTCCGCGACCTCGTGAACGAACTCAGGCGGCGTGGCGCGACGGTCCACGAGTGGCCCGGCTGGGACGGCCGGGGCAACTCCGGGGTGTCGCAGATCAGTCCGGTCGGCGCGGTCCTCCACCACACGGCGACCGGTTACGGCTCGGCGTTCCAGGCCCTCGTCACCGGGCGGCCCGACCTCCCCGGTGCTCTGTGCAACTTCTCGGGCAATTCGGACGGATCGTTCACGGTGATCGCCTCCGGCCTGGCCTACCACGCGGGCCGCGGCGCGGGCCCGTCCCTCGGCCCGCTCAGCCCGTACGCCGGGAACATGAACCGCTACACCGTCGGTCTGGAGATCGTCTACCCGGGCAACCAGCCCATGACCGACGCCCAGTGGCGGTCGATGATCCTGTTCGGCAGGGCCGTCGTCGACCTGTTCGCCGGGGGCGACCCGGAGCACGTCCGGGCCCACGCCGAGACGAACGGCCGCACGGGTGACGGCAAGTGGGACCCCGGCTTCGCCCCAGGGCAGACGATCGACATGGCGGCCGTGCGCCGCGACATCGGCAACTGGGATCCATCAACCCCTTCATCGGAGGATGACAACGTGGCTCTCATCAACACGACGATCCCCGCCCACGAGGGCGATGGTGACCGCAAGTGGTACTCCGTCGCCGTCCCGCCCGTCGAGGGATCGCTGAGCGTCCCGGTCAACGGTCAGGCGTGGGTCCACCTCCACGCGCCCAACAGCGAGGCGACGGTGGAGGTCTGGAGTTCGGCGTCGGGGTTCGGGACTCCCCTGGCGACCATCACCGTGAAGCCCGACGCCTACGTGTCCATCCAGCTCACTCCCGGCACCACCGGCCTGTCCTTCCGCTACCTGGAGGGGACGCAGGACGTGGCCGTCACCCTCGAGACCTACCGGCCCTGATCGCACTCGGCGGACCTGCTCAGGGCGTCGCCCCCGGCGGTCGGCGGACCGGTGGCACCGGGCTGCCGGCCGTCCACCCGGTCGATTAGCGTGCCTCGGTGCCGCGCGCTGGAGGGCGGGCTACCGCCGCGCGGGTCAGGAGGAACGCCGGCAGGGACAGGCCGAGGCCGAACCTGACGGCCCACGTGGTGGCCGGTTCTTCTTGGCGTTGCGGGGAAACGACGACCGAGACGGCGGTGCCCGCCCACCAGCCCACGAGCGGGCGGTGCCGGCGGGCTCCGGGTTCGCCGGGGTCTCTGCGGTCAGCACGTCGGGCCGGGGTGCGGTTGCCCTGCCGCCGGATGGTCTCCCCTGGTCAGAGGGGTCGCGTGCGGAATTGTCGGACCTCGCCTCTACCGTGCTCCCCAGTCGAACCGAACTGGGAGATGTGCCGTGCGCAGGTGGGAACTCGTTGCCGATGGCTCCGCGAAGTTCTGGGAGGTCGGGCGGAACGGCACAGGGGTGACCGTGCGCTACGGGCGGCTCGGTTCGGCGGGGCAGACCAAGGTCAAGGACTTCGCGTCGGACGCGCTCGCGGTGGCGCACGTGGACAAGCTCGTGGCGGAGAAGGTGAGGAAGGGGTACCGGGAGGTCGGTGGCGTGCCCGTGCCGGTCTCCGACGGGGGTGCGGCGGTCGCTGTCGCCGAGGACGGGGGTGCGGCGGTCGCTGCCACCGAGCGGCCGGACGAGTCGGCGTTCGTGGTGCCGCCGTCGTGGCGCGTCGCGGTCAAACCGGGGCGTGGGCAGGGTGGGCGGCGAGCGGTCAAGTCCGCTCGGGACGTCGAGGCCTTCCTGCGGTCCAAGTTGGAGCCGCGTCCCGACCGGTTGACCGCGCTGCTGGTGAACCCGGAGTCGGTGCCGGACCTCGTGGACGCGGCGCGGGCCTACCTGGACGGTCGTCCGACGCCGCTGGGGGCGGCGGTCGTGGGGGCGGCGCTGACCGACGAGGCGTCGCGGTACTACGGCAGGGAGGACATCGCCACCCTCGCGGACGCGTGGGTCGTCCGGCACGGGTTCGCGTTCGCGGCGCAGGCGGCGAGCGACCTCGGGCGGCTGCTCGTCTTCTGGTCGGGTCGGCGCAACCGCTCGACGGCGGCGGTGGGGTGGCGCACCGAGGACCGTCACACCTGGCCGTACGCCAACCGCCAGGTCGTGGAGCGGCTGCGGGTGTTGCTGGCCGGAGCGGCCGAGGCCGACTACCTGGCCGCGGTGGAGGCGTTGTCCACGCGGCGCGACGACCTGCTGACGCGGACGATCGCGGCGTTCCTGGCGCCGACCAGGGGCGAGTGGATCGACGAGCTGGTCACCGAGGTGCTGGCCGGGGGTTCCCTGGTGGAGGAGCACAGGCTGTTCCTCACGTCCCTGCGGACGGTCGAGCAGGTGCGGGCGGTGTTCGCCGTGGACGCGTACCGGTGGTGGGCCGCCGACAAGGACGTCCTGCCGACCGTGGTGTGCGCGGTCGGCTCGGGCATCGCCCCCGTCCTGGCCGGGCTGCTCGACGACGAGACGGGCGCGGAGCAGCGCAGGCTCGTGGTCGAGGCGCTCGCGTGGCTGCCGACCGACGAGGCGTTCAGGCTGCTGGTGGACCGGGTGGACGAGAAGTTCGTGCTGGCCGCCGTGGTCAGCGCGATCAAGCGGTACCCGGAGCGGGCGCTGCGGGTGTTGGCCGCCGTGAGCGGGTCGGCGACGGTGACGTCGTTGCTGGTCGGGCACGTGAGGGCCAACCCCGACCTCGTGGCGGCGGTGCTGCCGGGGTTGGACGAGGGTTCGCGGGCGGCGGTCGAGTCGGCGGTCGCGGACGAGGAGTCCGTGCCGGACGCACCCGCGGACCTGCTGCCGCGGGTGCTGGTCGCTCCTCCGTGGACGGTCGAGCGCGCGGCGGTGAAGCCGGTCGTCGTGGCCGGGCTGGAGTCGCCGACGACGCGGGAGGTCCGGTGGCAGCCGGGTGAGCGGGAGGTGTGGTCGGAGGCGTTCGGCGACTACTACTGGGCCGACGCGACGTTCCCCGAGTGGGCGGTCGCGGTCGCTCGGCTGCTGGCGGGCAACATCCCCCACCACATGCAGCCCGCGCTGGTGTTGAAGGCCCCCAAGGAGTTGCTGCGCCGCCACCTCGTGGACTGGCGGCCGGAGATGTGGTCGGCGATGGACTGGGCGAAGCCGTTCGTGGCCCGCTTCGAGGTCGACGCGCTCCCGGTCGCCCTGCGGATCGCGAGAGCGGATCCGACGGCGGGCGCGGAGGTGCTGCTGCCGTTCGCCGACGGCGAGGTCGCGTTGCTGATGGCGGACTGGTTGGCGCGGCTCAAGTCGGTGCACGCCGTCGCGGTCGCGTGGTTCCTGCGGCACCCGGAGGTCGCGGTGCGGGCGCTGCTGCCCGCCGCGCTGGCGAAGCCGGGCAAGGCGCGGCGGGAGGCCGAGGCCGCGCTGCGGCTGGTCGCGGCGCGCGGGCACGGCGACGTGGTGCGGCGGGTGGCGGCCGAGCACGGGGACCGGGTCGTGCGGGCGGCGGAGGCGCTGATCGCCGCCGACCCGCTGGACCACCTCCCGGCGAAGATGCCCGTGGTCGGTGACTGGGCGGATCCGGTGCTGCTCCCCCGGATCCTGCTGCGGGACCGGCGGAACGCGCTGCCCGTGGTGGCGGCCGGGCACGTGCTGGTGATGCTGGCGATGTCCAAGCCCGACGACGTGTACGCGGGTGTCGAGGTGGTGCGGGAGGTGTGCGACCCGGAGTCGCTGGCGCGGTTCGCGTGGGCGGCGTTCGAGGCGTGGCGGGCCAACGGGACACCGCCGAAGGACGGGTGGGTGCTGCCCGCGCAGGGGCTGGTCGGCGACGACGAGACCGTGCGGGCGCTGGCGCCGGTGATCCGGGCGTGGCCCGGTGAGGGCGGGCACTCCAAGGCGGTGGCCGGGCTCGGGGTGCTGGCGGCGATCGGCAGCGACGTGGCGCTGCTGCACCTCAACGGGATCGCGCAGAAGGCCCAGTTCGGCGGGTTGAAGACGCGGGCGCGGGAGAAGATCGAGGAGGTCGCCGCCGCGCTCGGGCTGACCGGGGACCAGCTGGCCGACCGGCTCGTGCCGGACTTCGGGCTGGACGACGCGGCGACGCTGGTGGTCGACTACGGGCCGCGGCGGTTCGTGGTCGGCTTCGACGAGCAGCTCAAGCCGTACATGGTGGACGGCGACGGCAAGCGGCGCAAGGACCTGCCGAAGCCGGGCGCGAAGGACGACCCGGAGTTGGCGCCCGCGGAGCACAAGCGGTTCGGGGTGTTGAAGAAGGACGTGCGCACCGTCGCGGCCGACCAGATCCGCCGGTTCGAGGCGGCGATGGTGCTGCGGCGGCGGTGGTCCGCCGCGGAGTTCCGGTCGTTGTTCGCCGAGCACCCGCTGCTGTGGCACGTCGTGCGGCGGCTGGTGTGGATCACCGAGGACGGGCGGGCGTTCCGGCTGGCCGAGGACCGCACGCTCGCCGACGTGCACGACGACGCGGTGGAACTGGCCGAGGACGCGGTCGTGGGGATCGCGCACCCGCTCGACCTGGGCGACTCGCTCGGTGGGTGGGCGGAGGTGTTCGCCGACTACGAGATCCTCCAGCCGTTCCCGCAGCTGGGCAGACCGGTCCACCGGCTGTCCGAGGACGAGCGGACGGCGTCGACGCTCAAGCGGTTCCAGAACACCACGGTCCCGGTCGGCAAGCTGCTCGGGCTGACCAACAGGGGGTGGCAGCGCGGCGAGCCGCAGGACGCGGGCATGGAGTGCTGGATCACCCGACCGGTGGCCGGTGGGACGGTCGTGGTCAACCTGAACCCCGGTATCGCGGTCGGTGTCGTCACGATGTTCGAGGACCAGGAGTTGACCGACGTCTGGCTCAACGACCGCGGCGGCGCGTGGCGGCGCGGCGGGTCGCGGACGTTCGGTGAACTCGACCCGATCACGGCGTCCGAAGTGCTGGCCGACCTGACCTCCCTGACGAACTGAGGAAGAACCGTTGTCCGACACCACGAAGGTCCAGCGGCCACCGGCCGAGGTCAGGTTCGCCGACGAGTTGGCGCGGCTGCGCGAGAGCGACACCGCGCACCGGCCGCCGGGGTGGGCGCTGAGCCTGCAAGGGGCTCGGCGGTTCATCGTCGGTGACGAGCGGGAGGGAATCACCCGCAAGTTCGTCGGCGACCCGTCGCTGATCGACCGGGCGCTGGTGACGTTGGCGACCAGTCGCGGGTTGATGCTGGTCGGTGAGCCGGGCACGGCGAAGTCGCTGCTGTCGGAGCTGATCGCGGCGGCGGTGTGCGGGGAGTCGACGCTGACGATCCAGGGGGGCGCGGCGACGACCGAGGACCAGATCAAGTACTCGTGGAACTACGCGCTGCTGGTCGCGGAGGGGCCGTCGCCGCGGTCGCTGGTGCCCGCACCGATGCTGCGGGGCATGGCCGAGGGGAAGGTCGTGCGGTTCGAGGAGATCACCCGGTGCCCGCTGGAGGTGCAGGACAGCCTGCTGTCGCTGCTGTCCGAGCGGGTGGTGGCGATCCCGGAGCTGCCGGGGTCGGACGGGATGGTGTTCGCCAACGACGGGTTCACCGTCATCGCGACGGCCAACACGCGCGACCGAGGGGTCAACGAGATGAGCGCGGCGCTCAAGCGGCGGTTCAACTTCGAGACGGTGTTCCCGATCGCCGACTTCGGCACCGAGCTGGACCTGGTGGAGCAGGAGGCGCGGACGCTGCTGGAGCGGTCCGGGGTCGGGGTGCAGCCGCGGCGGGACGTGCTGGAGGTGCTGGTGACGACGTTCCGGGAGCTGCGGGACGGGGTGACGTCGTCGGGGCAGCCGATGGACCGGATGTCGACGGTGATGAGCACGGCGGAGGCGGTGTCGGTGGCGCACGCGGTCGGGTTGCGCGGGTGGTTCCTGCGGGGTGAGGCCGGTACTCCAGCGGACCTGGTGGAGTGCCTGGCGGGGACGGCGGCCAAGGACAACGCGGACGACCTGGCCAGGTTGCGGCGCTACCTGGAGCAGCAGGCGTCGAAGCGGCGCGGTGAGCAGTGGCAGGCGCTGCACCGGGCTCGTCACCTGCTGCCCGGCTGATGGCGACGACGTTCATCGGGGTTCGGCACCACAGTCCGGCGTGCGCCGGGCTGGTGGCGTCGACGATCTCACGGCTGCGGCCCGCGCACGTGCTGATCGAGGGGCCGGTCGACATGAACGGTCGGCTCGACGAGCTGCTGCTCGGCCACGAGCTACCGGTCGCGGTCTACACCTACTACCGCGACGGGGAGCGGTCGCACGCGTCGTGGACGCCGTTCTGCGACTACTCCCCCGAGTGGGTCGCGCTGCGCGCGGGCCGGGAGTGCGGGGCGCAGGTGCGGTTCATCGACCTGCCCGCGTGGCACCCGGCGTTCGCGGGGCGCGGCAACCGGTACGCCGACGCGGAGGCGCGGTACACCGAGGTGACGGGGAGGTTGTGCCGGGAGTTCGCGGTGGACAACGTCGACACGCTGTGGGACCACCTGTTCGAGGTGGAGCCCGCGGACGGGGTGGCGGAGCGGTTGACGGCGTACTTCGACCTGCTGCGCGGTGAGGCGACGACCGAGCACGCGGACGTGGAGCGCGAGGCGTACATGGCGTCGTGGATCCGGGCGGCGCAGGCCGACGCGGGTGATCGGCCGGTGGTCGTGGTGACGGGTGGGTTCCACACGCCCGCGCTGCGGGCGATGACCGCGGGGCGATCCGGGTCGGCGGGTCAGGGCTCGCCGGTGGTCCAGGGCTCGCCGGCGGGCCAGGGGTGGCCGGAGGGAGCGGGGCAGGACTGGCGGGAGTCTGCGGGGCAGGGCTGGCCGGAGGGCGCGGGCTGGGACCGGTGGAAGTCCGCGGAACAGGACTGGCAAGAGCCTGCGGAACACGGGTGGCCGGAGGGAACAGGCCGAGACCGGCGGAAGTCCGCAGGCCAGGAGCGGCCGGAGGGGGCGGAGCGGGACCGGCGGGAATCCGAGGGCCGGGAGCCGCCCGAGGGAACGGGCCCAGACCACCGGGAATCTGCCGGGTCTGGGTGGTCGGGGCCGGAGGGGCAGGACTGGCAGGAGGCAGCGGGGCAGGGGTGGCGGGAGGCAGCGGGGCAGGGCTGGCCTGAGGTGCCGCGGCCTCCGGAGGAGGCGGTGGGGGCGAGTTATCTGGTGCCGTACTCGTTCCGGCGGTTGGACGCGTTCACCGGCTACCAGTCGGGGATGCCGTCGCCGGAGTACTACCAGCACCTGTGGACCGACGGGGTGGCCGGTGCGGGGGTGGCGCTGGTGGAGTCGGTGGTGGGGCGGTTGCGGCGGCGCAACCAGCCGGTGTCCACCGCTGACCTGATCGCGGCGCGGACGCTCGCGGACGGGTTGGCGCGGCTGCGCGGGCACGCGCACCCGTCGCGGACGGACGTGCTGGACGGGTTGGTCGGCGCGCTGGTGTCGGAGGACCTGTCGCAGCCGCCGCCGTGGACGGTGCGGGGGCCGCTGCGGCCGGGTGCGCACCCGGCGGTGGTGGAGATGGTGGCGGCGCTCAGCGGTGACCGGGTGGGGCGGTTGCACTCGGCGACGCCTTCTCCCCCGCTGGTCGCGGCCGTGACGGCGGAGCTGGCCGCGGTGGGGCTGGACGGCGCGGGTGAGGTCGCGGTCGACCTGACCGGCGACCTCGGGTTGCGGCGCAGTCGCGTGCTGCACCGGTTGCGGGTGCTGGGGGTCGCGGGGTTCCAGCGGTTGTCCGGGCCCAGAGGTGGGGGTGATCCGGTCTACACCGAGCGGTGGCGGCTGACGCCGTCCGACGGCAGGCTGCCCGCGCTGATCGAGGCGGCGGCGTACGGGGCGACGCTGGACGAGGCCGCGGCCGGGGTGCTGCACGAGCGGGTGCCGGACGCGGAGGTCGACGAGCTGGCGGCGGTGCTGTTCGACGCGGCGCTGTGCGGGATCACGGCGCTGGGCGACGGTGTGGTGTCGGCGTTGCGGGCTCGGGTGGCGGCGGTGTCGGACGTGGCGGCACTCGGTCGGGTGCTGGCGACCGTCGTGGGGCTGTGGCGCTACGACGGGCTGTTCGGGACGGCGGGCAGTCCGGTGCTGGGCGCGGTGATCAGCGGTGCGGTGACGCGGCTGCTGTGGCTGGTGGAGGGGCTGCACGGCGGGGCGGGTCCCGCTGACCGCAGGCGGTTGCTGGCGGTGGCCGCGACCAGGGACGCGGTGCTGCACGCCGACGCGGTGCTGGAGACCGGGCGGGACGCGGCGGTAGCGGTGCTGCGGCGGGTCAGCGCCGACCCGCAGGGGCCGCCGGACCTGCGCGGTGCGGCGTTCGGGTTCTGCTGGTCGCTGGGTGACGGCGGCGACGTGGAACGGGCCGTGCGGGGCATGTCCGGGCCGAGGACGATCGGTGACTGGCTGGCGGGGCTGTTCGCGGTGGCCCGCGAGGAGGTGCTGTCCGCCGACGCCGTGGTCGGGCTGTTGGACGAACTCGTGCACGCGTTGTCCGAAGAGGACTTCCTGATCGCGCTTCCCGCGTTGCGGCAGGCGTTCGCGTTCTTCCCGCCGTCGGAGCGGGAGACGATCGCGAAACGGGTGCTGGTGGCGCGGGGCGAGGGCGGGGCCGTCGGGTCGCTGCGGCTCGACGTGGACCCGGCGGTGGTGGCGGCCGGGATGGCGTTGGAGGCCAAGGTCGACGCGGTGCTCGCGCGGGAGGGGTTGGCATGACCGGGATGGAGCGGTGGCGGCTGATCCTCGGAGAGCCCGCCGGGCCGCACTGCGGCGCGCTGGAGGGTCCCGCGGCGGGTCGGGACGCGGCGCTGGAGTGGCTCTACGGTCGGGAGGCAGACCGGGAGGACCGCGATGTGCGGCGCGGCGGGCAGGGTGGTTCGGTGCTGACGACCGTGACCTGGCTGGACGACGTGCACCGGCTGTTCCCGAAGGAGACGATCGAGCGGCTGGAGCGCGACGCCGTCGAGCGCTACGACATCACCGAGATCGTCACCGACCCGGAGGTGCTGGCGCGGGTCGAGCCGAACGCGGCGCTGCTGCGGGCCGTGCTGCGCACCAAGCACCTGATGAACCCCGAGGTGCTGGCGATGGCCCGGCGCATCGTGGAGGCCGTGGTCGCGGAGATGGTGCGCAAGCTGGCCAAGGAGGTGCGGCAGGCGCTCAGCGGCACGCGGTCGCGGCGGCCGAGCACGTTCAAGCAGGCCCGCAACTTCGACTTCCGGCGGACGATCCGGGCGAACCTGGCGCACTACGACCCCGTGCGGCGGCGGGTGTCCATCGAGAAGCCGATGTTCTCCTCGCGCACGCGGCGGCACCTGGAGCAGTGGCAGCTGATCCTGGTGGTGGACCAGTCCGGGTCGATGGCGGGGTCGGTGATCCACTCGGCGGTGTCGGCGTCGTGCCTGTGGGGTCTGCCCGGTCTCAAGACGCACCTGATCGCGTTCGACACGTCGGTGGTGGACCTGACCTCGGACGTGACGGACCCGGTCGAGCTGCTGATGAAGGTGCAGCTCGGTGGTGGCACGGACATCGCGAAGGCCGTCGCCTACGCCGACGG
The DNA here is from genome assembly GCF_036375055.1 of Umezawaea sp. GTDB lineage: Bacteria > Actinomycetota > Actinomycetes > Mycobacteriales > Pseudonocardiaceae > Umezawaea. Next base: position 15,443 of record NZ_DASUSQ010000176.1, read on the forward strand.
GCTGGTCGAGAACCCGAGGCGGGCGATCGTCGTGGTGATCTCCGACTTCTACGAGGGCGGGGATCCGAACCGGTTGGTGCGCACCGTGCGCAAGCTCGTCGAGCAGGGGTCCGAGGTGCTGGGGCTCGCGGCGCTCGACGAGGACGCGAACCCCGACTACGACAGGGATCTGGCGCAGCGGTTGGCGGACGTGGGCGCGCACGTGGGGGCGATGACGCCGGGTCGGCTGGCCGAGTTCGTCGCGGAGAGGATCGGCTGATGCGGGACGACCTGCTCGCGTTGACACCGGAGGCGTTGACGGCGCTGGCCAACCGGGGTCTGGTGAAGCGCGCGACGAAGGACCTGGACGCGGGCGCTGGGCCGGTCGTCGAGGTCGAGGGCGACGCGGTGCGCGGTCGGTTCCCCGACGGGGTGGAGGTCGAGCTGCCGGTCGGGGTCGCGCTCGGGGCGGCGCCGTGTTCGTGCGGTGCGCACGCGGTGTGCAGGCACCGGATCGCGGTGGTGCTGGCCTACCAGCGTCGGCACGAGGACGAGCCCGCGCCGGAGTTCACGGCGTGGTCGCCGGGTGCGATCGACGACGCGGCGCTCACCGCGCTGCTGGGCGCGCGGGGGTTCGCGGCGGCTCGGCGGTCGCACGCGGCAGGCTACCCGGTGCGGCTGCGCAGACCGACGGCGGCGGACCCGGCCGCGAGCGCTGAGCTGCCGTCGTGCACGGTGCGGTTCCTGGTGCCGGGTGAGCTGGGCTACGTGCACGCGGACGCGACCGCCGCGCGGCGGGACGAGTTCGTGGCGCACGCGGTGTGGGCGTTCCGCGAGGCCGATGAGCGCGGGCTGGTCGAGGACGTGGTGCGGTTCGACGTCGGTGGGGGCGCCGGGCCGGACCGGGCCGGGCTGGCGGGCGTGCTGGAGTTGGCCGACCGGGTGCTGCTCGACGGTGCGGCGCACGCCGACCCGGTGCTGGACGCCGGGCTGCGGCGGACCAGGGTCGAGCTGGGTGCTCGCGGTCTGCACTGGCCCGCGGCGGCGGTGGACGACCTGGTGGGTCAGTTGGAGGCCTATCGGGAGCGGTCGGCGCACTACCGGCCGGAGCGGTTCGCGGAACTGGTCGCGGAGCTGCACGCGCGGCACCGGGCGACCGGTGCGCGGTCGCAGGTGCTGGGCACGGACGTGCCCGCCGAGACGCCGATGAACCGGGTGCGGGTGACGGCGCTGGGGTGCCGGGTGCGCGGCACGGTCGAGGACCGGACGGTGGAGGTGTTCTTCGCCAGCGGTCCGACGACGCTGGTGCTGCGGCACCGCTGGGCGATCGGGGAGACCGAGTCGCCGACGGGGCACGACCTCGCGCCCCGTCGGGTCGCGGGCACGGCGCTGGGTGCGCTGGCGGCGTCGAACGTCGTGTCCGAGTCGGCGTCGCGCAGCGCGAGCCAGGTGCTGAAGGTGTCGGCGGGGCGGGTGTCCAAGACGTCGATCACGCCGGTGGGGCGGTCGTGGGAGGGGTTGCCCGAGCCGGTGCTGGTCCGGTCGCTCGCGGCGGAGGCGGGTGCGTTGGAGCGGTTGCCGCCCCGGTTGGTGCGGGCGCGGGTGGAGGCCGAGCTGGTGCGGGTCGTGGCGGTCGCCGAGGTGCGGTCGGTCGGGTACTCCTCCGGTGCGCAGCGGTTGGACGCGGTGGTCGCGGACGAGTTCGGGACGACGGCGACGATCTCGGCGACCCACCGGGGTGTCGCTCCTGGTGCGCTGGACGCGTTGGCCGGGGCGTTGGAGTCCGGGCCGACGATGGTGAGCGGGTCGCTGCGGCGGGTCGGGGGTGTGGTCGTGATCGACCCGCTCGCGGTGCTGACGGATGCGGGTGTGGTGGTGCTCGACCTGGCTCCGGTGGGGGACGTCGGGATGGTGCCGGGGTATCGCGAACCCGAGTCGGACCTGATCGGGGACGCGGTGGACGAGGCGCTGGCGGTGTGCGCGGATGCGGCGCACCGGGGGTTGCGGCACGTCACGCCGAGTCTGCGCTCGCGGCTCGGGGACGCGGCGGCGGAGTTGCGGCGGGTGGGTTTGCACGGGAACGCCGCCGCCGTGGCGGCGCTTGGGGAGGAGGTGAGTGCGAGGACGTGGGTGGACGCGCAGGTGCGGTTGCTGACCACGCTGGAGTGCCGGTGACGGTTGGTTGTGGACGGGGTACGGCGGTGCCGGTCGGTTGAGGGGATTTCGGGGCAGAGTCCGGAGAGGGCTGGTGCTCGGTGGTGCCGGTCGGTTGGTTGCGGGTTCAGGAGGAGAGTTCAGGAGGAGGGGCAGGGAGAACTGCGGGCCTGGTTGTGGTGGTGATCGGCTTGGCGCGGGCGCGGGTTCGTGGCTAATGATGGGTTCAGCGGTGGTGGGTGTCTGGAAACCGGGTCAGCGGTGGAGGGTGTCCGGGGAGCCGGGTCAGCGGTGGTGGGCTTTCCAGGCTTGTTCGGCGGCGTGGTAGCCGCTCATGCCGTGCACGCCCGCGCCTGGCGGGGTGGCGGCTGAGCACAGGTACATGCCTGGAACGCCGGTGTAGTAGGGGTTTGGGGTGGGTC
>NZ_DASUSQ010000177.1:0-9806 GCF_036375055.1 Umezawaea sp.
GGGCGCGCTGACCACCGGCGGCCGTCTCGTGGTCGTGCCGTACGCGGTCAGCCGGGACGTGGAGGCGTTCCACGCGCTCGTGCGCGACGAGGGCGTGACGGTCCTGAGCCAGACCCCGTCGGCGTTCCGCCAGTTCGAGACGGTCGACGAGCAGTCGGCGGGTGAGCTGTCCCTGCGGGCCGTGGTGTTCGGCGGTGAGGCCCTGCACCGGCCGTCGGTGCGCAGGTGGGCGTCGAGGCACGGGTACACCGCCCCGCTGCTGGTGAACATGTACGGCATCACCGAGACCACCGTCCACGTCACGTACCTGGCCCTCGGCGAGCAGGACCTGGAGCGCGACCTCAGCCAGATCGGCCGCCCCCTGCCCGACCTGAGCGTGCACGTGCTGGACGCGCACGGCCGCCCCTGCCCGATCGGCGTGACCGGCGAGATCCACGTCGGCGGCGCGGGCCTCGCCCGCGGCTACACCGGGCTCCCGGCGCTGACCGCCGAGCGCTTCGTGCCCGACCACCGCACCGGCCGGGCCGGTGCCCGGCTCTACCGCAGCGGCGACCTCGGCCGCTGGAACGCGCGGGGCGGGCTGGAGTACGTCGGCCGCGCCGACGCCCAGGTGAAGATCCGCGGCTACCGCATCGAGACCGGTGAGGTCGAGACGGTCCTGGGCACCCACCCCGGTCTGCTGGAGGCGGCCGTCGTCGCCCGCACCGGCCCCGACGGCCAGGCCGACCTGGCGGGCTACCTGGTGCCCGACGGCGAGGCGCCGTCCACGGACGAGCTGCGCGCGTGGCTGCGCAAGCGGTTGCCGGACTACATGGTGCCGCGGCACCTCGTGACGCTCGACGAGCTCCCCCTGACCCCGCAGGGCAAGGTGGACCGCAAGGCCCTGCCCGAACCGGAGGCCGTCCGCCCCGAGCTGGCCCAGGAGTACGTCGCCCCGGTCGGCGCCGTCGAGGAGGCGCTGGCCGAGGTCTGGCAGCGGGTGCTGGGCGTGGACCGGGTCGGCAGGCACGACAACTTCTTCGACCTGGGCGGCGATTCCATCCGCAGCATCCAGGTCCTCGGCCAGGCCAGGAACGGCGGGCTCTCCTTCGACCTCCAGGACCTGTTCCGCAGCCCCACCACGGCCGGGCTCGCGACGCGCGTGGAGGCCGTGACCGCCACGGGGACCGGGCCCGTCGTCCGCGAACCGTTCGCCCTGGTGTCCGAGGAGGACAGGGCGCTGCTGCCGGAGGGCCTGGAGGACGCCTACCCGATGGCGGAGCTCCAGGTCGGCATGGTCTACGAGATGGAGCTGAACCCGGAGCGCCGGGCGTACCACAACCTGGACGGGCTCCGGATCGTCGGACCCTACGACGAGGCGGCCTTCCGCGACGCGACGGCACGGGTCGTCGCGCGCCACCCGATCCTGCGCACCTCGTTCGACCTCAGCGGTTTCAGCGAGCCGATGCAGCTCGTGCACCGGACCGCGGAGATGCCGTTCACCGTCGAGGACCTGCGCCACCACGACGAGGCCACCAGGGACCAGCTCCTCGACGACCACGTGCTCTCGGAGCGCCGCCGTCCGTTCGACCACTCCAAGCCCCTGCTGCTGCGCTTCGCCCTGCACCGGCTGACCGACGAGTCGTTCCAGTGGACGATCACCGAGCACCACGCCATCTTCGACGGCTGGAGCCTGCACTCCACCATCTCCGAGATCGCCGAGGTGTACCAGCGGCTGCTGGCGGGCGAGGACCCCGTGCTCACCCCGCCCGGCTCCGCCTACCGCGACTTCATCGCCGCCGAACGGGAGACGCTGGCCTCCGAGGAGAGCCGGGGGTTCTGGCTCGACCGCGTCGGGGACCGGCCGGACTGCCGCCTGCCCCGCTGGCCCGCCGACCGCCCGACCAGCCTGACCGGCCGCGCGCAGGAGCACGAGTGGCGCGAGCACCACCCCGACCAGGGCTACGGCTCCGTCGAGACGCTGCTGCCGGAGGAGCTGTGCGACGGGCTGCGGCAGCTGGCGCGCGAGTGCTCCGTGCCGCTCAAGGCCGTGCTGCTGGTGGCGCACCTGAAGGTGATGAGCCTGGTCACCGGGACGTCCGACCTCCTGGTGGGCCTCACCGCGAACGGGCGGCTGGAGGAGGAGGGCGGCACCGAGGTGCGCGGCATGTTCCTCAACACCGTGCCGTTCCGCATCGAGCTGCCCGACGGCACCTGGCGCGACCTGGTGCGGGCCGTGTTCGAGACCGAGCGCGAACTCCTGCCGCACCGGCGCTACCCGCTCGGCGCGCTCCAGCGCGAGGTCGGCGGCGAGCCGCTGTTCGAGGTGAACTTCGTCCACAACCACTTCCACGTGCTGGACAGGGCCTTCGGCCCCGGTCTCATGCGCATCGCGGACGACAAGATCGACAGCTTCACCACGGACCGGGCCGAGCCGACCAACTTCCCGCTCAACGTGGGCGTGATCCGCAACCCGTACTCCAACCGCCTGCTGTTCGGGATGGACTACCACACCGAAGTCCTGACCCCGGACCAGGTTCTGCTCTACCGCGACTACTACCTGCGGGTCATGGCCGAGATGGTGGCCGACCCGGAGGCGCGCCACCGGTGGGTGCCGCTGCTCGGCGAGGACGAGCGCGGGCTGCTGGAGTCGTGGAACGCCAACGAGGCCGAGGTGCCGCCGGTGCTGGTGCACCGGATGTTCGAGGAGCGCGCCGCGGCGTCGCCGGACTCGGTCGCGGTGGAGTCGGGCGGGACCTCGCTGACCTACGGCGAGCTGAACGCGCGGGCCAACCGGCTGGCCCGTCGGCTGCGGGACCTCGGCGTCGGACCGGACGTCCCGGTGGCGCTGTGCCAGGACCGCTCGCTCGGCATGATCACCAGCCTGCTGGCCGTCCTGAAGGCCGGTGGCGTCTACGTGCCGGTCGAGCCCGAGTTCCCCGTGGAGCGCATGGCCTACATGCTGCGGGAGGTCTCCGCCGGGCTGGTGCTGGCGGGCGAGCGGGCCGTCGACCGCGTGCCCGAGGGCCCGTGGCGGGTCGTGGTCGTGGACGAGTCGCTGTGGGCCGACGGCGACGACGGGAACCTCGACGGCGGCGCGGCGCTGGACAACGGCTTCTACGTGATCTTCACGTCGGGGTCCACCGGCCAGCCCAAGGGCGTGGTGACCCGGCACCGCAACGTGACCGAGCTGCTGCACGGCGGCGAGTTCCTCACCCTGAACCCGACCGACACCCTGCTCCAGCTCGCGCCGCTGTCGTTCGACAACTCGACGTTCGAGGTGTGGGCGCCGCTGGTGGGCGGCGCGCGGCTGGTGCTGGCACCGCCGGTGCAGTACGGGCCTCGGGAGATCGCGGAGTGGGTCGTCGAGGCGGGCGTGACGGTGCTGCACGCCACGGCGTCGCTGTTCGCGCTGCTGGTCGACCACGAGCCGCAGGCGTTCGACGGCCTGCGCCGCTTCCTCACCGGCAGCGAGACGGTGTCGCCGGGGCACGTGGAGCGGGTGCTGGAGCGCTGCCCCGACCTGGAGCTGGTGAACTGCTGGGGGCCGACGGAGACCACGACGTTCTCGGTCTGCGGCGTGTACCGGCGTGGGACCGTGCCGTCCGGCGCGCTGCCGCTGGGCTCCCCGCTCGTCAACACCCAGGTGTGGGTGCTGGACGAGGCAGGGCTGCCGGTGCCGGTCGGCTCGTCCGGCGAGCTGTACGTGTCCGGCCCGTGCCTGGCGCGCGGCTACCTCGGCAGGCCCGCGCTGACGGCGGAGCGCTTCGTGCCGCACCCGTTCCGGGCGGGCGAACGCCTGTACCGCACGGGCGACCGGGGTCGCTGGTCGGTCGACGGCCGGGTGGAGTTCTTCGGCCGCACCGACCACATGGTCAAGGTCCGCGGGTACCGCGTCGAACTCGGCGAGGTCGAGGCGGCCCTGCGCGAGCACCCCGACCTGCGCGAGTGCGTGGTGGTCACCCGCGCCAACACCACGGCGGGCATCGACCTCGTGGGCTACGCCGTCATGGACGGCGTCGCCCCCACGTCCGGCGAGCTGCGGACGTGGCTCGGGCAGCGGCTGCCGTCCTACATGGTGCCGCGCCTGTTCGTGTTCCTCGACGAGCTGCCGCTCACCCCCAGGGCGAAGATCGACCGGCGCGCGCTGCCGGAGCCGAAGGAGACGCGCCAGGACGACGCGGAGGAGTTCGTGCCGCCGGTCGGCGAGGTGGAGGAGCTGCTGGCGGGCATCTGGTCCCGCGTGCTCGACGTGGACCGGGTCGGCAGGAACGACAACTTCTTCGACCTGGGCGGCGACTCGATCCGCAGCATCCAGGTCGTGGGGCAGGCGCGGACGAAGGGGCTCGTCGTCGGTCTCCAGCAGCTGAACCAGCACCCCACGGTGCGGGCGCTGAGCGAGGTCGTCGAGCCTCGGCAGGCCGCGGAACCGGTGCCCGCCACGGCATCGCCGTTCGCGATGCTGTCGGAGCGGGACCGCGAACTGCTCGCCGCGCGCACGACCGGCGAGCGGTGACGACCCGATGAGCGCAGTGGACGACGCGGTGATCACGCAGGACCCGCCCCGGCTCGTGGACGCCTACCCCATGTCGGAGCTCCAGGTCGGCATGGTCTACGAGATGGAGCGCGACCCGGAGCGGTTGCCCTACCACAACGTGCACACGTTGAAGGTGGCCGGAGCGTTCGACGAGGCGTGCTTCCGGCGCGCCGTGGCCGCGGTCGTCGCCCGGCACCCCGTCCTGCGCACCTCGTTCGCCCTGTCCGGGTTCAGCGAGCCCATGCAGCTCGTCCACGACAGGGCCGAGGTCCCCATCACCGTGGTGGACGGGGGAGCGACGCTGGCGGACCACCTGGCCACCGAGCGGCGCACGCCGCTGGACCTGTCGGTCGCGCCGCTGTGCCGCATGGGCGTGCACGTCCTGTCGCCCGAGGCGTTCCAGTGGACGTTCACCGAGCACCACTCGATCCTCGACGGCTGGAGCCTGGCGTCCGTCGTCTCGGAGATCACCGACGCGTACCGGGGCCTCCTCGTCGGCGAGGAGCCGGTGGCGGCCCCGCCGCGCTCGACCTACCGGGACTACGTCGCCGCCGAGCGCGCGGCGCTGGAGTCCGCTGAGAGCACCGGGTTCTGGCGCGACCGGCTCGCGGAGCTCCCGGACAGCCGCCTGCCGCGCTGGCCCTCGGACCGGCCGGTGCTGCCCACCGCCACCGAGGTGGCCGGGCAGCGGCACGTCCACGACGGGGACCGGGGCTACGGCTCGCTGGTGAGCCCGCTGCCCGCCGACCTGCCGCCCCGGCTGCGCGAGCTGGCCCGCTCGTGCCGGGTGCCGGTGAAGGCGGTGCTGCTGGCCGCGCACGTGAAGGCGATGAGCCTGGTCACCGGCTCGCGCGACGTCGTGGTCGGGCTGACCGCCAACGGGCGGCTGGAGGAGGAGGGCGGCGCCGACGTCTGCGGCCTGTTCGTCAACACCGTGCCGTTCCGCGTGGAGCTGGCCGACGGGAGCTGGCGCGACCTGGTCCGCGCGGTCTTCGCCACCGAGAACGACCTGCTGCCGCACCGCCGCTACCCGATGGGCGCGCTCCAGCGCGAACTCGGCGGCTCACCGCTGTTCGAGACCAACTTCGTCTACACCGACTTCCAGCAGATCGCCGGGGCGGGCGACGACGAGGCGCTGGGCGACGTCGCCCGCACGCACTTCGCGCTGGTGGTGGCGTTCGTCCGCGAACCGGGCGGCGACGGGTTGAACCTGGAACTGGAGTACGACGCGCGGGCGTTCCCCGCCGCGCAGGTCGCCGTGCTGCGCGACCACTACGCGCGGGTGCTGGCCGAGATGGTGGCCGACCCGGACGCCGAGCACCGCTGGGTGCCGCTGCTCGGCGCGGACGAGCGGGCCCTGCTGGAGTCGTGGAACGCGAACGAGGCCGACGTGCCCCCGACGCCCGTGCACCGCGCGGTCGAGGAGCGGGTCGCGGCCTCGCCCGACGCGGTGGCCCTGGTGTCGGGCGAGGTGTCGCTGACCTACGCGGAGCTGAACGAGCGGGCGAACCGGGTGGCGCACGGGTTGCGCGACCTCGGCATCGGCCCCGACACGGCGGTCGGCGTGTGCGTCGAGCGGTCCGTCGAGATGGTCGTCGCCTGGCTCGCGGTCCTCAAGGCGGGCGGCCTGTACGTGCCGCTCGACCCCGCTTTCCCCGCCGCCCGGCTGGAGTTCATGCTCCAGCGCTCCGCCGCCCCGCTGGTGCTCACCGCGGGACAGGCCGCGCGCGGCGTCCCCGATGGCCCGTGGCGCGTGCTCGACGTGGGCGACGTGGAGTCGGGTGACGGCGAGAACCCCACGGGCGGGGCGGGGCCGGACCACGGCTGCTACGTGATCTTCACGTCCGGGTCGACGGGGCAGCCGAAGGGCGTGGTGGCCCGGCACCGCAACGTGACCGAGCTGCTGCACGGCGGCGGGACCACGACCGTGCGGCCGGACGACGCGCTGCTCCAGATCGCCACGGCCTCCTTCGACGTGTCGACGTTCGAGGTGTGGGCGCCGCTGGTCGCGGGCGCGCGGCTCGTGCTGGCCCCCGCCGTGCGGTACGGGCCCCGGGAGGTCGCGGAGTGGGTGGCGGAGTCGGGCGTGACGGTGCTGCACGCGACCGCCTCGCTGTTCGCGCTGCTGGTGGACCACGAGCCGCAGGCGTTCGACGGCCTGCGCCGGGTCCTGACCGGCAGCGAGACGGTGTCGCCCGGCCACGTCGCGCGGATCCTGGAGCGCTGCCCCGACCTGGAGGTCGTGAACTGCTGGGGGCCCACGGAGACCACGACGTTCTCGGTCTGCGGGTCGTTCCGGCGCGGTGACGTGCCCGCCGGCGCGCTGCCGCTGGGCGTGCCGCTGGTGAACACGCAGGTGTGGGTGGTCGACGACGCCGGGATGCCGGTGCCGATCGGGTCGCCCGGCGAGCTGTGCGTGTCCGGTCCGTGCCTCGCGCGCGGCTACCTGGGCCAGCCCGGTCTGACCGCGGACCGCTTCCTGCCGCACCCGTTCCGCGCGGGCGAACGCCTCTACCGCACCGGTGACCGGGGCCGCTGGTCGGCCGACGGCCGGGTGGAGTTCCTCGGGCGCGTGGACCACATGGTCAAGGTGCGCGGGTACCGGGTCGAACTCGGCGAGGTCGAGGCCGCCCTGCGCGACCTCCCCGGCCTGCGGGACTGCGTGGTCGTGACCCGCGCGAACACGACGGTCGGCGTCGACCTGGTGGCCTACCTGGTCGTGGACGGCACGACGCCGCTGACCGGCGAGGTGCGGGCGTGGCTGGAACGGCGGCTGCCGACGTACATGGTGCCGCGCCTGTTCGTGTTCCTCGACGAACTCCCGCTCACGGCGCGGGGCAAGGTCGACCGCCGCGCGCTGCCCGACCCGGACGAGTCGCGCCCGGAGGTGGCGCAGGAGTACGTGCCGCCGGTCGGCGCGGTCGAGGAGCTGCTGGCCGGGATCTGGTGCCGGGTCCTCGGCGTGGACCGGGTGGGCAGGCACGACAACTTCTTCGACCTGGGCGGCGACTCCATCCGCAGCATCCAGGTCCTCGGCGAGGTCAGGGACGCGGGGCTGACCGCGAGCCTGGCGGCCATGCTCGCGAACCCGACGCCCGCGGGTCTCGCCGCCGAACTGCTCGACGACGTGGACGCCGCGCCGCGGTCCGAGCCGTTCTCCGTGCTCGCCGACGAGGACAGGGCGCTGCTGCCGGACGGGCTGGAGGACGCCTACCCGATGGCGGAGCTCCAGGTCGGCATGGTCTACGAGATGGAGCGCGACCCCGAGCGCAAGCCGTACCACAACGTCCACACCCTGCGGCTGACCGGAGCGTTCGACGAGACCCGCTTCCGCGCCGCGCTCGCGCTGGTCACCGCGCGGCACCCCGTCCTGCGGACCTCGTTCGACATGAGCCGGTACGGCGTGCCGGTGCAGCTCGTGCACCCGTCGGCCGAGATCCCCCTCTCCGTCGTCGACCTGCGCGGGACGCCGGAGGACACCCGGCGCGCGACCGTGGACGAGCACCTGGCCGTCGAGCGGCGCACCTCCCTGGACGTCACCTCGGCACCGCTGTGCCGGATGGCCGTGCACGTGCTGTCCGACACCGCCTTCCAGTGGACCGTCACCGAGCACCACGCCGTCCTGGACGGCTGGAGCCTGACCTCCACCCTCGCCGAGATCAGCACGACCTACGACGACCTCCTCGCCGGGCACGACGTCCACCCCGTCCCGCTCCGCTCGTCCTACCGCGACTTCATCGCCGCCGAGCGCGCCGCCCTGGCCTCGGAGGAGAGCGGGCGGTACTGGCGCGAGCGCCTGGCGGGCACCGACGGGAGCCCGCTGCCCCGCTGGTCGGTGACGGCGGACGGCCTCGGGGACACCGTCGCGGGCGAGCGCCACGACCGCGACGAGGCACTGGGCCACGGCTCGCTCGTCACGGGGCTGCCCGCCGAGCTGCGCGCGGACGTCGAGGCGTTCGCCCGCCGGGCCGGGGTCCCGGTCAAGACGGTCCTGCTCGCCGCGCACCTGCGCGTGCTCTCCGCCGTCACCGGCGGCGGCGACGTGACCACCGGTCTGTCGTTCCACGGCCGCCTGGAGGAGGCGGACGGCGCGGAGGTGCGCGGTCTGTTCCTCAACACCCTGCCGTTCCGGGTCGCGCTCCCCGACGGGAGCTGGCAGGACCTCGCCCGCGCGGTCTTCGAGGCCGAGCGGGACGTCCTGCCGCACCGCCGCTACCCGATGGCCGCGCTCCAGCGCGAACTCGGCGGCACGTCCCTGTTCGACGTCGGCTTCGTCTACAACGACTTCCACCAGTTCGGCGGGCTCGCCGAGGGCGCCGGGTCGTGGCACCTCGACGCCGCCGACCAGGGGCCGTCCGGGTCCACCAGCACCAGCTTCCCGCTGCTCGTCTCGGTCAGCCGGGAGGCGGGCGCCGACGGGCTGCGCCTGGAGCTGGAGTACGACACCCGCCAGCTCACCCGCGAGCAGGCCGTCCTGCTGCGCGACTACCACCTGCGCGCGCTCCGCGCCATGACCGCCGACCCCTCCGCGCACCACCCGACGGCCGTGCTCGTCCCGAGCCGGGAGGCCCGGACGGTGGCGGCGTGGTCGCGGGCGGCGGTGGACGTGCCCGGCGCGACGACCGTGCACGAGCTGGTGGCGGCGGCGACCTCGGCCCGGCCCGACGCGGTGGCCCTGACCGGTGACGGCACCTCCCTGACCTACCGGGAGCTGACCGACCGCGCCGACCTGCTGGCGCACCGGCTGCGCCGCCTCGGCGTCGGCCCCGAGGTGTGCGTCGGCGTGTACCTGGAGCGGTCGTGGGAGACCGTGGTGGCGTGCCTGGCCGTGCTGCGCGCAGGCGGCGTGTACGTGCCGCTGGACACGGCGTTCCCCGCCGACCGCCTGGAGTTCATGCTCCGCGACGTCGGCGCCCCGCTGGTCGTCGTGCACGCGGCGACGGCCGCGTCCGTCCCCGGTGGACCGTGGGAGCTGGTCGACCTGGCGGACCCGGCGGAGGCCGGGGACGTCGAACTCCCGGCCGTCCAGCCGGACCACGGCTGCTACGTGATCTTCACGTCGGGGTCGACCGGTCGTCCGAAGGGGACGACGGTGACGCACCGCAACGTGGTGCGGCTCATCCGCGGGGTGCGCGAGCGCCTGCCGTTCGGGCAGGACGACGTGTGGACCCTGTTCCACAGCTTCGCCTTCGACTTCTCCGTCTGGGAGATGTGGGGCGCGCTGACCACCGGCGGCCGTCTCGTGGTCGTGCCGTACGCGGTCAGCCGGGACGTGGAGGCGTTCCACGCG
>NZ_DASUSQ010000178.1:0-66839 GCF_036375055.1 Umezawaea sp.
AAGGACTCTTCGACCAGTGATCGACAGTCGGAACCACGGCCCCCAGGTACCCCCTGGGGGCCTTCCGCTTGCCAGGCGTGGTGCGGGTCGTGGTGCGAATCCAGTCCGTGGTGAGTCCGTAAACGGTGGCAAAGAGGGGCATATTCCGGCCGACAGTGGCATACGGCGCACCCACTAAAAGATCAAGCCCCGAGCGCGTTGCCGCTGCTCAGGGCCTGATTCACCCGGCGAAAGGTGAGTGCCCCCGGCAGGATTCGAACCTGCGACACACGGTTTAGGAAACCGATGCTCTATCCCCTGAGCTACGAGGGCGGGGCTGGTGCTTGAGCCAGTTTAGCGGCCGGCTGTTGATCAACTGTGGTGGGGGGCCCGGTCGTGGTGGCGGGTTGCCTACCCTTGGGTGGGTGACGCAGAAACTTACTGATGTGCGCGGGGCCGCTGTCGCTGCCGGTCTTCGTGTCCTGGCCAAGGTGACGCCGTTCGTCGAGCCCGAGCTGGTGGGTTTGCGCGAGGTGGTCGGGGTCGGTGATGTGTGTCTGGACGTGGGCGCCGCGCTCGGTCTGTACACGGTGACGTTGTCGCAGCTGGTCGGTCCACAGGGGACGGTTCACAGCGTCGAGCCGCTGGTGTTCGCGCACCCGGCGCTGTCCTACGTGCTGCGTCCGCGGGAGGGGCGGAACGTGGTGCGGCACTCGGTCGCGCTGGGGGCCGTCGAGGGGCGCGAGGTGATGAGCGTCCCGGTTCGGCACGGGGTGCCGGTGACCGGGCGGTCGTTCCTCACGGCGGGGGCCAACGGGCTCGGGTCGAACGTCGAGTTCGACGAGCACCTGGAGGTCGTGGTGCGGACGCAGACGTTGGACGCGTTCGTCGCGGAGCAGGGCATCGGGCGGCTGAACTTCGTGAAGGCCGACGTCGAGGGGGCGGAGCTGCGGGTGCTGGAGGGCGGGGCCTGGGTGATCGAGACGCTCCGGCCGAAGTTCCTCCTGGAGGTCGAGGAGCGGCACGTCTCGCGGTTCGGCTACTCGGCGCAGGACGTGGTGTCGTGGCTCGCCGAGCGCGACTACGACATGAGGATCTGGAACCAGGGCGGGTGGCGGACGGTGACCCGGATCGTGCCCGAGGTGCGCAACTACCTCTTCGTGCCGCGCTGACCTGCGAAAAGCGGAAGACCCCGGTCCCTGGGGGTGGACCGGGGTCTTCCTCGGAAGTGGTCTACTGCGGGTAGACCTCGAGCTCGTAGAGCGAGTATCCGTAATTCGTGCCGCGTTGGGTACCCGTCATTCGTACGAACCGCGCGTCGGTCGGGGCGAACGTCACGTTGTCCGTGGCGCCGTTGCCCTCGCCGGTGGCGAAGACCTGCCGCCACCGGGTGCCGTCGGTCGACACCTCGATCCGGTACGCCTTCCCGAACGACGCCTCCCACCGCAGGAACGCGCGACCGACCCGCTGCACCGAGCCCAGGTCGACCTGGAGCCACTGGTCGTCGCTCCAGTCGCTCGCCCACCTCGTGGCGGGGTTGCCGTCGACGGCGTTGGCGGGCGGGGAGTTGTACGCGCCCCGCTCGTGGCTGCTGGCCGTCGCGGTCCTGCCGAGCGCGGCGTTGGTCAGGCTGGCGCCCCGCTTGGCCGGGAACTGGACGACCTGCTGGTAGGTCGGCCGGTTCTGCCACTGCACCTTGTCGTGGGTGATGCCGCCCATCGCGCGGTGGATGATGGAGTCGGCGCACCACTGGTCGCCCGCCGCGCAGTCCGCGTCACCGGGGTAGACCTGGTTGGCGGGCACGGCCGCGGCGGCGCGCAGGCTGTCCAGCAGCGTGGTGCGGCACGCCGTCACGTCGCCGCCACCGCAGTAGGTGCCGGTCAACGGGCCCGCGACCTGGTCACCGAGGACGCGCCTGATGTCCTTGTCGACGTAGCTCCACCACCCGTACTGGAACGACGACCCCTTGTGCGGTGCGGCGCCGTGGGCGTCGGACGGGGCCTCGTCGACCTGGACGGCCCTGACCAGCTCGGTGTACAGCTCGGTGCCCAGGCCGGGCTCGAACTCGGCCCGCACGAGCCGGGGCCACCACGCGTCGAGCACGCGGATCGCCTCGGCGTGGCTGTAGACCTTGCTGCCCTTCGTGGTCTCGCGGCGCAGCGAACCGGACTGCTGCCACGCCTTGAGCTTCTGCACGGTCGACGCCAGCGCCGGGTCGGTCACCGGGGCCTTCTCGATGACCCGCAGCAGGTCGGGGAGCACCTGCTCGGCCCGCAGGTCGGCGCCCGCGGCCTCGGCCATGGCCTTGGTGAGCGACGCCCTGGTCGCCTTGCCGCCGTTGGCGATCAGGGCCTTGACGCGGTCGTCGATCAGGTCGCCGCGGTGCACCGAGCCGTTGCCGAAGCCGGACGACGTGAAGTCCAGCGCCTGCTTGTTGTTCCAGCTGATGTAGTAGTCCTGGTTGATCGACCGGGGGTGCTCCGCCGCGGGCGTGTAGCGCGCGGAGTTGGTGTTCGGGTCCCAGTCCTGCCACTCGTACTGCTGCGCGGCCTTGATCGGCAGGTTCGGGTCGACGCCCGGCTTGCGCACCGGGTTGGAGCCGGAGTTGAAGTACGCCGTGTCCTTCGAGTCGACGTAGAACCAGTTGAACGCGTACCCGATGTGCTCCGCGGCCTTCTGGAAGTCCTGCGCGGAACGGATGGCGCTCGGGTCGTTGAACTCCTGGAACCCGATGATCGGGTCGACCTCGTGCAGGTAGGTGGACCGCAGAGCGGTGTACGCCACGGGTTTGCCGCCGACCAGGGCTCGGCTCTGCACCAGGCCGTACTTGGTGCGGTACACGACGAGCGTGTACGACCCGGCGGCCGTGCCGTCCGCGACCGTGGGCTTCCAGGCGTTCTTGCGCTCCAACCGCTCCATCGCCACGCACTGGCCGCGCAGCAGGTAGTGGTTGGACGCCTTGGTGGCGGGCTCGCCGTCGGGTTCGCAGAGGTCGACGGCGAACGTGTCGACGATGTCCTGCGACGCCGAGGTGGCGCTCCACGAGTAGTCCTGGCCGCGGCCGAGCTGCACGTACATGCCGACGCCGGCGAAGGACACGCCGCGCGCGCTGATGCCGGGACCGTTCAGCTCCTGGAGCATCAGCAGCTGGGGCGCGAAGTAGCCGGTCTGCGGGCCGAACACGGCGATCGGGTTGCCGGTGTCGGTGTGCGCGCCGGACACGACGAGCGCGTTGGACATGCCGTGCTTCTTGTTCAGCAGGTCGGCAGGGAGGACGCCGTCGGCGAAGATCCCCTCGGCGGCGGCCAGGCCCCCGGCGGGGACGTCGACGGTCGCGGCTCCACCGGTCTGGTCGTAGACCATCGGTTCCGGCGTCACGGAGCCCGCGTCCGGCACCGCCACGCCGACCGGGTCGGCCGGGCTCGCGGAGTACGGGAAGCGCTGGCCGTCGTGCAGGGTCAGCACGGCCTCGGGGTCGTTCTGCTCGCGGAACGACCTCCACACCTGTTCGCCGACCTCGGCGCCGTACTTGTTCTGCGCCGCCAGGCGGACCAGCGCGGACTGCACCTCGCCGCCGCCGCCCGCGCCGAACAGCCCGCCGACGACGGCCGCGATGGCGACCATGTCGGTCGGCTTGAACGGCTGGATGTCGTTCCAGTTGGTGATCGCGTCCGCGTGCCCGGTGAGCACGTACTCGCCGGGGAAGTTCCGCGCGGCGACGGACTGCGAGAGGTAGGCGTTGATGCCCGCGATGTAGTCGTTGACGTCCTGGTTCGCCTGCGCGCCACGGGGTCCGCTCGCGGCGACCCGGTCGATCTGGGCCTGGAGGTCGGCCTCGGTGTAGGCGATCTGGCCGTAGAAGCTCTGCTCCAGCACGCGGTTGCCCTGGGCGCCGCCCGCGAACCCGGTGAGCTGGCTGCGGCCGAGGTGGCGGAACACGTCCATCAGCCACAGCCGGTCCTGGGCGGCGGCGTAGCCCGCGCCGAACTCGGTGCCGGACCGGGTGGTGCCGTAGACGTGCGGCATCCCGATGGCCTTGTCGCGGATGATCGTCACGTCCGCGCGCGGCTTGATCGTGCTCTCGACCTGGTCGGGGGCGACGCCGAAGGAGGCGTCGTTGAAGAACGTGCTCAGCTGCTCGTTGGTCAGCCCCTGGTAGCCCGAGGACAGCGCGTCGTACTTCGGGAGCTGGTCGGCCGAGTGCGCGGGCCGGGTCCCGAAGACCTTGTGGCCCAGGATCTCGGCCAGGGTCGCGTTGCCGTTGTTGCCGGGCGGGAGGATGTCCGAGCACTGGCCGAGGCAGTAGTCGTCCGGGGCGAACGCGGCCGTGGTGACGGGCGGCTCGGGGGCCGCCTGCGCTGGTGCGGTGATGACGGTGGCGGTGGCGAGCAGGGCGACCACCACGACCGGTAGGGCGGCTCTCCGCATGACGCGAAGCTCCTTCCATGCAGGACTGGTGTGGCGCACGTTACTTTTTCCACAACTTTTCTGAAAGGGTTTCACGTTCTTTTACCCGATCGGCTGGTAATCACCGTTGCCTATTGCCCAACTGCGCCGACACTGGGAAAAACTTGTTCATGGTGCGACGTCGAACGCTGCTGGCCGGAGTGGCCGCGTCGGGGCTGCTCGTCGGGCTGGGTTCGGCCTCCGCGAGGGCGGCCCTGCTGCCCGTCCGCTCCTGCGCCGACTGGGGCGCGCGTCCCCCGTCGAGCCCGGTCACGCTCGTCCAGCGACGGCCGGTGCGGATCCTGGTGCACCACACGGCGACCGAGAACGTCACCGACTACTCGGTGGAGCACGCCTTCGAGCACGCCCGGTGGATCCAGGACCACCACATGGACGACAACGGCTGGCTCGACTCGGGCCAGCACTTCACCAACAGCCGCGGCGGTTTCCTCATGGAGGGGCGGCACGGCAGCCTCGACGCGCTCCACGCGGGCGACCGCGTCGTGGAGGGCGCCCACTGCCCCGGCCAGAACACCACCGCGATCGGCATCGAGAACGAGGGGCTCTACACCGCCGAGGAACCCCGGCGCGAGCAGTGGGATTCGCTCGTCTCGTTCTGCGTCTACACCTGCGAGCAGTACGGCATCGCGCCGACGGCGATCGACGGCCACCGCGACCACTACACGGACACGCAGTGCCCTGGCGACAAGCTCTACGCCATGC
Source organism: Umezawaea sp. (assembly GCF_036375055.1). Lineage (GTDB taxonomy): Bacteria > Actinomycetota > Actinomycetes > Mycobacteriales > Pseudonocardiaceae > Umezawaea. The sequence continues at coordinate 5,149 of NZ_DASUSQ010000178.1, forward strand.
TCCCCCGACTGCGGCAGGAAGTCGCGCGCGTCCTGGGCTGACCGTGTTTCTTCCTGGCAACTGTGAACGCTGTGGTGAGAGCCTTTCCACGCCGCCGAACGCTGGGCAAACGTCCTACCACATGGTGAGATAACGTCGAATTAACGCCAGCTTGCGCACCGGTGCGCGATGCTGGGCCTGTATGAACACGAAACGCCAACTCGGGGAGGCGTCGTGATCAAGGTGATGCTGGCCGACGACGAGGACCTCGTCCGGTCCGGGCTTCGCATGATCCTCAGCAGCGCCGGTGACATCGAAGTGGTGGCCGAGTGCGACGACGGACACCTGGTGGCCGACCTGGCCCGCCAGCACCGTCCGCACGTGGTCCTGCTGGACATCCGCATGCGGTCCAACGACGGGCTGGTGGCGTTGCGCAGGCTGCGCACGCTGCCCGAACCGCCGCGGATCGCGATGCTCACCACGTTCGACGTGGACGAGTACGTCAGCGAGGCCTTGCGCCTGGGCGCCAGCGGCTTCCTGCTGAAGGACACCGAGCCGGAGCAGCTGGTGAAGGCGGTGCGCGACCTCGCACGGGGTGGCGCGGTGCTCGATCCCGGTGTGGCGGCACGGGTCCTCGCGGCGGTGGCCGACGGTGAACGGGCCGCGGAGCCCGCGCGGCGGCTGCTGGCCATGCTGTCCGAACGGGAGCGCGAGGTGCTCGTGCTGATCGGCCAGGGCATGTCCAACGCCGAGATCGGTGGCACGCTGCACCTGTCCGAGGCCACGGTGAAGGGCTACGTGTCCTCGGTCCTCGGCAAGATCGGTGCGGTGAACCGCGTGCAGGCCGCGCTCGTGGCCTTCCGCGGCGGGTTGATCGCCTAGAACGCGAACGAGGGGTCGGGGGCAGGCGCCGAGGCACCGCGCCCCCGCCCTAGTTCACGGTCTCGTGCACCGTCGGTTCGACTTCCACGCGGTTGCGGCCGTGCCGCTTCGCCCGGTACAGAGCCATGTCCGCCGCCGCGAACAGCTGGTCCAGCTTCGCCGGGCCCGCCGCCACGCCGATGCTGACCGTCGGGCGCCGCGTCGTGCCCAGCACCATCGACCAGTCGTGCCCGTCGACGGCGGCGCGGATGCGCTCGGCCACGGTCGGCCCGACCTCGTGCTCGGAGTTGCCGTTGTCGCCCAGCAGCACCACGAACTCGTCACCCGCCCAGCGGGCCACGAGGTCGTCCGTCCGGCACTCCCGGCGCAGCAGTTGGGCGATCTCCCGCAGGGCGGCGTCGCCCGCGGCATGACCCGCGTCGTCGTTCACGCCCTTGAACCAGTCGACGTCGACCAGCACCAGCCACGGCACCCGGCCGCGCGACGCCGTTCCCTCCAGCAGCCTCGCGGCCGCCGCTTCCAGCCCGAGCCGGTTCGCCAGCCCCGTCAACGGGTCGCGCGCCGCCGCCTCCTGGGCCGCCGCGGCGAGCTGCTGGGCGCGCAGCGCCGCCTGGCGGTGCTCCAACGCCTGCCCGAGGCCCTCCTGGAGCGTCTCGGACGCCTTCTGGCCCGCGGCGACGCTGCACCGCAGCGCGGCGGCCTCGCCCACGGGGTCGTCCATCTCGGAGCAGATGTTCGCGAGGTCCAGCGAGAACCGCAGCATCAGCGACGTGTCGTTGATGGACTGGGCGGACGCGACGGACCGGCTCGCCAGCGTGCGGGCCTCCACCAGCTCACCGCGGGCGCGGTGGACCGTGGACAGCACCCAGTTGCCGACGGACATGCCCCAGTGGTCCCTGATGTCGGAGGCGAGCTCCAGCGTCTTGCGGCCGGCCTTCTCCGCGGCGTCCAGTTCCCCGACGCCCGCCAGCGCGCGGCCGTACGCCCCGAGCAGACCGCGGTGCACGTGGCCGTCCACGGTGTCGAGCGTCAGGCCCTCGGCGAGGTAGCCCCTGGCCTCCTCGAAGATCGCGTGCGCGTCGCCGGGGGGACCCGAGGCCGCGCGGAAGTTCAGCGTGCCGCCGAGCCGTTGCAGGCACTGCGCCAGCGTGTCCGGGCCGTTGGCCCGGCGGGCGACCTCCACGGCCCTGCGCACCATGTCCAGCGCGGCGTGCCGGTGCCCGATGCCTTCGAGCAGGTAGCCCAACGTGCCCATCGTCTGCGCCGCGGCGGGGCTGTCGGTGGTCTCCGAGTCGACGTCTAGCCACCCCTCGGCGGCCAGTTCCAGCGCCAGGGGGATCCGGCCCAGCCGCCACGCCATGACGGCCCGGTGGACCAGGACTGCCGAGCGCACCCAGCGGTCCGCGCTCGGAGGCGCCTTGGTCACCACCTCGTCGAACACGGCGTTGGCCTCGGGTAAACGCCCAGCGTTCAGCAGCACGCGGACCCTCAGGTCCATGTGCGTCACGTGCCCCGCTGTCAGCGGATCGCGCTGCTCCACTCGTGCTCGACACTCCATTCCGACTCGCCGAGCGGGAACACTGAGGTTCCGCCCCTGCCGGCACGGCCCCAACAGGTTACCGGGAGGAGCGCTCCCTGTACCGCTCGTGGTGCATGACGTCTTCGACAGGTATGCGGTTCCGCCACCCCGCGCGTTCCAGATCGGGTTGATCGGGCAACCCTGCCACGGGTCCGACGCAAAGCCACGCGACCGGCCGCAACCTGGGTGGAATGTGCAGCAATCGACGCAGGACGTCCTCGCGGTAGAAGCTCACCCACCCCACTCCCAGACCTTCGGCGGTAGCGGCGAGCCACAGGTTCTGGATGGCGAGGCAAACGGAGTAGAGGCCCGCGTCCGCGATGGCGTGGCGGCCGAGGACGGCGGGCGAGCCCCGGTCCGGGTCGTACGTGACGACCACGCCGAGGGTCGACTCCAGGATCCCCTCGACCTTGATCCGGCTGAACACCTCCGCCCGCTCGGCGTCCAGCTGCGCGGTGAACATGCTGCGCTCGGCGTGCACGTGGTCGCGGAACGCCCGCCGGGTCGTCTCGTCCCGCACGAGGATGAAGTCCCACGGCTGGGACAGTCCGACGCTGGGTGCGGCGTGCGCGGCGGTCAGCACCCGGCGCAGCGCGTCCGGCGGGATCGGCGCACCGGTGAACTCGCGCCTGGTGTCGCGGCGCCGGTGCAGCACCTCGTAGAGGCCCGCCACCTGTTCTTCGATGCTCATGCCGCGATCGTGCCCGCCGTGCGGGGCGACCACCACCGCGACCCGGTGCGGTGGTGGTCACTCCGAACGGCTACCTCCCCTGCGACGGATAGGGGAGCAGCGCCATCTCGCGGGCGTTCTTGATCGCGGTCGCCACCTGCCGCTGCTCCTGCGGCGTCAGCCCGGTCACCCGCCGCGAGCGGATCTTGCCGCGGTCGGACACGAACTTCCGCAGCAGCGTCGTGTCCTTCCAGTCGACCTCGGTCACGCCCTCGCGCTTCAGCACGTTCACGCGCTTCTTCGGCGCCGCGCGCCGCTCCTTGGCCACCGCGCTCACCAGCTCGACTTGCTGAGGCCGGGCAGCTCGCCGCGGTGCGCCATCTCGCGCAGCCTGATCCGCGACAGCCCGAACGCGCGGAAGTACGCCCTCGGGCGCCCGTCCACGACGTCGCGGTTGCGCAGCCGGGTGGGGCTGGCGTCACGCGGGAGCCGCTGGAGCCCGAGCACCGCGGCGGACCGCTGCTCGTCGGTGGACGACGGGGACCGGAGCTGCTCCTTGAGCGAGGCCCGCCTCTCCGCGTGCCGCGCCACGACCTCCCGGCGCTGCCGGTCCCTGGCGATCTTCGACTTCTTCGCCATCAGCGCTCCTCCTTGAAGTCGACGTGCCTGCGCACCACCGGGTCGAACTTGCGCAGGACCAGCCGGTCCGGGTCGTTGCGCCGGTTCTTGCGGGTCACGTACGTGTAGCCCGTGCCCGCGGTGGACCGCATCTTGATGATCGGCCGGACGTCCGTGCTCCTGGCCATCAGACCTTCTCCCCGTTGGCGCGCAGCGCCGCCACGACGGCTTCGACGCCGCGGCGGTCCACGGTCTTGATCCCCTTCACGGACAGGGTCAGCACGACGTACCTGCCCTCGGACGCCAGCCAGTAGCGGCGGCGCTGGGTGTTGGGCAGCCAGCGCCGCGACGTGCGCCGGTTGGAGTGCGAGACCTGCTTGCCGAAGCCCGGTTTCCGCCCCGTGAGCTGGCAGTGGCGTGACGACACACGACCTCCTTTGAAATGACATCCATTTCCATCTACAGTAACCCACATGAAAACCGTTGTCGTCATGGTGGCCGGAGTCGCGGAGCACCCGGTGGCCGAGGAGGTGTGGCGCGCACTGGAGGGCTCGGTCCTCGTCCGCCACGACCTGAGCCGCATCGCCGAGGGCGTCGTCAGCCGCTGGGTCGACGGCCACCTGACGGTGCTGGACCTCGCCCACGGCTGCGTCTCCTGCACCCTGCGCGAAGACCTCGTCCCGCTGCTGACCTCGCTGGCGGGCAGCACCGTGGTCCTCCGGCTGGACCCCGCGCTGGAACCGGAGGCCGTCTGCATCGCCCTGCCCGCCGACGCGGTGCACGTGCTGTCGGTCGTCTCGGTGATCGACCGGGAGACCTGGCTGGCCGACGCCACCGGCGAGGTGGGCCTCGCGGAGCGCGGACTGGGCGCGGCGGACGACGACGAGCGGACGGTCGCCCAGGTCGTGGTGGGCCACGCCGAGTTCGCCGACGCCCTGGTGCTCGTGGGGGAACCGGGGGACGTCCGCACCGTAGCCGTGCTCGACCGCGTCGCACCGCTGGCACCGCGCCAGGAACTGTCCTCATTGGACGTCACGGCCCTGCTGGCCGCTCCCGAGAACCGCCCGTACGACGCCTTCGGGCCGCTCCTGCGCGGTCTCCCGCTGGAGCCGGACGGCTCGGTGGGCACCGTGCACTTCACCGACCGCCGCCCGTTCCACCCGGAACGCCTCCACGAGGCGCTGGACGTGCTGCTCGACGGCGTGGTCCGGACGCGGGGACGGCTCTGGGTCGCCTCGCGGCCGGACATGGCCCTGTGGCTGGAGTCGGCGGGCGGCGGGCTGCGGATCGGGGACGCCGGGCCGTGGCTGGCCGCGGTGGACGACTGGTCCGACGTCGAGCCGGAACGGCGGGCGAGGGCCTCGCTGGAGTGGGACCCCTACTACGGCGACCGGGCGCAGGACCTCGTCGTCATCGTGCACGAGGCGTCGACGGCGGAGATCGAGGCGACCCTGCGGGCCGCACTGCTCACGGACGACGAACTGGCGGGCGGGCTCGTCTGCAGCGACGACCCGTTCGCCCACCACCCGAGGGAAGAGGCATCGTGAAACCGAACATCCACCCCGACTACCACCCGGTCGTCTTCCGGGACAGCTCGACGGGCAAGCAGTTCCTCACCCGCTCGACGGCCACGTCGGACAAGACCGTCGAGTGGGAGGACGGCAACACCTACCCGCTGCTGACCGTCGACATCACGGCCGACTCGCACCCGTTCTGGACGGGCACGCAGCGGATGATCGACACGGCCGGTCGGATCGAGAAGTTCAACCAGCGCTACGGAAAGCGGCAGAAGTAATGGCGGTCCCGAAGAGGAAGACCTCGCGCTCCAACACCCGGCACCGGCGGGCGCGGTGGAAGGCGCAGGCGCCGGACCTGGTGGAGGTGACCGCCCTGGACGGCAGGAGGCTCCGCGTGCCCCGGCGGTTGGTGGCGGCGTACCGGCGCGGGCTGCTGGGCTAGGTGGGCGGCGCGGGTCGCCGGGCGCTACCCGCGCGGCCCCACCTGGGCCTGGGTCTCGCCGTCCGGCGACTCCCGCCACTGCTCGAAGGCCCGGTCCAGCCTCCAGCCGTCCCCGTCGTGGTCCAGGACCCGGTAGCCGCAGGTGTCCAGGTTGGACAGCGATTCGAAGAGTTCCACGCTCCACGAGAACAACCGCCTGCACAGCAACCGGATCGTCAGCCCGTGCGACACCACGAGCACGGTCCGCGGGTGCTCGGCGTCCTTGCGCATGTGCAGTTCCAGCTCCCCGAGGAACGCGGCCAGCCGGTCGTCCACGTCCGCCCCGGACTCCCCGTTGGGCAGCCGGAAGAAGAAGTGCCCGAAGGCGTGCCTCTGGTGCTTCAGCACCTCCTGCTGCACCGGGTCCTGGAGGTTGCCCCAGTCCTGCTCCCGCAACCGGGGTTCGGCGACCACCCGGTCCACCAGCGGGCCCAGTTCCAGCCCGGCCAACGTCTTGCGGGTCCGCAGGTAGGGGCTGACGTACACCGCCACCGGCCCCTCGCCGATCAGCGAGCGGATCGCGGGCCCGGTCGAACGGGCCTGCGATTCGCCCAGCGCCGTGAGGGGGAGGGAGTGGTCCGGGACCCGGCAGTAGGCCGATTCGTCGACGTTCCCGAGGCTCTGGCCGTGTCGCAGCAGGATGATCCGCACCCCACCATCTTGGGGGAGACTCCTGCCGGAGCAACCGCCGGATCCGAATCCGCTGTTACAGTCCAAGTCGAAAACCTCCAGGGAGTGTCACATGATCAAGTACATCGCGCTCTACCGGAAGCCCGCGGACCAGGCGGACTTCGACGAGAAGTACTTCTCCTCCCACCTCCCGATCGTCCGGAAAACCCCAGGTCTGCTCCGTGCCGAGGTGGCCAAGGTCGACCGCGTGCTGGTCCCCGGCTTCCTGGGCGACACGGACCTGCACGTCGTCGCCGAGATGTACTTCGAGTCGCCCGAGGTCATGAACGCGGCGTTCCAATCACCCGAGTGGCACGCGGCCGGGGCGAACCTGTCGGAGATCGGCGGGCTCGAACTGGTGGCCATGTTCACCGCCGAGGTGGTCGCCGAATGATCACCGGGGTGGTCGGCGGCGGCACGATGGGCGCGGGCATCGCGCACCTGCTGCTCGCGGGCGGTCATGACGTCACGCTCGCGGAAGCCGGGCCCGAACGCTCCGACGCGGCGCGGAGAGCCGTGGCCGCGTCGCTCGCGAAGGCCGCCGAGCGCGGGAAGCTGGCCGTCGCCCCGGAGGAGCTGCTGGCCGGGCTGACCGTCGTGGACGACCTCGCCGGGCTGCCCGCCGCCGCGGAGCTGGTGGTCGAGGCCGTGCCGGAGGACGTCGACCTCAAGCGGCGGGTGCTCCAGCAGGTCGCAAGCGTTTGCCCACAGGCCGTGCTGGCGTCCAACACCTCCTCGCTCTCGATCTCCGCGCTGGCCGAGGACCTGCCCGGCGAGCGGCTCGTCGGGATGCACTTCTTCAACCCCGTCCCGGTCCAGGAGCTGGTCGAGCTCGTCCACCACGCGGGCGTGGGACCCGACGTCGTGACGAGGGTCCGGACCTGGGCCGAAGCGCTGGGCAAGACCGTCATCGAGGTCCGCGACTCGCCGGGGTTCGCCACCTCGCGGCTGGGGGTCGCGGTCGGCATGGAGGCCATCCGGATGCTGGAGGAGGGCGTCGCCGGCGCCGAGGACATCGACACCGGGATGCGCCTCGGCTACGGCTGGCCGATGGGACCGCTGAGGCTGACCGACCTCGTCGGCCTCGACGTGCGGCTGGCCATCGCCGAGCACCTGGCCGCCGAGCTGGGGCCGCGGTTCACCCCGCCCGCCCTGCTGCGCGCCAAGGTCGACCGCGGTGAGCTGGGGCGGAAGGCCGGCCAGGGGTTCTTCACCTGGTAAGCAGGTGCCCGTGGACATCAGGGAGTACACCGAGGACGACCGCGACACCGTGCTGCGGATGCGCAAGCTCGCGTTCGCGGGCACGGCGCCGCCGCCGGAGGAGCTGGTCGTGCCCGGCAGGCTCGGCCTGCTCGCCGAGGAGGGCGGTCACCCGCTCGGGTCGCTGCTGATCAACGACTTCGCCCAGTTCTTCGGCGGTCGCGCCGTGCCCATGGGCGGCATCGGCGGTGTCGTGGTCGACCCGCACGCCCGCCGCCGGGGCGTCGCGTCGGCGCTGGTCGACACGGCGCTGCGCACGATGCGCGACCGGGGCCAGGCGGTGTCCGCGCTGTACCCGACCGTGCCCGCGCTCTACCGCGCTCGCGGCTGGGAGCGCTCCGGTGCGTTCGAGCGGCTCGTGTTCCCGATGGACCGGCTGCTCATGTCACCCGTGGGCGTGAACCGGCTGGCCACCCGTCGGGTCACCGGGACCGACCTGGCCGACGTCCACGCCCTCTACACCGGACTGGCGGCCACCGTGGACGGGCTGCTCGACCGCCACGCGCCGACGTTCGAGCCCGAGAAGCTGCTCGACCTGGACGTGGCCACGCTCGTGACCGACGCCGACGGCGCGCCGCGCGGCTACCTGACCGCCGACCGCGTCCCCGAGGGGCTCAAGGTCCACGACCTCGTGGGCGTCGACCTGGACGCGCAGGTCACCCTGCTGGCCGAGCTCACGTCGTGGGCCGGGGTCCTCGACCGGATCGACGTGCGCGTGGTCGACCCCGCGTTCACCGGGCTGCTCACCTCGCAGGCCATGCGCGTCGAACTCGCGGTGAGCCAGTGGTTCCTGCGGGTCGTGGACCTGCCCGCCGCCGTCGCCGCGCGGGGCTGGCCGAACGCCGCGGGCCTGAGGGCGGGCGCGGTCGACCTGGACGTGGTCGACGAGCACGCGCCGTGGCACGCGGGCAGGCAGCGGCTCGTCGTGGACGACGGCGGGGTGCGGGTCGAGCCCGGCGGCACCGGAGCCGTCCGGGTGCGGGCCAGGGCGCTCGGGCCGTGGTTCGCGGGCGCGCAGAGCACCGCCGCGCTGCGCCGCGCCGGGCTCCTGACCGGCGAGGCGCCGCTGCTGGACCAGCTCGTCGCGGCCCCCGGCACCCCGCGCCTCGCCGACTTCTTCTAGCGCACCTACCCTGGCCCCTCGTGTTGCTCATCGTCCTGGAACTGGTCGGCATCGCGGTGTTCGCGGCGTCCGGCGCGCTGGCCGCGGTCCGAGCCAGGCTCGACGTGTTCGGCGTCATCGTGCTGGCGCTGACGACCGCGCTGGGCGGCGGCGTCATCCGGGACGTGCTGCTCGGCGTGCACCCGCCGAGCAGCCTGGTGAAGTGGCCGTACCTGCTGGTCCCCGGCGTCACGGGCCTGCTGGTGTTCTGGTTCCACCCGCAGGTCGCGAAGCTCCGCAGGGCCGTGCTGCTGCTGGACGCGATCGGCCTCGGGCTGTTCGTCACCGGCGGCACGTCGACCGCCCTCGCGCTGGGCGCCCCGCCGTACACGGCGTGCCTGATCGGCATGACCACCGGCATCGGCGGCGGCGCGCTGCGCGACGTGCTCCTGCGCGAGATCCCGCTGGTCCTGCGCCGCGAGATCTACGCCGTCGCCGCGCTGCTCGGGGGCGTGGTGGTCGCGGGCGGCAGCGTGCTCGGCCTCCCGGACGAGCCGGTCGCGCTGGCCGGGTCCGCCCTGGTCGTGGCGGTGCGGGTGCTCGCGCTCTGGCGGAGGTGGAACGCGCCGGTGGCGCACGGACTTGACGCGTAGTTCACACGGTTTGTTGGGCTCCCTCTCAGGCGCTTCTCAGGACGAAGGGCAACACTTACCCCCATGCGCATCCTCGTTGTCGACGACGACCGGGCCGTGCGTGAGTCGCTACGCCGCTCACTGCAGTTCAACGGCTACCAGGTGGAAACCGCGGGCGATGGCCAGCAGGCGCTCGAAGCGGTGACGACAGCGCGCCCGGACGCGATGGTCCTGGACGTCATGATGCCCCGGCTCGACGGGCTGGAGGTGTGCCGCAGGCTGCGGAGCACCGGTGACGACCTGCCCATCCTCGTCCTCACGGCCCGCGACGCGGTGTCCGACCGCGTGTCCGGACTGGACGCGGGGGCCGACGACTACCTGCCCAAGCCGTTCGCGCTGGAGGAGCTGCTCGCCAGGCTCCGCGCGCTGCTGCGGCGGGCGTCGAACGAGCAGGACGGCACCGAACGGGCCCGCGCCACGCTGAAGTTCGCCGACCTGGAGCTGGACCCCGGCACGCGCGACGTGCGGCGCGGCGAGCGGGCGATCAGCCTCACGCGCACCGAGTTCGCCCTGCTGGAGCTGTTCCTCACCCACCCGAAGCAGGTGCTGACCCGCGGTCGCATCCTGGAGGACGTGTGGGGCTACGACTTCCCGACCTCCGGCAACGCGCTGGAGGTCTACGTCGGCTACCTGCGGCGCAAGACCGAGCTGGACGGCGAGTCCCGGTTGCTGCACACGGTGCGTGGCGTCGGCTACGTGCTGCGGGAGACGCCTCCGTGATCATCACCGCAGCGTCGTCGAACGACCCGATCGCCACCGGCAGGTTCCAGCGGGTCTCGCTGCGGGCCCGCGTCACCCTGCTCGCGGCGTTCTGCGTCGCGGGCGTGGTGGCGGTGGTGTCGCTGGGCGCGTACATGACGGTGAGCCAGAACCTCTACACCCAGCTCGACGAAACCCTCCGCCAGCGCGTCACGGACGCCATCCAGACGCCGTCGGTGAAGGGCGGCCAGGACCTCCAGTCGTTCCCCGTCGCGTTCCTGGTCGCGGGTGACATCCGGATCGGCCTGCTGGACGAGTTCGGCCAGATCTTCTACGCGAAGGGCGCCACCCCGCCGCCCACCAACGGCAACGACCTGAAGGTCGCGAAGGGGGAGCTGGGGGAGAACATCTGGACGGACGACCGCACCGGCTTCCGGGTGATCTCCAAGCAGTACACCGACGGGCAGGCGATGGTGATCGGCCAGTCCATGAAGCCGCTGCGGGCGACGCTGGGCAAGCTCAACGTGGTCCTGTTCGTGATCAGCGGGCTGGGCGTGCTGGTGGCGGCGCTCGCCGGGACCGCCGTGGCCCGCACCGGCTTGAGACCGGTGCAGCGGCTGTCCGAGGCGACCGAGCGGGTGGCCATGACGGGCGACCTGCGCCCGATACCCGTGACCGGGGACGACGAGCTGGCCCGGTTGACGCAGAGGTTCAACGCCATGCTCGGGGCCGTGGCGGAGTCGCAGGAGAGGCAGCGCCGGCTGGTGGCCGACGCCGGGCACGAGCTGCGGACGCCGCTGACGTCCATGCGCACGAACCTGGAGCTGCTGCTGGCGTCCGAGCGGCCCGACGCCCCCACGCTGTCCGATGAGGACAAGGCCGAGATCAACGACGACGTCCGGGCCCAGCTCGACGAGCTGACGACGTTGATCGGCGACCTCGTGGAGCTGGCTCGGGAGGACGCGCCGCAGGTCGTGCAGGAGCCGGTGGACCTGGTGGAGGTGGTGGAACGCGCCCTCGACCGGGCTCGGCGGCGGACGGTGACGCACGTGCGGTTCGACGTGCGGTTGCAGCCGTGGTCCCTGCTGGGCGACTCCAACTCGCTGGAGCGGGCCGTGTTGAACCTGCTGGACAACGCGGTGAAGTTCAGCCCCGACGACGGGGTGGTGCGGTTGGAGTTGCGGCAGGTGGGCGACGGGAGCGCTGTGGTGGAGGTGGCGGATTCCGGGCCGGGGATCGCCGATGCCGACATGCCGCACGTCTTCGAGCGGTTCTACCGGTCTTCCGAGGCTCGGACGTTGCCGGGGTCGGGGTTGGGGTTGGCGATCGTGAAGCAGGCCGCTGAGAGGCACGGGGGAATGGCTTACGCGGGGCGGGCGCCCGAGGGTGGGGCCCTGTTCGCCATTCGGTTGCCCGGGAGGCCTTGAGGGGTTGCCGGTTCTGGTGGAACGGGTGGCTGCTGGTCCCGTCGGCGGTGGCCGATGTGACTCGGGGCCCCTCGATGCGACCCTGTGATCGGGCTGAAGGGCAGGTGGTGGCTACCTGCCCGATCCACCATCGCAGGGGTCGAATCCCTCGAGCAGCACCGGCCACCGCTTTCGGGAAGGCGGTGGCTTTCTGTTGGTTGTTGTTCTGCCTAGCCTTTTGTCGAGCCCAGGGTCAGGCCGCTGACGAACTGGCGTTGTAGCGCGAAGAAGACGACCAGGGTGGGCAGGGCCACCAGTAGTGAGCCCGCGGCGACCAGGTTGTTGTCCGTGAAGAACGAGCCGCGCAGGTTTTGCAGCGCCGAGGTGATCGGCATCTTGTCGCCGGTCTGGATCAGTACCAGGGCCCAGAGGAAGTCGTTGTAGATCCAGGTGAACTCCAGTGTGGCCAGCGCTGCCAGCGCGGGCCTGCACAGCGGGAGGATGACCTGCCAGTACTGGCGGAACACGCTGGCGCCGTCCACCCGTGCCGCCTCGGTCAGCTCGTGCGGGATGGTCTTCATGTAGTTGCTCAGCACGAACGTGCAGAAGCCGATCTGGAACGCGATGTGGATCATCACCACGCCCAGTTGGCTGTCGATCAGCGTGCCGCTCCCGCTGATCCACTCCGGTACCTCGATCAACCGGTACAGGCGCCACAGCGGGGTCACGATGACCTGCTGCGGCAGCAGGTTGCCCGCGGTGAAGAGCATCAGCAGGGCCAGGTTGAACCTGAAGCTGAAGCGGGACACGCCGAACGCGACCATGGAGCTGAACAGCAGCGTCAGGATCACCGCGGGCAGCGTGATGAGGAACGTGTTGAGGTAGTAGTGCGGGAGGTCGCCGGTCGTCCACGCGTTGCTGAAGTTGTCCAGCGTCAGGCTCTCCGGCAGCGAGAGGTAGCCGTTGCGGGCGGTGTCGTCGTAGGTGCGCAGCGACGCGTACACGGCCCACAGCAGGGGAGCCAGCGTCATCAGGCACGTCAGCACCAGGAAGACGTGCAGCACGACCCGGCCCGGTCGCAGCGGCGCCCTGCGGGTTTTCACTGAGGTCGTCACGCCCGGTTCTCCTTGCTGAACTCCTGGTACAGGTACGTGATGATCACGCTCAGCGAGATGAGCAGCAGGACCACCGCCAGCGCCGAGCCCCAGCCGATGCGGCTCGACTCGCCGATGATGTTGTCGGTGACCAGGACCGACAGCAGTTCGAGGCCGTTGCGGCCCTTGTTGATGATGTAGACGATGTCGAACGCGCGCAGCGATTCGATGACGGTCACGACGAAGACGACGATGTTGACCGGCTTGAGGACCGGGAACGTCACCTTCGTGAACGTCTGGAAGGCGTTGGCGCCGTCGAGCGACGCGGCCTCCTTGAGCGCCGGGTCGACGGACTTCAAGCCCGCCAGGTACAGCAGCATGATGTAGCCGGTGTGCCGCCACGCCGCCGCGACCAGCACCGCGTACAGGTTGATGTCCGGGTCGCCCAGCCAGTTGGTCGGGTTGTCTTCCGTCGTGCCGAGGACGCTGTTCAGCAGACCCTGCTCGGGCTGGTAGATCAGCTGCCAGATGAAGCCGACCAGCGCGAGCGACAGCACCATCGGCAGGTACAGCGCGCTCTGGTAGATCCGGCCGAACCGCAGCTTGCGGTCCAGGAGCACCGCGAGGAACAGGCCCGCCACGGTCGGCAGGACCATCAGGAACACCAGCCAGATCACGTTGTGCCGGAACGCGGGCCAGAACCTGGGGTAGCTGGTGAAGATGTCGACGTAGTTCTGGAACCCGACCCACTCGATGTCCTCGAAGCCGCCGATGCCGTCCCACGAACCGAAGGACAGCGCCACCGATCCGAGGGTCGGCACCCACACCAGGAGCAGGTGGATCAGGGTGGGGATGCCCAGCATCAGGCCGAGCACCAGCTTGTCGCCGCCCGCCAGCGCGGTGGCCCTCTTGCGGCGGGCCCGCTCACGGGGCGCCGGGGAATCCGGCGCCCCGTGAGCGGTCTTCTCGCTCAACGCGGTCAACTCGTCACCCCGTGAAGATCGTCTTGGCCTGGTCGGCCATTCCCTTGAGCACGGAGTCGATGTCGTCCGGGTTCTGGATGAAGGCGTTCAGGCCGTTGGTGGCCGCGTCGCTCGCGAAGCGCGGGTCGGTGTCGCGGTCGAGGAACTGCGTGATGTGCTTGGCGCTCTTGATGACCTCGACGGCCTTCTTCTGGAGCGCCGTGTAGCCCGAGGTGTCGGCCTTGCTGCTGGTGGCGATCGACGACGGGTCGGACTTCAGGTACGTCAGCTGCGTCTCGGGCTTGGACAGGTACTCCAGCAGCTTCTTCGCGCCCTCGGGGTTGGCGGGCTTCTTCGCCATCATGTAGCCGTCGATGGGCGCTTCGACCGTGTCCTGCCCGTGCTCGGGGTTGACCTCCGGGAACGGGAAGAAGTCGAGGTCGTCCTCCTGGCCCTTGAACTGCTGGCCGACGAACGTACCGAGCAGGTACATGCCGGACTTGCCCTGCTGGACGCTCTGCGCGGCCTCCTGCCAGTCGCGGCCGAGCGCGTTCTCCTGGTGGAACGGCAGCAGGCGCTTCCAGGTGTCGAACACCGCGCGCACCTTCGGGCCCTGCCAGTCCTCCTTGCCCGCCATGAGGTCGACGTGGAACTGGTAGCCGTTGGTGCGGAAGTTCAGCTGGTCGAACATGCCCATGCCCGGCCAGCCCTGCTTCTGCGCGAAGGCGATCGGGGTCAGGCCGTCGGCCTTCATCTTCGTGGAGAGCGCGACGAACTCGTCGAGCGTCTTCGGGACCGCGTAGCCGCGCTGCGTCCACACGCTCTTGAGGTAGAAGACGCCCCACGGGTACTGGGTGAACGGCACGAAGTACTGCTTGCCGTCCTTGGCGGTCGACGCCTCCTTGAGGGAGGGCGCGTAGTTGTCGCCGAGCCCGCCCCACAGGTCGGTGAGGTCGCCGGTGAGGCCCTTCTCCGCGAAGAAGCGCATCCGGTAGCCGGCGAACCAGGCGAGCACGTCGTCGGGCTTGCCCTGGAGGTAGTTGTTGATCTGCTCCTGGTACTGCTCGTGCTGCTTGGTGTTGATCGAGACCTTCAGGGCGTCGGAGTCGAAACCCTTGAGGGCGGCGGTGATCGCGTCCTTCGGGACCTGGTCCGACAGGTTGTTGCCGAAGGTGACCGTGCCGTTCGACGAACCCGAGTCGGAGCCGCCGCACGCGGCCAGCCCCGGCACCGCCGCGATACCGGCGGTCATGAGCAGTCCGCGGAGCACGGCCCTGCGGCCGAGGAGGGGGTGCGTGGACTGGGAACTGGGCGTGTACCGGACCATCGTTGCTCCTGAGGACACTCGACCAAACCAACTGAACACTGAGTCAAACAAAGTTGCGCATAATGTTGCGTCCAACACACGGGGTGTCAAGCCCTGTTACGAAGCCGTTAACCCGCTACAACGTTGTAAAAATAGAGCGACTACCTGCTACAACGTTGTAAAAGTGAGCCGGCCTCGCCGCCTGTGGTGCTCCGAAGTTCAAACAGACCCGAACGAGGGATCTTGTTTGACTGTGTTGACGTTGCGGGCCTGTTTCAGCCACCCTTGCGGCTATGACCACTTGGCCCACGGGCATGGCAGGACTGGCTTGGGGTGCGGACTACAACCCCGAGCAGTGGCCCGAGGACGTGTGGGCCGAGGACGTCGAGCTGATGCGCCGGGCGGGCGTGACGATGGTCAGCGTCGGCATCTTCTCGTGGGCGCTGATCGAGACCTCCGAGGGGAAGTACGAGTTCGACTGGCTCGACCGGGTGCTCGACCTGCTGCACGAGGGCGGGATCCGGGTCGACCTGGCGACCGCGACGGCCTCCCCGCCACCCTGGCTGACCACGGCGTACCCGGACGTGCTCCCGGTGCGCGCCGACGGCGTCCGCTTCACCCACGGGTCGCGCCAGGAGTACTGCCCCAGCTCACCGGTCTACCGCGCGAAGGCCGTGGCGCTCGCGACCGCGCTGGCGGAGCGGTACCGCGAGCACCCCGCCCTGGCCGCGTGGCACGTCGGCAACGAGTACGGCTGCCACGTCGCCCGCTGCTGCTGCGACCGCTGCGCCGAGGCGTTCCGCACCTGGCTCCAGCACCGCCACGGCGACCTGGACACGCTGAACGAGGCGTGGGCGACCGCGTTCTGGAGCCAGCACTACTCCTTGTGGGACCAGGTCCTGCCGCCGAGGGTGACGCCGACGTTCGGCAACCCCGGCCAACTGCTGGACTTCGACCGGTTCTGCTCGGACGCGCTGCTGGAGCTGTACAAGGCCGAGCGCGACGCCCTGCGCGGGCTCACCCCGGACGTGCCGATCACCACGAACTTCATGGTGGGCTGGACCTTCGACGCGCTGGACTACTGGGCGTGGGCGCGCGAGGTCGACTTCGTGTCCAACGACCACTACACCCGCTCGGAGGACGACGACCGGCACGTCGAGCTGGCGATGGCCGCCGACCTGACCCGCGGACTCGCGGGTGGGCGGCCGTGGCTGCTGATGGAGCACTCGACGTCGGCGGTCAACTGGCAGCCGCGCAACATCGCCAAACAGCCTGGTGAGCTGCGGCGGAACTCGTTCGCGCACATCGCGCGCGGTGCCGACGGCACGCTGTTCTTCCAGTGGCGGCAGTCGCGGGCGGGCGCCGAGCGCTACCACTCCGCGATGGTCCCGCACGCGGGCACCGAGACCAAGGTCTACCGCGAGGTGTGCGAGGTCGGCGCCGAGTACGGCCTGCTGGGTGAACTCGTGGGGTCCACTGTGGACGCCTCCGTGGCGATCGTCTACGACTGGCGGTCCCGCTGGATCTCCGGCCAGCCGACGCACCCCACCGAGGACTTCTCCTACCAGGAGACCGTGTTCGGGCTGTACCGGCAGCTGTGGGACGCGGGCGTCACGGTCGACTTCGTCCCGCCGTCGGCCGACCTCTCGTCCTACCGGCTCGTCGTGGTGCCCGCGCTGTACTCGGTGACCGACGCCGACGCCGCGAAGATCGCCGACTACGTCGACGGCGGCGGGCACGTGCTGGTCACGTACATGTCCGGCCTCACCGACGAGCGCGGCCACGTGCGGCTCGGCGGCTACCCCGGCGCGTTCCGCGACCTGCTCGGGGTGTGGACCGAGGAGTTCTTCCCGCTGCGCGCGGACGAGGTCGTGCGGCTGGACGACGGGGGCGCCGCGGGCGTGTGGACCGAACTGCTGCACGTCCGGGGCGCGGAGGTGGTGTCGTCCTACGCCGACGGCCCGCTGCCCGGCGTCCCCGCGGTGACCCGCCACCAGCACGGCGCGGGAACCGCCTGGTACCTCGCCTGCGGCCTGGTCGCCGACGGACTGCGACGGGTGGTCGACGCGGCGTTGGAGCGCGCGGGCGTGACCGCCGCCCCCGGCCTGGAGATCGTTCGCCGCCGGGGTCGGCACGACGGCGAACCCGTATCGTGGCTGGTTGCGATCAACCACGCTGCGGAGGACGTCGCACTGCCCGCCTCCGGCGTCGAACTGCTGTCCGGCTCCCTGGTCGACGGCCGGCTGGTGGTTCCCGCCGGGGCGGTCGCCGTGCTGAGGGAGATGGTGTGAAGTGCTGGCTCGGCAACGACAAGCGGTGATCCTCGAGGAGATCCGCCGCACCGGGGCGGTCCGGGTGAGCGACCTGGTGGTGCGCCTCGGCGTCTCGGACATGACGATTCGCCGCGACCTGGACGTGCTGGCGGCGCGCGGGGTCATCGAGAAGGTCTACGGCGGCGCGACCTCCGTGGTCGGGCGCAGCACGGACGAGCCGGGCTTCGAGGCGAAGTCCGTGCGGCAGCTCCCGGAGAAGGAGGCCATCGCCCGGCAGGCCGCCGCGCTGGTCCGCCCCGGCACCGCCATCGGGCTGTCCGCGGGCACGACGACGTGGACGCTCGCGCGGTTCCTGGAGGACATCCCGGACCTGACGGTCGTGACGAACTCGATCCGGGTCGCGGACGTGCTCCAGCAGGGCGGGCGCACCGACCGCACGGTGGTGCTGACCGGTGGCGTGCGGACGCCGTCGGACGCGCTGGTCGGGCCGGTCGCCGTCCAGGCGCTGCGGTCGCTGCACCTGGACGTGGTGTTCCTCGGCGTGCACGGCATGGCCGAGCGGTCCGGGTTCACCACGCCCAACCTGAACGAGAGCGAGACGGACCGCGCGCTCGTCGACGCGGCGGGCCGCGTGGTGGTCGTCGCCGACCACACCAAGTGGGGCACGGTCGGCATCTCCACGATCGCCGACCTCGACGAAGCTGATGTGCTGGTGACCGACGAGGGTCTGGCGGACGACGCCAAGGCGATCCTCGCGGAGCAGGTCGGGGAACTCGTGCTCTCGCACGTGCCCGGAAGGGGAGAGGAACTCGCGTGAAGGAAGCGTTGCGGCGGACCGCGGCGAAACTGGCTGATGGTCGGGAGATCATCTACTTCGACGACACCCCGGACGCGCCCCCGCGCACGGCGGTGGACACGAGGGACCTGCCGGAGTCGCAACCGCACTCGGAGGTCCGCCGCGACCCCCTGACCGGTGAGTGGGTGGCGATGGCGGCGCACCGCCAGACCCGCACCTACAAGCCCCCGGCCGACCTGTGCCCGCTGTGCCCGACGGCGCCGGGCAAGCCGACTGAGATCCCCGAGTCGAGCTACGACGTGGCGGTGTTCGAGAACCGCTTCCCGTCGCTCGCCGAGCACGTCCCCGACGTCCCGTCCACTGTGGACGGCATGCCGATGGTGCACCGCGCGGCGGGTCGCGGCCGCTGCGAGGTCGTCTGCTTCACCTCCGACCACAACACCTCGTTCGGCGAGCTGACCCCGCACCGGGTGCGGACCGTCGTCGACGTGTGGGCCGACCGGACCGAGGCGTTCGCGGAGGTCCCCGGTGTGGCGCAGGTGTTCCCGTTCGAGAACCGCGGCGAAGAGATCGGCGTGACGCTGCACCACCCGCACGGGCAGATCTACGGCTACCCGTTCGTGACGCCCAAGACCGAGCGGATGCTGTCGGTGGCGGGCGAGTACTTCGCCGAGCACGGCACGCACGTGATGGGCGACGTCCTGGCCGCCGAGCGCGCGGCGGGCACCCGGATCATCGCCGAGGGCGAGCACTGGACGGCGTTCGTGCCCGCCGCGGCCCGCTGGCCCGTCGAGGTCCACGTGGTGCCGCACCGCCAGGTGCCGGACCTGCCCGCGCTCACCGACGCCGAGCGCGACGACTTCGCGCACCTGTACCTGCGCGTCCTGCACATGATGGACGCGCTGTACGACCGGCCGCTGCCCTACATCGCGGCCTGGCACCAGGCGCCCGTGCGGACCGGCCGAGACCTCTCCTGGCTGCACCTGGAGGTGTTCTCCGTGCTCCGCACGAAGGACAAGCTGAAGTACCTGGCGGGGTCCGAGTCGGGCATGGGCGTGTGGATCAACGACGTCACGCCGGAGCAGATCGCGGAGCGCCTCCGTGGTTCCTGATTACTCACACCTGATGCCCAGGTGTGTTTAAGGGTCCTCTCAGGCGGGCAACGCACAGTATGGGCATGACCGAGAACAACCACGGTGCCGCCGAGGACCAGCCTCAGCCCGAGGCGCCGCAGACGCCGCAGCAGACCCCCACTGCCGTGCCGAGCGAGCAGCCCAGCCCGTGGGCCGCCAACGCCTCCGCTGCCCCGCAGCAGGAGTGGCAGCCGACCTCCGGTCCCGCCCACCCCGGTTTCCAGCAGCAGGGTGCTGGACAGCCGGACCCCGGCCAGCCAGGCGCTTTGCAGGGGGCGCCTGGCCAGCCGGGGACACCTGCTCCCCAGTTCGGGGCCGCTCCCCACCAGGGGGCGCCGACCTCGACCGGGGCGTTCTACGCCCAGCCGGGTGTGTCGTACCCCGTTCCGCAGCAGCAGCGCAGGCCCGGCCGCGGCCGGGTCGTGGCCGGGGTGGCCGCGGCGGTGCTCGCGGTCGGCGGGCTGTCCGGCGGCATCGGCGGCTACATCGGCTACCAGGCCGCCGTGGACGCGCAGCCGGTCACCAACGCGCTGAGCGCGCCGAAGCCCGTGCAGCAGAGCAGCAACGCCCCCGCCGGGTCCATCGAGAGCGTCGCCGAGAAGGTGCTGCCCTCCGTGGTGAAGCTCCAGCTCTCCGGCGGTGAGGGCTCCGGCATCGTGATCAGCTCGGACGGCTTCATCCTCACCAACAACCACGTGGTCGAGGGCGCGGCGGCGGGCGGCCAGATCCAGATCGTGTTCCAGGACGGCAAGACCGCGACCGCCACCATCGTCGGGCGCGACCCGTCGTCCGACCTCGCGGTGGTGAAGGCGGCGAACGTCACCGGCCTGCCGACGGCGGAGCTGGGCAACTCGGGCGACCTGAGGGTCGGCCAGCAGGTGGTGGCCGTCGGGTCGCCGTTCGACCTCCAGGGCACCGTCACGTCCGGCATCGTCAGCTCGCTGAACCGGCCCGTCCGGGCGGGTGGCGAGCAGGGCAGCCAGTCGTCCGTGCTGGACGCCATCCAGACCGACGCGGCGATCAACCCCGGCAACTCCGGCGGCCCCCTGGTCAACATGCAGGGCCAGGTCGTCGGCATCAACTCCGCCATCTACAGCCCGAACACCACGTCGCAGTCGCAGGGCGGTTCGGTCGGCATCGGCTTCGCCATCCCGATCGACCAGGCCCGGCGCACGGCCAAGGAGATCACCGAGACCGGCAAGGCCACCCAGACCGTGCTCGGCGTGTCGGTGAAGGACGGCGAGAACGGCGGCGCGCTGGTCAGCGAGGTCACCGCGGGCGGCGCGGCCGAGAAGGCCGGCCTCAAGGCCGGTGACGTGATCACCGGGTTCGACGGCCGCAAGATCGACACCTCCGACGCGCTGGTCGCGGCGGTCCGCTCCAAGGCCCCCAACGACAAGGTGAAGCTCACCGTCGGCGAGGACAAGTCGGTCGAGGTCACCCTCGGCAGCCAGGTCGTCGAACCGAAGTAGTCCGGACTCCCGGCGCGAATGCCCCTCGCGCCGGGCGCGGGTTCCCGGCGCGGGAGCAGGTGACGCAGGGAGAGCGAAGCTTCCCGGCGACAGGAACCCGAGAACACCCCGGCCACGCCGTGACAGGCCCCCTCACCCGTCACGGCGTGGCCGGGTGTTCCTGCTCCTGGCCAGTCCCGCGACCACGACGGCGGTCCACACGACGGTCAGCGCGACCAGCAGACCGGCCGGGTAGGGGCGGTCGTGCAGGCCCGGCGTGACCGGACCGGAGAACGCCCGCCACAGGTAGGGGACCGCCAGCAGCACCAGGACCCCGCTGACCACGAGGCCCGCGCCGACCGGTGCCCGCCACGGCGCGGGCAGCACGCGGGCGAGCACCGTGCCGCCGAGGCCGACGAGCGGCGCGAGCAGCACGTCGTGCAGGACCGGTCCGCCGAGCAGCCAGCCGCCCAGCGACAGCGGGCTGTCGGCCACCACCGGCAGCAGCTCCACCACGCCCCGCCCCAGCAGGACGACACCGACCGCCCCGAGCACCCACCGCATCAGCGCACCTCCAGCCGCGAGACCCACTTGGTCTGGAGCACGCCCGGCCTGCTGGGCGCGATCAGCCTGCACGGGAAGCCGTGGTCCAGCGTCAGCTCCTCGCCGTTCATCCGCAGCGCCAGCAGCGTCAGCGGGTCCGCCGAGTGCGTGCCGGGCAGCGTGGACGACCGGTACGGGCCACCCCCCTCCAGCGACTCGACCCGGAGGTCGCTCCCGGCGGGCAGGCCCGCCCGTGCCAGCAGGTCGCGCACCGGAACACCGGTCCACGTCGCGTCCGCGCTCCAGCCCTCGACGCACGCGATCGGCAGGTCGGCGGTCGTCTGGGGCATGGCCCGCAGCTCGTCGAGGGAGAACTCGACGTCACCGACCCGCAGCCGCCACGACGAGTCCGCCGCGACCACCCCCGCGGCCGACGCGAGGCGGTTGACCGGCACCCCCGTCGCGGACCGCGAGGCCAGCACCGACGCGGTCCGCAGCCACGGCACGGTGCCGCCGACGGTCGCGAGGACCGCCGCGCCCGTCGCCGCGCCCGTGGTGAGCAGGAAACCCCGTCGGCTCAACACCCCGGTGGCGGGTTCCTCGTGATCCGCGCGGGTGAGCGCCGCGCGGATCACCGGCAGCTTCACGGCGACGTGCACCAGCAGCGCGCCCGCGGCGATCCACGCGACGGCGTGGTGGGCGGTGGGGAAGAAGAACGCCCACGGGTAGTTCTGGGCGACGTTGAACACCCCGGTCAGCAGCTCGAAGAACGACGCGCCGATCAGCACGAGGATCGAGCCGCGCTCCAGCGCGTGCGGCACCGACCGGACCAGCGGCCTGCCGAACAGCTTCGGGTAGACGCTCCACAGCTTGGCCAGCAGCAGCGGGACCGCCGCGACGCCGGACGTGACGTGGACGCCCTGGGTGATCCGGTACAGGCCTACCGGCCGCGACGGCCAGGTGAACCACGCGGGCGGGTGCTGGATGCCGTGGCTGATCAGGCCGGTGGCGAAGCACAGGCCGAACGCGACCCCCAGCCACAGCCCGATGCGCGCGGAGACGCGCGCGCCGTGCGCCGGGCTGGTGAAGTCGGCTTCCCCCGGCGGGCGGAACCTCATGGCTGCTCCAGTTCGGCGAACCAGCGGCCCGCGCGCTCGACGAGCCAGCGGACGCGGAACCCGGCGTCGTGCGCGGCGGTCTCCAGCGCGGCGGGGTCGAGCCACGCCCAGTCGAACCACACGCCACCGGCGTCCTCGCCGCCGACGCGGGCGCGTTCCCGCCGGAGCCCGCACCCCGGAGGGTCGACCTCCAGGAGCACGGTGCCCCTGCCGTGCAGGAGCCCCCGGACGCGGCGCAGCAGCGCCGTCGGGTCGCCGCCGATGCCGATGTTGCCGTCGGCCAGCAGCACGTGCGACCAGCGGCCCTCGCCGGGCAGCGGCGTGAACAGGTCGCGGTGCAGCGCCGGTCCGCCGCGCGAGCGGGTCAGCGAGACCGCGACCTCGGAGTGGTCGACGCCGAGGGCGACGATCCCGCGCTCCACCAGCGCGGCGACCAGCCGACCGGGACCGCAGCCCAGGTCGACCGTCGGTCCCGCGCACGCGTCCACCAGCACCCGGTCCGCGGGGTCGGCGTCGGTGTGCCACCGGTCGACCGGCAGGTCGACCCGCCGCCCGGCACCCAGGTCGAGCCAGCACCGCGAGCCGCGCAGACCCACGTCGAACGCCGTCACCGGAACACGCCCACGAGCAGCGCCTCGGCGAACCGGCTGCCCGGCAGCACGGCGGCCACCTCCCGCGCGGTGGTCATGTCGTCCACGTCGGACAGCTCGGGCAGCAGGCCGATCCGCAGGCCGCTCCGCTCCAGCGCGGCGGCCGTCAGCGCGCCGGTGTCGTCTCGGGACGTGGGGACGGTCCGCAGCACGTCCGCCCGGTGGCCGTCGCGCAGGCCGAGCGCCCACCAGCCCCCGTCGGTGGCCGGGCCGAGCACGCCGTCGGCGTACCGCAGCGACCCGACGCACTCGTCCAGCAGCTCGGCGGTGACCTGCGGGGTGTCCATGCCGATCTGGAGGACGGGCAGGCCCGCGTTCAGGCGGGCCGCGTCGGCGTGGGCGTTGGCCAGCCGGGCCGGGAAGTCCGCTCCCCGCTGCGGCAGCAGGACCACGTGCCGCAGCAGGGAACGGATCTCCCGCGACCGCTCGGCCTTCGTGAGGTCACCCGTCAGCGCCACCACCGGCACCACACCGGGCGTGGCGAGCACGGCGTCGAGCGTGTCCAGCAGCGACGCCGCGGCGATGTCGGCCGCCTGCGCGGGCGGCACGGCCGGGCTGAGGCGGGTCTTGGCCAGACCGGGCACGGGGGCCTTGGCCACCACCAGGACCGTGGCGCGGGCGCTCACCGCAGCACCCCCGCCATGTCGCGGACCGCGCGGACCGTGCCGCGCACCGACCCGGAGACCTTCGACCTCGTGCCCGCGGCGCGCGGGCCGTAGGTGACGTCCCGCTCCTCGACCCGCCACCCCGCCTCGCCCGCGCGCAGCAGCAGTTCGAGCGGGTAGCCGAACGCGCGGTCCCGGATGCCCAGGTCCAGCAGGTCCCGGCGGCGGAACGCCCTCATCGGCGCGATGTCGCGCACCGGGAGCCCCTTGGCGCGCAGCAGGGTCGCGAGCACCGCGTTCCCCGCTCTCGCGTGCCACGGCCAGCTCCCGCTGGTCGTCGGCACCCGCCGCCCCACCGCCAGGTGCGCGCCCGCCCGCACCAGGGCCACCAGTTCGGGCAGTTGTCGGGGGTCGAGCGAGCCGTCCGCGTCGAGCACGCAGACGATCTCCGACCGGGCCAGTTCCACACCGGTGTGCGCGGCCGCGCCGTAACCCCTGCGCGACTCGTGCACCACCCGTGCGCCGAGGGCGGCGGCCACCTCGGGGGAGCCGTCGCGGGAGCCGTTGTCGACCACCAGCGCGCGGAAGCCCGGAGGCAGCGCGCGCAGCACGCCGGGCAGGGCCGCGGCTTCGTCCAAGCAGGGGAGCACCACATCGATCTCGTCCACACCGGACAGGGTCGGCGCGTCGCGCGGTCCGCGAAAGCCTTTGGCCGCTTACCGAATCATGACGTGCGAGGAGTTCTTACGGGTGTCTGACGGATCGGTTCCGCGGCCGATCGCGCGGGGTGTCCTGCCCTACGGTCCACCCGTGTCACGTGTCCGGTGGACGGTCCTGGGGGCCGCGGTTCTGGTCGTCCTCGCCGTCGTCGTCGGGGCGCTGCTCGGCGCGCGCCGCACGTTCGCCGGGTTCCCCCCGCTCTTCGCGGAGTGGCTGCCGCACATCGGTGTCGGCACGCCCCTCGCGCTCCTGGTCGCCGTGCTCGTCGTCGCCAGGGGACCGGAACTGGCCGTGCGGCTGCCGTGGCGCCGGGCGCTGGGCGCCGGTTACCTGGCGGCGGTGGCGTGGACGGTGTCGCTCGCGCTGGTCGACGGCTGGGAGCGCGGGTTCGCGGGCAGGCTCACCACGTCCGACGAGTACCTGCACGAGGTCCCCGGCGTCACCGACGTCGGGGCGGCGCTGCGCGGCTTCTCCGCGCGGATCCTCGACCACCAGCCGGACTCGTGGACCACGCACGTGTCCGGGCACCCGCCGGGCGCGCTGCTCGCGTTCGTCGGGCTCGACCGGATCGGGCTGTCCGGCGGGGCGTGGGCCGCGCTGCTGTGCGTGCTGGTCGGCGCGCTCACGGCGGTCGCGGTGCCGGTCACCCTGCGGGCGTGGGGCGGGGACGAGGCCGCCGCTCGCGCGGTGCTGCCGTTCGCCGCCCTGTTCCCCGGAGCGGTGTGGATCGGCGTGTCGGCCGACGGCCTGTTCGCGGGCGTGACGGCGTGCGGCATCGCCCTGCTGGCCCTGGGCAGGCCGGTGCTCGCGGGTCTGCTGCTGGGGCTGGGGGTCTTCCTGTCCTACGGCCTGGTCCTGGTCGGTGTCGTCGCGCTGGTGGTGACGTGGCGGCGGTGGCGCGCACTGGCGCTGGCCGTGCTGGCGGCCTCGGTCGTCGTGGCGGCGTTCGCGCTCGCCGGGTTCTGGTGGCTCGACGGCTACCACCTGGTGGTGCGCCGGTACTACCAGGGCATCGCGTCCGAGCGGGTCTACCACTACTGGGTGTGGGCGAACCTCGCCGCCGCCCTGCTCGCCGCGGGGTTCGCACCGGTCGCCGGACTCGCCCGCGCGCGCCGCTCACCCGCCCTCCTGCTGGTCGGCGCGGCCCTCGCGGCGATCCTGCTCGCCGACGCGTCGGGCCTCAGCAAGGCGGAGGTGGAGCGGATATGGCTACCGTTCACCGCGTGGCTGACGGCGGCGACCGCGTTCCTGCCCGCCCGCTCCCGGACGGGGTGGCTGGCGGTCCAGGCGGGCACGGCGCTGCTGGTCAACCACCTCCTGCTGACGAACTGGTGAGGCGATGACGAACGAAGGCACGGCTGTCGGACGCGTGCTCGTCGTGGACGACGACATGACCGTCCGCGACGTGGTGCGCCGCTACCTGGAGCTGAACGGCCACCAGGTCCAGCTCGCGGGCGACGGCGAGACGGCGCTCGAACTGTTCGCCGCCACCCCGCCGGACCTGGTCGTGCTCGACCTGATGCTGCCCGGCATCGACGGCCTGGAGGTGTGCAGGCGGCTGCGGCGGCACAGCTCCGTCCCCGTCGTCATGCTGACCGCGCTGGGTGAGGAGGAGGACCGGATCGCCGGGCTCCAGCTCGGCGCCGACGACTACGTGACGAAGCCGTTCAGCCCCCGCGAACTGGCCCTGCGCGTCACGTCCGTGCTCCGCCGCTCCCGCGCCGTCCAGGCCCCTCCACCCGTCCGGACCCTGGTCGACGGCGGCCTCGGCGTCGACCTCGGCGCCCGCACGGCCCGTCTCGACGGCGTCGAGCTGTCGTTGACCACCAGGGAGTTCGACCTCCTGACGTTCCTGCTGTCGAACCCCGGCAGGGCGTTCAACCGCGCCGAACTCCTGGAACGCGTGTGGGGCTGGGAGTTCGGCGACCAGTCCACCGTGACCGTCCACGTGCGACGGTTGCGCGAGAAGATCGAGACCGACTCGGCCCGGCCCACGCGCATCGCCACCGTGTGGGGCGTCGGCTACCGCTACGACCCGGTTGCCGGAGGTGGTCGCTGATGCTCGTCGAGATCTCCCACATCGCCCCGTTCGCGGTCCTGTTCTCCCTGCCGCTGGCGCTGCTCGGGGCCTGGCTGCTGCTCCGCAGGCTCGTCCACGGCTCGCTGGCGACGGCCCTGTCCGTGCTGGCGATCGTGCCGGTCCTCGCGACCATCGGCGGCGTCCTCGCGGTCAGCCAGTTCATGTTCACGCCGATCATCACGACGACCGTGCTGGTCTGCACGCTCGTCGCGGTCGTGACCGTCCCGATCGCGATCGTGCTCGGCCGCAGCATCGCCCGCCGCAGCGTCTGGGAGCACGAGGCCAGGGCCCGCGAGCGCGCCGCCGAAGCCTCCCGCCGCGAACTCGTGGCGTGGATCAGCCACGACCTCCGCACCCCGCTGGCGGGCATCCGCGCCATGGCCGAGGCCCTGGCCGACGGCGTCGTCCACCAGCCCCGCGACGTCTCCGACTACGCGGGCCGCATCAGCACCGAGGCCGACAAGCTCTCCGCGATGGTCGACGACCTGTTCGAGCTGTCCCGCATCACCGCGGGCGCACTCCGCCTGACCCTCTCCGACGTCCCGCTCGCCGACGTCGTCAGCGAGGTCGTGGCCGCCGAAGGCCCGGTCGCCCAGCGGAAGGGCGTCCGCCTGGAGGCCAGCGCCGACACGTGGCCGGTCGTCCTGGGCAGCGACCCGGAACTCGCACGGGTGATCCGCAACCTGCTCTCCAACGCCATCCGCCACACCCCGCCGGACGGCACCGTCGCCATCCACGTGGACGTCGACGGCCAGGAGGCCAGGCTCCAGGTGGACGACGCGTGCGGCGGCATCCCCGAACCCGACCTGTCCAGGGTGTTCGAGGTGGCCTTCCGCGGCACCCCGAGCCGCCAACCGGTGGGCGGGGGCCTGGGCCTGGCCATCGCCCGCGGCCTGGTGGAAGCCCACAAGGGCACCATCGACGCCCAGAACCACGGCCCCGGCTGCCGCTTCGAGGTCCGCCTGCCCCTGGCCACCGCGATGGCAGGCTGAGCCGCGTCCCGTCAGCGCAGCGGGTCGGTGGCGAAGGCCTTCACCCCGGTGGCGAAGCTGGTCAGGGCGTGGAAGCCGAGGCGGCGGGTGGCCTCGGTCGGGTCGGCGACGACGTGGCGGACGTCGGCGGTGCGGGCGCCGCCGACGATGCGTGGTGCCGGGCCGTTGGTGGCCAGTGCCAGTTCGGTGGCCAGGTCGCCGACCGTGCGGGGTTCGCCCGAGCAGATGTTCAGCGGGGTCAGGGTGCCGCGGGGTGCCTCGGCGTGCAGGGCCAGGACGTTCGCCCTCGCGACGTCGGTGACGTGGACGAAGTCGCGGCGCTGCCCGCCGTCCTCCAGGACCGTGGGGGCCCGGCCGTCCTCCAGGGCCGAGCGGAAGAGGGACGCGACGCCCGCGTACGGGGTGTCCCTGGGCATCCTCGGGCCGTAGACGTTGTGGTAGCGCAACGCCCAGACGGCGCCGCCGGTCTGGCGGGCCCACGCCGCCGCGTAGTGCTCCTGGGCCAGCTTGCTCGCCGCGTAGGTGCTGCGCGGGTCCAGCGGGGCGTCCTCGGGCACCAGGAGGGGTTCCAGGGGTGCGCCGCAGTGCGGGCACGGCGGTTCGTAGTCGCCCGCGTCGATCGACTCCCGCCTGCGCGGCGCGGCGCGGACGACGTCGTGCGCGGGGCAGCGGTAGCGGCCCTCGCCGTAGACGACCATCGACGACGCGAGCACGAGCGTGCCGACCCCCGCCTCGTGCATGGCCGCCAGCAGCACGGCGGTGCCGTGGTCGTTGTTGAACGAGTACAGCGGCGCGTCCGACGGGTCGAGGCCGTGACCGACCACGGCGGACTGGTGGCAGACCGCGTCCACACCCCGCAGCAGACCCGCCACGACGGCCGGGTCCGCCACGTCGCCGACCACGACCTCGTGGCGGTCGGTCCAGGACGGTGCCGGGCCGCTGTGGGCCTGCGGGAGGAGGGCGTCGAGCAGCACGGGCTCGTCACCGCCGTCGGCCAGCGCGTCGGCGACGTGGGACCCGATGAAACCGGCGCCGCCGGTGAGGAGAACTCGCACGTGGACGACGTTAGGACCGCGGGGGCCGCGACACCCGGTCCCGGAGCGACACGTCATGGAACCGTCAGATCCGGCCATTGGCTACGGTTGTCCGCATGGAACGCAGCGCGCAGCGCCTCGGCCGCGCCCTCGTCGTGATCGTGGACGACCGGGTGGCGCACGGTGAGCACGACAACAGCACGGGACCACTGGTCACCGAACTGCTCGAAGAGGCAGGTTTCATCGTCGACGCGACAGTCGCGGTCGAGGGCGAGGTGGTCGACATCCGCGCCGCCCTCAACACCGCGGTCATCGGCGGCGTCGACCTCGTGGTCACGGTGGGCGGCACCGGCGTGTCCCCGCGTGACGTCACCCCCGACGCCACCCAGGGCGTGCTCGACCGCCCGATCCCCGGCATCGCCGAAGCGCTCCGCGGCTCGGGCCTGGCGGCGGGCGCCGTGGACGCGGGCATCTCCCGCGGCCTCGTGGGCGTCTCGGGCAGCACCCTGGTCGTGAACCTCGCGGGTTCACGGGCGGCGGTCCGCGACGGCATGGCCACGCTCTCCACCCTCGTGCCGTACGTCATCGAACAGCTCTCGGGCCTCGACGAGGCATGACCGACCACCTGGAGGACGACGCCGTCGCCGCGGAAGCGGCGCGGCGGCGTCGCCTGGCCGAGGTGTTCGGCGACGTCCTGCCGGACACCACGTCCGACGAACGCGGCCCCGACCAGGGCGACGCCGACCGCGAGTCCTGGTACCGGGAGAACCGCCCGCCGCACCACGGCGGCTGACCCCCTCGGTCGAACCCGTGGTCCGGGGGCACCGGACCCGGTGTACCGCCGGTAGGGACACGACGACCTCCGAGCAGGTCTCGATGGCCGTGGTGGTCGCCCAGCGGTCTGGTGTGGTGCTTCCCTCGGATCGGTAGGGCTTGCGGGCCGGGCGGCGTTCGAGGCGCCGGACGGCTTCGGCGTGGTGGCGGTGCGTTGGTCCCGGCGAAGGCGTACCAGCACGATGCTGCGCGGGGTTGTTCGCCTGGCGATCGCGGTCCAGCCGGGTGGCGTCGCGCCCCGCCCGAGGACGCCCTCCACCGGGCTGACGCCGCACGGCGCGGCGGACGCTCCTCAGCCGTGCGGGCGCGGGGTGCACCGGGCGGCCCTGGCTCTCGCCGAGCGGACCGTCGCGGTTCCGGGCACGGCAGGCACCGTGCTGCCCAACCCGGCGGACAGCGTGACAACCGTTGCGGCACAACGCACGCAGATCGCCGGCGAGGTCGAGAGGACACGCGCCGCGCACCCCGTGCCGGGATCCTGATCTCCGTGCTCGGCATCGGGTCTGAACCGCCGCCCGGATCCTGCTCGAAGTCGGCGACGCCTCCGGATTGGCACCTGGCCACCGGTGCCGGGATCGCCCCGGTCATCCGCGGCTCCAGCGCCAGGACGGACTACCGGCACCCCGAGCCCGCTCCGAGCGGGGCAGCGGCTTGAGGACCTCACGGGGACACCTGCCCTGGTCCGTGCGCCACGCGCGATGATCGACCGTCACGCGGTCGAGCACCCACCGGTCCGCTCGAACGAACCGCGCGGAGATGGCCCGCTCTCCCGGCCGCTCTGGCCGGCGGGGTCGGCTGCGCCGGCCACGAACCCGGCGAGCGGACCGCCCCGGACCCGGCTCAGCCCCGGCGCTGCTGAGCCGCCAGCAGGTCGCGGATCTCCTTCAGCAGCTCGGTGTCCGTGGGCTCGGACGGGCCGACCTCCTTGCCGCGCTCGCGACGCTCCTTGATCTTGTTCATGGGCAGCACCAGGATGAAGTAGACGACCGCGGCGACGATCGCGAAGTTGATGATCGCGGTGATGATCGCGCCGAAGTCGATCAGCGTCTTCTCGTTCGCCTCGATCAGCTTGTACGCGAAGCCGTTGACGTTGCTGCCGCCGACGGCCGCGACGATCGGGTTGATGAAGTTCGACGTGAA
Organism: Umezawaea sp.; assembly: GCF_036375055.1. GTDB lineage: Bacteria > Actinomycetota > Actinomycetes > Mycobacteriales > Pseudonocardiaceae > Umezawaea. The sequence goes on from NZ_DASUSQ010000178.1 coordinate 35,434, forward strand.
CGCCGTGACGATGGACGTGAACGCAGCGCCGATGACCACGGCCACGGCCAGGTCGATGACGTTGCCGCGCATCAGGAAGTCCTTGAAACCCTTGAGCACAGCCAACTCCTAGAAGATGTGGGGACGAGCAGGGGTTAGCGGAGGGTAACGGCCAATGGCCGTTCCAGTGACACCGCCGCTACGCGTGTCGCATTCTTCCTGCTCAAGCCCAACACCACGAGTCGGTCCGGTTTCACCTCCCGCACCGCCAGCACCGTCGCGCCCTCCGCCAGGACCTCGGCGTCCGCGCCGACCACGTCGACCCGGCCGCCCGGTCTCAGCAGTTCGGCGACCCCGGCGTCGGCCAGCCGCACGGCCACGGAGGTCGCGTCCGGGTCGGCCGAGGTCAGCCTGACGTCGGTGATCGGCTCACCGGCCCTGGCCGCGCCCGTGAGCGCCTGCCCGACCACGGCGTCGACCGACTCCGCGACCCCTGACGGTCTCTCCGCCAGCGGCGCGAGCCGCAGGTCGGCCGAGGTGAGCACGACACCGGGCGCGAGGTCGTGCGCGGCGACGACCGCGGCGGCGGGTGGCCGGGAGGGCCAGAGGGCGAACCCGACGGCGAGCAGCGCCAGCACGAGGGCCGCCGCCTTGCGCAGTCCGGACAGGAGGTGGAGGGGCACACTTCGACGTTAGGGCTGGTGACGGCCTTGGAAAAGCACGAACCCCCGAGCTGTGGACAACTCGGGGGCCTGTGGACAACTCAGCTCAGGAAGCGGCCTTCGCGGGCGTGCTCGCCGGAGTGGTGCTGGGAGTGCTGGGAGTGGACGGCTTCGTCTCGGTCGCCGCGGGCGTGCCTGCCGCGGCGGGCGTCGACGCGCTGCCGCCCGAACGGCTGTCGGTGCGGTAGAAACCGCTGCCCTTGAACACGACGCCCACGTTGCCGTAGAGCTTGCGCAGCCTGCCGTGGCACTCCGGGCACTCGGACAGGGCCGAGTCGGTGAACGACTGCACCGCGTCGAAGCGGTGGTCGCACTCGGTGCAGGCGTACTGGTAGGTCGGCACTTGCCCTCCACGAGCTTCATCCGGAGTTGGCACTCGGACACAACGAGTGCCAATACTGCATCATGCGCCTGTCGGGTCGTGGCGCGCAAACAAGTTGGTTGAACGTCACACGACGAGCAGGCCCGACGGGGTGAGGACGGCGGTCATCCGCACGTCGTGCGGCTCGACGGGCAGGTCGTCGACCACCTCGGCGTCCCGGACCACGGCGACCAGCGGCGCGTCCACCCCCGGCAGCGACCGGTCGTAGTGCCCGCCGCCCTTGCCGATCCGCGTCCCGCGCCGGTCCACCGCCAACGCCGGGACCAGCACCAACGCCGCCGACGCCAGCGCGGACGGGCCCAGCGGCTCGCCGGTCGGCTCGCGCAGTCCGTGCGGGCCCGGTCGCAGAGCGTGTTCACCCGTGTACTCAGCCCACTCGAGTGGTGCCGCGCCGACCACGATCGGCAGGAGCACCCGGAACCCGGCCGCCCGCAGCACGTCGAGCAGCTCGACCGAACCGGGTTCCGACCCGACCGCGAGGTACGCGCACACCGTCCCACCAGCGGCGACGTCGAACTCCGCGACCACGTCGAGCACCCCCGCCGCCAGCGCGGCGGCGTCGAGCGCCCGTTCGGCGGCGGGCACGGCCCGGCGGGCCGCCAGCAGGCGACCGCGTTCTGCCGTCTTCCGTTCGAGTTGATCGGACGTCATGGGAGGTAACCCTAGGTACGGCACTACGCTCGTCCACCATGAGCTCGACTCGCGCCTTCCGCACCGCAATCGTGCCCGCAGCCGGTCTCGGGACCCGCTTCCTGCCCACGACGAAGGCGGTGCCCAAGGAGCTGCTGCCCGTCGTCGACACCCCCGGCATCGAGTACGTCGCGGGCGAGGCGGCCGAGGCGGGCGCCACCAGGCTGATCATCGTGACGTCGCCCGGCAAGGACGCCGTCGCCGAGTACTTCCGCCCGCAGCCCGAGCTGGAGGCCACGCTCGAAGGCCGGGGCAAGCACGAGCTGGCCGCCAAGGTCCGCCGCGCCGAGCAGCTGTTCGAGACCGTCGAGACGGCGATCCAGGAGCGGGCGCTGGGCCTCGGCCACGCCGTCGGCTGCGCCGAGGGCAACCTGACCGGCGAGGACGAGGCCGTCGCCGTGCTGCTGCCGGACGACCTCGTGCTGCCGACCGGCGTGCTGGCCCGCATGGCCGCCGTCCGCCAGGAGCACGGCGGCACGGTGCTGTGCGCGTTCGACATCCCGCGCGAGCAGATCTCCGCCTACGGCGTGTTCGACGTCCGCGACACCGGCGACGACGACGTGAAGGAGGTCGTCGGCATGGTCGAGAAGCCGAAGGCCGAGGACGCGCCGTCGACGTTCGCCGCGGCCGGTCGCTACTTGCTCGATCGGGCGATCTTCGACGCGTTGAAGCGCATCGAACCGGGCGCGGGCGGCGAGCTCCAGCTCACGGATGCCATTGCCCTGCTCATCTCCGAGGGTCATCCGGTCCACGTCGTCGTCCACCGCGGCGGACGACACGACTTGGGCAATCCGGGAGGATTCCTCCGAGCTGCGGTTGACTTCGCACTCGAGCATCCCGACTACGGGCCCGAGCTTGGGGAGTGGTTGCGGGAACGCCTCGACAACTCTTGAGCGGGGTTCAACGATGAGGTCAGTGGACGAGCAGCTCGCCAGGGTGATCGCCGCCGCGGTGCGGCCGGCCCCGGTGCGGGTCGCGATCTCCGAGTCGCAGGGGTTGCTCTGCGCCGAGGAAGTCGTCGCGGAACGCGCGTTGCCGGGTTTCGACCAGGCCGCCGTCGACGGCTACGCGGTGCGCAGCGTGGACGTGCAGGGCGCCGGTGAGCAGTCGGTGCAGCTCCCCGTGGTCGGCGAGATCCCGGCCGGGTCGCGGCAGCCGCGCAGGCTGCAACCGGGCCAGGCGGTCCGGGTCGCGACCGGTGCGCCGCTGCCCACGCTGGCCGACGCCGTCGTGCCGCTCGGGTACACCGACGGCCACCAGGCCAAGGTGACCGTGCAGCGCCCGGTGCCGTCCGCCGCGTTCGTCCGGCGGACCGGCGAGGACGTGCAGACCGGCGACATCGCGGTCCGCCGCGGCGCGTCCATCGGCTCGGCCCAGGTCGGACTGCTGGCCGCCGTCGGCCGCAACAAGGTGCTCGTCCACCCCCGGCCGAGGGTCTCGGTGATCTCGGTCGGGGAGGAGCTGGTCGACGTCGACCGCACGCCCGGCCAGGGCCAGGTCTACGACGTGAACTCCTACGCGCTGGCCGCCGCCGCCCGCGACGCGGGCGCCGAGGTCAGCAGGGTCGGCATCCAGTCCGCCGACCCGCGCAGGCTGCGCGAGGTCGTCGAGGGCAGGCTGCTGCTGTCCGAGATCGTCGTGGTGGCCGGTGGCGTCGGCGGCGTCGTGGGCGACGAGGTGCGGGCCGCGCTGGCCGACCTCGGCGACCTGGACGTCACGCGCGTCGCCATGCACCCCGGCTCCGCGCAGGGGTTCGGGCGGCTCGGCCCCGACGCCGTGCCGACGTTCCTGCTGCCCGCGAACCCGATGAGCGCGCTCGTCGTGTTCGAGGTGCTGGTGAGGCCCCTGATCAGGGCCGCGCTCGGCAAGCGCAACCCGTACCGCCGCGCGGTCGCGGCCCGGCTGCTGTCGCCGCTGACGTCCACCAAGGGCCGCCGCGGCTTCCTGCGCGGCCAGCTCCTGCGCGACGCCGAGAACGGCGAGTACCTGGTCCAGCCCCTCGGCACGTCCGGCTCGCACCTGCTCGCGTCGCTGGCCGAGGCGAACTGCCTGATCATGCTCGAAGAGGACGTCACCGATGTCGCGGTAGGCCAGGAAGTGTTCGTCAGCTTCCTCGCCCAGCGCGGATGAGCGCCTCGTTCCACCTGGAGTCCAGCAGGCACCCCGGCTGGCCTGCGAAGCTCGGCCCGCTGCGGGTGCGGGCGGGCGTCGTCGCCCTGCGACCGCCCAAGCTGTTCGACGGCGGCGCGTGGAGCCGCATCCGGCTCCGCGACCGCTCCTACCTGGAGAACTGGGAACCCACCGCCGCCGACGGCTGGCACGAGCGCAACTCGGTGCTGTCGTGGCCCGCGCAGTGGTCCTCGCTCCGAGCGCTCGCCCGGCGCGGCCAAGCGCTGCCGTTCGTGATCACCGTTGACGACGAACTGGCTGGTCAGATCACCGTCGGCAACATCGTCCGCGGCTCGCTGCGCTCGGCGTGGGTCGGCTACTGGGTCGCCGCGGACCGCGCCGGGGGAGGCGTGGCCACCGCCGCGCTCGCGCTCGTCGTCGACCACTGCTTCGGCGAGGCCGGACTGCACCGCCTGGAAGCCACCGTGCGGCCCGAGAACGCCGCCAGCCTGCGCGTCCTCGGCAAGGCCGGGTTCCGCGAGGAGGGGCTGTTCCAGCGCTACCTCGACGTCGCGCACGCCTGGCGCGACCACTGCTGCTTCGCGATGACGAGCGAAGAGGCGTCCCCGGAAGGCCTGGTGCGCCGATTGGTCGCCGGGGGCAGCGCCCAGATCCCCTGAGCACAGCGTCCAACTGCCGTAAAGGGCTCACCCAAAAGTGGGTGATAAAGCACACCTTCGTACGTACCGCACCCGGCGAGCCTCCGACACAGGTGTGACTGTTGTGACTAGCGTGGCGAACGCACGACGCGTTCCGCTTGCTGGCAGGGGGAGGTGACGGGGATGCCCAGTTCGTTGATCATCGTCGGGCTAGTAGTTGCCTGGCTGGTCGTCCTCGTCCCGATGGTCGCCCGCAAGCGCACGGAAGTTGCTCGCACCGCGGACTCGGACGCCCGGAACACGCGAGCGGGGAGCACGCGCGGCAGCATGGAAGAGGAGCACGCCATGCCTGACGCCGACGACGACGAACTCATCGACGAGTTCGAGGCCGACTTCGACGACGACTACGACGAGTACCTCGACGACGACGTCGTGCACCGCCCGTACCGACCCGGCAGGGGCGGCTTCGACGCCGAGACCGCGCGCATCGTGGCCCAGGCCCGCTACGCGTTCCGCCGCAGGGTCGTCGCGTCCATGCTGATCGCCGCCGTGGTGACCGGCCTGGTCGCGGGCATCCTCTACCCCGTTGTCTGGTGGGGTCACGCCGCGGTCGACCTGGCCCTCGTCGGCTACCTCGTGTACCTGCGCCGCCAGGTCCGCATCGAGGAGGACATCCGCGCCCGCCGCCAGGCCCGGCTCGCCCAGGCCCGTCGTCGCGCGGCCCCGACCCCGGCTGCCCGGCCCCAGGCCGAGCAGTCGCGGGCCGCCGAGCAGGCGACCGCGCCCGAAGCCGAGGCGCAGGAGGAGCACGAGGAGACCGGACTGGCCCCGCGACCGCGGTTCCAGCACCGCACCCGACCCGGCACCATCGTGGTCGAGGCGGACGACGAGGACCCGGTGTTCGTGGAGCTCGAAGGCCCCCAGTACCTGCGGTATCGCCGGGCCGCGGGCGAATAGAGGGGGGTGGCGAAACCACCCCCGCGCTACTGATATGCTTCTCTCGCACGACAACGAGGGGCTGTAGCGCAGTTGGTAGCGCGTCTCGTTCGCATCGAGAAGGTCCGGGGTTCGATTCCCCGCAGCTCCACGCAAAGAAGGCCCAAACCCGCGCGGTTTGGGCCTTTTGCGTTTCGAGGCGCCCGCTGGTTGTCCTAACAGGACGTCGCTTGTGGGGGGTCGGCCGGGGTTCGGTCGAAGGTGGTGGGGAACGGGTGGGTTGGTGTCGGCGGGGCCGCGCGTTAGTTCTGTAACGTTGTTATGTGATGTTGTGGTTCGGCGATCGGCGTGCGGAGCGGGATCTGGCCGGTGGGGATCACCGGATGCCGGTGGGTGCGTGGTGCCGTGGGCGCGGGGCATTGGTCGGGGGAGTGCCCTGTCGCGGTTCGAGTCGTCCGTCGGAGTGTTTGGAAACGGACTTTTCGTGCTTGGTCGATTCGTGCTCGATCCGTTTCACCCTGGGGGACTTTTGCCCGTTGGCGGGTCGGGCTTCGAATGTTCCGATAGCGGGACGGCCGTGCAGGTTGCACGGTGTGGGCCTTCTCGCTGTGGCGAAACCGGTGGTCGGCCGGGGTGCGGGTGGTGCGGCGCCTGGTCGCGGCCTGCCTGATCAGGTGCGCAGCGTCCATTGAGGACCTGTTCGGTGTCGGATCTTTCGTTACGACCCGCTGGTGAATTTCCGACCGAGCGGCCACTGGTGAACCGCCGCCCGCATAGGGTGGGGGTTGTCGAGAGGGGTGGTGGAGGTCGTGGGGCTGGCCGAGTCCTTGCTCGAATGGCTGCACGGCTGGGCACTGCCGCTCTGCCCCGGCGACTGGGCGTGGAGCGTCACGGCGCTGGGTGCCGTCGCGGGCCTGCTGCCGACGATCGCCGCGCTGCTGGCGATCACCGTGCGACGGGTCGTGGGCAACTCCTACGGCCCGGTGGCCGGTGCGCTGTTCGCGGCGCTCGGGGTGAGCAGCACGCTGGTGCTGCCGTGGCTGCTGTTCTCCGGTGCGGACAGCGCGCTGCGCCGCCGCACGGTCAGCGGCACGCAGTCGCTGGACGACACGCCGTGCGGCGCGTTCACGCAGTTCGACTACCTGGTGGGCGCGCGGTCGATCGGCACGATCATCAGCGACCCCGGTGGCACGCGGGTCGCGTTCCTGGTCGCGGGCGGCATCACGGCGGTGCTCGCGCTGCTGTGCCTGCTGTTCGTGATGATGCAGGCCGGGTCGGCGTTCCGGCTCGGCCCGAACTGGCCCCGCCGGGTCTTCTGGCCCCCGTTCCTGGTGCTCCTGGTGGCCACGTCGTTGCTGCCGGTGACGCTGGTGGGCCATCTGCTCCTCGGATTCTTCCCGATTGCGCTGATCGGCTCATTCGTCGTGCGCATCTTCGGGTTGACTACGGCCATGCTGAACCGCCCCGGACGTGATCGCGGCAACAACGAGGCTCCGCAGGCCGCGGCCAACCGCGTGCCCCCGCCGCCTCACCAGGGGCCGCAGAAGGGGCCGCAGAAGCCCCCGCCGTACCAGCCCGCCCAGCTCCCGCCGTACCGACCGGCGGGCTCGCCGCCTCCCTACCAGCCGCACCAGTCGCCCTCGCCGCAGTCGCAGCCGGTGCAGCAGCCCGTCCAGAAGCCGCCACCCCGCCAGTACCCGCCCACGCGGGTCGCCGAGGTGCCGCGCAAGGACCCCGCGCCCACTCGGGTCGAGCAGCCGCAGGCGCAGCCACCCCAGCCGCCCCGGCCCACCAGGGTGGAGACGCCCCAGGTGTCGCCGCCGACGCGCGTCGAGCACCCGCAGTCCCAGCCCCAGCCGCTGTCGAAGCTCGCCGACACGCCGGGGCCGCTGCCGTTCGGACCGGGAGCGGCGGCTGCCGCCGCCTCGACGTCGAACCCCGCCACCGCGGGCCAGGACAAGGTCTGGAACCCGGCCAGCGGCCGGTTCCGCCGCGTGCGGCAGCTCGGACGGGGTGGGTTCGGCACCGTCTGGCTCGCGGTCGACACCCAGCTCGACCGCACCGTCGCGGTGAAGCTCGCCCACGCGCCCGACTCGGACACCGAGCAGCGCATGCTCCGCGAAGCGCGGGCACTGGCCGCCGTGCGGCACCCGAACTGCGTGCGGGTGTTCGACATCGTGCAGGACCCGGACGGGCTCGCCATCGTCATGGAGTACATCGACGGTGACCCGCTGTCCGACGTGGTCCTGAACAGCGGCCTGCTCGCGGACACGCTCGCCGCGCGGCTGTGGGTCAACATGGCCGACGCGCTGGCCGCCGCCCACGACCGCGGTGTGCTGCACCGCGACGTGAAGCCGTCCAACGTCATCGTCGACACGGAGGGCACCGCCCACCTGATCGACTTCGGCATCGCCCGGTCCAAGGGCGACAGCACGCTGACCGCTGCCGGGATGATGGTCGGGACACCCGACTTCCTCGCCCCGGAGACGGCCCGCGGTGACGCCGCCAGCCCGGCTTCCGACGCCTGGCAGCTGGCCGCGACGGTCAGCTACGCGCTGACCGGGCACCCGCCTCGGGGCACTCGGGACAATCCGATCTCCTCTCTGATGGCCGCGGCTCAGGGGGAGCCGAACGTGAAGCTGCCGGTGCGGAGTGCTCACCACCGCTTGTTGGTGTCGGCGTTGGACGCGGATCCGGGGCGTCGGCCTTCGTTGGCGGCTATTCGTGGGGAGTTGAGCGGGTGGTTGGCCAACGCTGGGATCAGCAAGGAGGGGCCGGTCACCCGGATGATCTCCAAGCCCGATCCGCCCACCCGGCCTGTTCGGTGAGGGTTGCTCGCTGGGCGGTGGGTAGGGCGGTGGGGTAGGGCGGTGTCTGGTCGCGGGTTCTGCCGCCGCACGGATCGGTGACGTCTGAGTCGGCTTGCCGTGGCGGTGAGCTGGGAGGACGTGGCTGTGTCCAAGCCCTGCCCCCTGGGGGTTCCGGGGTTCGGCTAGCGGTTCCTCGTCGATGAAGTGCGCGGGGTCGGGCGGTCGATGGCGGATCTGCTCGGTCATGGGCTGGTGGAGCGTTCGGCAAGGAACGCGCACGCGACGGGCAAGGCCGGTCAGCCGGTCCACGACGGCCTCGTCCGCCGCGACCTCACCGTCACCGCGCCTCACCGGTGGTGGCCGGCGACAGCGCCGAGCACCGCACCGCTGAAGGCGGCTGTGCCGGTGCGCGGTCAAGGACGTCTGTCCCGGTCGGGTCGTCGGCTACTGCGTCGGCTCCCGGATGACGTTCCGGTTGGCCATCCCCGCGCTTACCAACGGCCCTCGTCCGCTGCTGGGTGTGGGGTCCCAGGCGTGGGTCACGGGGTGGTGGGGGACGGCCTTGGTCGTCAGTGCTGGTTGCGGGTCGCTGGCTGTGGGGTTGGTGGCTTGGTGGTGGTGGTGGGTTGGTGGGCCGTGCGCGTCACCCCGTTCGCGTCATTGTCTCTAGCTTTGATCTTGGTTTGTCAAGGCGGGAAAGATGCCTTGACAAACCAAGATCAAAGCTGAGGGCGCTTCGGATCGGGGTGGCGGGGGGAGTCTGGGTGTCGCCACTGGTGCGTGCTTCCGCTTGAGGTGGGGTATTGGTGCCTTGCTTGGGTCGCGGTGGTGGTGGTGGGTTGTGCGGTGTGCTGTGGCTGCGGGGGCGGCGTCTTGGTTTGAGGTGCTGGCGGTGTGTTTGTTGCGCTGGTTTGCGAGGTGTCCCCCGCAGGTCGTGGTGGGCTGGGTTTGTGTGCCTCGTGTTGGAGCGGGTGGGGTTTGTGCTGGTTCTCGGTAACGAACATTTGATCCTTCGCGACCAATGCGGTGATGGCCGAACCGACTGGTGGCGAGGTGGACGTTGTCGTCTGAGGAGAGCTGGCACGCCGCTCGGCTGATTCCCACCTCGGGCATCAACGGTGCTGATGAGCAGGAACGACGGGCCACCTCGGCGCTGTTGGCGGTGATGTCGGCCGTGCGCGAGTTCGGGCGGGCCCTGACGCAGCCGCTCGGGGCGCCCGCCGCTGCTGTGCGGACGTTCATCGAGGTGCCCTTCGAGCTGGACGGGCGGAAGGTGATCCCGGACGGGCTCATCCGGGTCGTTCGGGGGCAGCGGTCCTGGACCGCTCTGGTCGAGGTGAAGACCGGGACCAACGCGTTGCAGAAGGAGCAGTTGGAGAACTACCTGGACGTCGCCAGGGAGTTCGGGTTCGACGCGCTGATCACCATCTCCAACGAGATCCCGGCCATGCCGGGGCAGCACCCGACCGCCGTCGACCGGCGGAAGTTGCGGAAGGTGGCCCTGCACCACTGGTCCTGGACCGAGGTGCTCGGTGAGGCCGTCATGCAGAAGGAGCACCGCGGGGTCGCCGACCCCGATCAGGCGTGGGTGCTCGGGGAGCTGATCCGGTACCTGGAGCACCCCCGGTCGGGGGCCATGGAGTTCGACGACATGGGGCCCTCGTGGGTGCCCGTGCGGGAAGCCGTCGCCGCGGGGACGCTGCGGCCCACCGACAAGAGCGCCTCGGAGATCGCGCTGCGGTTCGACGCGCTGGTCCGGTTCGCCTGCCTCCAGCTCGGACGGCGGTTGGGCACCGAGGTGACGCCCGCGCTGTCGCGCAAGGAACTGGCGGACCCGCAGGGCCGCGTGACCAAGCAGGTCGCGCAACTGGTGGACGAGGGACGGCTCTCCGGCGGCGTGCAGATCCCCGGCACCGTCGGCACGGTGCAGGTCGTCGCCGACCTGCGGGCCGGGCGGGTGCTCTGCCACGTGGACCTGGACGCGCCGAAGGAGGGCAGGCTGACCACGCGGGTCAACTGGCTGATCCGGCAGCTCAAGGACGCCCCCGGCTCGCTGCGCCTGGAGGCCTTCGCGCTGCACGGGCGCGGTGCGGGCGCCTCCGAGCTGCTCACGTTCGTCCGCGACAACCCCGGTGTGCTGCTCGTCGACCCGCGGAAGGAGATCCGGAGCTTCCGGATCGAGCAGTCCGGCCCCATGGGCACCAAGCGCGGCAGCGGGCGGAACTCCTTCGTCGACTCCGTGCTCGGGGCCGTGACGGGCTTCTACGAGGAGGTCGTGCAGACCCTCAAGCCCTGGGCCGCCACGCCGCCGCGGATCCGGCCCGAAGAGGACTTCACGCCGCCGGAGGACGTGCCCGTCGCGCTCGTGTCGACCGCCCCGTCCTCGCAGGACGGGCCGGACACCGTGCGGTTGAGCGGCAGTCTGCTGTAGTCGCGTCACGGGGTTCAGTGAACAGGCGACCCCCGACAAGAACCGGGGGTCGGCCCGTCACTCGATCGGGTGGAGCTAGCTCCACGAGGGCAGCCAGCGCTGCATCTCCCACATCTCCGGCGTGATCGGGTTCCCGTTCAGGATCGGCCACAGCCACACGAAGTTCGCCACCACGAGCCCCACGTACAGGGCCACCGCGAGCAGCCCCGTGCCGCGCCTCTCCTTGCCCGCCACCACGGGCCCGAGCACGTGCCCGAGCGCCAGCGTGATCAGCAGGACCAGGAACGGCGCCATCGGCGTCACGTAGAAGAAGTACATCTGCCGGTCCAGGTTCAGGAACCACGGCAGCAGACCGGCCAGGTACGCCACGAGGACGGCCGCGTAGCGCCAGTCGAGGCGCGCGATCGAGCGCCACAGGCCCCACGCGATGGCCGGGAACGCCAGCCACCACATGGCGGGCGTGCCGATCAGCATGATCGCGCCGACGCAGCTCGCCTGGCCGCAGCCCTGCACCGCGCCCTCGTAGTAGTAGAGCATCGGCCGCAGGCCCATGGGCCACGTCCACGGCTTCGACTCCCACGGGTGCGGGTTCGAGGTGGGCGTGACCAGCTTGCTGTGGAACTCGAGCACGTTGCCGCTGTAGTACCAGAGCGCGCGCAGGGCTTCCGGCACGAACGAGTCCTTGCCGATCTTCACGCCCGCCACGTGCCGGTCGACGCCGGTCTCGCTGGCGAACCACGCCCACCAGGTGCCCAGGTAGACCAGGACGGGGATGAGCAGCAGCCCGCCCAGCGACGGCACCAGGTCCTTGGCGATCGACCCGACCCACGGCCTGCGCACGCCCGCCGAGCGGCGGGCCAGCGCGCTCCACACGACCGACAGGACGCCGAACGCGGCCACGTACCAGAGGCCCGACCACTTCACGCCGCACGCGAGGCCGAGGCTGACGCCCGCGCCGAACCGCCACCAGCGGAAACCGAGCCACGGCCCGTACGGCGACCTGTCGGCCCACCCCTCGCGGACGGCCACGGCGAGCCGGGAGCGCACCTGGTCGCGGTCGGCCACCAGGCAGCCGAACGCCGCCACCACGAACACGGCCAGGAAGATGTCCAGCATCCCCATCCGCGACTGGACGTGCGAGACGCCGTCGCAGATCAGCAGGATGCCCGCGACGGCCCCGAGCAGGTCGGAGCCCGTCAGGCGCCGGGCGATGCGGATGATCAGCAGGATGCTGACCGTGCCCGCCACCGCCGAGGCGAACCGCCAGCCGACGCCGTCGTAGCCGAACATCCACTCGCCGAGCCCGATGAGCTGCTTGCCCAGCGGCGGGTGCACCACCAGCTCGTAGCCGGGGTTGTCCTCGACGCCGCCGTTGCGCACCACCTGGGCCGCCTGCGGCACGTAGTGCTTCTCGTCGAAGATCGGCGTGCCCTTGTCGGTCGGGAACCCGAGGTTCCAGAACCGCACCAGCCCGCCGACGAACGCCAGGGTCAGCGTCATCAGCCAGCCGCGCACCAGGTTCGACGGCAGGCGCGGGGTCAGCGCCGCGACGCGTTCCTCGCGGTCGGCGCCCGCCGGGCGGGACGTCGGGGGGACGTCTCCGACGTCGACCACGTCGTCTGTTGACTGCGGCACGAGGAGGCTCACGAGTGCGATCGTAGGGTGAAGGCTGTGAGTCCCGTATCTGGATCAGGCCGTTTGGTTCTGGCAGCCACGCCGCTGGGCGACGTCCGCGACGCCTCCCCCCGCTTGGTGGAGGCGTTGGAGACCGCCGACGTCGTGGCGGCGGAGGACACCCGCCGGTTGCACTGGCTGGCGTCCGCGCTGGACGTGAAGCCCTCCGGGCGGGTCGTGAGCTTCTACGACCAGGTGGAGGTCAGCAGGCTCCCCGGCCTGGTGGAGGCCATGCACGCCGGGTCGACGGTGCTGCTGGTGACCGACGCGGGCATGCCCAGCGTGTCCGACCCCGGCTACCGGCTGGTGGCCGCGTGCGTGGCCGAGGACCTGCCCGTGACGTGCCTGCCGGGGCCCTCCGCGGTCACGACGGCGCTGGCCGTGTCTGGGCTGCCGTGCGACCGGTTCGCCTTCGACGGGTTCCCGCCGCGCAAGCAGGGCGAGCGGCGGAAGTGGTTCGCGGCGCTCAAGACCGAGCCGCGCACCGTCGTGTTCTTCGAGTCGCCGCACCGGATCGCAGACACGCTCGCCGACGCCGCGTTCGTGCTGGGCCCGGACCGGGCCGCCGCGGTGTGCCGCGAGCTGACCAAGACCTACGAGGAGGTCAGGCGCGGCGGTCTCGGAGAGCTGGCCGAGTGGGCCGTCGACGGGGTGCGCGGCGAGATCACCGTCGTGCTGTCCGGTGCCGAGCCCGCCGAGGCGCCCGCGGACCTCGACGCGCTGGTCGTCGAGGTGCGGCAGCGGGTCGCGGACGGCGAGCGGATGAAGGCCGCCGCCGCCGAGGTCGCCGAGGCGGCTGGCGTGAGCAAGAAGGCGCTGTACGACGCGGCGGTCAGAGCCCGCTGAGCAGGAACGCCGCGATGTCGGTGACCCTGGCCCGCGCGGCGGGCGCGGAGGTCTCCACCGGCTGACCGGTGAGGACGACGACCACGTACCGGCTGCCCGGCCCGACGAGGCCGGTGGAGTGCGTGGTCCGGTGATCGGTGCAGCACGACCAGCCCTGCTTGGCGGCCCGGTGCCGGTCGCCCGCCGCCGCCGGGACGCCGAAGCGCTGGTCGAAGCCGTCCGAGCCGAAGTCGGTCATCCCGCCGAGCCCGTCGAGCACCGCGGAGCCGTTGGGGTCCTCGAACAGGTACTGGTAGAGCAGCACCAGGTCCGCCGCGGTGGTCGGGGTGTCGCCCCAGCGGTTGGAGTCCTTCGGCGGGAGCGTGTCCACCAGGCCGATCCGCTCGGCCCACGTGGCCACGAGCCGTGCGCCGCCGCCCGCCGACCACATCCGGCTCGCCTCCTCGTCGTCGCTGGTCGCGAGCATCTCGGCGACGGTCGCCTCCCGTTCCCCCTGGTTCTCCAGGGCGTCGAGCGCGATGAGGATCTTGACCAGCGACGCGGAGTCGAACCGCTGGTCCGGGTTGTGCGCGTACAGGTCCTCGCCGGTCTGCCGGTCGCGCACGACCACGCCGAGGTCGATGCCCTCGGCCAGTTCGGCGAGCCCGTCGAGCTCGCGCGGGCCGGGGTCCAGCGCCGGTGGGGGGTCGGGCACGGGCTCGGGGATCGCAGGGGGCGGCTCCGCGACGGTCGGCGGTGACGAGTAGGCCGTGGCCGCCGGGGTCACCGTGAGCACCGGCACCTCCCGCCCCGTCCGCTCGGTGCCGAGGAACGCCAACGTCATCGTCATCGCCGCGACGGCGCCGAACACCACGGCGCCGAGCCACCACCGGTTTCCGCCCATGTCCAGGTCGATGGGTGCGACGGCCTGCGAAGTTGAGCGTTGTCCGGTGCAACTTTTCACGCGGTCAGGGCGTAGCGACCGGGGTTATGTGAGGTAAATCACGCTTGAGGAGACCTCGTCGGCCGACCGATGCACGGGCTGTCGGTGGTCATCCGTAGGCTTACCCGCATGAGTGCCCCCGTGTTGACGGCGGTGGCCTGGCCATACGCCAACGGCCCCCGCCACATCGGCCACGTTTCCGGTTTCGGTGTCCCCTCCGACGTGTTCTCCCGCTACATGCGAATGTCGGGCAACCGGGTGCTCATGGTCAGCGGCACCGACGAGCACGGCACACCGATCTCGGTGCAGGCCGACCAGGAGGGCCTGACCACCCGCGAGCTGGCCGACAAGTACAACCGCGTGATCGCCGAGGACCTCCAGGGCCTCGGCCTCTCCTACGACCTGTTCACCCGCACCACCACCGGCAACCACTACAGGGTGGTGCAGGAGCTGTTCCTCGGCATGTGGCGCAACGGCTACATCGTCCCGAAGACGCAGATGGGCGCGATCAGCCCGTCCACCGGCCGGACGCTGCCCGACCGCTACATCGAGGGCACCTGCCCGATCTGCGGGTACGACGGCGCGCGCGGCGACCAGTGCGACAACTGCGGCAACCAGCTCGACCCCGCCGACCTGAAGAACCCGCGGTCGCGGATCAACGGCGAGGTCCCGAAGTTCATCGAGACCGAGCACCTGTTCCTCGACCTGCCCGCGTTCTCCGAGTCGCTCGGCACGTACCTCCAGAGCCGCGCGGACTGGCGGCCGAACGTCCTCAAGTTCAGCCAGAACCTGCTCGGCGACCTGCGTCCGCGCGCGATCACCCGCGACCTCGACTGGGGCATCCCGGTGCCGCTGGACGGCTGGCGCGACCAGCCGATGAAGCGGTTCTACGTGTGGTTCGACGCGGTGATCGGCTACCTGTCGGCCAGCGTCGAGTGGGCGCGGCGCAGCGGGAACGACGACGCCTGGAAGGAGTTCTGGACCGACCCCTCGGCACAGGGCTACTACTTCATGGGCAAGGACAACATCGTCTTCCACTCGCTGATCTGGCCGTCGCTGCTGATGGGGCAGAACGGCGCGGGCGACAAGGGCGGTCAGGCCGGCTCCTTCGGGAACCTGAACCTGCCGACCGAGGTCGTCTCCAGCGAGTTCCTCACGATGAGCGGCTCCAAGTTCTCCACCTCCCGCGGCACCGTGATCTACGTGCGCGACTTCCTCCGCGACTTCGGTCCGGACGCGCTGCGCTACTTCATCTCGGTGGCGGGTCCCGAGAACCAGGACACCGACTTCACCTGGGACGAGTTCGTCCGGCGCACCAACTTCGAGCTGGCCAACGAGTGGGGCAACCTGGTCAACCGGTCCGTCTCGATGGCGCACAAGAACGTCGGCGCCATCCCGCGCCCGTCGGCCCCGACGGCGGCGGACGAGGAGCTGAAGGCGCTCTCGCGCGCGGCGTTCGAGACGGTCGGCGCGAACCTGCGCCGCTCCCGGTTCAAGCTCGCCTCCAGCGAGGCCATGCGGGTCGTCACGGCCGCGAACCGGTACCTGTCCGAGCAGGAGCCGTGGAAGGTCAAGGACGACCCGGACCGCCGCGACACGATCCTGCACACCGCGCTCCAGGTCGTGCAGGACGCGAACACGCTGCTCACACCGTTCCTGCCGCACTCGGCGCAGAAGGTGCACGAGGCGCTGGGCGGCACGGGCGTGTGGGCCGCGCAGCCGCAGGTGGTCGAGGTCACCGACCTGGACGAGACGGACCGCAAGTACCCGATCCTGACCGGTGACTACGCGGGTGAGCAGGCGACCTGGGGTTCGACGCCGATCGAGGTCGGCAGGCCGCTGGAGAAGCCCGCGCCGCTGTTCGCGAAGCTCGACCCCGAACTGGGCGAGACCGGGCCGGAGTGGGCTCCGATCGTCAAGTGACGTCCAAGAGACACGGTGAGCGACCACCGGTTCCGGAGAAGCTCCCGGCGCCGGTGGTCGACTCGCACACGCACCTGGACGCGTGCGGCGCGCTGACCCGCGAGGCCGTGGTCGAGGTGCTCGACCGGGCCGAAGCGGCGGGGATCGACCGGGTCGTCACGGTCGCCGACGACCTGCCGTCCGCCCGGTGGGTCGCGGAAGCGTCCACCTGGGACCCGAGGGTGTTCGGCGCGGTCGCGCTGCACCCGACCCGCACGGCGTCCTTCGGCGACGCCGAGCGCGACGAGCTGGCGAAGCTCGCCGAGCACCCGCGCGTGGTCGCGATCGGCGAGACCGGGCTCGACTACTACTGGGACTACTCGCCGCCCGCGGCCCAGCAAGCAGCTTTCCGTTGGCACATCGAGCTTTCCAAGCACACCGGCAAAGCTCTGATGATCCACGACCGGGACGCGCACGCTGACGTCCTGGCCACTTTGGACGCCGAGGGTGCTCCGTCCACTGTGGTCTTCCACTGCTTCTCCGGCGACCTCGACTTCGCGCGGTCCTGCGTGGAGCGCGGGTTCGTCCTCTCCTTCGCGGGGCCGGTGACGTTCAAGAACTCGGCGGCGCTGCGCGAGGTGGCGCGGTGGGTGCCGGAGGACCGGATCCTGGTCGAGACGGACGCTCCTTTCCTGACCCCCCACCCGTTCCGGGGACGCCCGAACGAGCCGTACGCCGCGAATTACACCCTTCGGGCAATCGCTACGCTCCGTGGTGTTGATCTGGCGGAGTTTGGAGTCGCTGTCACCCGGAATGCCGAGCGCGTGTTCGGCCTTCGTGACGTGGAGTGGTCGTAATGCTCTCTACGACGAATGGAGCAGCCGTTTGCTCCGCCATTGGGGTGTCCCACATCACAACTCCGAACAGGGTGTTTGCGGAACTTCCCGACCTCCGTTACGGTCCCGTGACCGTGCCCCCGAACGGCGAAATCTGCCGAGGGGGAGCACACCCGTTGTCGGGGCGGGTACCACTGCCAGAAGCGAGTAGTCGAGCGAACGCACGGGAGTTGCCGAGGAGCAGTCGAGTTTCTCCGCTGCACGTCAGGTAGCACCCATGGTGCGAGGAGCGCTGGCTCCCGCCTTCAGGAGGTATCGACCCTGTGATGGAACGCGGCAGACCCCGCGAGGACGGCTCGGTGTACTCGTTCAACGACGACACCGACTGGTTCACCCCGGTGACCGGCACCGCCACCGCGACGGGTGTCATGGAACCCCCGGCCCTCGTCGACCACCCGAGCTCCCCCGGCTTCACCGGGCTGGGCGTCACGCCGGCCGACGTGTACGAGGTCCTCGGCTCTGACGCCGACGAACTGCTCGCCACGGCCAACGTCGACGTCGACGAGCTGATCCGGCTCATCAACGCCGAGACCACGCTCCTCCCGGCCATCGTCATCCCCGACGAGCTGCCCGAGGACGTCCTGGCGGCGAAGTTCGCCCCCGAGCAGCCCGACGGCCCGCCCCCGGCCCTCGTGGAGGCCGTGAGCACGTGGAAGCGCAAGTTCCTCAAGGCGACCGTGCTCGCGCTGCTGGTGACCATCACGGGCGGCGGCGCGACCGCCATCGCGATGGACAAGTCGATCACGGTCGACGTGGACGGCCAGGAGAAGACCGTCCGCACGTTCGACTCGACCGTCGGTGACATCCTCGCCGACGAGGGCATCGCGGTCGGCGAGCACGACGCGCTGAGCCCGTCGCCCAACGCCAAGGTCGGCGACGGCGGCAAGATCACCCTCGACCGCGGCCGACTGGTGAAGGCGACCGTCGACGGCGAGCAGAAGGAGGGCTGGGTCCGCTCCGTCAGCGTCGGCGAGGCGCTCGACCAGCTCGGCATCAACGACGACGGCGCCTGGGTCTCCGACGACCGCGGCAAGGACGTGCCGCTCGGCGGCATGGCGCTCCAGGTCAAGAGCCTCAAGAACGTCACCGTCTACGACGGCGGCAACGAGCCGCGCCAGCTCAAGACGACCGCGCTGACGGTCGGCGAGCTGATGCAGGCCGAGAACATGACGCCGCTGGGCGCCGAGGACACCGTCGAGGGCGGAGCGGACCTCAAGATCGCCAACGGCGCCGAGATCCACATCAGCCGCACCGGCGTCTCCGTCATCAACGTGACCGAGCCCATCAAGGCTCCCGTCGAGGAGATCCTCGACGCCGAGATGCCCAAGGGCGAGACCAAGGTCGAGCAGGAGGGCGTCGCGGGCGAGGAGATCAACTCCTACCGCGTCACGCTCAAGAACGGCCAGGAGGTCGGCCGGGAGAAGATCGGCTCCAAGGTCACCAAGGAAGCCGTCGCCAAGAAGGTCCGCAAGGGCACCAAGGCCGCTCCCAACCCCGTCATCTCCGACGGCAGCGACTGGGACCGGCTCGCGGGCTGCGAGGCCGGCGGCAACTGGGCCATCAACACCGGCAACGGCTACTACGGCGGCCTCCAGTTCAGCCCGTCCACGTGGACGGCCAACGGCGGCGGCCAGTACGCCCCGATGGCCCACCAGGCGACCCGCGAGCAGCAGATCGCCGTCGCGACCAAGGTCCGCGACGCCGCGGGCGGCAAGTACACCGCGTGGCCCGGTTGCCGCGCCAAGTTGGGCTTGGCGTAACAATTGCCGCGTGACTGAACAACCGTCGTCGACCGGGCCGGGGAGCATGCTCCTCGGCCCGGCCGACGTTCGGCGCCTAGCGGCCGAACTGGACATCCGCCCCACCAAGAAGCTCGGTCAGAACTTCGTGCACGACCCGAACACGGTTCGGCGCATCGTGACGGTGGCGGAGCTGACCCCGGACGACGTCGTGCTGGAGGTCGGTCCCGGCCTCGGCTCCCTGACGCTCGCGCTGCTGCCCGCGTGCCGCGCCCTCGTCGCCGTGGAGATCGACCCCGTCCTGGCCGCCAGGCTGCCGCGGACGGCGCTGGAACGGGCACCCGAGCTGGCCGACCGGCTCCACGTGGTGCTCGCCGACGCCATGCGCGTCCAGGCGGCCGACCTGCCGGTCGCCCCGACCGCGCTCGTCGCGAACCTGCCGTACAACGTGGCCGTGCCGGTCGTGCTGCACCTGATGGCCGAGCTGCCGTCGTTGACCAAGGGGCTCGTGATGGTGCAGGCCGAGGTGGCCGACCGGATGGCCGCCGGGCCCGGCAGCAAGGTGTACGGGGTGCCGAGCGTGAAGCTCGCCTGGTACGCCGACGCCCGGCGCGCGGGGCCCGTGCCTCGGTCGGTGTTCTGGCCCGTGCCCAACGTGGACTCGGCGCTGGTGGCGTTCAAGCGTCGCCCGGAGTTGATGTCCACTGTGGACCGGCGGGCGCTGTTCACGTTGGTGGACGCGGCTTTCGCGCAGCGGCGGAAGACCATGCGGGCCGCGCTGTCCGGGTGGGCAGGGTCCGCTGTGGAGGCTGAGCGGCGGCTCGTCGCGGCCGGTGTGGACCCCGGTATCCGCGGGGAGCAGTTGAGCGTGGAGGACTTCGCCCGCATCGCCGCGACGGTGTGACCGGCGGCCGGCTCGGGGTGCGCGGGGCGGGGGTGCTCCTGTCGTGAGGACCCCCCGACGCACACGCTACGGGAGGGGTCCGACATTTTTCGGGGGTCGGCTCGGGGCGGGTGGGGTCGGCGGCTGGGCGTTCGGGAGCCAGGGGTTCGGGGTGCTCGGGGTGTGGCGCGGGGGCTGGGGCGCGGGTGGTCGAGGGCTTGGTGGGCCGGTTCGCTCGGGCTGAGGTCGGTGGGGCTGCTGTTCGGGTGAGGTGGGGGCCGGTTTGTTCGCGGGGTTGGCTTGTTCGGGGTGGGGTCGGTGGGGCGGCTGCTCCGGTGAGGTGGTGCCGGTTTGTTCGGCGGGATCGGCGGGGGCTGGCTTGTTGGGCGTGAGGTCGGTGGGCTGGCTGTTCGGGTGAGGTGGTGCCGGTTTGTTCGGGCGGGGTCGGCGGGGGCCGGTTCGTTCGGCGTGAGGTCGGTGAGGTGGGTGCCGGTTTCCTCGGGTGGAGTCGGAGCCGGCCTGCTCGGGATGTGGTCTGTGTGGCGGCTGCTCGGGTGTGGTCCGTGGGAGCGGGGTGGCTCGGCGGTGGGGTCGGCTGGCTTGAGGCGAGGGCTGGCGGTGGCCCGGTGTTGCCGTCCGAGCCCTGGCGGTCGAGGAGTTGGTGTCTCGGCCAGGGGGTGGCGAAGGCCGGTCGTGCGTGGTGCGGTTCCAGGGTGTGGGTTGTCGTGAGCCGCGCTGGGGTTGTTCCGCGGCGTGGGCCGGTTGAGCGGGAATGGCCAGGGGTTGAGCGGTGTGGCTCACCCGATTCACCTGTTCGGACGTAAGGGGTCCGGTTGATCATCGGCCAGTAGGCCGATTGGCCGGTGATCCGTGGGTTCGGTACCGGATTCAGGCGTGGATGCTGGTCCAGAAGTGTGACTTCTCGAACGATCCCAGATTGTGGGCCTTTCGGGCTTGCGTTTGCGGCCTCGGGTCGGGTGTACTCGTGTTGCCATCCCGAGCGGCCGAGAGACCTGGCTCTTTGACGCCGCAGCAACCACCCGCTGGACGCGGGCAGGTGCTTCCGCCAGGCTCGATGGAGGATTACGTGCCCACGCAGGGAATGCTCACGCGGCGCCGGACGGTCGACCAGTGCCGCCGCACCAACACGGGCTGTCGACGCTAACTCGTACAGGCGCTTCTCCTTACCCCCTAGCCTCTACCCGAATTCCTCGCCGTCCTCATCGGACGGTCCATTGAGGACGGCCGCCGCATGCCACAAGCACTGCGACGCCGCGCGTAGCCGTGGAGCGAAAACGTGATCACTGTCGAAAACCTCACCAAGTCCTTCGCCGGGCACTCAGGCCCGGTCGTGGCCCTCGACGGCGTCAACCTGGAAGTCCAGGCCGGCACCGTCCTCGGGGTCGTCGGGCCGAGCGGAGCGGGCAAGTCCACCCTCGCCCGGTGCGTCGCACTGCTGGAGCGCCCCGACAGCGGCGCGATCCGCGTCGACGGCACCGACCTCGTCTCGCTGGACGGCACCGCGCTGCGCGCCGCCCGTCGGCAGATCGGCGTTGTGCCGCAAGGGGATTCACTGCTCCGGCAGCGCACCGCCGCGGGCAACGTGGCACTGCCGCTGGAGTCCGCGGGCGTGCCCGGTCCGCAGCGCCGCAACCGCGTCGCCGAACTGCTCGACCTGGTCGGCCTGACCGAGAAGGCGGGCAGCTACCCGGACCAGCTCTCCGGCGGCCAGCGCCAGCGCATCGCCGTCGCCCGCGCGCTGGCGGCCGGGCCGTCGGTGCTGCTCGCCGACGAGCCGACGTCCGCGCTCGACCCCGACACGACCGGGTCGGTGCTGACCGTGCTGGACCGCGCCCGCGCCGAACTCGGCATCACCGTCCTCGTCGTCACGCACGACATGGCCGTGGTGCGCCGGATCTGCGACGACGTCGCCGTGCTGGAGGACGGCCGGGTCGTGGAGCACGGCCGCGTGCTGGACCTGGTGTCGGACGGCGCCAGCCGCACCGCCGCGTCGCTGCTGCCCGCGATCGACCAGAACCCGCTGGCGGAGAGCCGTTTCGACCGCGTCGCGGACGTCGTGCTGGTCGGCTTCGCGGCCGTCGGCGCGCTGCTGCCCGAGGTCACCAGCCGGTTCGGCGTCGAGCTGAACCTGCTCGGCGGCGGGCTCACGCGGCTCGCCGAGACGCCGGTCGCGCGCTTCCGCGTCGGCCTCAAGGGTGAGCGCGCCGACTCCGCGCTGGAGTGGATCTCCGAAGCGGGCGCCTCCGTCCAGCGCACCCTCAAGGGTCCGCAGGGAGTAGCTGCGTGAGGTCTGCGACACCCTGGTCCACCGTGTTCGACATGCTCGTCGACGCAACCGGCGAGACGTTGTACATGGTGGGCGTCTCCACCCTGGTCGCGACCGTGCTCGGCATCCCGGTAGGGGTCTGGCTCCAGCTCACCGCTCCCGGTGGGCTGAAGCCCAGCCCTCTGCTGCACAGGGCTCTGGGCTTCATCACCGACCTCGGGCGCTCGATGCCGTTCGTGGTCCTGCTCATCGCGTTGACGGCGCTCACCCGGCTGGTGCTCGGCAGCTCGATCGGCACCAGCGCGGTGATCGTGCCGCTGTCGATCGGCGCCGTGCCGTTCGTCGGGAGGCTGGTGCAGAACATCCTGTCCGAGGTGCACGTCGCCGTGGTCGAGGCGGCCGTGACGACCGGGGCGGGCACGCTGCGGATCGTGCGCAGCGTGCTGCTCCGGGAATCGTTGCCCGCCTTGATCAACGCGATCGGCGTGACCGTGATCGCCGTGCTGGGCTACTCCGCCATGGCCGGGATCATCGGCGGCGGCGGGCTCGGCGACCTGGCGATCCGCGAGGGCTACCAGCGGTTCAACGACCGGGTCCTGTGGGCCACCGTCGCCTGGCTCGCCGTGGTGACCACGGTCATCCAGTTCGCCTTCACTCGCGCCGCCCGTTCCGCCGACCGGCGCAGGCACGCGTCCGTCTAGTCCGACTCCGGACACCCCCCGTTCGACCCACTCATCGGCCACCGCCGACGCACAAAGGAACCCCATGCGCATTCGTGCTGCCCTCGTCGCCCTGCTGCTGACCGCGGCGGGCTGTGGCAGCGGCACCACCGCCGCGACCGACCCCTCAGCCCCGCTGAAGGTCGGTGTCAGCCCCACGCCCCACGGCGAGATCCTCAAGCACGTGGCCGACACCCTGGCCGCCGAGAAGGGCCTCAAGATCGAGGTCGTCGAGTTCACCGACTACGTCCAGCCGAACACCGCCCTGGTCGACGGATCGCTGGACGCCAACTACTTCCAGACCGTGCCGTACCTGGACACGGTCAAGCAGTCCAGCGGCGCCGCGCTGGAGTGGATCGGCCCGGTGCACCTGGAACCGCTCGGCGTGTACTCGACGAAGCACGAGAAGCTCACCGACCTGCCCGAGGGCGCCAAGGTCGGCGTCGCCAACGACGCGACCAACGAGGCGCGCGGCCTCAAGCTGCTCCAGGCCAACGGGCTGATCAAGGTCAAGGCGGGCACCGAGGAGACCGCGACGATCCGCGACGTCGAGGACAACCCGAAGAAGCTGGAGTTCGTCGAACTGGAGGCCGCCCAGCTGCCCCGGTCGCTGGAGGACACCGACGCGTCCGTCGTGAACGGCAACTACGCGATCGACGCGGGCCTCAAGCCCGCCTCGGACGCCCTCGTGCTGGAGAAGGCCGAGGGCAACCCCAACGCCAACGGCCTCGTCACCCGCGCCGAGCTGAAGGGCGACAAGAGGATCGGGGACCTGCTCGCCCTGCTCCAGTCGCAGCAGGTCAAGGACTACATCAACCAGAAGTTCGCCGGGGCCGTCCTGCCCGTCTGACCAGTGCGCCGAGCCGCTCGACCCCCGTCGGGCGGCCTCGGCCGCGGGCCGGTGGGAGCGAACACGTCCTCGACGCCCGTAGGCTGCATGTCGTGCTCGCCGTAGTCCCACCCCCGGTCACCGTCCGCGTCCCGGCCAAGGTCAACCTCCACCTGGCCGTCGGGAACCTCCGCGCTGACGGCTACCACGACATGGTCACCATCTTCCAGGCGCTGTCGCTGCACGACGACGTCACGGTGGCGGTCGCCGACGACCCCGGCGTGGAGGTGCGCGGCGAAGGCGCCGACTCCGTGCCGACCGGTCCGACGAACCTCGCCTGGATGGCCGTGCGGGCGCTCGCCGCGCACGTGGGGCGCGACCCCGAGGACCCGAAGGTCCGCGTGGTGATCCGCAAGAACATCCCCGTCGCGGGCGGCATGGCGGGCGGCAGCGCCGACGCGGCCGCCGCACTGGTCGGTCTCGCCTCCCTGTGGCGGCTGGAGATCGGTCGGGACGAGCTGGCCACCCTCGCCCGCGGCATCGGCGCCGACGTCCCGTTCGCGCTGTACGGCGGCACCGCCCTGGGCACGGACCGCGGCGACCAGATCGTGCCCGTCCTCGCCCGGCACCCGTTCCACTGGGTCATCGCGTTCGACAAGGGCGGCCTCTCGACGCCCGAGGTGTTCGGGGAACTCGACCGGCTGCGCACCGACGGCAACCCGCCGCGCGTCGGGGCCGCCGAGGCCGTGCTCGAAGGCCTCGCGTCCGGCGACCCCCGGCAGCTCGCCCTGCTGCTCGGCAACGACCTCCAGGCCGCCGCCGTGTCGCTGCGGCCCAACCTGCGGCGCACGCTGCGCGCCGGGGTCAACGCCGGTGCCCTCGCCGGGATGGTGTCCGGGTCCGGCCCGACCTGCGCGTTCCTCTGCACCGACGCCGACTCGGCCGTGCGGGTCGCCGCCGAGCTGGCCGGTGCGGGCGTGTGCCGGACCGTCCGCGTCGCCCAGGGGCCCATGCCCGGCGCCCGCGTCGTGGCCTCCGAGGAAGCACCCCGACCGGTGCCGCCCGAGGTCCACGCCTAAGTCCCGCTCTTCCTCCTCCCTACTCTGAAGGTGCGCTTCCACGATGGCCAACCTGGTCAACCTCGAGTCCGTGTCCAAGTCGTTCGGCGTCCGGCCCCTGCTGGACGGGGTGTCCCTCGGTGTCGGTGACGGCGATCGGATCGGGGTGGTGGGCCTCAACGGTGGCGGCAAGACCACCCTGCTGGAGGTCCTGGCGGGCCTCGAAGACCCCGACTCGGGGCGCGTGAGCCAGAACCGCGGGCTGTCCATGGCCGTGGTGACCCAGCGGACCGAGCTGCCCGAGGGCTCCACCGTCCGGCACGCCGTGATCGACCCGCTCGGGTTCGACGCGGAGCACGAGTGGGCCGCCGACGCCCGCGTCCGGTCCATCCTGGACGGACTGGGGATCACCGCGCTGGGCCTGGACTCGCCCGTCGGGACCATGTCCGGTGGCGAGCGGCGCCGCGTCGCGCTGGCCGCCGCGCTGGTGCAGGACCTCGACCTGCTGGTGCTGGACGAGCCGACCAACCACCTCGACGTCGAGGGCGTGCGCTGGCTGGCCGCGCACCTGCTGGCCCGCAAGTCGGCGCTCGTGGTCGTGACGCACGACCGCTGGTTCCTCGACACCGTCTGCACCCGCACGTGGGAGGTCGTCGGCGGCCAGGTGGAGCAGTACGAGGGCGGCTACGCGGACTGGATCTTCGCCCGCGCCGAGCGGGGGCGGCTGGCCGACACCCTGGAGGAGAAGCGCCGCAACCTGGCCCGCAAGGAGCTGGCCTGGCTGCGCCGCGGCGCCCCGGCCCGCACCTCCAAGCCCCGCTACCGCATCGACGCCGCCGAGGCGCTGATCTCCGACGTGCCCGCGCCCCGCGACAAGGTCGAGCTGCTGGCGTTCGCCAAGCGCCGCCTCGGGCGCACGGTGCTGGAGCTGGAGGACGCGACCCTCACCGTCGGCAACCGGACGCTGGTCAAGGACCTGACGTGGCGGATCGGTCCCGGCGACCGGATCGGGCTCGTCGGCGTCAACGGGTCGGGCAAGACGACGCTCCTGCGGCTGCTGGCCGGTGAGCGGGAGACCGAGGGCGGTCGGCGCATCCAGGGCCAGACGGTGAAGCTCGCCCACCTCACCCAGGAGCTGCACGACCTGCGCGGGTCGATGCGGGTGCTGGAGGCCATCGAGGAGGTCGCCCGGCGGGTCGTGCTGGGCAAGCAGGAGATGTCCGCCTCGCAGCTGGGGGAGCGGTTCGGGTTCTCCTCGCAGAAGCAGTGGACGCCCGTGTCCGACCTGTCCGGCGGTGAGCGGCGGCGGTTGCAGCTCTGCAGGCTGCTCATGGCCGAGCCGAACGTGCTGCTGCTCGACGAGCCGACGAACGACCTGGACATCGACACGCTCCAGCAGCTGGAGGACCTGCTCGACTCCTGGCCGGGGACGCTCGTGGTGATCTCGCACGACCGGTACCTGGTGGAACGGGTGTGCGACCAGGTCGTCGCGCTGTTCGGCGACGGCGGGCTGACCGACCTGCCCGGCGGCATCGAGGAGTACCTGCTGCGGCGGGACTCCCAGCGCGAACTCGCCGCGTCACGGGAAGCGGTGCCGGTGCCGGTCGCGGTGTCGAGCGCCGCCGACCAGCGGGCCGCCCGCAAGGAGCTGTCGAAGCTGGAGCGGCGGATGACGACGCTCCAGAAGAAGGAGGCCGAGCTGCACGCTGCGCTGGCCGCCGCGGCCACCGAACCGGAGCGGCTGCTGGCCCTGG
Source organism: Umezawaea sp. (assembly GCF_036375055.1). Taxonomy (GTDB): domain Bacteria; phylum Actinomycetota; class Actinomycetes; order Mycobacteriales; family Pseudonocardiaceae; genus Umezawaea. Next base: position 61,661 of record NZ_DASUSQ010000178.1, read on the forward strand.
ACGCCGAGCTGCGGGCCGTGCACGCCGAGGTGGCCGAGGTCGAGGAGCAGTGGATGGCCGCCGCCGAGCTGGTCGAGGGCTGAGCCGACGAACGAGGGGGCGGCGTTCCGCGGAACGCCGCCCCCTCCGCGTTCAGCGACCCCGTCGGCGCAGTTCCGCTGCCAGGCGGGGCATGAGGTCGTCGACGAAGGCGCAGTCGTAGCCCTGGCCGTTGAGCAGCGCGTGGGCGAACCTGACCTTGGAGATGTCCGAGGAGGTCGCTCCCAGCATCCCGTCCAGCGCGATGCCGATCTCCTCCAGCATGCGGTCTACCTGGGCCTGTCTGTAGCCGCGCTGGTTCGGGGCCGCCGGGGGCAGGCGCACCTGGCGCAGCTGCTTCCAGCTCTGGATCGGCGGGATCCTGCCCGGAGCACCGGGACCGCCCGCGAGCTGGCGTTCGACCCGCGCCAGGAAGGCGTCCACCTCGTCCTCGTCGTAGCCCCTGCGGCCGATCAGCGGGCGGCTGAACCTCATCTCCTTGATGTCCGCCGCCGTCAGGTCGTCCTGCCCCAGGAGGGTGTCCTCGATGCGGTCCAGGAACTTGTCCACCTGGGACTCCTGGTAGCCGCGCCTGCCGCGCGGGGGCTTGCCGAACGCCGCCGTCCGCACGTCCCGCGCCGTCAGCGGGGGCTCGACGAACTCCGGCTGGACCGCCACCGGCGGCGACTGCTCCAGCGTGACGACGACCAGGTCGAGGAACATGTCGACGTCGTCCTCGTCGTAGCCGAACTGGTCCGGCGTCGCCTCGCTGAACTCGGCCTCCTGGACCTCCAGGGCCGTGAGGTCGTCCCGACCGCGCAGGGTGGCCTCGATGCGGGCGAGGAACGCGTCGATCTCGCCCTCGTGGTAGCCCGGCGTGCCACCCCGCGGCTTGTGGAAGCGGACGCCCCTGACGTCCTCCGGCTTGAGCCTGGGAGGCGGCTGCATCTTGGTCGACGTCGCGTGCGCCCCCAGGGCGGGCGCGGTCGCCTGGCGGCGCTGCGGTGTCGACTCCAGGGTCTCCGCGACCAGTTCCAGGAACATGTCGACCTCGGCGGCGTGGTAGCCGGCGTGGCCGGGCCTGGGCAACGGGAACCGCATCGCGCGGATGTCCCGCGCCGTCACCGTGTCCCTGTTGCGCAGGGTCTCCTCGACGCGGTCGAGGAAGTCGTCGACCCTGTCCTCGTCGTAACCCTGCTCGCCTGCGGGCGGGCGGTGGAACACCACCTGGCCGATGTCGTCCGCGCTCAGCAGCGGCGCGGGATGCGCAGGCTGGTGCTGTTTCGTGTCGTGGCCAGCCCGATCCACCCAGTGCCTCCCTGAAATCCTGTCACCCGAGTATGTCCGGATGGCCGCTGAATCCGTTCGCCCTAACGGCCTAATGCGGAGTCGCGGGACGACGCGATCCGGGGTAAGGCGCTCGCGCGGCACGCGGACGGCTCGACCGATCTACCCTGACCACCATGAGCACGTTCGTGAACACGATGCTGGACACCGCCACCGGGCCGGGAGGTCGGGCCAAGGGGATGACGACGGGGGAGCCGAACGCGCCCCTGCGCCGCACCTGGGCGGAGGTGCACGAGCGCGCCGCCAGGCTGGCAGGCGGACTCGTCGAGGGTGGCGCGCAGCCGGGAGCGGCCGTCGCCGTGCTGGCCGCCGACCCGGCGGAGATCGCGCCCGCCGTGCAAGCCGTGTGGATGGCGGGCGGCAGCACGACGATGCTGCACCAGCCGACCGCGCGCACCGACCTGGCCGAGTGGGCGGCGGACACCATCAAGGTGCTCTCGATGATCGACTCGAAGCTGGTGCTGCTCGGCAGCCCCTTCGACGCGCTGGCGGGCGTGCTGGACCAGCACGGCATCGGCTACCGCAAGCTGGACGAACTGGCGGGCGAGCCGCTGGCCGCGCCCGTCGAGGTCGGCGAGGACGCGACCGCGCTGCTCCAGCTCACCAGCGGCTCCACCGCCGACCCGAAGGCCGTGCGGATCACCCACGGCAACCTGATGTCCAACGCCTACGCGATGCGCACGGCCGCCGCGCTCGACACGGCGACCGACACGATGATCTCGTGGCTGCCGCTGTTCCACGACATGGGCATGGTCGGGTTCCTGACCATCCCGATGCTCTTCGGCATCGACCTGGTCAAGGTCACTCCGGTCGACTTCCTGGCCCGCCCGACCCTGTGGCCGGACCTGATCAGCCGCCACCGCGGCACCATCACCGCGGCCCCCAACTTCGCGTACTCGATCGTCGCCCGGCGCATGTCGACCGTGGAGGACGACAACGCCTTCGACCTGTCGTCGATGCGGCTCGCGCTCAACGGCGCCGAGCCGATCGACCCGGCCGCCGTGCGCGCGTTCACCGACGCCGGCGCGCGCTTCGGCCTGCGCCCCGAGTCGGTCATGTGCGCGTACGGCATGGCCGAGGTGACCCTGGCCGTGGCGTTCGCGCCGGTCTTCACCGGGCTCGCCGTCGACGTCGTCGACCCCGACCAGCTGGAGGCCGAGCACCGCGCGGTGCCGGTGCCCGAGGACACGCCCAACGCCCGCACGTTCCCCCTCCTCGGGCCGCCCGTGCCCGGCCTGGAGGTGCACGCCGTCGACGAGGACCGCAACGTCCTCCCCGAGCGGCACGTGGGCCAGCTGCGGGTGCGCGGCGAAGCCGTGACGCCCGGCTACCTGACCGTGGACGGCCCGCTCGCCACCCAGAACGCCGAGGGCTGGCTGGAGACCGGCGACGAGGGGTACGTGGTCGACGGGCAGATCGTCGTCTGCGGACGCCGCAAGGACGTGATCATCATGGGCGGGCGCAACATCTACCCGACCGACATCGAGCGCGCGGCCTGCTCGGTGGAGGGGGTGCGGCCCGGCAACGCGGTCGCCGTCCGGCTGGACGCCGGGACGCGGCGCGAGCGGTTCGCCGTCGTGGTCGAGTCCAAGTCCGCGGGTGACGACGAGGTCGAGAAGGCGATGCGCAAGGAGATCACCTCGCGCGTCGTGGACGCGGTGGGGCTGCGGCCGTTCGCGGTCGTCGTGCTCAAGCCGGGCAGCCTGCCGAAGACGCCGTCGGGGAAGCTCCGCCGGTCGGCGGCGACGTCGCTGGTGCCCGCGGGTTAGTGGAACTTGTTCTGGGCCGCTTCGAGGCCGTCGGTCAGCAGCGACTCGACGGCGTCGGCGGTGCGGTCCAGCTCGAACGCGAGCTCCTTGCGCTCGGCGGCGGAGAAGTCGCGCAGGACGTAGTCCGCCGGGTCCATGCGACCCGGCGGGCGGTCCACGCCGAAGCGGACGCGGAGGTAGTCCTTCGTGCCGAGGGACTTGGTGATGGAGCGCAGACCGTTGTGGCCGTTGTCGCCGCCGCCGAGCTTCATCCGGACCGTGCCGTAGGGCAGGTCCAGCTCGTCGTGCACCACGATGATGTCGGCGGGCGCGACCTTGAAGAAGTTCGCGGCACCCGCGACCGGGCCCCCCGAGAGGTTCATGAAGCTGCGGGGCTTGGCCAGGACCACCCGGCGGCCCGCCAGGCGGCCCTCGACGATCTCGGCACCGCCCTTGTGCGCCTTGAACTTGCCGCGCACGCGGGCGGCCAGCTCGTCCAGCACGAGGAACCCGACGTTGTGGCGGTTGCCCTCGTACTTCGGGCCGGGGTTGCCCAGGCCGACCACCAGCGCCAACTCATCGGCCACGGAAGCGCAACTCCTGCTCAAGGGTGTCCAACAGGGCGTCAACCGCCTGCACCCGGTAGCCGCGCCGGAGACCCGACGTCGTGCTGAACCTGGTGTTGCGGACCTCGCCGGCGGTCATCCTCGTGCGACCGTCCAGCGCGGCGGCGGCACGCCCGAGGAAGGCGTCCACCTCGACCCGATCGTAGCCGTTCGACGCCCTCGGCAGCTTCACGGTGATGAGGTCCTCGCCGCCGCGCAACCCGGTCGGCGGCACGTAGCCGGCCCGCATCTGCCGTTCCACGCGGGCGAGGAAGTCGTCCACCGGACGCGGGTCGTAGCCGCGCTGGTCCGACGCGGCCCGGTTGAACACCACCGCGCGTACCTCGTCCGGGTGAACTCTGATCCGACCGGACAGCGCGTCCGCCAACCGCCGCAGGAACCCGTCGACCTGCTCGACGTCGTAGCCGTGGCCGGCGCGGGAGTGGCGGGGGAACTTCACCGTCCGCACGTCGGCGGGGCTCACGCCATTTTGATCTTGGTAGACGAACGGCACCCCACCCTCGCGGTCGTGCGGGGGTGGGGTGCCGTTCGAACTGCCCGACGTGATGGGGCTCAGCTTTCCTCGGTGGCCTCAGCGGCCTCTTCGGGAGCGTCAGCGGCCTGGGCGGCGTTGACCGCCACGACCAGGGCCTCGGGGTCCGTGATGAGGGTGACGCCCTCGGGCAGGGTCAGGTCCGAAGCGTGGATCTGCGTGCCTGCTTCGAGACCGGCGACGGTGTACTCCACCTGCTCCGGGATGTTCAGCGCGTCCGCCTCGATCGACACCGAGGTGATGTCCTGCGTGAGCAGGGTGCCGGGCGCGCTTTCGCCGACGAGCACGACGGGGAGGTCGACCGTGACCTTCTCGCCGCGGCGGACCAGGAGCAGGTCCACGTGCTCGATGTAGTTCTTGAGGGGGTGCGTGGTGACGGTCTTGGTCAGCGCGAGCTCGGTGGCGCTGTCGATGTCCAGCGTCAGGACGGCGTTGCTGCCGTTTTCACGGATCACACGGGCGAACTCAAGTGCCGGCAGAGCCAGGTGCTTGGGGTCGGAGCCGTGGCCGTAGAGGACTGCGGGAATCTTGCCTGCGCGGCGGGTGCGGCGGGCAGCGCCCTTGCCGAACTCGGTGCGCTGCTCGGCAGCGAGACGGACCTCGGACACGGTGGGGCTCTCCTTGTACGTCGGGCGGGCTAGGCGGGGGCGGCAGCCTGCGGCGGCGAGCAGCGCGGTGCGCGGAAGAAGACAGACACGCGCGGCATCAAAGCCGCCGCGTCGATCACGCCGAACGTGATGCTCGCCCTCGCCGAGGCAACCTGAGCAGTGTAGGCCGGGATTTGCGGGAGCCCTAATCGGGGTCTCGGGTGGAGGGCTCGGGTGAGGTCTTGGGCGGGGGCTCGCTGGTCTGTCCGGGCGGGGTGGTCACCCCGATCGTGCGGGTGTCTCGATGGCCGCGCACGCTTG
>NZ_DASUSQ010000179.1:0-4987 GCF_036375055.1 Umezawaea sp.
CAACACCCAAGCCGGCGAACAAAGCCGAGCCGCGAACGCTCCAAGACAGCGATCAAACCGAGCGGCAACCAAAGGTGGGCCGGTGGGCTTTCCCTAAAGCATGGCCGATTTTACTCGGGGGATTTGACCCTTACCCTGGTAGATCGGGCAGGTAGTCACCACCTGCCCTTTAGCCCGATCAAAGGGTCAAATCGAGGGGTCCCCGAGTCAAATCGGCCACCCCGCTGGGACCGGCGGCCACCAAATCCCCTGGGACCGGCGGCCACCCCGATCCGCTGGGACCGGCGGCAACCAAATCCCCTGGGACCAGCGGCTACCCCGATCCGCCGGGACCGGCAGCTACCCCGATCCAACGGGACCAGCGGCCACCCCGACCCGCCGGAACCAGCGGCCACCCCGACCCGCCGGAACCGCGACTACCCCGATCCAACGGGACCAGCAGCCACCCCAACCCCCAGCCCGACAACCACCAGACCAGCAACAACCCGACCCCGGACAGCCGAACGCCCCGTCCGCGGTGCCGCGCAGACAGGGCGTTCAGGGGTCGAGCGGAGAGCGGGTTTCAGCCGGTCTGCCGCCGATAACCGCCCACGCCTTCATCGTCGGCCCCTTGCCACAGCTCGGGGTTGTACGGCGCGTCCGGGATCATCACCACATCGGCCAACGTCTGCGTCCGACGCGGCCGGGACGCGTTCCCGCGCAACTCCGTGATGTCGATGTCCAACCGCTCGACGTCGTTCAACAACCTGCGCACATCAGGAACGTCCCCGAAGTGGAAACGCAACGACGCCACCTTCCGCCGAAGCACGGTAACGATGCGCTGCACATCGGTGATCTCACTGTTCGGCACGGTGTACCTCCTGATGGCGCAAAGGCTGACTTCGAACAAGTCCTCCGAATCCACCCTATGCAGGTGTGATCTGGACGACAACCCCTATTTCGACCCCCAGGATCGCGCACGCGGCTCCACCGCCGGCGATCAACCTGGGGAACGGCTTCCACAACAGTAGACCGACACGTTTTCCCCGAGGCAATACCCGGACCGAACGCAAGGGGCCGTTAGGGGGACGCTAGGGGTTTCTGCGCCATCCACCTCGGGAAACGATGAGCAACGGTCGCACATTCTGTCTGCGGATTGTGGAGCGTTATGTTGAACGAGTCCGAGCACATCACGTCCACCACGTCCACCAGCGGCGACGAGGCGGAACAGCCCTCGTCGTGGCAACTGCTCGTCCAGGCCCCGGAAGCCGAGCAGGAGCGGTTGCTGGTGGAACTGGTCGGGCGGGCTGCCGCTGCCGTTCTGCGGCGCGCGCCCGGTGAGGTGGTCGCGGCCGACCGGCCGTTCCTCGAACTCGGATTCGACTCCATCGCCGCCGTCGACCTGCACGCGAAGCTGACCGAGGCGACGGGGCTGCACCTGCCGATCACGCTGGTGTTCGACTACCCGACGCCCGCGGCCGTGGCGCACTACCTGCGCGCGGAGGCCCTCGGGCTGTCCGCCGCGCCGATCCTCCCGCCGAGCGCGAACACCGCGTCGGACGAGCCGATCGCGATCGTGTCCATGGCGTGCCGCTTCCCCGGCGGGGTCGCCTCGCCGGAGGAGCTGTGGCGGTTCGTCGCCGACGGCGGCGACGCGATCAGCGGACTGCCGACCAACCGCGGCTGGGACCTGGACGCGCTCTACGACCCGGACCCGGACCGGCAGGGGACGACCTACACCCGCGAGGGCGGGTTCCTGCACGACGCCGACCGGTTCGACCCGACGTTCTTCGGGATCTCGCCGCGCGAAGCGGTCGCGATGGACCCGCAGCAGCGCCTGCTCCTGGAAACCTCCTGGGAGGTGCTGGAGCGCGCGGGCATCGACCCCGGCACGCTGCGCGGCAGCTCCACCGCCGTCTACGTCGGCGCCGAGCAGCAGGAGTACGGCCCCCGGCTGGCCGACGCGCAGGGCCACGAGGGGTCGCTGCTGACCGGCAACACGGCCAGCGTCGCGTCCGGTCGCATCTCCTACACGCTCGGCCTCGAAGGCCCGGCCGTCACCGTCGACACGGCGTGCTCGGCGTCGCTCGTCGCGCTGCACCTCGCCGTCCGGACGCTGCGCAGCGGCGAGTCGTCGCTGGCGCTCGCGGGCGGCGCGGCCGTGATGGCCAGCCCCGGCTCGCTGGTCGCGTTCAGCCGCCAGCGCGGCCTCGCGCCCGACGGCCGCTGCAAGGCGTTCTCCTCCACGGCCGACGGGACCGGCTGGTCCGAGGGCGTCGGCATGGTGCTGCTGGAGCGGCTGTCCGACGCCGTCCGCAACGGGCACCCGGTGCTCGCGCTCGTCCGCGGCAGCGCGATCAACCAGGACGGCGCGTCCAACGGCCTGACCGCGCCGAACGGGCCCGCGCAGCAGCGGGTCATCCACCAGGCGCTGGTCGACGCGGAGCTGACCACCGCGGACGTCGACGTGGTGGAGGCGCACGGCACCGGCACGGTGCTCGGCGACCCGATCGAGGCTCAGGCCATCCTCGCGACCTACGGCCAGAACCGCGAGACCCCGCTGCTGCTGGGCTCCCTCAAGTCGAACCTCGGCCACACGCAGGCCGCGGCCGGTGTCGCGGGTGTCATCAAGATGGTCATGGCGCTGCGCAACGGCCTGCTGCCGCGGACGCTGCACGTCGACCGCCCGTCCCCGCACGTCGACTGGTCGTCCGGCTCGGTGAAGCTCCTCACCGAGGCGACGCCGTGGCCCGCGGGCGAACGCCCCCGCCGCGCGGGCGTGTCCGCGTTCGGCATCAGCGGCACCAACGCGCACACGATCATCGAGGAGTACGTCGCCGACCCCGTCGACGCGCCGGAGCCCGCCCGCCCCGCGGCCGTGCTGCCGTGGGTGCTGTCGGCCAAGACCACCGAGGCGCTCGGCGACCAGGCCCGGAACCTCCTGACCCACCTCGACGAGCGCCCCGAGCTGTCCGACTCCGACGTCGGCTACTCGCTCGCCACGGCCCGCGTCGCCTTCGACCACCGCGCCGTCGTGCTCGGCTCGTCTCGCGACGACCTCCGGCGGGCGCTGACCGCGCTGGCCGACGGCACCTCCTCGTCCGCCGTGCTCAGCGGCACCCCCGCGGGCGGCAAGCTGGCGTTCCTGTTCACCGGCCAGGGCAGCCAGCGGCTCGCGATGGGCCGCGAGCTGCACCGGGAGTTCCCGGTGTTCGCGGCGGCGTTCGACGACGCCTGCCGCCACTTCGACGTGCACCTGGACCAGCCGCTGCGCACGGTCGTCTTCGGCGACGACCCCGAGCTGCTGGACCGCACCGAGTACACCCAGCCCGCGCTGTTCGCCGTCGAGGTCGCGCTGTTCCGCACGCTGGAGGCGTGGGGCGTGCGCCAGGACTACCTGGCGGGCCACTCCGTCGGCGAGATCGCCGCCGCGCACGTCGCGGGCGTGCTGTCGCTGGACGACGCGTGCGCGCTCGTCGCGGCGCGCGGCCGGATGATGCAGGCCCTCCCCGGCGGCGGCGCGATGGTCGCCCTGCAAGCCTCCGAGGACGAGGTGCTCCCGTTCCTCGACGAGGACGTCTCCCTCGCCGCGATCAACGGCCCCACGTCCGTCGTCGTCGCCGGTGACGACGCCGCCGTCCAGCGGGTGCTCGCCCACTTCCCCGACCGCAAGTCCAAGCGCCTCACCGTCTCGCACGCGTTCCACTCGCCCCTCATGGACGCGATGCTGGAGGAGTTCGCCTGGATCACCGAGGTCCTGAAGTACCGGCCGCCGCGGATGCCGATCGTCTCCACGGTCACCGGCAAGCTCGTCCCGGCCGACGAGCTGTGCTCGCCGGAGTACTGGGTGCGGCACGTCCGCGAGGCCGTGCGGTTCGCCGACGCCGTGGACACCCTGGTGGGACTGGGGGTGACGACGTTCGTCGAGCTGGGCCCGGACGCCGTGCTCACCGCGATGGCCGCCGAGACCGCGCCCGCCGCCGAACTCGTCCCCACCGTCCGCAAGGGCCGCTCCGAGGCCACCGGCCTGGTGCGGGCGGTCGGCAGGCTGCACGTGCTGGGCGTCCGCGTCGACTGGGGAGCCGTGTTCGCGGGCACCGGCGCCCGGCGCGTCGACCTGCCGACCTACGCGTTCCAGCGCGAGGGCTTCTGGCTGACCGGCGGCTCCTCGCCCGCCGCGGTGGACCGGCACGAAGCCGACTTCTGGGCCGCGGTCGACCGCGGTGACCTCGACTCCCTCGCCTCGGCGCTGTCGCTCGACGACTCCGGGGCTCTCGCCGATCTGCTGCCCGCGCTCGCCACGTGGCGGCGCGGCCGGGCGGACGCGTCCACCGTGGACGCCTGGCGCTACAAGACCTCCTGGACCAGGCTGCCCGAGGGCGGCGGCCGGGCCACCGGGCGGTGGCTGCTCGTCTCCGCCGAGCACGTCGACGGGCTCGCCGAACGCGGCCTGGACGTCGTCCGGATCGACCCGTCCGCGGACCGCGCGACGCTGGCGGAGGCGCTTGCGGGCGCCGGGGCGTTCGACGGTGTGCTGTCGCTGTGCACCGACGTGGTCGAGACCGTCGTGCTCGTCCAGGCGCTCGGTGACGCGGGTGTCGCCGCACCGCTGTGGTGCGCCACCCGCGGCGCGGTGTCGGCGGGCCGCGACGACGCGGTGGACCCGGTGCTCACGCAGATCTGGGGCGTCGGCAAGGTCGTCGCGCTGGAGCACCCCGACCGCTGGGGCGGTCTGGTCGACCTGCCCCCCGACGTGGACGACCGCGTGCTGGACCGGCTCGTCGCGGTCCTCGCGGGCACCGAGGACCAGGTCGCGATCCGCGGCTCCCGCGTGTTCGGCCGCAGGCTCGCGCAGGCACCGGCGAAGACCGGTGTCGGCGACTGGACGCCGCGCGGCACGGTCCTGGTGACCGGCGGCACCGGAGCGTTGGGCAGCCGGGTGGCCCGGTGGCTGGCTGAGGCGGGTGCGGAGCGGTTGGTGCTGACCTCCCGTCGCGGTCTGGACGCT
>NZ_DASUSQ010000180.1:0-92281 GCF_036375055.1 Umezawaea sp.
ACCGAGCCCGGCTGGCCGACTGACCCAGGCCTAAGTAACCGACCAACCCCAGGTAACCGCCGCAGCCCAGCCAACCAACGGGCCCAGGCAACCGCCGAAACCCAGGGGCGACCAGGCCCGGCCGATCGAACCCGGCTAGCCGACCGACCAAGCCTTGGTGATCAACCAAGCCTTGGTGATCCACCGAGTTCAGCCAGCCACCGCCGCCCGACCGCCGCACCCAGCCAACCAGCGACGTCCGGTTCTCCAACGACCGGAAGCATCCGGACCGCACCGCCCCCAGGCAACCAGCGACATCCGAACCGACGCACACGACCCAGGTGATCAGCCTTCACGCGGCCAACGGAATCCAGCGGCTCATCGCTCCAGAAAGCGCCGTGACCAACCGGAGCCGTCGCAGGTTCGGCAGAGCGGTCACCCGCCGTCATCGCCCGACCGCCAACTCGCTCCCCTACCCAGGACCCAACTTGCCCGCTCCTCACACGAAAGCACCCAACCCGCTCCCACGTGTACCGAGCAGACCCTCCCTCACCCCGATCCGAAGCGCCCTCCTCGTTGATCTTGGTTTGTCAAGGCATCTTTCCCGCCTTGACAAACCAAGATCAACGATCGAGACAATCGCGCGAGCGGGGTGAGGGAGACCCACCTGACCAACCCGACACAACACCCCAACCCGGTCCGCCCCGCTCCCGACACCAGCAGCCCAACCCGGCACCGACAACAGCGACTTGAGCCCACCCACCCACAACGGTCACCAACCGCCACATCCACCCAACCCGACTCCGGCACCCGACAACGGCGGCCCAACCCCACCCCGACGACAGCGACTCCAGGCCAACCACCCACCCACACCCGGCACCCACCCACACCCGCCACCGCACTCACACCCGCCACCGCACTCACACCCGCCACCCCGCCGCCACCTCACCTGTCACCCACACCCGCCACCGCACTCACCCGCCACCGCACCCGCACCAACCACGCCTAAAACCGCAACCACCCACCCCCTCACCCCCAACCCCCGGCAAAACCCCCACTTCCCGCGTAGCATTCAGTCCTCGTGCGGTTCATCGAAGGGCATCGCCCCAGCTACGACCTGACCTACGACGACGTCTTCCTGGTACCGGGCCGTTCGGCCGTGGAATCCAGGTTCGGCGTCGACCTCTCCACCTCCGACAACACCGGCGCGACCATCCCGGTGGTCGTGGCGAACATGACCGCCGTGGCGGGCAGGCGCATGGCGGAGACCATGGCCAGGCGCGGCGGCCTCGTGGTCCTCCCCCAGGACGTGGCGCCGGACGTCGTGGCGGGCATCGTCGCGTGGGTGAAGGACCGGCACCCGGTCTGGGACACGCCGCTCGTCCTCAGTCCGGACGACTCCGTGGCCGACGCCCTCAACCTGATCCACAAGCGCGCCCACGGCGCGGTGGTCGTCCTCGACCACGCCGGCAGGCCGGTGGGTGTCGTGGACGAGGCGGCGTGCTCGGGCGTCGACCGCTTCACCCGCCTGTCCGAGGTGGCGGACGAGCACGTCCTCACCCTCCCCCTGGACACCGCGCCCCGCGACGTCTTCGACCACCTGAACGGCCGGACCCAGCGGGTGGCCCTCGGTGTGGACGAGAACGGGGTCCTGGCAGGCGTACTCACCGCCCTGGGCGCGCTCCGGGCCGAGGTCTACAAGCCCGCGCTGGACGAGCGGGGTCAGCTGCGGGTCGCGGCGGCGGTCGGCGTGAACGGGGACGTGGGCGCGAAGGCGGCCGAACTGCTCAAGGCGGGCGTGGACACGCTGGTCGTCGACACCGCCCACGGCCACCAGGAGAAGATGCTCACCGCGCTCCAGGCGGTCCGCAGGCACGACCCGGCGGTCCCGGTCGTGGCGGGCAACGTGGTCACCGCCGAAGGTGTCCGCGACCTGGTGGAAGCGGGTGCGGACATCATCAAGGTCGGTGTCGGCCCCGGCGCGATGTGCACCACCCGGATGATGACCGGTGTGGGGAGGCCGCAGTTCTCGGCCGTCGCGGAGTGCGCGGCGGAGGCTCGGAGGCTCGGCAAGCACGTGTGGGCGGACGGCGGCGTGCGGCACCCGCGCGACGTGGCGCTGGCGCTGGCGGCCGGCGCGTCGAGCGTGATGGTCGGCTCGTGGTTCGCGGGGACGTACGAGTCGCCGGGCGACCTGCGCAGCGACGAGTCCGGCAGGCTCTACAAGGAGTCGTTCGGCATGGCGTCGAAGCGGGCCGTCAGCGCGCGCACCCGCACCGACAACGCGTTCGACCGGGCCCGCAAGGGGCTGTTCGAGGAGGGCATCTCGACGTCGCGGATGTGGCTGGACCCGGTTCGGCCCAGCGTCGAGGACCTGTTGGACGCCATCACGTCCGGCGTGCGGTCGTCGTGCACGTACGCGGGCGCGGAGGACCTGGAGGCGTTCCACGAGCGCGCCGTGCTGGGCGTCCAGTCGGCCGCGGGCTTCGCGGAAGGGCGTCCCCTGCCCGGCGGTTGGTAAAAACCGAACAATGTTCAGGTGCTGAAAGAAGAAGTGCGGCCGCGCTTACGCTGTGCGGCGTGGACGAAGCGGTAGAGGTCTCGGACCTCGTGAAGGTCTACAGGTCGGGTCAGAAGCCCGCTGTGGACGGATTGAGTTTCACGGTGCCGCCCGGCGAGGTGTTCGGTCTCCTCGGACCGAACGGTGCGGGCAAGACGACGACCGTCGGCGTGCTCACCACCAGGGTGCGGCTCACCTCGGGTCGCGCCCTGGTGTGCGGTGTGGACGTGAACGCCGACTCGCAGCGCGCACGGCAGCTGCTGGCCGTCGTACCGCAGCGCAACAACCTGGACCGGACGCTGAACGCCCGGCAGAACCTGCTGTTCCACGCGGCCTACCACGGCATCGGGCGGGCCGAGCGGGTGCGGCTGGCCGACGAGATCCTGGCCAAGATGGGCCTGGAGGACCACGCGAAGGCGCTGGTCGACACGCTCTCCGGCGGGCAGGCGCAGCGGCTGATGATCGCGCGGGCGCTGATGCACCGGCCGAGGGTGCTGTTCCTGGACGAGCCGTCGACGGGCCTCGACCCGCAGGCCCGGCTGTTCGTGCACGACCGGGTGGCGGCGCTCCAGCAGGAGGGCGTGACGATCGTGCTGACCACGCACGACATGGACGAGGCCGCGAAGCTGTGCGACCGGGTCGGCATCGTCGACCACGGGAAGCTGCTCGCGCTCGACAGCCCGGAGAAGCTGACGTCGTCGCTGCCCGGCAGCACCACCATCAGCGTCACCACCAACCCGCTCGGGACCGACCCCGCCGTGGTCACGGCCGCGCTGAGCGGTCTCGACGCCGTCGTGCGGGTCGAGGACGTGGCGGGCAGCAGCACGTTCCGCGTCTACGCCGACGCGACCGCCGCCGTCGCGCTGCCGCTCGTGCTGCGCACGCTGGAGGAGCTGGGCGTCGAGGTCAGCGACCTCGCGATCGGCAAACCGAGCCTCGAAGACGTGTTCATCCAGATGACGGGCAGGGAACTCCGATGAGCGCGACCCCGGCGTCGGTCTCGATCCGCACGTTCCGCGCGATCCTGTGGCGCGACGTGTTCGTCACCGGCAGCGAGATGCCCAGCTTCCTCGCGCAGGTGCTGATCCAGCCGTTCTTCATCCTCTTCATCTTCGGCAAGGTCCTCGGCGACATCGGGTTCGTGCAGGGCGACTTCGCCGCCGTGCTGCTGCCCGGCATCGTCGCCATGAACGGCTTCCTCGGCGCGCTCCAGAACACGACGCTGCCGCTGGTGCTGGACTTCTCGTGGACCCGCGAGATCGAGGACCGGCTGCTCGCGCCCATCCCGATCCCGCTGGTCGCGGTCGAGAAGATGGTGTTCGGCGGGCTGCGCGGCCTCCTCGCCGCGATCCTGATGGTGCCGATCGGGTTCCTGCTGCTCGACGTCACGTGGCCGGTGGCCGGGCTGCCGATGGCGTTCCTGGTGATCTGCCTCGGCTCGCTCGCGGGCGCCGCGGTCGGCATGGTCATCGGCACGTCCGTCCCGCCGCGCCGGATCAACATCATGTTCGCGGTCATCCTCACGCCGCTGCTGTTCACCGGCTCCTCGCAGTTCCCGTGGCAGGCGCTGGACCAGACCCGCTGGTTCCAGGTGGTGTGCGCGCTGAACCCGCTCACCTACGTCAGCGAGGGCATGAGGGCCGTGCTGGCGCCCGACGTGCCGCACATCCCCCTCGGCGTGTGCCTGCTGGTGATCGTGGCGTCCATCGTCGGCTTCGGCGCGCTCGGCATGAAGGGTTTTATGCGTCGCGCATTGGACTAAAAAGGGGGCAAAAGTCCTCGTTCATTTCACGGCACTCCGGGTATATATTGAGCCCTCATCGGGGAACAACACGTGCCACACGGGGGTGTCATCGTGCTCGAAGTCGAACTCGACATCTTATCCGGAATGCCCAATCCCACCTGGATCCTTTCCGAAGCCCACGAACGCGAACTGCTCGAACGCGTCGCGGCCGACCCCTCCCAACTCTCACCCGCCGCCACGGCCGACGAGCAGTTCAGCCTCGGCTACCGCGGCCTGATCATCCGCACGGTCAAGACCGACGGCGACGAGCGGTCGCTGTCGCTGCCCCAGGAGTTCCGCGTGGGCAGCAAGCCCGCGACAGAGCCCGCCGCCCAGTGGCTCCTCGGCACCGCGGAGAGCTACCGCGACAGCGGCGTGACCGACGTGCTCCAGGAGGCCGCGACGCAGGGGATCGCGCGGGTCGACAGCAGGACGGTCGACCCGACCCAGCCCGCGACCGGGTTCGGCGGCCGCGAGAAGCAGGACGACGAGGAGAACCCGGACAGTCCCGAGGGGGGCGGCGAAGGGTCCTCCACCAGGGGCGCGACCTGGTGGGCCTGCGGATCGAACTACTTCAGCGCCAACGCCGACCTGTTCAACCAGCCGGAGAACGTGACGCGCAACAACTGCTACTGCTTCGCCAGCAACCACCTGGCGGGCGTGCGCTACGCGCTGCCCGGCAGGCGTGGCGGGCGGCCCGCGACGTCCATCACGTGCGGCGGCTGCACCGACGGGCTGCGGGCGGACGGGTGGCAGGACGGCTGCCAGACGAACACGCTGACGATCGCGATGGTGATCTGGCCCAACGTCGACTACCACTTCTACCGCCTGGTGACCGGCGGCCCGAACTGGTGGTGGGGCCACAAGCCGGGCGGCACCCCGGCGAAGTACACCGACGACTGCGGTCACGCGATCTACCAGGAGAACGGCACGGGATACGCGCCGAACAACATCTGCCGCGGCAACTACACCAATTTTTGCGGGTACTTCTACCAGAACAACAGCACCGCGTTAGTGGCATAGGAGAATTCAATCGACACACGCCGATTCATGGCAGGAACACTTCTCGTGCTCCTCGCCTCGGCTTGCGCTTCGACACCGTCCGGGGAGGGCAGGACCGTGCCTGAGAAAACCGAGGTCGAACTCGACGTCTTCTCCGGCAGGCCCAACCCGACGTGGTCGCTGCCGGACGCGCAGGCGTCCACCTTCCGGGAGAGGGTGGACGGCCTCCCGGCGGCGACCTCGGGGCAGGTGGCGAACAACCTGGGCTACCGGGGCTTCATCGTGCGAGCGGGCGACGAGGTCGTCCTCGTGCAGAAGGGGGTCGTGCAGAAGACCAGGGGCGAGACGACCGAGTACGCCGCGGACCCGAACCGGGACCTCGAGCGGTGGCTGCTCGAATCGGGCAAACCCACCCTGGAACCCGAGGTCCTCACCTCGGTGGAACGCGAGCTGGGCGGCTGACGATCGGCCGAACGCGGAGGAGGGGGCGCCCACCGGTGCGGACGCCCCCTCCTCCGTCACGCCACTAGCTCGAGTAGTCCTCCAACATCTCGGTGACCAGCGCGGCGATCGGCGACCGCTCGGACCGGGTCAGCGTGACGTGGGCGAACAGCGGGTGCCCCTTGAGCTTCTCGATCACGGCGGCCACGCCGTCGTGCCTGCCGACGCGCAGGTTGTCGCGCTGCGCCACGTCGTGGGTGAGGACCACCCGCGAGTTCGTGCCCAGCCTCGACAGCACGGTCAGCAGGACGTTGCGCTCCAACGACTGCGCCTCGTCGACGATCACGTACGAGTCGTGCAGCGACCGGCCGCGGATGTGGGTCAGCGGCAGGACCTCCAGCATCCCGCGGTCCATGACCTCCTCGACCACGTCCTGGCTGACCAGCGCGCCGAGGGTGTCGAACACCGCCTGCGCCCAGGGCTGCATCTTCTCGCTCTCGGAACCGGGCAGGTAGCCCAGGTCCTGACCGCCGACGGCGTAGAGCGGGCGGAACACCACGACCTTGCGGTGGTGCCTGCGCTCCATCACCGCCTCCAGGCCCGCGCACAGCGCGAGTGCCGACTTCCCCGTCCCGGCTCGTCCGCCCAGCGAGACGATGCCGACGTCGGGGTCCAGCAGCAGGTCGAGGGCGATGCGCTGCTCGGCGGACCGGCCGTGCACGCCGAACGCCTCGCGATCACCCCTGACCAGCCTGATCTGCTTGTCCGGCGTGACGCGGGCGAGCGCGCTCGACGACCCCGCGAGCAGGCGCAGGCCGCTGTGGCAGGGCAGTTCCGCCACGTCGGCCAGGTCGTGCAGCGCCGGGTCGATGGTGTTGTCCCGGTAGAGCGCGTCCACGACGGTCTGGTCGACGTCCACGTCCGACATGCCGTTGTAGCCGGACAGGGTGACGTCGTGAGCTCGGTACTCGTCCGCGACGAGGCCGCAGGCCCCCGCCTTGACGCGCAGCGGCATGTCCTTGGTGACCAGGGTGACGGAACGTCCCTCGGCAGCCAGGTTCAGCGCGCACGCGAGGATGCGGGCGTCGTTGGAGTCGGTGCGGAAACCGGCGGGCAACACCTCCGGATCGGTGTGGTTGAGCTCGACGTGCAGGGTTCCACCGACATCGCCAATCGGCACCGGGGAGTCCAGGCGACCATGCCGCAAACGGAGGTCGTCGAGCAGTCGCAGCGCTTCTCGGGCGAACCAGCCCAGCTCGGGGTGGTTCCGCTTCCCCTCCAGCTCGCTGATCACCACGAGCGGGAGCACGACCTCGTGCTCCGCGAACCTCGTGGTCGCCATCGGGTCGGAGAGGAGGACGGACGTGTCCACCACGAACGTGCGGGTGGTGGGTGCGTCGCTGTCCGGAGAAGTAGTGCGCGGTGAGCCTGAGGAACGGCTCGCGGGTCGTCGTGCGTTCACGGCAACTCCCTCACGAACGCGGCACCCGCGTCCGTTCCTCGCTGGGCCAGGCACCAACCCCGATCGATCGACCGCCTACCTTCAGGCGAGCCGACCGCGAGAGCCGGGTGCCGGCCCCCTCGCGCCAGTTGCCACGATCAGGGCCTCCCTGCGCGGTCCGCAGTGGTCGCGTCCCGCCAGTTCGAAAGTTACCTTCGAAAGTGCTCCCTGTGCAGGGAGCCACACAGGTGATTCGTGAATTCCTCTTCTGCTCGCCGAACGGTCATCCGCCGCCGCAGTGGGTCATCAGGCGGCCGAAACGGACTCCACTTGGCCCAGCAGATGTGGCGTTCGCGCAGCTCAGGGCACGTTCTGTCACATCAGCCCCATGATCACGCGGAGTCACGGGGCAGCCAGGACACCCCTGTCTCGACTTCTTCCCGCAACATCTCCGGCACCAGAGGTTCATCGAGGACGGTCAGGTATCTGTCCGCAAGCGACACGCCCGGCGCCCTGGCGTCCAGGTACGCCCTGACGAGCCGCACCCCTTCGACGTAGGTGGTCGTGTACGCGCGCCACAGCGGGTCGGCCAGGAAGCGCACCATCTGCCGCGCCCTGCGCTCCGGGACGAGCAGCCAGCGGCACAGGTAGGCGATCACGTCGGCCTGGTCGGCGCGCTGGTCGTGCAGCATCAGGGCGGCGTCCTGCCGGACCGCGGCGAGCCCGGACGTGGCCGCCTCGACGCGTTCCGCCAGCGGGCCCTCCATCCGCAGGCCGAGGTCGCGCATGATCTCCTCGGTCCACGCCCCCCAGCCGTGGCCGACGAGCGCGTGCAGGCCGAGGTCGGCCATGCCCTCGGCCATCAGGCACTGGGGGGTGTTGATCAGGAAGATCGACTGCTCGGCGAAGCCCCGGCGGCCGACCAGGCCGACGTCCTTGCGGCAGTGCTCGGTGTGGTGGCCGGGGTAGGACTCGTGCGCGACCAGGTGCGGCAGGTTCGACATGCGGTGCCCGAGGTCGGCGTTGATCGCCACGACGGACCTGAGTCCGCCCAGGTAGTAGTTGAAGCCGCTCCACGGCTTGTCGCGCACGATCCGGTACTCGACGACCTCGCCGTCCGGGAGGCCGAAGCGCTCGCGGGCCAGGTCGCGCAGGGCGCTGGACAGGGCGTGCACGGCGCCGTCCAGCCGCTTGAGCGGCACCTCGTCGAGGGAGCGGAACTCCGCGAGCCGGTAGGCCAGGCTGCCCGGCCCCGGCAGCAGGTCGTCCAGTTGGGCGTGGGCGGCGCGGTAGGTGTCCTCGTTGCCCGGCCGGATCCGCACCTGGAAGTAGGCGGCCACCTCGTCGACGTAGCCGATGCGGACCCCCGCGAGCTTCCGCGCGGTGCACTCCAGCGCGACCAGGTGCGCGTCGAGGAACCGGCGACGCGGCTCGGCCAGTTCGCTGCCGACCAGTTCACGGCGCAGCAGGCCCGCGCGGGCGGCCAGCGCGGTCGGGTGCGGCCTCGGTTCGTCGTCCACCTGGCGACGCAGCCCCTGGTCCCCGGTGAAGGAGTCCACGAGGCCCGGCGACAGGCGGCCGAGTCTCAGCCCGAGCACCTGGTACTCGCGCACCAGCTGGTTGACGTCCATGAGCAGGGGAGCCTAGGAGGACCAGCGCGAACAGGACAATCCGCCGGGCCGAGGACCGGGGCGGGCCGACCGGTTCAGCGGGGCGGTGCGGCGCACCGCGCCTGGCCGGGACAGCTGCGGATCAGGGAGACCTTGGGCGGCCTGGTGATCAGCGACGGAGCGGAGGCGGCCCCCGAGGGCCACTGGATCGAGACGGCGATCGACGACGTGTTGTTGCCGTAGTCCTTCTCGACCAGCCTGCGGTCGTCGTTGACGGTGTTGACCACGTCGTAGACGCCCGAGGGCACGGCGGTGATGTCGAGCCACTGGAAGTCGACGTCCAGGCGGTAGTCGTCGCCGCTGCCGACCGAGATCCCCTCGACGACGTCCAGGGCGTCGACCTCGTGGTGCTTGCACATGTTGCCGCGCAGGAAGGTGGCCAGCTTCGCCGTCGGACTGGTGGTCCCGGTCGGCGTGCCGGGCAGGCTGCCCGCGTCGTGCGTCCGGTAGCGGTCGCCCAGGCAGAACCCGTTCTTGCGGTCCGCGACGAGGACGTCACCGGCGGGGTTGCGGAGCTGGAAGCGCTCGAAGTCCATCAGGTGCCAGTGCTGGTGGGACCGGGCGGGCTCGTAGTACATCGAGTTCGTGGTGGCGTGCTGGGCCGCGGCGAAGGAGTCCGGCAGGACGTCCGAGCCCCTGGTCTGGAACGCCTGGCGCACGGCCATGGTGGGCTGCTCGGTGTCGTCGCGGTGGCCGAAGATCAGCAGCGGGCCGTCGCCGACGTTGTCCTCGGAGCTGGTGAAGCGGAGCCGCACGGCCTGGGCCGGGCCGAAGCTCGCGCACGAACCGCTCGGGTTGGACGCGTCCAGGACCATGCACACGTCCCAGTCGCGGCACGTGCTCGGGTCGCCGCTGAAACCGCCGGGGCACCCCACGGGCGCCTGGCGCAGGTCCGGCAGCAGACGGCTGTCGTCCGCGCGCGCGGCGGGTGTCGTGATCAGCGCCGCGAACGCCAACGCGGCGACGACGACCCTCTTGGGCTTGCTGTCCGACAGCATCCGCGCTCCGCTTCCTCGACTGGTGTGACGACGTGGGCCGCGGCGCGCCACACCGCAGCGGGACCAGCGCCCGTCGTGGGTGACGTCCTTCGGTTGCCGCGGAAGGACTTCCACCGGGGTGGCCCGACTCCCGGTCTCGCCGGGAGGATCACGCCCGGTCCGGCGGCGCCCCGGACGCGCCGGGTGCCGCACCGCCGTTGGCCGACCCGTGCGTGGTCGGCGAACGGCCTTCACGCCGTCGACCGGCGTGGACGTTCCGCCCCCCGCAGAGCTGTGGTGCGGGACCCGGACGATCGGGCCCCGCACCACGGCTTGGCAAGCGCTGCAAGAGAGTCAGATCCGAGGCCGCCGGGGGGATGGCGACTGCTCAGTCTGCGATCAGTTGCTCTGGCCGGTGCCACCGGTGATGACGCCACCGGTGCTGCAGATGTCGGGCGAGACGCTCTCGGCCTCGTTGGAGCCAGGGGAGAGGACCGGCACGTCGAGGCCGTTCGCGACGTCCTCGATCGGCACCTGCACGCCGAGCACGTTGATGTTGTTGTCGCAGATGCCTGCGACGGCGTTCACGTTCTCCAGCACCTGGGTGTTGTTCAGGTTGACCAGGCCCACCTGGGCGAAGTCACTCTGGTCGACGCTGTGGCCGTTGCCCACGATGTCGTCGTGGTGCTCCTCGGCCGGGACGCCGGTCGTGGCGTTGGCCATTCCACCGAGCATGACCATGCCAGCCGCAGTGGCGGCAACAACGGAAGCCATCTTCTTGAGCACTGGATAAATCCTTAAGTGGTTGGTTCGCTAACGAATAAATCACTGAGGCCCACGACTAACCCGCTGGCCGCCATGACTCGTGGGAAACGGCTGTCGGGGACAAGGCCGTGATGGCGAACGTACAGGGCCCATGGTCCACTTTCCACCCCATGACCCCGATCGTGTACCACCTAATCGAGTGAAGGCAGGCGAGAACGGGAACAAGATCGAGACCAGCGCCACAGACGGCAGATCGGCGGCTCGCTCGAATTTGACATCAGAACTGGAAAGCACTGTTCGTCCGGCCACGACCTTCGCTTTCCAGCGAATCGGAACACGGTTGTGAGGAATCGTCACAGCGATTCCGGAGCCGGCCGCGCGGTCGTTCCCCGAAACGCGGGGCCCGCGGTGGTCCACCGCGGGCCCCGCGACCGGATCAGGCGTTCTTGCGGGTCCGGAACATCAGCATCAGCGTGCTGCCGCCCAGGAGCAGCAGCAGGCCCACGAGGGCCAGCCAGCCACCGGGCGCACCCGTGTGGGCCAGGCGGTCCGGCCCAGCGGCGACCCGGTCACCCGAGCCCCCGTGCCAGCGACCGCCCTGGTGGGTGGTGGAGGTGACGTGGGTCGGGGTGGTGGAGGTGCTGCTCGACGAGCTGTCGGTGACCACGCTCGGGGTCGTCGTGCTCGACGTGGTGCTGCTCGTCGTCCCCGACGTGGTGGTCGTCGTCGAGGTCGGCGTGGTGGTGGTCGTGCTGGGCGTGGTCGTGGTGGTGCTGGGGGTGGTGGTGGTCGTGCTCGGCGTGGTGGTGGTCGTGCTCGACGACGTCGTCGTGCTGGTGGTCGTGGTCGTGGTGCTCGGCGACGTGGTCGTCGTCTCGCACTGCGGTTCCCCGTGCTCCAGCGGCGAGTGGCCGGGCGGGCACTCCGGGGTCGTGGTCTCGCCGTGCTCCCAGTTCGAGTGCGGGGGCGGCGTGTGGACCGGGGGGTTGGGGTACCAGTCGCCGGTACCGCACTCCGGGTGCCAGGAGGGCTGCGAGTCGCAGTGCTCGACCCCTCGCTCGGTGGCCGGGGGTTGCGGCTGACCGCCGGACGACTCCGCGAACCCGGTGGTGGACCCGACGACGACGATCGCCAGAACGGCACTCGTCAGTTGAACAAACCTGAGCATTGTACGCAGTTTCCCAGCAGGCATGAGATTAGAATGGCAATTGAACCCGTTCGTCGCAGTCATTTACCGGCAAAGCCACCGATTCGAGTGTAAAACTCGTTCCAGAGAGTGACACTCGGTTGAGTCGCTTTGCCAACCGGTGCCGCTGGACGAGCGGCTCACGCGGTACCGCCGACGCGGGAAATCAGGACGAACGACCAGCCGCGGCGGGCAGTTCGGGACACCATCACCGAACTCGCACGCGGGGAATGGGCTTCGGGGACCTGTCAGCGCAGGTCAGAGCACCTGGAGAAACGGCGAAGCGGTGGTGCGGAACTCCTCGGATCGAGGAACGCACCACCGCTTCAAGGCCACATCAAGAACCTACGGCCACATCAGCGTCGGCCTCCGAATGAGGCCGCCTGAATGACGGTCAGTTGTTCTGACCGGTCCCACCGTCGATGATGCCACCGCTGGCGCACACGTCGGGGGACGCGCTGACGGCTTCGCTCTCGCCCGGCGAGAGGATCGGCACGTTGAGACCGTTGGCGACATCCTCGACCGGCACCTGGACGCCGAGCACGTTGATGTTGTTGTCGCAGGCGCCCACAACGGCGTTGACGTTGTGCAGCACGTCGGTGTTGTTCAGGTTGAGCAGTCCGACCTGACCGAACTGGCCGTGGTCGACGCTGTCCACGTTGCCCACAACGGGGGCCGCGGAAGCCGCGCCACCGAGCGCCATCAGACCTGCTGCGGTGGCAAGGGCCACCGTACCGAACTTCTTCAACACGGAGAACTCCCCAAAAAGAAATCTAGATACCGACCCAAAGGGCAATCGCTTGAGTAGAACCCCAACTTAGGAGCACCCAACGAAACTCGAACGAAAACCCAGAACTCAGGCCGTCCAAGGAAACGAACCGCACTAACTAACAGCGATACGATTGCCGTGGGACGAACATACATGCCCCCCAAGGACAAATCCACTCGGCAACACCATCGTGTGCGACCTACTCGCACAGTGAGTATTCGGCCACCTATTCGGGTGACCCAGGAGTGCCATAACGGCTGACGCAGTTATGTTTCGTAGCAGAATTGGCGGTTTCTTGAGTGGACCTGTTACCCGAACGCGACGAACGCTCCGGCAACCGGGCGTCGTCGTTGGCCGCCAGTACACGGCGGAGCGGGTTCCGGGCGTCTCGCCCACCGCGATCACCGCCGAAGGCGCGCGAACCGGTGGCGTCCGGGAGCACGGCGGACGCGGATCCGTTGTGGGACTTGGTGATCCGACCGGAACCGGGGAACCGGGCCAGCGGGCACCGGTGCCCGCTGGGAAGTCGTTCGCCGACCTGCCCCGCAGCGGGGGCGGGTCCGCCCGGTCCAGCGGGACCGGGGGCACGGCCCCGGCCCGGCGAGGGGCGGCCGCGCCTTCGCCTCGCGGAACCGGTCGCCGCCCGACCCGACCGCGGCCCTGCCGCTGGGCGCGCACGCGAACGGGGTGGCCGGGCGCGACGTGATCGTCGAGCGCCCTGCCACCCCGCGGGTCCGGTGCGGACCGCACGCCGGTGCCCGTCCGGGACACCGCCGCGCGGTCCGCGGGGTCAGCCGTCCGAACCGGCGGCCGCCACACCCGTGGACGTGGCGCCGTCGGGACCGGCCGTGTCCTGGCCCTGGACGTACGTGACCTCGCCGTCCTCTCCGACCGTCGCGTACAGCCACTCGCTGCTCACCCCGTCCGGACCCGCGACCGAGTGGAACTCGACGAGCGCGCCGCCCGCACCGGGGAAGCCGCCGTAGTAGTCGTGGTGGTGGCCCGCGGCCTCCACGATGTCCAGCGAGGCGCCGTCGGGACCCGCCGAAGCGTCGTACGCCTCGTAGGCGTCGGCCAGGGCGACACCGCTGGTGCCGAGGGCGAGGGGTGCGGCGAGCGCGCAGGCCGCGACGACACGACGGAGGGAGATCTTCACAACGACTCCTTGGATCTGCTGAGCGATGAGCGTTCTTCTTGTGCGACAAGGACATCCGGGCGGTGGGCGAACCGGCCGCCGCGTCGTCCCCCTTTGTCATGCTGCCGGTGCGCGCGGTGCCCGCACAGCGAACCGCCGTGACGCAGCTCACCCGAGAAGTCCGGCCGAAGCCCTCAAGTCGAACGAATCCCCCTCTGCCGCAGGAAGATCGTCCGCGGGGTGCGCGACGGCCGCCGGGCCGAGTTCACCTGTACGCATGACCCCGAACGAAGACGAATCCCGTTCACGACTCCGGTGGTGCGGTGGACAGGGTGTCCGACCGCCGTCGGCTCCGCGCGCGAGGGCGGGCCCGCGGTCCGGGTTCGCCCACCCCGGTCCCCCGCCGCCCAATTCCTGATTCCACTGCGCGAAAATCACCCCTTGATCACATTGCTTCACATCGGCAAGTAACGAGGCAACCGGCCGATCCCGCACACGCTCACCAGCACCAACCACTCGGCGCGACCCCCACACAGGTGACGTTTATCCACACCGTCACGCACAGTGCAGCAAAAACGAAAGACACGGGACAAAACCGACTTCGGAATACGTGGATCACACGATGTGGTGACCGGGGAAGCAATTCAGCTCGGGGCGGGTACCTTTCGAAATGTAGTTCTCGTACTCAACCTTGGAGGTTGTCCCACGATGCGCAGGATCAATCGCATGATCGTTGCGGGTGCCCTGTCCATTCCTCTCGCCCTGGCGGCGGGCGGCATCGCTTCCGCCGACACACTGGACACGGTCCGAGACGCGGAGTACTACGAGTCCACGAGCACGGTCGGTCCCGACGGCGCGTCGTCCCACGTGGTCTACAGCAGCGTGGACGACGACTGGGGCTGGGACGGCCACCACCACCACTACGGCTGGCACCACCACGGCCTGCTCACGGGCCTGCTCGGCGGCCTGATCTAGCACCCGAGCAGCGATCGCGCCGCTCCGACGCGTCCGGCCACCACCCGGTGGTCCACCGACGCGCCAGGGCCGCGGTCTACCTGGCGGTACACGGAGCCGATGAGGCCCCTGGAGCTTCAACCTCCAGGGGCCTCATCGGCTCTCACGCTACCAGTCCCGATTCATTCCCCGTTCCGGGGTGGTGGCGAAACATCTTCGAATTGAACCGACCACTCCGATCACGCCCATTGCCGACGTGAACCGGAAGAATCCGAAGCGCACGGGAAAGCCACCGCCTCACTCGGAAGAAGGCAGGCGCCCGAATCGCAGGCGAACTCCGGATGAGGAAATCGCGATTCGTCGTGCGGGGTGGCGCCACGTCCAGTAAAAGCGACCACCAGCCGAACGAGGGGCGTCCCGCTCCGAGCGGACCACCCCTCGTTCACGGTGCGGGAAGCGTCAGGAGCCGAACCGGCGGTGGCGGATCGCGTAGTCGCGCAGGGCCCGCAGGAAGTCCGTGCGGCGGAACGCGGGCCAGTAGGCCTCGCAGAACCAGAACTCCGAGTGCGCCGACTGCCACAGCATGAAGCCGGACAGCCGCTGCTCCCCCGACGTCCTGATGAGCAGGTCGGGGTCGGGCTGGCCGGAGGTGTAGAGGTGCTCGGCGATGTGGTCGACGTCCAGGACCTCGGCCAGCTCCTCGATCGTGCCGCCGGTCTCCACGTGCTGCTGGAGCAGCTTGCGGACCGCGTCCGCGATCTCCTGCCTGCCGCCGTAGCCGACCGCGACGTTGACCTCCAGGCCCGTGCGGCCCGTCGTGCGCAGGGCCGCGGCGGACAGCCGGGCCGCGGTCTCCGTGGGCAGCATGTCCAGCGCGCCGACGTGCCTGACCCGCCACGGATTGCCCGGTTCGGCCAGTTCGTCCACGATGTCCGCGATGATGTCGAGCAGCGGACCCAGTTCCTCGATGGGACGGTCCAGGTTGTCCGTCGACAAGAGCCAGAGCGTCACGACCTCGACGTTGGCGTCGGTGCACCACCCGAGCAGGTCGAGGATCTTGCGCGCGCCGACCCGGTGGCCGTGGACGACGTCGGTGAACCCGGCTTCCTTGGCCCAGCGCCGGTTCCCGTCCAGCACGACACCCACGTGGCGCGGACGCTGCTTGTCGACGAGCCACTTGTTCAACCGGTACTCGTAGACGCGGGACATCACGTCCCGGACTTGCTTGAGGAGCCCCACGACCAGAGAGCCTACGCCGCGTGAGCCGGGTCACGAGCGGGCGAGGGAGGCGTGAAGTTCACCGCACGACCACTGCGACACAACCTACGGTGCCGTAACCTCAAATGTGTGACCTCAACGACGCCCGCCCGCCAGCCTGTTCCGGCGCTGCGGCCCCGGATGCGCGGGTGGCTGCACGTCTGGTCCTTCTACATCTCCCTCGCCACGGGAGCCACGCTCATCGCCCTCGCCGCCTCGACGGTGTCGGCGAAGGCGGCCCTGGCCACCTCCATCTACGGCGCGACCGTCCTCGGCCTGTTCGGCATCAGCGCCATCTACCACCGCGTCGACTGGGTGAGCGTCCGCGCCCGCACGTGGATGAAGCGCCTCGACCACTCGATGATCTTCGTGTTCATCGCGGGCACCTACACGCCGTTCGCCCTGCTCGCGATGCCCCCGAACACCGGGAACGTCGTGCTGGCCGTGGTCTGGATCGGTGCCGTCAGCGGCGTCGTCCTCAAGCTGGCCTGGCCGCACGCGCCCAAGTGGGTCGGTGTCCCGATGTACATCGCCCTCGGCTGGGTCGCCGTGTTCGTGCTGCCGGACATCATGCACAACGCGGGCGTCGCCGCCCTCGTCCTCGTGATCGTCGGCGGCCTGCTCTACACCGTGGGCGGCGTGTTCTACGGAATCCGCTGGCCCAACCCCTGGCCAGGCGTTTTCGGCTTCCACGAGGTGTTCCACGCGGCCACCGTCGTAGCCGCCCTCTGCCACTACATCGCCATCTGGTTCGCGATCTACTCAGGCTGACGTCAGGGGCCTGGAGACGCTTGATTTCCAAGGTCAGGCCGTCTCCAGGCCGCCACTCCTGCGCTTTCCCCGGCCTGAACAGGCGATCGGTGGCCCTGCGGCTCTTGTCGTGGCTGGACGGCATCGGGTGCCGAAGCCCGTGCATCCCGTCTTCCTGCTCGCGGTACTCCAGGCCGGCCGTCTCGAACGCCGGACGCTCGTGGTGAACGTCTGCCGCCTGCACGCCCCCTCCGTCGTGAGGACCAGGCGGGAGTGCGTGCCCTGACCCGCCACCGCTGGCCGCAGGGATCAGCTTCGCACCGGGGTGGTGCCCTGGGACTGGTTGATCTTCGCCAGGCCGTCCACAGGCCGTGGGACGTCAGGAGGCGGCGAGAATCAGCGAGAACTAACGAGTGCTGTTTTCGCTGGTCGAAGCTTCGAACGACCGAAGCCGGGCGCGAGCCGCGAACGAGGCGTCAGGACATCGCCACCTGGTTCGCGATCTGCTCCTGACCTGGTCGGGCCAGGCCTTCGAGGGGACGCCGAGTTCGCAGCTCGGGCGACCGGTCTCGACACGACCCCCGCCGCTGACCGGCCCCCAGACCGGTCAGCGGCGTTCCCCATCCCCCTGGCCCCACGCACCGAGTGTGGACCAGAACGCCCCGTCAGCGGAGCACTACTTGGGGAATGCTTGAGGTTTGGACAGTGGCGTTCACACTGGTGAGCGCCACTTTCAGGTTGACTTGTCAGCCCAGATCCGGACCTTGGGCCCGGAGGTCGTCCACCTTCGACATCGCGTCGCGCAGCTCGCCCAGCCACGTGTCGGCGTGCTCGCCGACCAGGCGCACGGCCCAGGCCAGCGCCTCCGAGCGCGACCTCGCCACGCCCGCGGCGACGAGCGTGTCGAGCACCTTGCGCTCCGGCTGCCTGAGCCTGGTCATGACCGGCACGGACAGCGTGGTGAACAGCTCCTCGGTGCCGCCCAGCCTGGCGCCCCAGGCGACCTTGCGGCCGTAGCGGTGCTCGGCCTGCCTGGCGATCTCGATGCGCTCGTCCCTGGTCTGCTCGCGGTACCGGCTGATCCGGCCCGACTCGGCGGCGGAGCGCTCCGCGTCGTCGGCGAACTCGCCCTCCAGGTCGGGCAGGGTGCCGACGACGAGGATCTCCTCGCGGTCGACGACGACGTCCGGCGCGCCGGTGAACCAGCCGTCGGGCAGCCGCCCGGTGAACCACGCGGCGGCGTCGTCCGCCGACGGCAGGTCGGCCTGCTGCCACCCGCCCCTGCCCCGTCCGGGGCCCCATCCGCGTCCCATGTCGACCCCTCTCGTAACGTCGATTACTTGATTACAACGCTACGCCTGCAACGGTGGAAGTCGAGGGCGTTCGCTATCGGCGGAGGGCCTCCACCAGGTCGTCCACCGAGGTCACCGGCCGGTCGCACACGTAGCCGCGGCACACGTACGCGGCGGGACCGCCGTCGACCAGCGGGCGGTCGGCCAGCAGCGGGACCGAGTCCGGGTCGCCCGCGACGACCACGCCCCCGCCGTGGATCCCGACGCGGGCGGCGGACACGAGGTCGGGGGACGTGCCGACGAGGGCGACCTGGACCGGGCCCGCGTGCAGGGCTTCGGCGACGGCGAGCCAGTGGCCCGCGAACCTCGGCGCCCTGGCGGCGAGCAGGCCCGCCCGCGCGACGGCGTGCTCCGCGGCCGTGCGGTAGAGGCCGGCGCGCTCCGGACCCAGCGCCGACGCGGTCAGCAGCGCGGCGGCCAGGGAGGACGCGCCCGACGGGCTGGCGTTGTCGGTCGGGTCGGACGGACGGCGGACCAGCGCCTCGGCGTCGTCGGCGGTGTCGTAGAACGCGCCCGGCGCCTCCAGGTCGGAGAAGTGCACGAGCGCCTTGTCGAGCAGGCCGCACGCGGCGTCCAGCCAGCGCGCGTCGGCGGTGACCTGGTGCAGCACCAGCAGACCGTCGGCCAGGCAGCCGTAGTCCTCCAGCACGCCCGCCGCGGTGCCCGCCACGCCGTCGCGGGACGTCCGCAGCAGCCTGCCGTCGACCACGTGCACGGCCAGCAGGAGGTCGGCGGCCCGCGCGGCCGCCTCGACCCAGCGGGGTTCGCCGACCAGGGCGCCCGCCTCGGCCAGCGCCGAGACGGCCAACCCGTTCCACGCCGTCACGACCTTGTCGTCGCGGCCCGGCTGCGCGCGCCTCGCACGGGCCTCCGACAGGGCCGAGCGGACGCGGTCCCACCGCTCGCCGCTGACGGGTTCGGCCAGGCGCAGGGTGGACGTGCCGTGCTCGAAGGTGCCCTCCGGGGTGACGCCGAAGACCTCCGCCGCCCACTCGCCGTCCTCGCGGCCCAGCACCTCGACCAGCTGCGCGGGCGTCCAGACGTAGGTGAGGCCCTCCTCGCCGTCGGTGTCGGCGTCCAGCGACGCGGCGAACGCGCCCTGCGGGGTGGTCAGGTCGCGCAGCAGGAACTCGGCGGTGTCGCGGACGACCTCGCGGTAGCGCGGGTTGTCGTCGCGGCGGCTGAGGTGGGTGTACGCGCGGAGCAGCAAACCGTTGTCGTACAGCATCTTCTCGAAGTGCGGCACCACCCAGGAGGCGTCGACCGAGTACCGCGCGAAGCCGCCCGCCAACTGGTCGTACAGGCCGCCCGCGACCATCGCGTCGCAGGTGGCGCGGGCCATCGACAGCGCCTGGATCGAGCCGGTGCGCTCGTGGTGGCGCAGCAGGAACTCGACCACCATGGACGGCGGGAACTTCGGCGCGCCGCCGAACCCGCCGCGCTTGCGGTCGTACTCGCCCAGCAGCGACACCACCGCGCCGGACAGCACCTCCTCGTCCACTGTGGACGACTGGAGCGGACCGCCCCGCTGCGCCAGCTCCGCGGCGATGCCCGCCGCCGACTCGCGCACCTCGTCGCCCTGCGTGGTCCACGCCGACGCGATCGACTCCAGCACCTGGCGGAACGACGGCGACCCCGGCCGCGGCCGCGGCGGGTAGTAGGTGCCCGCGTAGAACGGTTCCGCGGCGGGCGTGAGGAAGCACGTCATCGGCCAGCCCCCGTGGCCGGTCATGGCCTGCGTGACCTCCATGTAGACCGCGTCCACGTCCGGCCGCTCCTCGCGGTCCACCTTGACGTTCACGAAGTGCTCGTTCATGTACGCGGCCGTGGCCTCGTCCTCGAACGACTCGTGCGCCATCACGTGGCACCAGTGGCAGGCCGCGTAGCCGACCGACAGGAGCACCGGCACGTCCCGCCGCACCGCCTCCTCGAACGCCTCCGGCCCCCACGGCTGCCAGTGGACCGGGTTGTCGGCGTGCTGGAGGAGGTACGGGCTGGTGGAAGACGCGAGCCGGTTCGTCATGCCGTCCACAGTAATTCGCCCGCGCCACCAGCGTCGTTCAGTCAGACTCCCCTGGTGCTCCTGACCATGACGACCACGCACCGGCCCGCGACCGACCTCGGTTTCCTCCTGCACAAGCACCCTGGCAAGGCCCAGTCCTTCCCCGCCGCGTCCGGCACCGCGCACGTGTTCTACCCGCGCGCGTCGGAGGCCGAGTGCACGGCGGCGCTGCTGCTGGAGGTCGATCCGATCGCGCTGGTGCGCGGGCGGGCGAGCAGCCTCACCCAGTACGTGAACGACCGGCCCTACGCGGCCGGGTCGCTGCTCGCCGTGGCCATGGGGTCCGTCTTCCGCACCGCGATGAACGGGCGGTGCGACGCGCGGCCCGAACTGGCCGCTCGGGCGATCCCGCTCCGCGTCGAGGTGCCCGCGCTGGGCTGCCCGGACGTCGACCTGCTCGGCAGGCTGTTCGGGCCGCTGGGGTGGACCGTCGACGCGGTCCCCGTGCCGCTGGACCCGGCCGTGCCCTCGTGGGGCGACTCGCGGTACGTGGACCTGGCGCTGACCGGTGAGCTGCGGCTGGCCGACGCGGTGAAGCAGCTCTACGTGCTGCTGCCGGTGCTGGACGGGTCGAAGCACTACTGGATCGACCAGGACGAGGTCGACAAGCTGATGCGGGCGGGCGAGGGCTGGCTGGCCGCGCACCCCGAGCGGGAGCTGATCACGCGGCGCTACCTGGGGCGCAGCAGGCCGCTGGTGCGGTCCGCGCTGGAGCGGCTGGCCGAGGCCGACGGCGTGCCGGAGGAGGCGCTGGACAACGCGCTCGACCCGCCGGTGGACGTACCGCTGCCGCTGGCCGTGCGGCGGCGCGAGAGCGTGCTGGCCGCGGTGCGGGCCTGCGGGGCGCGGCGGGTGCTGGACCTCGGGTGCGGCGAGGGCGCGCTGCTGCGGGAGCTGGTGAAGGAGCCCTCGATCACCGAGGTGCTGGGGGTCGACGTGTCGTCGAGGGCGCTCGCCGTCGCCGAGCGGCGGCTGCACCTGGACACCCTGTCGGACCGGGCCCGCGAGCGGATCACGCTGCGGCAGTCGTCGCTGACGTACGCCGACGCGGGGCTGGCGGGGTACGACGCCGCCGTGCTGATGGAGGTCGTCGAGCACCTCGAGGAGGACCGGCTGCCCGCGCTGGAGCACGCCGTCTTCGCGGCCGCCGAGCCCGGCACGGTCATCGTGACCACGCCGAACGTGGAGTACAACGCGCTGTTCGACTCGCTGCCGCCCAACACCTTCCGGCACGCCGACCACAGGTTCGAGTGGACGCGGGCCCAGTTCCGGGAGTGGGGTGACGGGGTGGGCCTGCGGTACGGGTACGCCGTCTCGTACCTCCCCGTCGGGCCGTCGGACCCCGTGCTCGGCTCCCCCACGCAGCTCGCCGTGTTCACGAGGAAGCGGGAGGCCCGATGGAGCTGACCATCCCCGACCTGTCGCTGGTCGTGCTGATCGGCGCGTCCGGCTCGGGCAAGTCCACGTTCGCGGCCAAGCACTTCCGGCCCACTCAGGTGCTGTCGTCCGACTACTTCCGCGGGCTCGTCGCCGACGACGAGAACGACCAGGGCGCGTCCGGCGACGCGTTCGACGTGCTGCACTACGTGGCGGGCAAGCGCCTGGCCGCGGGCCGGGTGACGGTGATCGACGCGACGAACGTCCAGCGGCACGTCCGGGCGCGGCTGGTCGCGCTGGCGCGCGAGCACAACGTGCTGCCGGTCGCCGTCGTGCTGGACCTGCCGGAGGACGTCTGCGTGGCGCGCAACGCCGCCCGGCCGGACCGCGACTTCGGCGCGCGCGTGGTCCGGCGGCACCAGGCCGACCTGCGGAAGTCGTTGCGGCACCTCAGGAAGGAGGGCTTCCGCAAGGTGCACGTGCTGCGCGGCGAGTCCGAGGTGGATTCCGCCTCGTTCACCTACGAGCGGATGCTGAACGACCTGCGGCACGAGACCGGGCCGTTCGACGTGATCGGCGACGTGCACGGCTGCCGCGCCGAACTGGAGGAGCTGCTGGCCCGGCTGGGGTACGCGATCACCCGCGACGCGCTGGGGCGGGCGGTCGACGCCGCGCACCCAGGGGGCAGGCGCGCGGCGTTCGTCGGCGACCTCGTCGACCGCGGCCCGGACACACCGGGTGTGCTGCGGCTGGTGATGGGCATGGTGCGGTCCGGGCACGCGTTCGCGGTGAGCGGCAACCACGAGCACAAGCTGGTGCAGGCGCTGCGCGGGAGGAAGGTGACGGTGGCGCACGGGCTCGCCGAGTCGCTGGCGCAGCTCGCCGGGGAACCGGAGGAGTTCCGCGCCGACGTCGAGTCGTTCTGCCACGACCTCGTGTCGCACTACGTGCTCGACGGGGGCGCGCTGGTGCTGGCGCACGCCGGGCTGCCGGAGAACTTCCACGGCCGCGCGTCCGGACGGGTGCGCAGCTTCGCGCTGTACGGCGACACGACCGGCGAGACCGACGAGTTCGGCCTGCCCGTCCGGTACCCGTGGGCCGACGACTACCGGGGCAGCGCCGTGGTGCTCTACGGCCACACACCGGTGCCGGAGGCGGAGTGGGTCAACCGGACGATGTGCCTGGACACCGGGGTCGTGTTCGGCGGCAAGCTGACCGCGCTGCGCTACCCGGAGGAGGAACTGGTCTCCGTCGCCGCGCACGAGGTCTGGTACGAGCCGGTGCGCCCGCTCGTCGGCACGCCGCCCGCCCGTGACGGGCAGGTGCTCACCCTGACCGACGTCACCGGGAACCGGTCGGTGGAGACCGGGCACCACGGCCGGATCGGCATTCGCGCCGAGCACTCGGCCGCGGCGCTGGAGGTGATGAGCCGGTTCGCGATCGACCCGCGCTGGCTCGCCTACCTGCCGCCGACGATGTCGCCGACCGCGACCTCGGCGCGCCCCGACGTGCTGGAGCACCCGGAGGAGGCGTTCGCCGGGTTCCGGAACGCGGGCGCGGGGCAGGTGCTGTGCGAGGAGAAGCACATGGGCTCGCGGGCCGTCGTGCTGGTGTGCCGCGACCCCGGCGTCGGACCCGCGCGGTTCGGCGTCGAGGGCGGTGGAGCCGTGCACACGCGCACCGGCCGCGCGTTCTTCCCCGAACCGCTGGCGGGCGCGTTCCTGGAGCGCGTGCGGACGGCCGCGACCGCCGCCGGGCTGTGGGCGGAGCTGGACACCGGCTGGCTGCTGCTCGACGCCGAGCTGATGCCGTGGAACGCCAAGGCGGACGGGCTGGTCCGCGAGCAGTACGCGGCGGTCGGCGCGGCGGCGAACGCCGTCCTGCCGAGGGCGGTGGACGCGCTGACCGAGGCCCGGTCGCGCGGGATCGACGTCGACGGCCTGCTGGCGCGCACGACGGCGCGGGCGGCCAACGGCGCCGCGTACCGCGAGGCCTACCGCCGCTACGTCTGGGACACCGACGGCCTGGACGGCGTCCGGCTGGCGCCGTTCCAGCTGCTCGCGAGCGAGGGCAGGACGTTCGAGGACCGGGACCACCGGTGGCACCTGGGGATCGCGGCCCGGCTGCGCGACGCCGACCCGGACCTGGTCACCCTGACCCGCAGCCTGCTCGTCGACACCGCTGACGAGCGGTCGGTCGCGGCGGGCACGGCGTGGTGGGAGGACCTCACGGCGGCCGGTGGCGAGGGGATGGTGGTGAAGCCGCTGGCGAACCTCGTGCGCGGGCCGCGCGGACTCGTGCAGCCGGGGGTGAAGGTCCGGGGCCGGGAATACCTGCGGATCGTCTACGGTCCGGACTACACGGAGACCGCGAACCTGGACCGGCTGCGGAAGAGGTCGTTGGGCGGCAAGCGTTCGCTTGCTCTCCGCGAGTACGCGCTCGGCCTTGAGGGGCTGCGGCGCGTCGCGGCGGGTGAACCGCTGTGGCGCGTGCACGAGTGCGTGTTCGCCGTACTGGCCCTCGAATCGGAACCGGTGGACCCGCGCCTGTGAACCTGATGATCCCCGACCTGTCGCTCGTGGTGCTGCTCGGCGCGCGGATGGCGGGAGCGCTGCCGGTGGACCGGCACGACGTGATCGACCGGCGGCTGCGGGCGGGTGGTGTGACCGTGGTCGACGCCACGGACGCCTCCCGTGCGCAGCGCGGCGAGCTGGTGGTGCTGGCCAAGCGGCGCAGCGCCACGCCGGTCGCCATCACCGTCGGCCTGACCGAGTGGTCCCTGCGGGAGCAGGGGTTCCGGCGCGTGCACGTGCTGGCCGACCAGTCGGCGGTGGACGCGGTGCGGCTGGTGGCGGAGCGGCTGCCGAACGACCTGCGGCACGAGACCGGGCCGTTCGACGTGATCGGCGACGTGCACGGCTGCCGGGTGGAGCTGGAGGAGCTGCTGCGGGAGCTGGGGTACCTGGTCCTGCACGACGAGCGCGGTCGGGCCGTGGACGCGCGGCACCCGGAGGGTCGCAGGGTCGCGTTCGTCGGCGACCTGGTCGACCGGGGCCCGGACACGCCCGGTGTGCTGCGGCTGGCGATGGGCATGGTCGCCGCGGGCAACGCGCTGGCCGTGCGCGGCAACCACGAGGAGAAGCTGGTGAAGGCGCTGCGCGGCAACGACGTGCGGCGCGACCACGGCCTCGCCGAGTCGATGGACCAGCTGGCGCGGGAGTCGGCGGGGTTCCGGCGGCGGGTGCTGGAGTTCTGCGACGCGCTGGTCCCGCACTACGTGCTCGACGGCGGCGCGCTGGTCCTCGCGCACGCGGGGCTGCCGGAGCGGTACCACGGCCGCGAGTCGTCGCGGACGCGCAGCCTGGCCATCTGGGGCGAGAACACCGGCCGGACCGACGAGGCGGGCAACCCGATCCGCTACCCCTGGGCCGAGGAGTACACCGGCGCGGCGACCGTCCTCTACGGACACACGCCGGTCGCGGAGGCCCGCTGGGTCAACGGGACCCTGTGCCTGGACACCGGGTGCGTGTTCGGCGGCAAGCTGACGGCGCTGCGCTACCCGGAGCGGGAGATCGTGTCGGTGCCCGCGCGCCGGACGTGGTTCGCCCGGCCGGGCGCGCTGCGCTAGGCGCGTTCGAGCCAGGCGTGGAACGGGTCGAGCTTGCGGAGTTCGGTGAACAGCCTCTCGCGGGCCCCGGCGCGCAGCCACGGGAGGGTGTGGTCGAGGTCCGCGGTGCCCCGCACGCGCCCGGACCGGAACAGCAGCACCAGCTCCGGGTTGAGGTAGCGGACGCCGTCGTCGACCCACGTCACCTCGTCCAGCGGGAACGTGACCGTCGGGTCGCGCGGGAACACCCACTCGCCGTGCCAGCGCCGGGTCGGCCGCACGTCGAGCTGCCACGGCGTACCGGGGCGGGCGCGGACCCAGAGCCGCGTCACGTCCGGCGGCAGCTCGTCGGGAGCGGGCCCGGCGACCCCGCCGGACACCGCCCACACCTCGGCCCCGGCGAAGTGGGCGCGCAGGGCGGGGACGTCGTCGGTGAACACCCCGACGACCAGCCGGTCGTGCGGCTCGCGGACGGCCGTGTAGCGCTCCAGCGCCCACCCGCCGCACACCCACCACGGCACGCCGAGGCCCTCGAACGCCAAGGCGCCCGCGGCGGGTTCCAGCACGTCCCAGTCGATCACGTCCACGGCGGGACAGGTTAGCCCTTGGGCTTGTCGTCGCCCTCGCCGTCGGCCGGCGCGGGGTCGTCGAAGCTCGCGGGCAGGTTGCGCAGGTGCTTGTTCATCGAGCGGACCAGGAAGAACACCGCGATGAAGAACAGCACGAGCAGCAGCAGGCCGAGCGGGGACGACTTGCCGAAGTCGTCCTTCTGCCCGCCGGGGTCGTTCGACGTCGGCGGCTGGGCCACGACGAGGGCCGTGGTGTCCTCGACGGGGATCCGCGCGAGCATCACGCGGACACCTTCTCCCGCAGACCGGCGAACAGGTCGTCCTCGGGCACGGTGCTGTCGACCAGCGAGCGGGCCAGCTCGTACTCCTCGGTCGACCACAGCCGCCGCTGCATCTCCAGCGGGATGAAGAACCAGCGGCTCTCCGGGTCGATCTGGGTCGCGTGGGCCTTCAGGGCCTCGTCGCGCTGCTCGAAGTACTCACCGCACTCGACCCTGGTGGTCACGCGGTCGAGCACGTCGGGGGTGTTCGGGTCCCACTTCGCGATCCACTCGGTGTACGGCGACTCCTGGCCGATCTCCAGCAGCGCGTTGTGGAACGTCATCATCCGGGCGCGCGAGAAGCCGTGCGAGTAGTACATCTTCAGCGGCTGCCACGGCTCGCCCGCCTCGGGGTACCGCTCCGGGTCGCCCGCGGCGTCGAAGGCCGCGACGGACACCTCGTGCGTGCGGATGTGGTCCGGGTGCGGGTAGCCGCCGTTCTCGTCGTAGGTGACGATGACGTGGGGGCGGAACTCGCGGATGACCTCGACCAGCTTCCCCGCCGACTCCTCGATCGGGACCAGCGCGAAGCAGCCCTCGGGCAGCGGCGGCAGCGGGTCGCCCTCGGGCAGGCCCGAGTCGACGTACCCGAGCCAGCGGTGCTGGATGCCGAGGATCTCGGCGGCGCGGGCCATCTCGCCGCGCCGGATCTCGGCCATGTTCTCCAGGACGTCCGGGCGGTTCATGGCGGGGTTCAGGATGCTGCCCGCCTCACCGCCGGTGCAGGTCACGACCATGACCTCGTGACCCTCCGAGACGTAGCGGGCCATCGTGGCCGCGCCCTTGCTCGACTCGTCATCGGGGTGCGCGTGCACAGCCATCAGGCGCAGCTTCTCGACCATGACCGGCGTGGTCTCCTCTTCGATTCACGGACCGCCCCACCAAGCGGGGCCGGATCGGCTCCTGCGACACTCAACGCGGACGTCGTGGCCCATTGTTCCCGCTGGTCCGCAGGCGGTGAACGGGTGGGGTGAGAAGGGGTGACCGGAGTGGCGCAGCGCACGCTGCCCGAGGGCCGCTACGGCAAGCAGGCCCGCAAGCCGCTGCCGAAGTGGCTCCGCTGGTCACTGCCCGTGCTGGGCGTGCTGGTCGGGGGCGCGGTCGCGCTGGTCGCCTACCAGAACCTCGGCAACCAGCCCGTCGAGGCGAAGCAGAGCGCGTTCGAGGTGCTCGACGACAGCACGGTCGAGGTGACGTTCGAGGTCGCCCGCGACCAGCCGGAGCGCCCCGTGGTCTGCGTCATCAGGGCCCGTTCCGACGACGGCGACGAGGCGGGCAGGCGCGAGGTGCTCGTCCCACCTGGTAGGAGCACCAGCGTCGCGAAGACGGTTCTGCGCACGTCGAAACCGCCGGTCACCGGAGAGGTGTTCGGCTGCTCCTACCAGGTACCCGCCTACCTGTCCACGAGGTAGCGGCCAAGCGGGTGATCTGCGGGTTTAGCGGCGGTGTCGGGAACAAAACGCCGTAGTCGAACGTTGTAAACGTGTTACTCTTGCAGCTCAGCACGGCCCCGGTGTGGGCCGTGTTTTTCCGTTCCGGGCGAGCTGGTGGCCTGGAAACTGCCAGTCCACGGGGTGGACTTGGAGCAAGACGAGGAGTTGGTGACCGTGAGCGACACCCAGGTGACCTGGCTGACCCAGGAGGCCTACGACCGGCTCAAGCACGAGCTGGACGAGCTGATCCAGAATCGCCCGGTCATTGCCACTGAGATCAACGCGCGCCGCGAAGAAGGCGACCTCCGGGAGAACGGTGGTTACCACGCGGCTCGTGAGGAGCAGGGCAAGCAGGAGGCCCGGATCCGGCAGCTGCAGGAGCTCCTCCAGGCGGCGAAGGTCGGCGAGGCCCCGACCACCAAGGGCGTCGCGGCACCCGGCACCGTGCTGACCATCCGGTACGACGGGGACGACGAGACCGAGGAGTTCCTGCTCGCCACGCGCGAGGAGGGCGCTCACGGCGCGATGGAGGTCTACTCCCCCGCGTCGCCGCTCGGGAAGGCGCTGCTCGGTGCGAAGGACGGCGAGACCGTCGAGTACGAGCTGCCGAACGGCAAGAGCCAGAAGGTCACCCTGATCAAGGCGGTTCCCTACTCCGCCTGATCCACGACGCACAGGGGCGGCCACCGCGCTGGTGGCCGCCCCTTTCGCGCGCCTTGTAAGATTGATTGACATCGTCAATTATTGACGTTCTTGGAGGATCCGGTGCGTGACGAACATCCCTTGGCGCAGGACCTGGGGTTCCTGCTGTCCCGAGCCAGCGGGGTGTTCGCCAAGACGGCCAGCGAGGCGCTCTCCCCGCTGGGGCTGCGCGTCCGCTCGTACTCCGTCCTCGCCTTCGCGAGCGAGGAGAAGACCGGCGTCACCCAGCGCAGGCTCGCCGAGCTCATGGGCCTCGACCCGTCGCAGCTCGTCGCGCTGGTCGACGAACTGGAGGGCAACGGGCTGGTGAAGCGGGTCACCGACCCGAACGACCGCCGCAGCAAGCTGGTCAGCGCCACCGCGAAGGGCGACCGGGTCCGCTCCGAGGGAAGCCGCCGGATCGCCGAGGCGCAGAGCGGGATCATGGCCGACGTGAGGCCGGAGACGCAGGTGGAGCTGAACACCCTGCTGCGGCAACTGGTGTTCCCCAACGGGTAGCCGCACCGGATACCGATGACAAACTCAATCGTTGACAACCACAACAGTTTGCGTCCACCCTGACTCCGGAGCCCCCGGCGGTCGAGGAGGACGGGACTGATGGATCTCAGCGGCAGGGTCGCGGTCGTCACCGGGAGCGGGCGGGGGCTCGGGTTGGCCTACGCCAAGGGGTTGGCCGACGCCGGGGCGGCGGTCGTGGTGAACGACGTGGACGCCGGTGCGGCCGGGGCCGCGGTGGAGGAGATCGTCGACGCCGGTGGGCGGGCGGTGGCCGAGGTCGTCGCGGTCGGGACGGCCGAGGCGGCGGACGCGCTGGTGGCGCGGGCCGTGGACGAGTTCGGTCGGCTCGACGTGATGGTCACCAACGCGGGCGTGCTGCGCGACCGGGTGCTCTGGAAGATGACCGACGAGGACTTCGACGCGGTGGTCGGGGTCCACCTGCGCGGCACGTTCACCTGCGCGCGGGCGGCGGCCGTGCGGTTCCGCGCGCAGGGCACGGGCGGGCGGCTGATCCTGGTCGGCTCCCCAGCGGGCCAGCGCGGCAACTTCGGCCAGACCAACTACTCCGCCGCGAAGGCGGGCGTCGTCGGGTTCGCCCGCACGTGGGCGATGGAACTGGCGCGCGCCAAGGTGACCGTGAACGCGGTCGTGCCCGTCGCCGCGACCGCCATGACCGAGACCATCCCCGCGCTCCAGCCGTACGTCGAGGCGCTGCGGTCCGGCGAGCCGGTGCCGCCGTTCGCCCGGCGGGTGCTGGCCTTCGGCACCCCCGAGGACGCGGCGGGCGTGGTGGTGTTCCTGGCCTCCGACGCCGCCGAGGACATCACCGGCCAGGCCGTCGGCATCGGCGGCGACCGGCTGTCGCTGTGGACGCACCCGACGCAGGTCGTGGCCGCGTACGCCGACGGCGGCTGGAGCGCCGACGCCATCGCCGAGACGTGGCCGACGGTGTTCGCGGCCCACGAGCAGGTCGTCGGCGAGCGGCTGCCGGAGCAGGCGTCGTGACGGGGCTGGACGTCGAGGCCCTGGTGGCGATCGACGTGCACACCCACGTCGAGGTCGACGGGCACGGCCACCTCTCGCTGCCGGAAGCCCACGTCGAGGCGTCGTCGAAGTACTTCGCGGCGGACCACCGGGCGCCGACGCTCGACGAAACCGCCGCCTACTACCGGGAACGGCGGATGGCGGCGGTCGTGTTCACCGTCGACGCCGAGGCCGCGACCGGTCACCGGGCCATCTCCAACGACGAGATCGTCGAGGCCGCGGCCGAGCACCCGGACGTGCTGGTCCCGTTCGCGAGCGTCGACCCGGCGAAGGGCCGCACGGGCGCCCGGCTGTTCCGCTCGCTGGTCGACCGGGGGGTGCGGGGCATCAAGTTC
Organism: Umezawaea sp.; assembly: GCF_036375055.1. Lineage (GTDB taxonomy): Bacteria > Actinomycetota > Actinomycetes > Mycobacteriales > Pseudonocardiaceae > Umezawaea. The sequence goes on from NZ_DASUSQ010000180.1 coordinate 29,969, forward strand.
CACCCGTCGTTGCAGGGCTTCGCGCCGAACGACCGCAGTGCGTACCCGCTGCTGGAGGTCGCCGAGGAACTCGGGGTGCCCGCGCTGTTCCACACCGGGCAGACCGGCATCGGCGCCGGACTGCCGGGGGGCGGCGGGATCCGGCTCGGGCTGTCGAACCCGATGCTGCTCGACGACGTGGCGGTCGACTTCCCGGACCTGACGATCATCATGGCGCACCCGTCGTTCCCCTGGCAGGACGAGGCCCTGGCGGTCGCGACGCACAAGCCGAAGGTGTACGTCGACCTGTCCGGGTGGTCGCCGAAGTACTTCCCGCCGCAGCTCGTGCGGTACGCGAACACCCTGTTGCAGGACAAGGTGCTGTTCGGCTCGGACTACCCGCTCATCACGCCCGACCGCTGGCTGGCCGACTTCGCGGAGCTGGAGATCAAGGACCACGTCCGGCCGAAGATCCTCAAGGAGAACGCGGTCCGGGCGTTGGGCCTGGGACGGGAGGAGGAGCCGTGACCACCGTCGCGTTCGACGACCTGCCCGGACTCGCGGGGACCTCGCTCGGCGTCAGCGAGTGGCTGGACGTGACGCAGGCCCGCATCGACCTGTTCGCCGACGCCACCGACGACCACCAGTGGATCCACGTCGACCCGGAGCGCGCCAGGAGCGGGCCGTTCGGCGGGCCGATCGCCCACGGGTACCTGACCCTGGCGCTGGTCATCCCACTGTGGACCAACCTGTTCGACGTGCCCGACGTGACGACGAAGGTGAACTACGGGCTGAACCGGGTGCGCTTCCCGGCCCCCGTCCCGGCCGGTGCGCGGATCAGGCTGTCCGGGACGCTCGTGTCGGTCGAGCAGATCGGCGGTGGTGGCGCGCAGATCACCGCCGACGTGGTCGTGGAGATCGAGAACGGCACCAAGCCCGCGTGCGTGGCGCAGCCCGTGTTCCGCTTCTACCGCTGAGACGGGGTCCCGCGATGATCCACCGCAGCGCACTGTCCGATGTGGACATCCCGGACACCACCCTCACCGAGCACCTGCTCGACCGCGCGCACGGCGACCGGGTCGCGCTGGTCGACGCGGCCACCGGTGAGCGGATGACCTACCGCGCCCTGGCCGACGGGGTGGACGCCGCCGCGGGAGGGTTGGCCGCGCTGGGCGTCGGACCCGGTGACGTCGTGGCGCTGATCAGCCACAACCAGCCGGGGTTCGTGCTCGCGCTGCACGCCGCGCTGGCCGCGGGCGCGACCGTCACGCCGGTGAACCCGGCGTTGACCCACGGGGAGATCGCCGGGCAGCTGGCGGCCTCCCGCGCCGTCGCGGTGATCGCTTCCGAGGCGGCGGCGGGGAAGGTCGCCGGGGCGGCGGACGTCGAGCACCGGTTCGTGATCGGCTCGGCCGCCGGGTTCACGCCGTTCGGGTCGCTGGACGGGGTCGCGCCGGCCGTGGAGGTCGACCCCGCCACGGCGGTCGCGCTGCTCCCGTACTCCAGCGGCACCACGGGTCCGGCGAAGGGGGTGATGCTGACCCACCGGAACCTGGTGGCGAACGTCGAGCAGAACTCGGCCCAGTGGCGGGTGACCCCGGACGACGTGTTCTCGGCCGTGCTGCCGTTCTTCCACGTCTACGGGTTCTCGATCATCCTCGGCATGGCCCTGCGGCACGGTTCCACCGTCGTGACGCTGCCGCGGTACGAGCACGACGCGCACCTGCGGATGATCGCGGAGCACGGGGTCACCAGGGCGTTCCTCGCGCCGCCGATGGTCCTCGGGTTGGCGAACTCCGGTGCGGGCGGGCACGACCTCTCGTCGTTGCGGTTCGCCGTCTCCGGGGCCGCGCCGCTGGACGTCGCGGTGGCCCGGCGGGCGGAAGCGGTGCTCGGGTGCCCGATCCGGCAGGGGTACGGGATGACCGAGGCTTCGCCGGGGATCACGCTGGTGCTGGAGGACGGGTTCGCCGACACGCCCGCCGGGTCGGTGGGGACGTTGTTGCCGTCCACCGAGGCCCGGCTGGTGGACCCGAAGACCGGTGGGGATTCCCCGGAGGGCGAGTTGTGGGTGCGGGGGCCGCAGGTGATGGTCGGGTACCTGGACAACCCCGAGGCCACCTCGGCGACCGTCGTGGAGGGTGGCTGGTTGCGCACCGGGGACGTGGCTCGGGTGGAGGGCGAGCACTACTGGGTCGTGGACCGGTTGAAGGAGTTGATCAAGTACAAGGGGTACCAGGTCGCTCCTGCCGAACTGGAGGCCCTGTTGTTGACCCATCCCGACGTGCTCGACGCCGCCGTGGTCGGGGTGCCGCACGTCGAGGGTGGGGAGGCGCCCAAGGCCTTCGTGGTGGTGTCGCGGGTGGTGGACGCGGACGAGCTGATGGCGTGGGTCGCCGAGCGCGTGGCTCCGTACAAGAAGGTGCGGTGGGTGGAGGTCGTGGACGCCATTCCCAAGTCGCCCAGCGGGAAGATCCTGCGCCGGTTGTTGAAGTAGGGGTGCCGCCGGGTGGAGGGGCGGTCTCCACCCGGGGACGGGGTGGGACCGGGGCCCACGAGGTGGTCAGGTGATGCGCTCCAAGAGCGGGCGCACGCGTGGTGGCACCGGGGTGGAGAGGGCTATCGAGGTTGAGAGGCGTTCCACCCCCGGGACGTCGACCATTTCGTCGATCACGCGTTGCAGGTCCGCGTTGGAGCGGGCGACCATCCTGACGAAGAGGTCGCCCTGGCCCGTGGTGGCGTGGACCTCGCAGACCTCGTTGATGGCCGCCAGGCCGTTGGAGACCTCCTGCCTGCGGCCCTGTGCGATCTCCAGGACGGCGAACGCGGTGAGGGTGTAGCCCATCGCCGCCAGGTCCAAGGCCGGGGGGAAGCCGGTCAGGACGCCCCTGGCCACCAGGCGGTCCAGCCTGGCCTGGACGGTGCCCCTCGCCACGCCCAGGCGGCGGGAGCACTCCAGGACTCCCAGCCTCGGTTCGTCGGTGAGCAGGAGCAGGAGCCTCGCGTCCAGGGAGTCCAGCGGCTGGTCAGAGTGTTCTAGGTGCTCGCCCGAAGTCATGCATCACTATACAAAATGTCCAGCATTTTCACTGAGTGTTGCTCAGGATGCCCGGCACGACACATCCTATTCCTACCGAACTGACCACCACGGAGGGATCACCATGACCGGGACACTGGGGCGCGGCGACCAGCAGCTCGACGACGTGAGCTACGACCAGCTCCGGCAGCTCGTCGGGCTGGTCGACTACGACGCGACCAAGGACCCGTTCCCGGTGCGGTCCATGGACGCGGTGGTCTTCGTGGTCGGCAACGCCACGCAGACCGCGTGGTTCTACCAGGTCGCCTTCGGGATGCAGCTGGTCGCCTACGCGGGGCCCGAGACGGGGCAGCGGGACCATAAGTCGTTCGTGCTCAAGTCCGGGTCGGCGCGGTTCGTGGTCAAGGGTGGCGTGCTGCCGGACAGCTCGCTGCTGGAGCACCACCGCCGCCACGGCGACGGTGTCGTGGACCTGGCGCTGGAGGTCGACGACGTCGACCGCTGCGTGGCCCACGCGCGGGCGCAGGGGGCGACCGTGCTGGAGGAGCCGCACGACGTCAGCGACGACCACGGCACGGTCCGCACGGCCGCCATCGCCACCTACGGCGAGACCCGCCACACGCTGGTCGACCGGTCCGCCTACACCGGTCCCTACCTGCCCGGTTACGTGGCCAGGGAGAGCACGGTGGTCCGCCCGGCCGGTGCGCCGAAGCGGCTGTTCCAGGCGGTCGACCACTGCGTCGGCAACGTCGAGCTGGGCCGGATGGACCACTGGGTCGAGTGGTACAACCGGGTCATGGGCTTCGTGAACATGGCGGAGTTCATCGGCGACGACATCGCCACCGACTACTCGGCGCTGATGAGCAAGGTCGTCTCCAACGGCAACCACCGGGTCAAGTTCCCGCTCAACGAGCCCGCCATCGCGCAGCGCAAGTCGCAGATCGACGAGTACCTGGAGTTCTACGAGGGCGCGGGCGTCCAGCACATCGCGCTGGCCACCAACGACATCGTGGGCACGGTGACGGCGATGCGCGCGTCGGGCGTCGAGTTCCTGGACACGCCGGACTCCTACTACGACGACCCGGAGCTGCGGGCCCGCATCGGCAAGGTGCGCGTGCCGATCGAGGTCCTCAAGGAGCACCGCATCCTGGTCGACCGCGACGAGGACGGCTACCTGCTCCAGATCTTCACGAAGCCGATCGGCGACCGGCCCACGGTGTTCTACGAGCTGATCGAGCGCCACGGCTCGCTGGGCTTCGGCAAGGGCAACTTCAAGGCGCTGTTCGAGGCCATCGAGCGCGAGCAGGAGCGCCGGGGCAACCTCTGACGGTCGTCGGGCGGCTGAACGGCGGTACGACCGCTGGGCCGCCCGGCGAGTCCGCGCCACCTCTCGCCGACGAGCTTGGTACCCACCGCGTGGGGACGGGTACGCTCTGTCTTGGGGAACCTCACAGGGCATTCACATCGGGGAGGCGGCATGGCACCCGCAAGGCGCGTAGCCGCTGTGCTTCCGCTCTTCGGAGCGGTCGCCACGGCCGTGGCCCTGACCGGCGCGGCCTTTTTCACCGTGGCCCAGGCGGGCTGCCACGATTCCGGGCACTTCGAGCAGCGCGACGGCACGCTCCAGTTCATCGGCGGTTGCGTCGACGGCCAGGACCTGCCCGCGGTGCCGAAGACCGAGAACGCGCAGTACCACCTGCCCGGCGACAACCTGGTCAAGCCCTAGGCGTCACGACGACGAAGGCCCCCGCTCCACCCGAGCGGGGGCCTTCGTGGTGAGCGGGGTCAGTCCAGCGCGGCGACCAGGTCGGCGACCAGGTCGTCACCGGACTCGATGCCCACGGAGACGCGGATCAGGTCCGACGGCACCTCCAGCAGCGAGCCCTCGGTGCTGGCGTGCGTCATCTTGCCGGGGTGCTCGATCAGCGACTCGACGCCGCCGAGCGACTCGGCCAGCGTGAACAGCCTGGTGCGCGAGCACACGTCCAGCGCGGCCTGCTCGCCGCCGTGGACGGTGAACGAGATCATCCCGCCGAACCGGCGCATCTGCTTCGCCGCCAGCTCGTGGCCGGGGTGCTCCGGCAGGCCGGGGTACAGCACGGTCTTGACCTTCGGGTGCTTCAGCAGCGCCTGCACGACCAGCTCGGCGTTGTCCGAGTGCTTCTCCATGCGGAGTTCGAGGGTCTTGATGCCGCGCAGCGTCAGCCACGAGTCGAACGGGCTGGCGACCGCGCCCGCCCCGTTCTGGAGGAAGCCGAACTGGGCGTCCAGCTCGTCGTCGGAGGTGATGAGGGCACCGCCGACGACGTCGGAGTGACCGCCGATGTACTTGGTCGTGGAGTGCATGACCACGTCCGCGCCCAGGCCGAGCGGGCTTTGCAGGTACGGGGACGCGAAGGTGTTGTCCACGACGAGCAGCGCGCCCGCGGAGTGCGCGATCTGGGACAGGCCCGCGATGTCCGCGATGTTCAGCAGCGGGTTCGTGGGCGTCTCGATCCAGATGACCTTGGTGTTGGGCCGGACCGCCGCGCGCACCGCGTCCACATCGGACAGCTCGACCGGGGTGTGCTCGACGCCCCAGTGGCCCAGCACCTTGTCGATCAACCGGAACGTGCCGCCGTAGGCGTCGTTCGGGATGAGGACGTGGTCGCCGGGACGCAGCATCGCGCGGAGCGCGGCGTCGGTCGCGCCCATGCCCGAGGCGAAGGCGCGGGCGTGCCTGCCGCCCTCCAGCGAGGCGAGGCACTCCTGGAGGGCCGTCCTGGTCGGGTTGCCGGTGCGCGAGTACTCGTAGCCCTCCCGCAGGCCTCCCACGCCGTCCTGCGCGTAGGTGGAGGTCGCGTGGATGGGCGGGATCACCGAACCGGTGGTCGGATCGGGAGCCTGACCTGCGTGGATCGCCCTGGTCGCGAAGCCGTGGTGGGAGCTGTCCGTCATGTCACCAGCGTACGGGGCCGTTCGGGTGCACCGGACGGCAAGCGGCCCCCCGACCGGGGGTCGGGGGGCCGTTCATCCATTCCGGTCCGTCACCACTGCTGGGGCGGCTGCTGCTGGCCGTAGCCCTGCTGCGGGGGCTGCTGCCCGTAGCCCTGCTGGGGCTGCTGGCCGTAACCCGGCTGCTGCGGCTGCTGGCCGTAGCCGTAGGGCTGGCCGCCGGTGCCGGGGTACTGGGCGGGAGCGGCCGAGCCGTCCGCCATGACCACGACGGTGTTCATGATCTTGTCGGCCCAGGTCTGCTTCTTGGCCTCCCACAGCGGGGCGAGGTACCCGATGCCGCAGGGCAGGCCGTCGATGAAGTGGCAGAGGTGCCGCACGAAGGCGTTGCCGAAGCCGACCGGCTGACCGGTCTGCTCGCTGATCAGCTTGACGTTGGCGACCTTCTTGCCGAAGGACTGGCCGGTCGTGCCCGCCAGGTACCAGGAGTTGTACGCCATGAAGGCGAGCAGGCCGACGTAGCCGACGAGGTTCAGCAGCAGCGCCACGGTCACGTCACCCGTGGCGGCGCCGATCACGCCGACGAGCAGGCCCACCACGATGCCGGGGGCCACGTAGTCGATCAGGCCGCCGATCGCGCGCGAGCCCCACTCGGCGTAGTTGCCCGCCGCGGCGCCGTAGCCCGCCTGAGCGGGGTAGGCGCCCTGGGCGCCCCAGGCCTGCTGCTGCGGCTGGCCGTAGGCGGGCTGCTGCGCGCCCCACGGCTGTTGCTGCTGCGGCTGCCCGTAGGGCTGCGCGGGCTGGCCGTAGGGGTTCGACGGCGGCTGCTGGCCGTACGGCTGCTGCCCGTAGGGCTGGGCGGGCTGGCCGTACGGGTTCGACGGCGGCTGGCCGTACTGGCCGGGTTGAGCGGGCTGGCCGTACGGGGGCGGCTGCTGGGCGGGGAACCCGCCGGAGCCGGTCTGCGGCGGCTGGCCGTACGGGTTCGACTGCGGCGGCTGCCCCTGGCCGGAGACGACCTGCGTCGCCTCCGAGCTCGGCTGCGGCCCCTGACCGGGGGTGACGACCTGGGTCGCGTCTGCGGACGGGAACGCCGGGGGCTGTCCGCCGCTCGACACCACCTGCGTCGCGTCGCCGCTGGGAGCCTGCCCCTGGCTCTCCTGTGGTTGGCCGCCTTGGTTCTGGCCTTCTGGCGGCTGCGGAGCGTTCATCGGAGTGTCCAGCCCCTTTGTTCGGGTCGCGATCACGGATAGGTGCAGGCCACGCTAGCGGATCGACCGGGGCACGCCACCGGCAACCGGTGAACGTGCCGCCGGGGGGGACCGATCAGCGTCCGGCGAGGAAACCCAGGATGTCCTGCCGGGTAACGACACCCGCGGGCTTGCCGTCGTCCAGCACGAGCGCACCGTCCGCATGCGACAGTGCCTTCATCGCCACGCCCACCGACTCGCCCGCGCCGATCGTCGGCAGCGGGGCCGACATGTGCTTGTCCAGCGTGTCGGCGAGCTGCGCCTTGCCGGTGAACAGGGCCTCCAGCAGGTCGCGCTCGTTGACCGCACCGGAGACCTCGGCGGCCATGACCGGCGGCTCGGCGTTGACGACGGGCATCTGAGAGACGCCGAACTCGCGCAGGATCGCGACCGCTTCCGCGACGGTCTCCTTCGGGTGGCCGTGGACCAGGTCCGGGATGTGGCCGTCCTTGCGCCGCAGCACGTCGCCGACGGTCGCGCCGGACGAGTCGGGCGGCAGGAAGCCGTAGGACGACATCCACTGGTCGTTGAAGACCTTCGACAGGTAGCCGCGACCGCCGTCGGGCAGCAGCACGACGACGACGTCGTCCGGGCCGCAGCCCTGGGCGACCTTCAGCGCCGCCGCGGCGGCCATGCCGCAGGAACCGCCGACGAGCAGGCCCTCCTCGCGGGCGAGGCGGCGGGTGACGGCGAAGGAGTCGGCGTCGGACACGGCCACGATCTCGTCGCAGATGTCGCGGTCGTACGCATCCGGCCAGAAGTCCTCGCCGACGCCCTCCACCAGGTACGGGCGGCCCGTGCCACCGGAGTACACCGAGCCCTCCGGGTCGGCGCCGATGATCTTCACCTTGCCGCCGGACACCTCCTTGAGGTACCTGCCGGTGCCGGAGATCGTGCCGCCGGTGCCGACACCCGCGACGAAGTGCGTGATCCGCCCCTCCGTCTGGCGCCACAGCTCGGGCCCGGTGGAGTGGTAGTGGCTCAGCGGGTTCTGCGGGTTCGAGTACTGGTCCGGCTTCCAGGCGCCGGGGATCTCGCGCACCAGGCGGTCCGACACGTTGTAGTAGGAGTCCGGGTGCTCCGGGGCCACGGCCGTCGGGCACACCACGACCTCCGCGCCGTACGCCTTGAGCACGTTGCGCTTGTCCTCGCTGACCTTGTCCGGGCAGACGAAGACGCACTTGTAGCCGCGGCGCTGCGCGACGAGCGCCAGGCCGACCCCGGTGTTGCCGGACGTGGGTTCGACGATCGTGCCGCCGGGCCGCAGCTCACCGGAGGCCTCGGCCGCCTCGACCATGCGCAGCGCGATGCGGTCCTTCACGCTCCCGCCGGGGTTCAGGTACTCGACCTTCGCGAGGACCAGCGGCGCGGCGCCCTCCGTGATCGAGTTCAACTTCACCAGCGGCGTGTTGCCAACCAGGTCGACGACGTGCTCGACGTACTCCACCGGGAGAGTCCTTTCCCACTTTGCGAGATTACCGGCGAAGCCTAACTCGGCCGCGTCCTCAGGGTGCCCCGGTCGACGATCCCGACCAGGTGGCCTGCGGTCCACCGACCGGTGGTAACCCGGATTGCCCCGCCGCCGGGTCTTCGGCATCGTGAAAGCGGGCGGCGTTCATCACGAGTGGTGGCCCGGCTGAACAGGCGTTAACTAGGGTGGATCCACACGCTGCGGTGAACAAAGGAGTTCCGTAATGCCTGAGGCCGTCATCGTCTCCGCCGCCCGATCCCCCATCGGCCGAGCGGGCAAGGGTTCGCTGAAGGACATCCGCGGCGACGACCTGACCGTGCAGATGGTCAAGGCCGCGCTGGCGAAGGTTCCGGAGCTCGACCCGTCCACCATCGACGACCTGATGCTCGGCTGCGGCCTCCCCGGCGGCGAGCAGGGCTTCAACATGGGCCGCGTGGTCTCGGTCCTCGCGGGCTACGACCAGGTGCCCGGCACGACCGTCACCCGGTACTGCGCGTCCAGCGTCCAGACCACCCGGATGGCGCTGCACGCCATCCGGGCGGGCGAGGGCGACGTGTTCATCAGCGCGGGCGTCGAGACCGTGTCGAGCTTCGCCCGCGGCAACTCCGACGGCTGGCCCGACACGCACAACCCGGTGTTCGCCGACGCCGAGGCGCGGACCACGGCCACCGCCGAGGCGGGCGCCGACACGTGGACCGACCCGCGCGAGGCGGGCCTGCTGCCCGACATCTACATCTCCATGGGCCAGACCGCGGAGAACCTCGCCTGGGCCAAGGGCATCTCCCGCGAGGAGATGGACCAGTTCGGCGTGCGCTCGCAGAACCTCGCCGAGAAGGCCATCGCCAACGGCTTCTGGGCCCGCGAGATCACCCCCGTGACGCTGCCGGACGGCACCGTGGTGTCGGCCGACGACGGTCCGCGCGCGGGTGTGACGCTGGACGGCGTGGCGGGCCTCAAGCCGGTGTTCCGGCCGAACGGCAAGGTCACGGCGGGCAACTGCTGCCCGCTCAACGACGGCGCCGCGGCCCTGGTGATCATGAGCGACGTGAAGGCGCGCGAGCTGGGCATCACGCCGCTCGCGCGGATCGTGTCGACCGGCGTGTCCGGCCTGTCGCCGGAGATCATGGGCCTCGGCCCGGTCGAGGCGTCCCGCCGGGCGCTGGAGCTGGCCGGGATGTCGATCGGCGACATCGACCTCGTCGAGATCAACGAGGCGTTCGCCGCGCAGGTCATCCCCTCCTACCAGGAGCTGGGCATCGACCTGGACCGGCTGAACGTCAACGGCGGCGCCATCGCCGTCGGCCACCCGTTCGGCATGACCGGCGCGCGGATCACCACGACGCTGATCAACTCTCTCCAGTTCCACGACAAGCAGTTCGGTCTGGAGACCATGTGCGTCGGCGGCGGCCAGGGCATGGCCATGGTGCTGGAGCGCCTGAGCTAGCTCTGCGTGATCGTTCACCCCGAAGGGGACGTCCGCTGCTCCGATGCGGTGGTCGTCCCCTTCGCGCGTCAGAGGAGGCCCGCGAAACCGTCCCCACCTCGGAGTAGGGAGGCTTCACATGCCGTACGTCTGGTGGCACAGCGAGTACGACCGGCTGTGCCACGCGTTCAGGGCCGAGCACGCCACCACGACCGACCGCGGCTTCTACGAGGCCGTCTGCGAGCACAGCGTCCCGACCGAGAGGCTGGAGCGCGAACAGCACGGGCACCTGTGCGTGTCCTGCCTGATCAAGGTGGGGAGCACGCTGCCGGACGACGGGGGCGGCTGGCGCCCCTAGGGCGGTCACCGCACCAGGCACGAAGAAGGGCGCCCGACCAGTGGCCGGGCGCCCCGCACGCTCTTCGAAGAACCGCGATCAGTCCGAGTTGAAGTAGGACAGCAGTCGCAGGATCTCCAGGTACAGCCAGACCAGGGTCACGGTCAGGCCGAACGCGACCCTCCAGGCGAACACGGCGGGCACGCCCGCGCGGATCGCCTCGTCGGCGGCGTCGAAGTCCAGCAGGAAGCTGAACGCGGCGATGCCGATGCAGACCAGGCTGAAGATGATGGCGATGGTGCCACCGTCGCGCAGGCCGAGACCGCCCGGCGTGAGGAAGCCCGCGACCAGGTTGGCCAGCATGAGCACCGCGACGCCGATGACGGCACCGGTGATCCACTTGGTCAGCTTGGGCGTGACCTTCACGGCACCGGTCTTGTAGACCACGAGCATGCCGATGAACACGCCGATGGTGCCGATGATCGCCTGGATCACGATCGCGTTGCCGTTGCTGAACGCCCGGCCGACCAGACCGCTCACCGCACCGAGGAACACGCCCTCGGCGACCGCGTAGGCGAGCACGAGCGCCGGGCTCGGCTTCTTCTTGAAGATGTTGACCAGGGCCAACACGAAACCGATGATCATCGCCGGCAGCGCGAGGGCGTATGCCTCCATCACGAAGGTGATGGTGCCCGCGACCAAGAGGACGGCCAGGGTCGCGCCGGTCTTGGTCACCACGTCGTCGATCGTCATCGGGCGGTTGGCCGCCGATGGGGGTGCAGGGTCGTAGCCGGGGCCCGCTTGCTGCGGCGGCTGACCGAAGCCTGCGTAGTTGTTCCCGTAACCGCCGGTCGGCAGGTTGCGGAAAGCGGGGTTGCTGGTGGTACGCACCTCGTCCTCCTGTGGCGTGCTGACGCCGTCACGGGGTTCAACGACCACACGAGTCGATCGGTTCCCGTCGGGTAAAAGTGACTTTACCTGGACTGTCGATCGCGATACCGGGCAACGCCGACGGGGGAACGTAACGATCGACACAACCAGGTGAAGTTGATCGTGATCTGGACGCAACCCGCGGTACCGGACCGCCGTCCTTCCTGTCGTGGCGTGGAAACAGAATCGGATGGGCTGGGTGACGACCGGGATTGCCCTCGGGGTCACCGTCGCGGTGCTGGTGACGCTGGGTGGGACCGGCCAGGGCAGGGACACGCCGGACAACGCCGCGGTGGGCATGCCCGCCCCCAACCGCCAGCCCGTCACGGACGGCCCGGTCCCCGAGGTCCCCGCGCCCGCCGAGCCCCGCGCCGACTGGATGCGCAAGCTCGGCCCGAACGAGAAGCCGCCGCAGTTCGTCATGTTCTCGTTCGACGGCGCCGCGTCCAAGCCGCACTGGGACCGCGTCCTGCCCATCACCGAGCAGGCGAAGGCGCACGTCACGGGCCTGCTGTCGGGCGTCTACATGATGAGCGACGACCAGGGCCGCGAGTACACGGGTCCCGGCCACGACGCGGGTTTCTCCGCGATCGGCTTCGGCGGGTCGAAGCAGGACGTCGAGCTGCGCATCGGGTACCTCAACGACGCCATCGCCGCCGGTCACGAGCTGGGGACCCACTACAACGGGCACTTCTGCCAGGGCACCGAGCCCAGCGTCGGCACCTGGAACACCGAGCAGTGGAACACCGAGCTGGACCAGTTCTTCTCGATCATCGGGAAGGCGGGCGCCCAGGGGTTCAAGCTGGACCCGACCACCGTCCGCGGCGGTCGCACCCCCTGCCTGGAGGCCGACTTCAAGGCCGCCATCCCGGCGATGAGGTCGCACGGGCTCGTCTACGACACCAGCCAGGTCAGCCTCGGCGTCACCTGGCCCAAGATCATCGACGGGATCTACGAGTTCCCGCTCCCCGAGGTGCGCGTGCCCGCGTTGAACAAGCAGGCCGTGATGATGGACTTCAACCTCTGGTACGCGCTCAACGGCGCGAAGGAGGAGCCCGAGAGGGCGCCCGAGTTCACCTCCGTCGTGGTCGACACCTACCGCTCGGTGTACCGGGCGGCCTTCAACGGCAACCGGGCGCCGCTGACCATCGGCAACCACTTCAACGAGTGGGCCGGTGGGGCGTTCAGCGCGGCCGTGGAGCAGTTCATGGGCGAGGTCTGCGTGCAGGAGTCCACCGTGTGCGCCACCTACACCGAGGTCATCCAGTGGATGCAGCTCCAGGACCCGCAGGTCCTCGCGCAGCTGCGCAGCTTCCCGGCCGCTCGGAACTGAACCGGGCGGGGTTCCCGGTCGGCGTCCGAGCGGGCGCCGCGGACCGGGCCCAGCATTTAGGAAAGGATCTTTCCCATCTGGCGCTCCCACCGGGGACGACCTACGGTGGGGGAACCGCCGCGCGGCCACGGTGCTCCACCCGACCCGAGGAGTGCGCAGATGCCCGACACCGAGAACGTCCGCCGCCCCGCGCCCGAGGTTCCCGCCACCACCAAACCCGTCTGGGTGAAGCCCGACTTCCGGGACTTCGACACCCCGATGGAGGTCACCGCCTACGCGGCCCGCACCTGATCCGGTTCAGCGGACCCGGCCGTGGACCCTCGCACCGAGCGGGGTCCACGGCGTCCCGTCGGACTAGGAGCACCGCTTGGCAGCCCTGGCACCACCGGAGGAGTTCACCGCGGAACTGCGCGCGCTGGCTCCCCGCTACTGGCACGCCCACCCGTTCCACCTGCGCCTGCACGACGGCTCGCTGAGCGCGGGGGAACTGCGCTCGTGGGCCGCCAACCGCTGGTACTACCAGCGGTGCATCCCGCAGAAGGACGCCGCGATCCTGGCGAACTGCCCGCTGCCCGAGGTGCGGCGCCGGTGGCGGGAGCGGATCGTCTGGCACGACGGCACGCGGGCGGGCGAGGGCGGTGCCGAGGACTGGATCCGGATGGCCGAGTCCGTCGGGCTGACCCGCGAGGAGGTGCTGGACGAGCGCCACGTGCTGCCCGGCACCCGGTTCGCCGTGGACGCCTACGTCACGTTCGCCCGCACCAGGCCGTGGGTGGAGGCCGTCGCGTCCGGGTTGACCGAGATGTTCTCGCGCGGGCTGATGGCGCGCAGGCTCGCGGACATGCGCGCGCGGTACCCGTGGATCGCGGAGGAGGGCTTCGCCTACTTCACCAGCAGGCTCCGGGTGGTCGCCGGTGAGGGGAGGTCCACGGTGGACCTCGTGGTCGAGCACTGCACGACCAGGCAGCAGCAGGAGGCGGCCGTGGCCGCGCTGTCGTTCAAGTGCGACGTGCTCCGGTCGATCCTGGACACCGTCGACTACTACGCGGGTCGGGAGCGGCGGTGACGCCGGCGCACGACCGCGTCCCCCGCCTCCGGACGGGCGTGCGCGCGTCCTACGACCGGGTCCGGGAGAGCCACGTGCTGCTGTTCCCCGAGGGCGTCCTGGTGCTGAACCCGACCGCCGCCGCGGTCGTCGGCCTGTGCGACGGGCGGGCCACGATCGCGGACGTGGCGCGGACGCTGGCCGACGAGTTCGACGGCGTGCGGACGGCGGACGTCGCCGAACTCGTCGCACGCCTGGTGGAGCGCCGGGTGGTGGACCTCGATGGCTGAGGCGCCGTTCGGGCTGCTCGCCGAACTCACCCACCGCTGCCCGCTGCGGTGCGGCTACTGCTCGAACCCGCTGGAACTGGTGCGCCGCCGCGACGAGCTGAGCACCGAGCAGTGGTGCTCGGTGCTCGACCAGGCCCGCGCGCTCGGCGTCCTCCAGGTGCACCTGTCCGGCGGCGAACCTCTGGGGCGGCCCGACCTCCCCGACCTCGTGAGCCGCGCGAGCGGCCTCGGCTGCTACGTGAACCTGGTGACCAGCGGCCTCGGCCTGACGTCCGACCGGCTGGCCGACCTGGCTGCCAGGGGCCTGGACCACGTGCAGCTCTCGGTGCAGGACGCCGACCGCCGGGACGCCGACCGCGTCGCCGGGGTGAGGGCGCACCACCACAAGCTGGTCGCCGCCGACCTGGTGACCGGGCTCGGGCTCCCGCTCACGGTGAACGTCGTCCTGCACCGGCGGAACCTCGACCACGTGGCCGGGATCGTCGCGCTGGCCGAGCGCATGGGCGCCCAGCGGCTGGAGCTGGCCAACACCCAGTACTACGGCTGGGCGCTGCGCAACCGCGCCGCGCTGCTGCCGACCGCGGACCAGCTCGCCGCGGCGGCACCGGTCGTGGCCGCGGCGCGGGAACGGCTCCGGGGGTCGATGGAGATCGTCTACGTGGTCGCCGACTACCACGAGGCCCACCCGAAGCCGTGCATGCACGGCTGGGGCGCGCGGCAGCTCACCGTGTCCCCCGACGGGACCGTCCTGCCGTGCCCGGCCGCCTCGGTGATCACGGACCTGGAGTTCGACACCGTGCGGGACCGGCCGCTCGCCGAGATCTGGCACGACTCCCGGTCGTTCACCGCCTACCGGGGCACCGACTGGATGCGCGACCCGTGCCGGAGCTGCGCCCGCCGGGAGGTCGACTTCGGCGGGTGCCGCTGCCAGGCGTTCCAGCTCACCGGGGACGCGGCGAACACCGATCCCGTCTGCTCGCTCTCCCCGGACCGCGGGGTCGTGGACCTGGTCCTGGCGGCCGAGGCGCCTCCGGGGGCGGAGCCCGACCTGGTGCCGCGGAGGGCGGCGCGGTGAGGGCGGTCCTGCTCGGCACCGCGGCGGGCGGCGGGTTCCCGCAGTGGAACTGCGCGTGCGGGCCGTGCGAGGCGGCCCGTGCGGGCCGCCTCCGGTCGCGGACGCAGGACTGCCTGGCGGTCAGCGGCGACGGCGAGGACTGGTGGCTGTTCAACGCCTCCCCCGACGTCCGCGCCCAGCTCGTGGCGACCGCCGCGCTCGCCCCCGGCCCCGGTCCCCGCGACACCCCCGTCCGCGGCGTGGTCCTCACCGACGCCGAACTGGACCACGCGCTCGGCCTGCTGGCACTGCGCGGCGCGGCGGGCACGGAGGTGCGCGCGACCTCGACCGTGCTGGACGCGCTGCGCGGCGACCTGGACCTGCGGGGCGTCCTGGACGGGTACTCCCCGTGGACCTGGCGGGAGGTCGAGCCGCACGAGCCGTTCGAGCTGCGGGGCGGTCTGGTGGTCACCGCCGTGCCGGTCAGCGGCAAGCGGCCCAGGTACGCCGCGGCGTCCGCGGTGGGCTCGGACTGGGTGGTCGCGTACCGCGTGGAGGACCAGAGGACCGGCGGTGTCCTGGTCTACGCGCCCTGCCTGGCGACCTGGCCGCACGAGCTGGAACGGCTCCTCGCCGACGCCGACGTCCTGCTGCTGGACGGCACCTTCCACTCGGCCGGGGAGATGGGCGCCTCCACGGGCGGCACGCACGGGCAGGCCGCGATGGGCCACCTCCCGATCACCGCGAGCCTGCCGGAACTCCGCCGCCACCCCGGTGTCCGGCGGATCTACACCCACCTCAACAACACCAACCCGGTGCTGGACCCCGACTCCCCGGAGCACGCGGAGCTCGTGGCGGCGGGGGTCGAGGTCCCGCCGGACGGCACCGTCGTCGAGATCTGAAACCGGGGGGTTAAACCCACCGCGCCGAGGGGCCCCGGCACGCCAGACTCGACGCCATGACGGACACAGAGCTGCTGGGGAAGCTCCGCGACCGCGTGCGGCTGGTGCTGTGGAGCCTCGTCCGTATCCCGCTGGCGCTGGCCGGGCTGGTGCTGGTCCCGTTGCAGCTCTACGCCTACCCGCTGGTCCTGGTGACGGTCGGCGTGCCGGTCCTGCTCGGCGTGACGGCGCTGGAGCGGTCCGCGCTGCGGCGCTACCGGCGGTGGGCGGGCGACGTGCTCGGCACGGAGATCGCCTCGCCCTACCGCGTACCGCCCAGCCGCGGGCCGATCGCGAAGGTGCGGTGGATCGCCACCGACCCGGCCACCTGGCGGGACCTGGCGTGGATGGTCGTCAACGCCCCGCTCAGCATCGCGGCGGGCGTCCTGCCGCTCGCGCTGTGGGGGAGCGGGATCGCGGGTTTCGTGGCTCCGCTCGCCTGGCTCGACAACGCGACCGTCGAGTACGTCTTCCTGCGCGACGACACCCCCGGCGGCTACGCACTGGCGCCGATCATCGGCGGGCTGTTCATCGCGGCCGGGTGGTGGGTGACGCCGTGGGCCACGAAGGCGCACGCCGCGGTCGCCCGGTGGCTGCTCGCGCCGACCGCTCGGGCCACCCTGACCTCGCGGGTGCGGGAGCTGTCGGACTCACGGGCCGACACCGTGGACGCGCAGGCGGCCGAGCTGCGCCGCATCGAGCGCGACCTGCACGACGGGGCCCAGGCCAGGCTCGTCTCGCTGGGCATGAGCCTCGGCATGGCCGAGGACCTGATGGCCCGCGACCCGGACGCCGCGAGGGCGCTGCTGGCCGAGGCGCGCGAGTCGTCGACGCTGGCGCTGGCGGAGCTGCGGGACCTGGTGCGCGGCATCCACCCGCCGGTGCTCGCCGACCGGGGGCTCGACGGCGCCGTGCGGGCGCTCGCGCTGGCGCTGCCGGTGCCGGTGGAGGTCGACGTCGAGCTGCCCGGCAGGCCGCAGGCTCCGGTCGAGTCGGCCGCGTACTTCGCCGTGGCCGAGACGCTGGCCAACGTCGCCAAGCACAGCGGGGCCACGTCGGCGTGGATCCGGATCCGGCACGCCGACGAGCGGCTGGCGGTGATGGTCGGGGACGACGGCCGCGGCGGGGCCGCCGTCACGCCGGGCGGCGGACTTCGGGGGATCGAGCGCAGGCTCGCCGCGTTCGACGGCACACTCGGACTGGCCAGTCCCGTCGGTGGGCCGACCATCGTGACCTTGGAGCTGCCGTGCGAGTTGTCCTCGGAGAAGACCTCGTCCTCCTCAGGGACGGCCTGATCCGGCTGCTGGTGGCCTACGGCTTCGACGTGGTCGAGGCCGTGGACAACGGGCCCGCGCTGCTGGCCGCGCTGGTCGAGCACGAGCCGGACGTGGCCGTGGTGGACGTCCGGCTGCCGCCGACGTTCACCGACGAGGGCCTGCGGGCGGCCATCGCGGCGCGCAAGCAGGTGCCGGGGCTGCCGGTCCTGGTGCTGTCGCAGTACGTCGAGCAGCTCTACGCGCGGGAACTGCTGTCCGACCGCGGGGGCGGTGTCGGCTACCTGCTCAAGGACCGGGTGTCGGACGTGACCCAGTTCGTGGACGCGATCCGCCGGGTCGCGGCGGGCGGCACCGCGATGGACCCCGAGGTCGTCACGCAGCTGCTCGCCAGCCACGTCCGCGACGAGCCGCTCGGTTCGCTGACGCCCCGCGAGCGGGAGGTGCTCGCGCTGATGGCGGAGGGCCGGTCGAACGGGGCCATCGGGGCCCGGCTGTTCATCGGGGACAAGGCGGTCGGGAAGCACACCGCGAACATCTTCGGCAAGCTCGGCCTCCCGCCGTGCGACGACGACAACCGGCGAGTACTCGCCGTGCTCGCCTACCTGGACCGGGGATGACGGCCTTAACCGGCTAAGTAGCATCGGCCCATGACGGAGACGACCGAACTCGCGGACGAGCTGTTCGAGCTGGTGATGGCCATCGAGCCGTTGGAAGCCTCGCTCTACGGCATCGCCGGGCACGACCACCTCCTCGCCGACCTCACCGAGGCGGGCGGCGCCGCTCAGCGCGCCGCCGCGGTGGACATCGCCACCCGCGCGCGGGCGCTGCCCGACGAGGACCCGGTGACGCGAGCGGTCGTCGTGCAGCAGGCCGAGTCGCTGGTCGACAGGTTCGACACCCACTCCGTCGAGTACACGATCGCCGGGTCGTTCTTCGCTCCCGCGGGCGCGCTGCTGTCGCTCCTGCCGATGACCACCGTCGCGACCCCGGAGCAGCGCCGCGACTACCTGCTGCGGCTCGCCGCCGTGCCCGCGTTCCTCGACGTGCTGGCCGAGCGCCACCGGGGCGGTCTCACCGCCGGACGGCTGCCGGTCGCGCACCTGGTGCGCGACGCCGTCGCGTTCGTCGACCGCTACCTCGCCACGCCGCTGTCGGACGACCCGCTGGCCCGCAAGGACGGCCCGCCGGAGTTCACCGCCGAGCGCGACCGGCTGCTCGCCGACGTGGTGCGGCCCGCCTACGCCGGGTACCGGGACGTCCTGGAGCGCGAGGTGCTGCCCGCGGGCCGCCCCGAGGGCAGGCCGGGGCTGTGCTGGCTGCCCGACGGCGCCACCCTCTACGCGAGGCTGGCGCGGGTGCACACGACGACCTCGCGGACCCCGGAGGACCTGCACGAGACCGGTCTCGCGCTGATCGCCGACCTGGCGGAGGAGTACAGCGCCGTGGGGCTGCGGGTGTTCGGCACCGACGACCTCGCCGCGATCTTCGACCGGATGCGCACCGACCCAGCGCTGCGCTGGCGGGACGCCGAGGAGATGCTCGACTCCGCGCGGGGCGCCGTGCGGCGGGCCGAGCTGGCCGCGCCGCGGTGGTTCGGCACGCTGCCCGAGAGCCGCTGCGAGGTGGCGGCCGTCCCGGAGGCGGAGGCGCCGGGCGCGCCCGCGGCGTACTACTCCCCCACCGCGCTGGACGGCTCCCGCCCCGGCACGTACTACGCGAACACCTCGCGGGCCCAGGAGCGCTACCGCTACCAGGCCGAGGCCATCGCGTTCCACGAAGCCGTTCCGGGGCACCACTTCCAGATCACGCTGGCGCAGCAGATGACCGAGCTGCCGATGCTGCGCAGGCTCGCGAGCATCAACTCCTACCTGGAGGGCTGGGGCCTGTACTGCGAGCGGCTGGCCGACGAGATGGGGCTGTACTCCGACGACGTCGCGAGGCTGGGGATGCTGGCGACGGACTCGATGCGCGCGGGCAGGCTCGTCGTCGACACCGGCCTGCACGCGCTGGGCTGGAGCCGCGCGCAGGCCGTCGACTACCTCACGGAGAACACGCCGCTGGCCCTCGTGGAGATCGAGTCCGAGGTGGACCGCTACATCGCCGCGCCCGGCCAGGCGCTGTCGTACATGGTCGGCAGGCTGGAGATCCAGCGGATCCGGGCGGAGGCCGAGGCGGTCGCGGGAGACCGTTTCGACATCCGCGCGTTCCACGACGTGGTGCTCGGCGGCGGTCCGCTGCCGCTGGCGGTGCTGGACGAGGTCGTCACCGCGTGGGCGACGGCGGAACCGGTTACCACCTGACCAGGTGAAACCATCCACCGTTAATGTCCAACGCACGAATGCGCGGCCATCACCATTCTTTGCCGTTACGCGGGGTAACCCTATTTCTGCGGAGATAGCCCGTTCGAGTGATAGCCGCGTATCACTCGAACAGGCGGCACATACCACTGCCGCCAGTAGACATGGGATGATTTCTCAGCGGGTTTACGCTGGCCAGAAGGTTGTCTATGCTTATGAAGAGTGGTGCCCCCGACGGGAGTCGAACCCGTACCTTTGACCCTTTTAAGGGGCCTGCCTCTGCCGGTTGGGCTACGGGGGCAGCGGGCAGCTTAAAGGTCGTCCGTGGATTCGAGTAACGAGATCGACTCAAGACACCCGCACGGCTCAACGCGTTCCGCTATTACGGTCATTTACGTAATGGACCGACGACCGTCATCCCCAATACCGCTTCGTGATAGGCGTCACAGCCGAGCGCCCGTTCCACCAGTTCGTCGCGCAGCGCGGCCGTGAAGCCGACGCCCAGCCCCATCGCCGTCGCGACCAGGTAGGCGGTCTGCGAGAGGTGGCCGACGTCCATCTGCACGACGCGGTAGGCGCGCGAGGTGTCGTAGCGCCAGCGGGTGCGCTCCAGCACGGCCGTGTAGGCGAGCACCAGCGGTGCGTCACCGACCCACTCCTGGTCCCCCGCGGCCTCGACGATCTGCGCGGGCGTCCACTCCGGCCCGACGGGTTCGAGCACGTGCCGCGCGCCGTCGTAGTGGTACCAGCCCGGGGGCAGGCCGCAGACGTGGCGCGCGTGCGCGTACAGCTCGACGGGGTGGCGTCCGCCGCCGGACGGGCTCGTCTTGAACACCGTGCCGGTCCTGCCGATCCGCGACCGCATCGGCGACGGGCCGCCGAGCACGGCCAGCAGCTCGCCGACCTGCTCCAGGCTCACCCCGTCCGACCCGAACTCGCGGGTGGTCTGGCGGGCCAGCAGCACGTCCAGCACCGGCGCGGCGCCCCACGACGGCCGCGCGGGCAGCACCGGCAGCTCGACGGCGTCACCGCCGAGCGTCCGGAACGGGGTGGGCGGCGGGTTCTCGCCGAGCTTCACCTCCAGCGCGGCGTCGTGCTCGTCGGCGGCCTGGTACTCGGCGTCGCCCAGCGTGCGGCTGGCGAAGTGGAAGTGCCTGGCCGACGCGCCCCAGCTCGACCACGCCAGCAGCAGGTCGCGCTCGGCCTCGTGCTCCGGGGAGCCCTCGACGATCAGCACGCCCGCGTCCACCAGCTCGTCGAGCACGCGGCGCAGCACGGCCCGGTCCTCCTCGCCCAGCGGGGCGAGGAGTTCGTCGACCTCGGTGAAGGTGCTGAACTTGCGGCACAGCAGCTCGGCGGTCTCGCTGATCGCGAACTGGCGGTGGTGCAGGTAGTCGTCCCAGACGACGGCGCCGTTCTCGTAGAACAGCGTCGCGTGTTCAGCGACCTTTGCCCGCACCCAACAGCTCCTTGAAGCGCTGCGCGACCCAGTCGTGGACCGCGTCCGAGACCAGTGTGTCCTCCGCGCGGTGTTCGAACCACCGCCAGTCACAGTTCACGTTGACCTCCAGGAAGACGTGGTCCTTCGCCGTCACCAGGAGGTCGAACGCGGCCACCTCGACCCGCCAGTAGCGGGCTAAGGCGAGGAGTTTGGCGGACACGGTGTCGGGCACCGTCGTGGGTGTCACCCGGACCGCGTCCGGGTCGACCCACAGCTGGGCCGGGTCGAGCTTGTCGACCTGGTAGGCGATGCAGCGACCGCCCACGACGAACACCCGCAGCTCCGTCTCGGACGCCAGGTACTGCTGGACGATCACCGGCGCCGACTCGGGGGCGTCGCTGGAGCGGCTGGTCTCCAGCGGGCGCGGGAACAGGCCGTGCTGCACGCCGGGGCGCGGCTCCAGCAGGTGCCGCCCGGAGGTCTTCACGATGCAGTGCGCGCCGCCGGGCCTGGTGCGGCCGGGGCGGGTCGTCACGGCCGTGCGCGGGACGGTCAGGCCGAACGAGGCGGCGTCGGAGAGCTGCGTGAGGCGGTCGAGGTGGGCCGTGGACCGGGCCGGGTTGACGTGCGCCCAGTCACCGCGGGTCGCGAGCCAGTTCGACACCGCGCCCCACTGGTCGACGGCGTACGAGCCCGCGAGCGTGCCCGGTTCGACCGGGAGGGCGGAGAGTTCGAAGTGCCTGCGCCACACCAGGACCGGCCGGAGCAGCCACCGGTCCAGCTCGACCAGCGGCGCGTCGGTGTAGATCGTCAACGGCAGGTCGGTGCAGCGGTCGGCGTCGATGCGGGCCATCCGGACACCGCGTTCGGCGAGCGCGATGGAGAGTTCGTTCATCTCCATGTCCGCGCTGCGGGCGAGCACCAGGACGCACGGGACGGGACTGCCGTCGCCTTCGTCGACCATGCCCATCCGGTGGACCTGCTCCTGGAAGTCCAGGGTCTTGGGGGGTGACCGGAAGAGGTAGTTCTGGCCTTGGAGGAGGAGCGGAGTCGGCTTCACCGGAGTGGGACTCGGTTCGGGGAGGATTCTTACGGCTTCGAGCGGGGGTCTGTCGACCCCGCGCTCGGAAGCGGTCACGCTCAGTCGTCTTTCTTGCTTCGAAAACACTTCCCAGCCGTGACGTACTCGGCGGCGTACTCCGCCAAGGCGCGGTCCTCGATCTCACCGCGGCGAAGCTGTGCGGCCAGCTCCTCAAGGGACATCGCGGTCACCTCTTTCCCCAACGCGCGCATCACGCTTTCAGGTGATGCACAAGCAGTAGTCTCGGGTTCACGTAACGCAATGTCAAGATGAGCCCACCCAGATTGCTCCTTCTGGGGGCTCAAGTTACGGCACTAAGCCAGACGGGTGTCACCCGACTGCAACCGAACGGCGCAGTGCGAGCAACACCCGTCGGGGGACTCAGCTCTTCGACGCGCGGTCGAACTCCGCCTTGGGGTCGTTGATCTGACCCAGGGCGACGACCTCGCGGCCGTTGACGAACGCGAGCAGCCAGTCCATGAGAACACGGAACTTGCGGTTGAAGGTGGGCATCTTCGCGACGTGGTAGCCGCGGTGCGCCAGCCAGGCCAGCAGGCCCTTCATCTTGATGCCGTAGACGTCCGCGACACCCTTGTACAGGCCCAGACCCGCGACCGAGCCGATGTACTTGTGGAAGTAGTCCTTCTGCGGCTTGCCGCGCAGGCTCGCCACGATGTTGCCGACGAGCACCTTGCTCTGCCGCACCGCGTGCTGGGCCGACGGGCTGCACGTCGCCATCGGGTCTTCCTCGGTGCGCGACAGGTCGGGCACCGCCGAGCAGTCACCGGCCGACCAGACGCCCGCCAGGCCCTCGACCTGGAGCTTCGCCGTGCAGCGGACGCGACCGCGCTCGTCGAGCGGCAGGTCGGTGTTGCGCAGGACCGGGTTCGCCTTGACGCCCGCGGTCCAGATGATCGTGTCGCTGTCGAACTCGGTGCCGTCGTCCAGGACGACGTGACCGTTCTCCATGGTCTTCACGCGGGTGTCCAGGAAGACCTTCATGCCGCGCTTCTCGAGCTGCTGGACGGTGTAGACGCCCATCTTCTCGCTCACCTCGGGCATGACCCGCTTGGTGGCCTCGACCAGCACCCAGTTCATGTCCTCGGGCTTGAGCTGGGTGTAGTAGCGCAGCGCGTAGCGGGCCATGTCCTCCAGCTCCGCCAGCGTCTCGATGCCCGCGAACCCGCCGCCGATGACGACGAAGCTCAGCAGCCTCCGCCGCAGCTCCGGGTCGCGGGTGCTCGCGGCCTGGTCGAGGCGCGACAGCACGTGGTTGCGGATGTAGATGGCCTCGCCGATGGTCTTCACGCCGATGCCCTGCTCGGCCAGACCGGGGATCGGCAGCGTGCGGGCGATCGAACCCAGCGCGTTGACCAGCACGTCGTACTCGAGCTGCTCGACGTGGCCGTCAGCGGTCTCCAGCGTGATCGACTTGGCGGCGTGCTCGATCTTCGTCACGCGGCCGGTCACGACGTGGCAGCGGTTGAGGACCTTGCGGAGGGGCACCACGACGTGGCGGGGCTCGATGGACCCCGCGGCCGCCTCCGGGAGGAAGGGCTGGTAGGTCATGTGAGGCTGCGGGTCGACAACGGTCACCGACGCCTCACCGGAACGCAGTTTCTTCTGCAACCCCAGTGCGGTGTACATACCGACGTACCCACCGCCGACGATGACGATCCTCGTGGGTTGCGACTTCACAGCAGCCATACGCACATGGTCGCACCGCGACCCCCGTGTTCGCGCGTCCGAAGGCCCCGTTGTGACCACGGTCGCCGGGTGATGGCGAACACCCCCGCCGCTGACCTGCGGGAAGCGTCTCGGTTGGGCATAACCCCTGAGAGGATCGATCCAGTAGCTCAGGTTGAGCTGAGGTGTTCCTCAGCTCCTGGGGCGCATGAGGAGCACGGCCGCGGTGGCCAGTCCGGTGGCCGCGAGGAGGCCCGCGACCTCGACGGCGGGCTCGGTGCCGCCGCTGGGGAGGAACGCCGTCACGACCACGAGGGTGGAGGTGAGGAGCTGGGTCAGGGCGAACCTGCGGGCAGGCCCCTTCAGGGCGCTGAGGTGGAGGCGGGAGCGGGGTGGGGTGAGGGCCGTGAGGGCCGAGGTGAGGTGGAAGAGGTGCAGCAGGACGATCATGGCGAGGACCGCGGGGCGGAAGGGGCCGCCTTCGGTGAAGGCCAGGGCGGCGGCGGCTACTCCGATGCCGAGGGCCGGGGCCGCCGAGGCCGGGATGGTGATGGCCGCCAGGGAGATCAGGGCGTAGAGGGTGAGGGTTGG
The DNA here is from genome assembly GCF_036375055.1 of Umezawaea sp. Lineage (GTDB taxonomy): Bacteria > Actinomycetota > Actinomycetes > Mycobacteriales > Pseudonocardiaceae > Umezawaea. The sequence goes on from NZ_DASUSQ010000180.1 coordinate 54,366, forward strand.
GGCTCGGACGCCGTCGTGGGCCAGGAGCAGGGCCGTCGCGGCGCAGGTGAGGGTGGAGAGGGCTCTCAGGGTCCAGGCCGGCAGGCCTGCCGGGAGGGTGGTGGGGTGGGTCATCGCGTGGGCCTCGGATGTGGGTCCGGTGGGGGCGGGTCCGGTGGGGGCGGGTCCGGTGGGGTGGCCGACTCGGGGACCCCTCGATCCGACCCTCGGTCGGGCTAAAAGGGCGGTCCCGAAAGCCTGCCCGATCATCGATTTCAAGGGTCAGATCCCCGAGAAGAATCGGCCACGCGGCGGTCGGTCTGCCGCGTTGGGTGGACTGGTGGATTCTTCGCCTGTGGTTTCACCTTCTCAGCCGGCTTGCCCCGCGTTTTGCCCTTTGCAGTGTCGTTGCCGCTGAGCGGCCTGATTTGTCCCAGGTCACCGCTGGGACGCCGTGCTGCTTCAGGGCTTTTAGCCTGGTTCGTTGTTCCAGTTTCAGCAGTTTTAGCGCTGGTTGGCCCCACGGGGTTTCCGCGTCCGGGACCAGGTCCGGTGGTAGTACGTCCACCGCCAGTACCAGGTTTCCCCTGCGGGCTGCCTGTACCGCTATCTCCACCACGTGGTCGTCCAGGAACGGGGACAGGATGATGACCAGGGCGCCGTGGGGGGTGCGGTGCAGTGTCGGACGGGGGGACCAGCCTGCTGAGCGGGCGCAGACGACCAGTTGGTTGCGGAGTGTGAGCAGTTGGCGTTTGCCCGTGCCCTGGCGGACGTTGAGTTGCGGGCGGCCCAGGTCTGCCAGGCCCACTCGGTCGCCCTGGTGCAGGTAGCCGGAGGCCAGTGACGCCGCTGCCCTTACCGCGGTGTCCAGGCTGCCGTTCGGTCTCGTGGTGTTGCCCGGCTGGCCTGTTGACCAGTCCGCGACCCTCCTGCCCAGGTCGTAGCGGGTGTCCAGGGCCAGCAGGACGTCCGCGTCCGCTTCGGCGTGGTGTTCTCGGACGTGCACGACCTGGCTGCGCAGGGAGATCCGCCAGTCGATGCGGCGCAGGCGGTCGCCCGGTTGGAAGGCGCGGATGTCGCGGAGTTCGGTCGAGTCGCCGGGGCGGCGGGTGCGGTGGACGCCCACCAGGCCCGCGGCTCGGGCGGGGAGCAGGCCCGCTGGTAGGGCGTCCACCGGGGGGAGGACCACGCGGCCCCGTTCCACGCCCACGACCGGGCCGTGGACCAGGAGGCCGTCCGGGCCCGCGAACAGGTGGTCCGCGCGCAGGTCCACGCCGTCGCCCCAGGCTTCTCGGCGGAGCTTCACGGCGATCGGGTCGGTGGTGGCGGGGAGCAGGTGGACCGGGCCCAGGGCGTCGCCCCCCGCGCCTGGTGCGGGCAGGCGGACGGCCAGGAACTCGGCGCCCTCGGCCGGGTCCACCTCGACGCCGGTGGTGGCCGAGCCGGGTTCCGCGGTGCGCGGCAGCGCGCGGACGGTGACGGTCGGGACGCCGCGGACGCGGACGGCCAGGGCCGCCAGGAGGGAGATCAGGAACGGGGTGCCGACCAGGACGAGTTCGACCTCGTGGAGCAGGCCGCCGAGGACGACGAGGCCGACGCCCAGCACGACGGCGCGGCCGTACGCGTCGGTGGCCCGCCACCCGGTCTCGCGGGTGAACGCGGCCCTGAGCCGGTCGGCCCGGCTCACGAGCGCGTGCTCGCGGGGCCGGGGACCTTGCCCAGCAGCTCGGTGACGACCTCCACGCCGGTGGTGCCGGACGTCCACGTCTCGGGCCGCAGGGTGAGCCGGTGGGCGAGGGCGGGGACGGCGCAGTCCTTCACGTCCTCGGGCAGCACGAAGTCGCGGCCGTCCAGGACGGCGAGGGCCCTGGCGACCAGCACGAGCGCCAGCGCGCCGCGGGGCGAGGCGCCGACCTCGACCGCCGGGTGCGCCCTGGTCGAGGAGGCCAGGTCGACGCAGTAGCGCAGCACGTCCTCGTCGACCGCGACCCGCTCCACGCCCGCCTGGAGCTCGGCGAGCCTGGTCGCCTCGAAGACCGGTGCCACCTCGGTCTGCTCGCGCTGCCGGACGAGCCTGCGGCGCAGCACCTCGACCTCCTCGGCGGCGGGCGGGTAGCCGATGTCCAGGCGCACCAGGAACCGGTCGAGCTGCGCCTCCGGGAGCGGGTAGGTGCCCTCGTGCTCCACGGGGTTCGCGGTGGCCAGCACGTGGAACGGCCGCGGCAGCGGGAACGTGCGGCCCTCCACCGTCACCTGCCCCTCCTGCATGGCCTCCAGCAGCGCCGACTGGGTCTTGGGCGGGGTCCGGTTGATCTCGTCGGCCAGCAGCAGGCCGGTGAAGACCGGGCCCGCGCGGAAGCTGAACTCGCGCTCGCCGGGGTCGTAGAGGAACGAGCCGGTCACGTCGGCGGGCAGCAGGTCCGGCGTGCACTGGAGGCGGCGGAAGTCCAGGTGCAGGGCCTGGGCGAGGCTGCGCGCCATCAGCGTCTTGCCCAGGCCGGGCACGTCCTCCAGCAGCACGTGGCCGCCCGCGAGCACGGCGGCCAGCGCCAGCCGCAGCGACCGCTGCCTGCCGACGAGCACGGTGCCGACGGCGTCCAGCACGGCCGTGCCCCCGGTCGCGATGTCCGCGACGCTCGTGGTGTCGGTGGACGTCACAGGGTCTCCAGTCTGTCGAGCAGCTCGGCAAGGGCACGCGGGTCCGGCATGGTGGCGTTCGGGTCGGTGAGCAGGCGGTAGACGTCCTCGCCGAGCAGGTCGCGCCCCTGCTCCAGCGTCGTGACGCCGCGCTGCCGCAGCCGGGCGTCGGCGACCGCGCGCAGCCGCGGTCGGACGCGCGAGAGGAACCGGTCGCGGTCGCGGGACGCCTCGTCGAAGCGGCTGGCCAGCGTCGAGGCCGCGACGGACGTGGCGCCAGGGGCGTGCGACGGCAGGGGCGACCAGGTGATGTCCGCGGCGCGCGGCAGCCGGGCGAGGAGCAGGGCGAGCGCGGCGACCGGCAGCGCGACCACCACCGCCCACCCGACCGGGCTGCCCAGCTCGACCAGCCCGAACCCGGTGACCGCACCGGCGGCCAGCGCGAGGAGGACGGCCCTGACCAGACCCACCAGCGGCGTCACGGGCGGTCCAGACAGGCCACGACGCGCTCCAGCGCCCGCTCGGCGGACGCGGCGTCCTCGTCCGACACCCGCTCGGGTGCGCCGAACCTGGCGCGCTGGTAGAGCCCGCGCAGCGTCGCCGCCGCCTCCGTGTCCACCTCGTAGCGGGCCAGCAGCGCGCCGGTGAACTCCGTCGGGGTCTCGTGGTCCTGCCGGGGCGCACCGCCCGCCGCGGCGGCCTCCTCCAGGTTCAGCCACGCCGCCACCACGGCGTCCGACGGCGGGCCGGGAGGTCTCCCCCGCAGCTCGACGAGGGCCTTGCGGGCACCGGTGAGCAGCAGTTCAGCGCCGGGCCGCCCGTCCTCGGCGTCGTCCGGCGCCACGGCCACCGCCCCGGACTCGCGCCGGACCCGCTCGCGGCGCGGACCGAGCATCATCAGCGCCGCGCCGAGCGACGCGACGACCAGCACGCACAGGAGCACGACCAGCAGCGCCACCAACGACCCGCCGACCACGCCGACGACCCCTTCGGCCCGGCTCTCCTCGGACTCGGCGGAGGCCGCGGGCGGGACCGGGGCGGGACCGATCAGCGTGCCGTCGAAGGGGATCGGCGAGGTCCCGCGCGCCGCGAGCGCGACGAGCACGAGCCCCGCTCCCACCAGGAGCGGCACGGGCCACCGGGTCCTCATGTGGTCAGGATGCACGTCGACCCCGACAGCCGCCCACGTTTTCCCCCGGTCGTCCGCCGTTCACCGGGGTTCCGGTCCGGCCACCCGCGACGCCCGCCGCAGCACGTCCTCGACCATCGCCGGGGTCAGCCTCCCGGTGAACGTGTTCTGCTGGCTCACGTGGAAGCAGCCGAACACGTGCAGCGGCTCCCCGCCGTCGAGCGCGGGCAGGACCACCTCGACGCCGTGGCCGAACTTCGGCCGCGGGCGCGGCACCTCCCAGAACGCGGTCAGGACCGGCAGGAGCGCCTGCCAGCCGAATCCGCCGAGGACCACCACCGAGCGGAGCGAGGGCCTCAGCAGTTCGAGTTCCGCGACGAGCCACGGACGGCAGTTGTCGCGCTCCTGGGGCGTCGGCTTGTTCTCCGGCGGCGCGCACTTCACCGGTGCGGTGATGCGGGTCCCGTGCAGCTCCAGGCCGTCGCCGACGTGGTGCGCGGTCGGCTGCGAGGCCAGTCCGACGGCGTGCAGGGCGGCGTAGAGCACCTCGCCGGAGCGGTCGCCGGTGAACATCCGCCCGGTGCGGTTGGCGCCGTGGGCGGCCGGTGCCAGGCCGACGATCGCCAGGTGCGCGTCGGCCGGGCCGAAGCCGGGGACGGGGCGTCCCCAGTACTCCTCGTCGCGGAACGCGGCGCGCTTCACGCGGGCCACCTCCTCGCGCCACGCGACCAGGCGCGGGCAGGCCCGGCACGTGGTGACCTCCGCGTCGAGTTGATCGAGAGCGAGCACTCCAGTCCCCTTCGAACGTAGGGTTCGACCATGACCGACAAGGACAACGGCACGGCCGAGGACGAGAAGAAGGACGAGAAGGACATCCCGTCCGACGACCTCGTCACGGCCACGCACAGCATCACCGTCAAGCGGCGCAAGCTGAACTACACCACCACGACCGGCCGCGTCGTGCTGCGCCAGGAGGTGCTCACCGAGGGCAAGTTCGACGGCCACCAGCCCAAGGCCGAGGTCTTCGTGACCACGTACACGCTGGACGGGGCCGACCCGAAGACGCGGCCGGTGACGTTCGCGTTCAACGGCGGGCCCGGCTCGTCGAGCGTGTGGCTGCACCTGGGCCTGCTCGGCCCGCGCCGGGTCGTGACGGGTGACGTCGGCGCGCTGACGCCGCCGCCGTACGAGCTGGCCGACAACGCCGAGACCCTGTTGGCCCACAGCGACCTCGTGTTCATCGACCCGGTCTCCACCGGGTACTCCCGCGCCGTGAAGGGCGAGAAGCCCGGCGAGTACCACGGCTTCCAGGGCGACATCGAGTCCGTCGGCGAGGTGGTCCGGCTGTGGACCTCGCGCAACGGCCGGTGGATGTCGCCGAAGTTCCTCGCGGGCGAGTCGTACGGCACGCTGCGCGCGGCAGGCCTCGCCGAGCACCTCCAGACCCGGTACGGCATGTACCTCAACGGGCTCATGCTGATCTCGTCCGTCCTGGACTTCACCACGCTGGACTTCAGCGAGAACAACGACGTCGCGTACGCCCTGTTCCTGCCGACCTACGCGGCCATCGCCCACTACCACGGCCTGCACGGCGACCGGGAACTCGCGGACGTGCTCGCCGAGGCCGAGGAGTTCGCCTCGCGCGACTACCCGTGGGCGCTCAACCGCGGCCACCGGCTCACCGACGAGGAGCGCGCGGACGTCGTCACCCGGCTCGCCGCCATCACCGGCCTGTCCGAGGACTACGTGGACCGGGTGAACCTGCGGGTCGAGCACATCCGCTTCTTCACCGAGCTGCTGCGCCACCAGCGCCGGATCGTCGGCAGGCTCGACGGCCGCTTCACGAGCTGGGACGCGGACTACGGCCAGGAGCAGATGTCGGAGGACGCCTCGTACGCGGCGATCCTGGGGCCGTACGCGGCGGCGCTGAACCACTACGTGCGGGCCGAGCTGGAGTACTCGAACGACCTGCCGTACGAGATCATCTCGCGGGCCGTTCACCCGTGGTCCTACAAGGAGTTCGAGGGCCGCGCGGTGTCGGTCACGGCGAAGCTGTCGGCCGCGATGCGCGCCAACCCGCACCTGAGGGTGCACGTGGCGTTCGGCTACCACGACGGCGCGACGGCGTACTACGCGTCCGAGCACGTGCTGGCGCACCTGGCGATCCCGGCCGAGCTGCGGGAGAACATCGAGTCGGCGTACTACCCGGCGGGCCACATGATGTACGTGCACGAACCCTCGCGCGTGCAGCAGTCGAAGGACCTGGCGGACTTCGTGAAGTCCGCGTCGAACCGCTGACCGGACGGGGGCGGCCGGTGGGAACCGGGCGCCCCCGACGGGGTCAGACGACCGAGCGCTCCTCGGCGAAGTGGCACGCGCTCGGGTGGTCCCCGGCGCGGACGATCAAGGCGGGCTCCTCGGTGGCGCAGATGTCCTGCGCCTTCCAGCAGCGGGTGCGGAAGTGGCAGCCCGACGGCGGGTCGACCGGCGACGGCACGTCACCGGTCAGCCGGATGACGTCGCGCGTGCCGCGCTGCGTCGGGTCCGGCACGGGCACCGCGGACAGCAGCGCCTGCGTGTACGGGTGCGTCGGACGCTCGTAGATCTGGTCCTCCGTCCCCGTTTCCACGATCTTGCCCAGGTACATCACGGCGACCCGGTCGGACAGGTGCCGCACCACGGACAGGTCGTGGGCGATGAACACGTAGGACAGCCCGAGGTCGGACTGGAGTTCGCCCAGCAGGTTCATCACCTGGGCCTGGATGGAGACGTCCAGGGCCGACACGGGCTCGTCGCACACGATCACCTTGGGGCGCAGCGCGAGCGCGCGGGCGATGCCGATGCGCTGGCGCTGACCGCCGGAGAACTGGTGCGGGTAGCGGTGGATGTGCTCGGGGTTGAGCCCGACGGTGTCGAGCAGCTCCTGCACCTTCTGCCGCCGCGAGCCCTTGGGCGCCACCTCGGTGTGGATCTCGAACGGCTCGCCGACGATGTCGCCGACGGTCATCCGCGGGTTGAGCGAGGTGTACGGGTCCTGGAGCACGATCTGGATGTCGCGCCGCAGCCTGCGCAGCTCGGCGCCGCGCATGGCGAACATGTCGCGGCCCTCGAACGTGGCGCCGCCGGACGTCGGCGGCTCCAGCCGCATCAGCACCTGCGCGAGCGTGGACTTGCCGCAGCCGGACTCTCCGACGACGCCGAGCGTCTCGCCCTTGTTCAGGGTGAACGAGACGCCGTCGACCGCCTTGACGTGGCCGATGGTGCGCTTGAACAGCACACCGACGCGGACCGGGAAGTGCTTGACGAGGTCGGTGACCTCCAGGATCGGCTCAGCCACGGCTGACGACCTCCTCCGCGAAGTGGCACGCGCTGGTGCGGTCGAGGCCGAGCCGGTGGTTGGCGGGCACCTCGGTCGTGCAGACGTCCACGGCGCGCGGGCAGCGCGGGTGGAACGGGCAGCCGGACGGGATGTTCGTCAGGCTCGGCGGCAACCCCTTGATCGTCTTGAGCTCCTGGCCCTTGAGGTCCAGGCGCGGCAACGACTCCAGCAGCGACTCGGTGTACGGGTGGCCGGGCGCGCGGAACAGCTGGTACACGTCCGCGTGCTCGACGATCCGGCCCGCGTACATCACCGCGATCCGGTCCGCCACGTCCGCGACGACGCCGAGGTCGTGGGTGATCAGGATCAGGCCCATGTCGCGTTCGCCCTGGATCTCCCGCAGCAGGTCCATGATCTGGGCCTGCACGGTGACGTCCAGCGCGGTCGTGGGCTCGTCGGCGATCAGCATCTCCGGGTCGAGCGCGAGCGACATCGCGATCATCGCGCGCTGCCGCATCCCGCCGGAGAACTGGTGCGGGTACTCGCCCACCCGGTTCTTGGCGTTGGGGATCTTCACCAGGTCGAGCAGCTCGATCGCACGGGCGCGGGCGTCCTTGCGGGTCATCCCCCGCCGCACGCGCAGCTGCTCCTCGATCTGGAAACCCACGGTGAACACGGGGTTCAGCGCGGACAGGGCGTCCTGGAAGATCATCGCGATGCCGTCGCCGCGGACGTCGCGGCGGCGGTCGTCGGACGCGGTCAGCAGGTCCTCGCCGTTGAACCGGATGGCGCCCTTCGTGACGAACGCGGGCGGGGTGTCCAGGATGCCCATGATCGTCTGCGCGGTGACGCTCTTGCCCGAGCCGGATTCGCCGAGGACAGCGAGGGTCTCCCCCGCGTTGACCTGGTACCCGACCCCGTTGAGCACCTTCGCGACGCCGTCGCGGGTGCGGAACTCCACGTGGAGGTCCTCGACCTCCAGCAGTGGTGCGGTCACGGTCGGAACTCCTATCGCGACTTGGGGTCGAGGGCGTCGCGCACGGCGTCGCCCAGGATGACGAAGGCCAGCACGGTGATCGTCACGAACCCGGCGGGGAACAGCAGCATGTGCGGCGCCGCCTGGAAGTAGTCGCGGGACTCGCTGATCATCACGCCCCAGGACACCACCGGCGGGCGCAGGCCGATGCCGAGGAACGCGAGCGTCGCCTCGGCGCCGATGAACGCGCCGAGCGCGATCGTGGCGTACACCAGCACCGGCGCGACGGTGTTCGGCAGCAGGTGCCGGAAGACGATCCGCAGCGGGCTCGCGCCCAGGCCGCGGGCGGCCTTCACGTAGTCCTGCTGCTTCGCGACCAGCGTCGCGGACCGCATGATCCTCATCGACACGGGCCAGGACAGCACGGCGATGGACAGCACCACCTGGGTGATGATCCGCACCGCGCTGGGGTTCTCCGTCGGCGAGTTGAACGTCGTCAGGATGACGATCGCGCCCAGCACGAACGGGACGCCCGCGAAGATGTCGCCGAAGCGGGACAGGAGGCTGTCGACCCAGCTCTTCGCGTAGCCGGCGAAGATGCCGACCACGGAGCCGATCAGCACCGTGAGCAGCGTCGAGAACAGGCCGACGAGCAGCGAGGCCCTGGCTCCGTAGACGGCGCGGGCGTACACGTCGTAGCCCTGCACGTCGTAGCCGAACCACGCGTCGGCGGACGGCGTCTTCAGGTAGTTGTCCAGGTTCGCGGCCCGCGGGTCCACCGAGGTGAACAGCGACGGGAACGCGGCCATGACCACCACGATGAAGATGATCACCAGCGAGATGATGAAGGTCGGTTTGCGGCGCAGCTCGCCCCACGCGTCGCTCCACAGGCTGCGGGGCTTGCCCTGCCTCTGCGACGAGTCGTCCACGTGGCTGAGGTCGCCCACGGCGGAGGCGGCGGCCTTCTCCAGCCCGGCGCCGCTGGCACCAGGGTCACTCATAGCGGATCCTCGGGTCGAGAACGGCGTACAGGAGGTCGACGACCAGGCTCATCAGCAGGTAGACGAGGACGAGCATCGTGACCACGCCGGTGACGGTGATGCCCTCCTTCTCCTGGATGCCCCGGAAGATCAGGCCACCGATGCCGTTGATGTTGAACACGCCCTCGGTGACGATCGCGCCGCCCATGAGGCTGCCCAGGTCGGTGCCGAGGAACGTGATCACCGGGATGAGGGAGTTGCGCAGCAGGTGCACGCCGACGACGCGGCGGGTCGGCTGCCCCTTGGCGATGGCCGTGCGCACGTAGTCCGCGTGCCGGTTCTCGGCGATGCTGCTGCGGGTCAGCCTGGCCACGTAGGCCATCGACGTGCTGCCGAGGACGAAGCCCGGCAGGATCAGCTGGGCGAACGTCGGGTCGGTCGAGTCCACACCCACGTCGAACAGGTCGAGGCCCTGCGGGCCGAGGTAGAGGCGCAGCACGAAGCCCGTGACGAACACCGGGAGCGAGATCAGGAACAGCGTGGACACCAGGACGAGGTTGTCCAGGAAGCCCTGCTTGCGCAGACCGGTGAGGACACCCGCGGTGATGCCGATCAGGGCCTCGATGAGCAGCGCGATGATCGCGAGCTTCACCGTGGTCGGGTAGGCGGTGGCGATCTGCTCGCCGACCGAGATGCCCGAGAACGTGTCGCCGAAGTCGCCGGTGACCACGTTGCCCATGTACTTCAGGTACTGGAGGGGGAGCGGGTCGTCGAAGTTGAACTTCTCGCTCATCGCGGCGATGTAGGACTCGGGGCACGGCCTCTGCCCGCACTTGCCCGCGAACGGGTCCTGCGGGATCGCCCAGACGAGGGCGTAGATGATGAACGTGGTCCCGATGAACACCGGTATGAGCTGGAGTAGGCGTCGCAGCACGTAGCGACCCATGCCTGTGGCTCCTTGCGTGGTGGGATGCGCCTGAACGCGGGTCCGGCTCCGCGGTGGTGCTCGCGGAGCCGGACCGTTGCTCGGTTAGCCGTTCGGGGTCAGCCCTTGACGCGGAAGGCGGCCAGTTCGCCGTCGCGCTTGAAGGTCAGCTTGGCGGCGCTCAGGTTCTTCGAGTAGCCGCCGATGCCCTTCTCGGTCCAGACCGGGATGGACGGCAGGTCCTTGGCCATCAGCCTGTGGGCCTCCTGGTAGACCTTGATGGCCTCGTTCTTGTCGGCCGTGCCGTCGGCCTTCGCCAGCAGCGCGTCCACCGCGGGGTTGCTGTAGGTGGTGTCGTTGGACGACCCGCCGGTCTTGTACATCGGGTTGAGGAAGTTCTCGATCGACGGGTAGTCGGCGGACCAGTCCGACCGGCTCATGCCGGTGAGCTGCTGGCCGTCGACGATCTGCCGGAACGCGCCGAAGTTGGTCGCGCCCACGAACTCGCAGTCCACGCCGAGCGCGTCCTTGATGGAGTTGCAGGCCGCCTCCAGGGGCTCCTTGCGGCCACCGTCGGCGTTCGACTGGATCGTCAGCTTGCCGGTGAAGCCCGACTTGGTGAAGTACTCCTTGGCCTTCTCCTTGTCGTACTTGCAGAAGTCGCCGCACACGTTGGGCTCGTAGCCGTCGATGCCCGGCGGGACCCAGCCGTCGACCGGCGCGTAGGAGTTGGCGAGCACCGTCTTCGTGATCTGGTCGCGGTTGATGGCCAGCGCGATGGCCTTGCGCAGGTCCAGGTTGTCGAAGCCCGGCACGTAGTACGGGACGCCGATGGTGCTGATGCCGAGCAGGTTCGCGTTGAGCACGCGGTCACCGAGGTCGGACTTGTGCTTGTCGCCGATCTTGGCCGACGGGGGCAGCGCCTCCATGAAGTCCAGCTTGCCGCCGACCAGGTCCTGGTACGCGGTCTCCTGGCTGGAGTAGATCTTGATGTCCAGGGTCTTGAAGTGGACCTTGTCCTCGCCCTGGTAGTCGGCGAAGCGCTCCAGCTTGATCAGGGCGTTCGGCGTGCGCGACACGAACTTCATCGGGCCGTTGCCGATCGGCTTCGCCTCGAAGGCCTTCGGGTCGGCGAAGAACGCGTCCGGCAGCGGCGAGAACGGCAGGTAGCCGATCTGGCTGGTGAAGACCGAGAACGGGCCCTTCAGCGTGACCTTGAACTCGTAGTCGCCCACGACCTCCAGGCCGGACATCTTCTCCGCGGTCGGGGCCGCACCCTCGGTGGCCGGGGAGACGTCGTCGTAGCCCTGGATCTGCGCGAAGAAGGGGGAGCCCTGCTGGGCGTTCGGCGCGTAGGCGCCGTAGTTCCACGCGTCGACGAAGTTCTTCGCCTTCACGTCGGTGCCGTCGTGGAACTTCCAGCCCTGCTTGAGCTTGATCGTGTAGACCTTGGCGTCGCTCGTCGTGATCGACTCGGCCGCCAGGTTGTAGGTCGAACCGTCCTCGGCCTTGAAGCCGACGAGGCGCGTGTAGAGCGCCTCCACGGCCTTCGAGCCACCGGCTTCGGTGGTGTTCGCGGGCAGCAGGTTCGCCTTGGGCTCAGTGCCGTAGATCGACACCGTGCCCTCCTCGTTGGTCCCTGCCGCACTGTCCGAACTCGTCCCGCCACCGCAAGCGGTCAGCGTCATGACGAGCGCGACCGGTAGTGCGAGCCACGAGATCGAGCGTGATCGCGACATACATCCCTCCCACCTAATCTGGCGACTCCGCGGCGGCGGAGTACCTCACCCCCCGAAGGGCGGATTCCCAGAACGTGAGAGGGACGGTAATGCGGCAATGTCGCAGGCCGCTGGATTGGGCTGTCACGAACACGTCACGATCAATACCAATTACCACTTCAGGCGAGCGCGAACGCTATGCCGTCCAGGATGTCGTGCTCGCTCGCGATCAGCTCCGTGACCTCGGTGTTCGCCGCCAGGTGGTCGGCGATCGTCCGCACGACCAGCGCCCCGCCGATGATCACGTCGACCCGGCCGGGGTGCATCGACCCGATGGCCGCGCGCTCGTCGCGGCTCATCGCGAGCAGCCGCCCGGTGATCTCCCTCACCCGGTCCAGCGAGATCCGGGTGAGGTGGACCTCGTCCGAGTCGTACGCGGGCAGGTCCTTCGCGATGGCGGCCAGCGTCGTCACGGTGCCCGCGACACCGATCCAGCCCCGCGCCTTGGCCACCGGCACGGCCGCGAACGCCTCCGCGAGCACGTCGGACGCCACGCGGACCGCCTCGTCGACCTCGGCGGCCGTCGGCGGGTCGGAGCGCAGGCAGCGCTCGGTCAGCCGCACGCAGCCGACGTCGACCGACAGACCGGCCTCCACGGAGCTCCGGACGCCGTCCCAGGTGCCCACCACCAGCTCCGTGGAGCCCCCGCCGACGTCGGAGACCAGGAAGGGGCCCTCCTCGGGCTCCTGGTCGGCCACGGCGCCGGTGAACGACAGGCGGGCCTCCTCGTCGCCGGTGATGACCTCGGCCTCCACGCCGAGCACCTCGGCGGTCATCGCGAAGAACTCGTCGCGGTTGGCGGCGTCGCGGGTCGCGGACGTGGCGACCATCCGCACGCGCTCGGTGCCCTTGCGCCGCAGGACCGCCGTGTAGTCCAGCAGCGCGGCCCGCGTGCGGGCGATGGCCTCGGGGGCGAGCACGCCCGTGGCGTCCACGCCCTGGCCGAGCCGGACCACGCGCATCTCGCGGTGCACGTCGCGGAGCCGGTGGGCGCCGTCGTCGCCCGTGGTCACGTCAGCGACCAGCAGGCGGATCGAGTTCGTCCCGCAGTCGATCGCGGCCACCCGTGCCATCGCAGTCCTCCTCGTGTGTGCTCGCGCAGGACGGTAGCCGCCGGGAGCGCCGCGAACGACCGGAGGGGAACCCAGCGGACGCTGGGTTCCCCTCCGGTACGGGGTTGGACGCGGTTACGCGGGCTTCATCGACGAGGACGCGGCCACCGAGCTGCCCGCGGCGGGCGACGAGCCGGACGCGGGTGAGGACCCCTCGGCGGTCGTGGTGGTCGTCGTCGTGGTGGTGGTGGGCGGCGGGGGCGTCGGGCAGCCCGGCGGCACCGAGATGGTCGTCGTGGTCGTCGGGGTGGTCGACGTCGTGGTGCTCGTCGTCGTCCCGCCGGTGGTCGTGGTGGTCGACGTCGGGAAGGTCGGGCAGCTCGGGATGAGCGTGGTCGTCGTGCCGCTCGTCGGCGGCGTCGTCGTGGTGGTGGTCGACCTCGACGTGGTCGTGCTGGACGACGAGGAGCTCGACTGCGGCGGGTTCGACGTGGACGACGAGCCGGGGTTGCCGGTGCCGGTGTCGCCCGTCGGCGGGACGTCCGGGTAGTCGTCGTAGTCGTACGGCGGGTAGTAGTAGTCGGCGTCCGAGCCGCTGAGGTCGGGCAGCGAGTCGACGCCCTCCTCGTACTGGATCGCCCACGCCATCACGGTCGCGACGTACTCGTCGGAGTGGTTGTAGCGGAAGATCGCCTGCGCCCGCTGCACCGGGTCGTCCATGTCGCCGCCGCCGGAGCACAGGTAGTTGCCCGCGCCGACCGTGGCGTCGTAGATGTTGTTGGGGTTGCTCTCGCCGTCGCCGTTGCCGTCCGCGGCGAACGCCGCCCAGGTGCCGGGGATGAACTGCATCGGGCCGACCGCGCGGTCCCACGTCGAGTCGCCGTCGAAGGCGCCGCCGTCCGTGTCGTGGATCGCGGCGAAGCCCTGGCCGTCGAGCACCGGGCCGAGGATCGCGGGGGTGGCGTTGCCCTTGGCGTCCACCCGGCCGCCGCGCGCGTGGTTCGACTCGATGCGGCCGATGGAGGCGAGCAGCGACCACGACATGTTGCAGCCGGGCTTGGTCGCGGCCAGGCGCTCCTCGGCCCGCTGGTAGGCCTCCAGCATCACACCGGGGATGCCGGGGACGCCCTCGCCGAGGTCGTCGAACGGGTTGAGCCCGCCGCGCAGCGACTCCAGGTCGTCGGCGTCGGCGAGGAACGCGGCGCTCAGCTCGTCGGTCTCGGGGAGCCTGCCGCCCGCGCCGAGCTGGTCGTCGGTGGCGCCGCGGGCGCGGATCGCGCTGAGCACGTCGCCGGGGCCCGGCGACTCGGCCGCGATGTCGGAGCGGTTGGACGCGTTGATCCAGTCGAGGGTGCCGGTCCCGGTCAGCAGCGTCGGCGTGAGCATCGCGCAGGTGACCGTCGCGGCGATGCCCCACTGGCGCGGAGTCATCGTCGCGGTGCCCGCGACGACCCTTCTCGCCTTGCGCTTGCGGCCCCGTTTTTTCCGCACTGCCACGAAACACTCACTCCCTGAGCCTCATCGCCACCCGCCGGACCCGGTCCGGCGAACCGCATCACGCTCTTCCCCATCCACAACCCTGCCTCATTGACATCGCCGTGTCACGGGAACTCGTTGCCAACAGGACACGACTTTGTCCAACGAACCGGCGGTGGAACGGTTGCGTGACGGGTTTTTCACCGTTGACGGTGATGCGCGCCACGACCGCGGGCGGTGGTCCGAACGGCCGAAGCCGCTCAGGAGCCGGGGGCCGCGCAGTCGCCGCTGGGCCAGGACTCGGCCAACCGGTCGAGCGCCTCGTCGCCGAAGGGGTTCACGCCCCGGCCGACGGACAGCGAGTGGGCCACGTGGACGTGCAGGCACTTGACCCGGTCCGGCATCCCGCCCGCGGTGACCTTCGTGCCGAGCGACTCGATCGCGTCCCGCTCCGCGAGGTACGCCTCGTGCGCCCGCAGGTACGCGGCGGCCAGCTCCTCGTCCTCGGCGAGCCGCTCGGTCATCTCGCGCATCAGGCCGGAGCCCTCCAGCGTGCTGACCAACGAGTTCAGCCGCGAGCACGTCAGGTAGTACAGCGTCGGGAACGGCGTGCCGTCCTCCAGCCGGGGGTTGGTCTGCACGACCGACGCGTGCCCGCTGGGGCAGCGCGCCGAGATCCTGCGCATCCCGCGCGGCGCCCGGCCGAGCTGGGACGCCACGAAGTCGCGGTCCTCCTGCTCGATCGTCATCTCTTCGCCACCGACTGCCACAACTGCTGGTACCAAGACGTGTTCGCGGCCGGCGCCTTGGCCGGCCTCTCCTGTTCGGGTGTGCGCTCCTCGTCACCGGGGAGCTGGACGATGTAGGGGGTCTCGCCGGGCCGCACGTAGTGCAGCCGCTTGCGCGCCTCGGCCTCGACCTGCGCCGGGTCGTTCAGCTCGGCCTGCCGCTGCTCCAGCTTCGCCACCTCGGCGGCGAGCTGGCCCTGCTGCGCGGTCACCTGGCGCAGCTCGTCGCGCTGCGCCAGGTACGTCCGCAGCGGCACGGCGATGCTGAGCGCGAGCGCGCACAGCACCATCGCGAGCAGCGCCGCACGGCGGGTGCCGGACATGCCGAACGCGCCGCCCGTGCCCGCTCCCGCGCGGGTGCGGGCCTTGGACGGCGCTGGACGGCGGGCGCGGTCAGGCCGGGCCGCCGACGGAGCTGGGCTCCGCCGGCGGCGCCGGTCCCGATCGGCTTGGGGCACGGGGCTCAGGCCTCCGGCGTGTACCGCGGGAAGGCCAGGTCGCCCGCGTAGCGAGCGGCGTCGCCCAGGGTCTCCTCGATGCGGAGGAGCTGGTTGTACTTCGCCGTGCGCTCGCCGCGGGCGGGCGCACCGGTCTTGATCTGGCCGACACCGGTCGCGACCGCGAGGTCGGCGATGGTGGTGTCCTCGGTCTCGCCAGAGCGGTGGCTCATCATCGACTTGTAGCCGTACGACGTGGCCAGCGAGACCGCGTCGAGGGTCTCCGACAGCGTGCCGATCTGGTTGACCTTCACCAGCAGCGCGTTGGCCGCGCGGCGGGAGATGCCCTCCTCCAGGCGCTCCGGGTTGGTGACGAACAGGTCGTCGCCGACGATCTGGACGCGCTCGCCCAGCTCGGCGGTCATCTGGACCCAGCCGTCCCAGTCGTCCTCGGACAGCGGGTCCTCGATGGAGACCATCGGGTAGGAGTTGACCAGCTCGGTGTAGTAGCCGGTCATCTGCTCGGCGCTGCGCTTCGACTTCTCGAACGTGTAAGCGCCGTCGGAGTAGAACTCCGTCGCCGCCACGTCCAGCGCGAGCGCGATGTCGCGGCCCGGCGTGAAGCCCGCCTTCTCGATCGCGACCAGGATCAGGTCGAGCGCGTCGCGGTTGCTCGACAGGTTCGGCGCGAAGCCGCCCTCGTCGCCGAGACCGGTCGCCAGGCCCTTGCCCTTCAGCACGGACTTGAGCGAGTGGTACACCTCGGTGCCCCAGCGCAGCGCCTCGCGGAAGGACTCCGCGCCGATCGGCGCGATCATGAACTCCTGGATGTCGACGTCCGTGTCGGCGTGCGAGCCGCCGTTCAGGATGTTCAGCATCGGCACCGGGAGGACGTGCGCGTTCGGGCCGCCGATGTAGCGGAACAGCTCAAGGCCGCTGGACGTCGCCGCCGCCTTGGCCACGGCGAGCGAGACGCCGAGGATCGCGTTCGCGCCGAGGCGCGACTTGTCCGGGGTGCCGTCGAGGTCGACGAGCTTCTGGTCGACCACCCGCTGTTCCACGGCTTCGATGCCCACGAGTTCGGGGCCGATCTCGTCCAGCACCGCGGTGACCGCGCGGAGAACACCCTTGCCGTTGTAGCGCTTGGGGTCGCCGTCGCGCAGCTCGACCGCCTCGTGCTCACCGGTCGAGGCCCCGGAGGGAACCGCGGCGCGCTCCAACGTCCCGTCGTCCAGCGCCACCTCCACCTCGACCGTGGGGTTGCCTCGGGAATCCAGGATCTCCCGTGCGCCGACCTGCTCGATGACCGCCACTTGCGCTCCCTATTCAGCTGCATGTCGTCTCGGCCCCGAGCCTACTTGTGCGGCTCCGGGCCTCGTCGCAGGCACGCGAAATGCCGTGGTGATCACCGGGGCGCGCGTCCGAATGGCGGACCTGTGCACGCGGCCGTCCGACCGGCAGGATCAGCGCGGTGACCGTTCACGTGCGAACAGGTGGGACCGACGGCCCGGCGCTCGTGCTGCTGCACGGGCTGGGCGCGACCGGCGGCGTGTGGCTCGACGCCGCGCGGGCGTGGCCGGGTGCGTGGCTGGTCCCCGACCTGCCGGGGCACGGCCGGTCGGCCCCGCTGGCGGGGTGCTCGTTCGACGCGCTGGCCGCCGCGCTCGCCCCGGTCGTGCCGGTGGACCGGCCCGTCGCGGTGCTCGGCCACTCGCTGGGCGGCGTGGTCGCCCTCGCGCTCGGCTCGGGCCGGTTCGGACCGGCGGTCGACGTCGTGTGCGGACTCGGCATCAAGGTCCGCTGGACCGAGCAGGAGCTGGCGAAGGCCGGTGAGCTGGCCGGTCGGCCGTCGAAGGTGTTCCCGTCCCGCGAGGAGGCCGCCGAACGGGCGCTGAAGGTCGCCGGGCTGTGGGGGCTCGTGCCGTCGGACTCGCCGCTGGTCGACGACGCGCTGGTGGAGACCTCGGAGGGGTGGCGGCTCGCCCTGGACCCGGCCGCCTACGGCGTCGGCGCCCCGGACATGGCCGCGCTGGTCGCGGCCAGCCGGGCGCGGGTGGTGCTGGCTGCCGGCGAACGCGACCCGATGTGCCCACCCGAGCACCTGCTCGCGGTCGATCCGGGAGGGGTGGTGCTGCCGGGCGTCGGGCACAACGCGCACGTCGAGGAACCCGACGCGCTGGTCCCCCTGCTGACCCGGCTGCACGCCTCACTGGTCGGGTGAAAGTCCACGCGACACGGAGTCGTGTCATCCGGACGGCTGTCGAGGAAGACGCGATCGGTGGGTAGCGTTGATCGAACCATGACCGACAGCACCTTCGAGGCGTTCCGCCGGGCCGAGGCGCTGCTGTCCGAACGCCGTCCCCTCGAGGCGTTGCGGGAGCTGCGCACGGTGCTCGACGTCGCGCCGGACGTCCCCAGCGTGCAGCTGCTCGCCGGGCGGGCCTATCTGGGGTCCGCCCAGCTGCACCGTGCCGAGGAGGCGTTCCGGAAGGTGCTGGAGATCGATCCGAGTGACCACTACGCGCGGTTCGCGCTGGGGAAGACGTTGCAGCGGCAGAGTCGTTTCCCGGAGGCTTTGGCCCAGTTGAGGATGGCCGCCGTGATGAATCCATCTCCTGAGTACCAGGAGGCCCTGGGGGAGGTTGCGGCTCGGATCGCCGTGGATCGGGATCGGCGGGAGCGGTAGGGGGTCACCCCGATTTGCGAATGTCTCCGTGGTTGCCCGGTTTGTCAAGGCGGGAAAGCTGCAATTCATCGACAGGCCGGGAAACGGCTGCTCACCGCCACGCCGGAAAGCGACAGCTCGTTGTTGTGCCCAGCCGCGGAAGTGGACCGGGGGCGGTTGCTCACCGCTGGGTCGGGGCCAAGGCGCGAATGGACCTGGGGCGTTGGCGGTGGCTTTGCGGGTGAACCGGACCCGCTGGTTCGATCGTCCCGGTCATTCGATCGTCACGCTGGCTCTGGCGTAGGCGTCCGCGCCGCTGAAGACGTTCTGGCCGTACTCGGTCGAGTTGTTGTACTGCCAGACCGCTGCCCACCAGCCCTCGCTGCTGCCCATGTCCCGGCTGCCCGAGCAGAGGTAGCGGGCTGTGGCCAGGGCCGCGTCGTCGATGTTCTGCGGGTCCGGCGGGCTGCCGTCACCGTTCGCCCGCTGCGCGTACTTGACCCAGGTCGTGGGGATGAACTGCATCGGGCCCACCGCTCGGTCCCAGGTGGTGTCGCCGTCCAGCCTGCCGCCGTCCGTGTCGTTGATGGCCTTCACGCCCGGTCTGCCGTCCAGCGGGATGCCGATGATCGGGAGGGTCGTCCTGCCGTCGTCGCCCAGTTTGGCGCCGTTGATGAAGCCGTGGTGCGACTCGACCCTGCCCACGCCCGCCAGCGTCGCCCAGGAGATGCGGCAGCCCGGTGACTGCGCCCTCATCACCAGGTCCGCCGTGGCGTAGGCGCGCAGCGCCCTGCGGGGGATGTCGGTCTTCTCGGAGACCTTGCGGGTCCACTCGTCCATCGGGTCGGCGGTGTCGGACTGGCCGCCGGACGGGGCGGCCTGGGGGACCCGGCCCGCTTCGTCCGGGACGTCCGTGCCCGGTTCCACCAGCTGGAACGGGACGGGGAACTCGGCCTTCGGGGGCACGTACGGCTTGCGGTCGAGTGCTGCCAGGCCCCACGCGCCCGCGGCGACGATCATCAGCAGGAGCAGGGCCAGGCCCAGTCGTCCAGCGAAGCCGCCTGCCCCGCCGCGCGGACGCGGCGAGGGGGTGAGCTTGGACGGCGGAGTCACGACCACGGCCCCAGGCTACGTGCCAAATCGGCCCGTGACCGGGATGTGATCAGTGTCGAACGGAGCAACCTCGTCCGCTCCGGCCGTTTTGCCTGCACCTGACGGGTGCGAGGGCGGTGCGGACGCGATTTCCGGAACCGGTTCGGGTTCGGGGGCCGCCGCGTTCCGCGGCGGCCCCCTCCCGCTCAAGCCAGGGGCGGGAGCTGCGGCGGGACGGCTGCGGGACGGGTGACCAGTGCCTCCAGCGCCAGTTCTACGGCCCGGTCGAGCTGCGGGTCGCGGCCCGCGACGCGGTCCTGCGGCGTGATCACCACCTCGACGTCCGGGTCGACGCCGTGGTTCTCCACGCCCCACCCGTGGCCCTCGAACCAGGACGCGTAGCGCGGCTGGGTGACCGGGGTGCCGTCGATCAGCGAGTACTGGCTGTCGATGCCGATGACACCGCCCCACGTGCGGGTGCCGACGATCGGGCCGATGCCCAGCTCCTTGATGGCGACGTTCACGATGTCGCCGTCGGAGCCCGCGAACTCGTCGGTCACCGCGACCACGGGCCCGCGCGGCGCCTCGGACGGGTAGCTGTCGGAGGTCGTGTAGCCGCGGGCGACGGACCAGCCGATGATCCGCCTGCCGAGCTTCTCCACGACCAGCTCGGACGTGTGGCCGCCGGAGTTCTCGCGCACGTCCAGCACCATCGCCTCGCGCTGGAGCTCGACCCGCAGGTCGCGGTGCAGCTGCGCCCAGCCGCCGCCCATCATGTCCGGCACGTGCAGGTAGCCGACGCGGCCCTGCGACAGCTCGTGCACGCGAGCCCGTCGACCGGCGACCCAGGCGTGGTAGCGCAGCGCGGAGTCGTCGTCGAGCGGCACCACGACCACCCGCCGCAGCTCGCCACCGCCGCCGGGGCGGACCGTCAGCTCCACGGGCTTGCCCGCGGTGCCGACGAGCAGCGGCGCGGGGCCCGTGAGCGGGTCCACCTGGCGGCCGTCCACGCCGACCAGCGCGTCACCGGGGCGGATCGCCACGCCGGGCGCGGCCAGCGGCGAGCGGGCCGCGGGGTCGGACGTCTCGCCGGGGATGATCCGGGTGATCCGCCACGCCCCGCCCTCGTCGCGGGCGACGTCGGCGCCGAGCAGGCCCTGCGAGCGGCCCCCGTACCCGCCGCCCCCGCCCACGTAGGCGTGCGACGTGCCGAGTTCGCCCTGCACCTCCCACAGCAGGTCGACCAGGTCGGAGTGGCTGCCCAGCCGGTCGACCAGCGGCCGGTAGCGGTCCAGCACGCCCTGCCAGTCGACGCCGCCCATGTCGGTGCGCCAGAAGTTGTCGCGCATCAGCCGCCCGGCCTCGGCGTAGGCCTGGTGCCACTCGGCGGCCCTGTCCACGACGACCCGCACGCGGGACAGGTCGATGTCGATCGAGTCGGACTCGTCGTCGGGCTCGACCTTGCGGTCGGTCGGCACGAGCCGCAGCGACGAGCCGTCGGTGACGACCATCCGCTGCCCGTCGCCGGTCACGGAGTAGCCGTCCAGGCCGTCGACGAGCACCTCGGCCTTGAGCTTGGCCAGGTCGAAGCGCTCCAGCACCGACCGCGGCGGTCGGGCGTCGGGGCTGGCCATGTTGTCGCCGAGCACGCCGACCAGCGGGCTGCGCCGCCACAGCAGGTTCCCCCTGGCCGCGGTGAGCTGCGCGTAGCGCGCGGCGGCCACCGGGATCGTCACCACGCGGTCCGCCAGGCCGTCCAGGTCCACGACGGTGATCGGGTTCTCGTCGTCGCCGTCCTTCGCCTTGTCCGACGGGTCGTCGTCGCCGATCGGCCTGCCGAGCCGGTACGGGTCGAACGGCGACGGCGTGGTCGCGGCGAGCGGCAGCAGGTACGGGCGGCAGCCGGTCGGGAACGACAGGTCGAACACGTAGGCGTCGTAGACGGGGTCGAAGCTGCGCACCGACAGGAACGCCAGGTACCGGCCGTCCTCGGTGAACGCGGGCGAGAAGTCGGTGAACCGCAGCGGCGTCACGTCCACGGTGGACAGGTCCGTCGTGTTCGCCATCCTGATGTTCTGCAACGGCCTCGGGCCGGGGTGCGACCAGGCGAGCCAGTTCGAGTCCGGCGAGAACGCCAGGTCGCTCACGAGCGGGTTCGCGCCGGACACGACCTCGCGCAGCTCGCCGGACTCCACGTCGACCAGCAGCAGCCTGCCGTCGTGGGTGGCGACCGCGATCCGGCGGCCGTCGGGCGACACCACCAGCTCCTCCACGTGCCCGAGCTGCCCGACCGCGACGCGGCGGGGCGTGTTGCCCGGTTCGACGCCGCCGACGGGCGCGAACTCCAGCCCGTCCTCCCCCTCGGCGTCGGTGACCCACACGACCTGGCCGGACTCGCCGATGACCCTCGGCAGCCTGGCGCGGACGCCGGGCTGCTCGGCCAGCGCGCGGGCGGGGCCGTCCCTGTGCGTCACCCAGTGCACGGTGCCGCGCACCTCGACCACGCTGGCGCGGCCCGTCCTGTCCGGCGACACGTCCTCGACGTTGTGGCTCGCGCTGACGTGCCGCGGCCTGCGGGAGTTGCGCGGCCCGCCGAGCCGGACGTCCAGCCGCCGCGGCTCGGCCTCCAGGCCGTCCAGCAGCCACACCTCGCCCGCGTGCTGGTAGACGACGCGGGTGCCGTCGGTGGTCGCGGCGCGGGCGTAGAACTCCTGCTCGGTGTGCCGCCGCAGGTCCGTGCCGTCCGGGAGGACGGAGTGGACACCGCCCACGCCGTCGTGGTCGGACAGGAACGCGAGCCTGCCGCCGACCCACATCGGCGAGGTGAGCGACGACGTCAGCTCGGGCAGGATCCGGTGGAACTCGTCGTCGCCGTCGAGGTCGAGCCACAGCTTGGCCGCCGACCCGCCGCGGTAGCGCTTCCACCAGGCCGGGTCGCGGCCGTAGGAGCTGGTGATCGCCCGCACCCCGTCGGGGCCGTGCGCGACGTCGCCGACCCAGCCGAACGGCAGCCGCCCGGCGGGTCCGCCGTCGAGCGGCACGGCGTGCGCCCACGACCGGTCCGACGTCGCCTCACGGGCGGCGGTCACGGCCACCACGGCGCCGTCCGGCGTCCAGTCGGCCACCCTGGTCGTGCGGTGCCCCCAGTGCGTCAGCCGCTGCGACTGCCCGCCCTCGACCGGCGCGACGTGCACCTCGGGAGCCCCGTCGCGGGTGCTGGCCCAGGCGAGGGTGGAGCCGTCCGGGGCGAACCTCGGGTTGCTGACCGGCACCTGGTCGGCGGTCACCCGCCACGCCCGACCGCCGTCGATCGGGGCCAGCCAGACGTCGTCCTCGGCCACGAACGTCACGAGGTCGTCGTGCAGGTGCGGGAAGCGGAGGTATGCGGGTTCGATCACACCTCGACGTTAGCGGGCCAGAACCGGCGCCAGTCCTCGGTGTCGAGAGTGGTGATTCCTTCGAGACGTGCCGCGGTCTCGGCCGCGCGGACGTTGCCCGCAAACGTGCGGGCCACCGCCCGGAGCTCGGTTTCGGGGTCCTCCCCCGCGAGCTTCGCCAGCGCCGCCACCACGAACAGGGTCGTGCCGGAGTCGTCGCCCTCGGGGAGGAGGTCGACCGGGAAACCCGCTCGCCCGGTGCGCTGCGCCAGCTTCGCGGCGAGCGCCACGGCGGGCTGGCCGAGCGCGACACCGTCCACACTGGACTCGCGCTGCTTCTCCTGCTGCTTCAGCTCCTCCCAGCGCACCTGCTGCGTCGAGGAGTCGCGCACGCCCGCCGAAGTACGCTGCTCGGCTGAGGCGGCATCCAATCCCGAGTCGCCGCCCGCGAACACGTGCGGGTGCCTGCCGACGAGCTTCGCCACCAGTTCGGCGGCCACGTCGTCCACGGTGAACGCGTCCGAGCCGTGCTCGGCGGCGACGCG
Organism: Umezawaea sp.; assembly: GCF_036375055.1. Lineage (GTDB taxonomy): Bacteria > Actinomycetota > Actinomycetes > Mycobacteriales > Pseudonocardiaceae > Umezawaea. The sequence goes on from NZ_DASUSQ010000180.1 coordinate 77,521, forward strand.
GGCGTGGAACAGGACCTGGAGCAGCACGTCGCCCAGCTCCTCGCGCATGGCCGCGCGGTCACCGTCCTCGATGGCCTCCAGCAGTTCGAAGGTCTCCTCGACCAGGTACTGCCGGAGCGTGTCGTGGTCCTGCTCGGCGTCCCACGGGCACCCGCCGGGCGAGCGCAGCCGGTCCATCACGGCCACCGCGTCGAGCAGGCCCGCACCGACGGGCAGGCGGACCACGGGAGCGCCCTCGGCGGCCAGGGCCGCGGCGGCGGGGTCGGCGGCCGACACCGCGACGAGCACGACGGACTCGTCGCGGGCCAGCTTCACCAGCTGCTCGGGCGCGGGCGGCGGCTCGTCGACGCCGAACACGTGCACCGCGCCGCGCAGGTGCGGCAGCGCGGCGACCGGCAGCACGTCACCGGCGCCGCGCAGGACGACGGCGCACCCAGGGGCCAGCGTCACGGCTTGGGCTGCTGGACGGCGATCTGGAAGCCCGCCTTCTCGCCTTCGCTCGGCGCGAGACCCATCGTGGAGGTGTCCCACACGCCGTAGCGCGGGTTGACCCGGATGTTCAGCTCGTCGGACAGCGGCTGGAGCATCCGCAGGCCGATGCCCGCGAGCACGTCCGGCGTCAGCTCCTGCGACGAGCCCTCGGCCGACGGCCGCGCGTCCGTGGAGCGCTCCTTGACGTGCGCGACGATCCAGTTGCCCTGCTCGGGCGACGGCGGGAACGCGATCACCGTGTTCTCCGCCACGCCGAACAGCAGCGTGGTCGCGAGCTGCGGCGACTGCGCGGAGGACACCTGGGCGTTCTCCTCGCCCGCCTGCGAGTCCTTCTGCTTGGCGTCGCGGACGAACTGGGCCATCTTGCTCGGGTCGCGCGAGACCTGCTTGGCCTTGTCGATCGCCTCTTGCGTGTCGTTCGCGTAGAAGTAGTCGAACTTCACCGCGAGCTTGTCCGCGTACTTGCGGCCGATCTCGACCTGGAGGAGCTGGTCGCGGGCGCGCTCGTCGCGGAAGGTGTTCGCGTCGAAGAACGTGCCCTCGCTGAGCTGCTCGGCGCCGCCCGCCTGCTCCAGCAGGTCGCTCAGCATGTCCTCGGAGACGCTGACCTTCTCGCGGTCGGCGGCCCGCAGCGTCAGCTCGTGCTGGATCTTGAACGTGAGGATGTCGCGCGCGGTCTTGTCCAACTTCGCCTGCGGCGCGCCGCCCTCCTGCGTCCGCGCGTCCTCGGGCTGGCGGTCGAGGTAGCTCGACAGCCTCCCCTGGACGAGGTTGAGCGGGATCACGGTGTCGCCCACGATCGCGGCCGAACCAGCCTGCGCCGGACCTGAGCCGCAGCCCGCGAGGAGCAGCGCGGCAGCAGCGCCGAGCAGGGTGAATCGACGGTACCGGGACCTCAGCACAGTGCTCACGAAGCTACCTTCTCACGTCCCAGTGGTCACGCTCACAGCGCTACCCGCCAACGACTCCAGGAAGTGCCCGCACCAGTCGAGCAACTCCTGGTCGCGGAGCTGCGGTGCACCCATTCGGCCGCCCGCGGCGCCCTCCGTCGGCCGCGGCACGGACACCGTGGACACGGACTCCTTGTACACGGCCTTCGGGTGCAGCCTGCGCAGCCGGACGAGCTGCGAGTCCCTCAGCGGCAGCGGCGCGAACCGGATCGTGTTGCCCTGCGTCGCGACCTCGGTGACGCCGTGGCGGCGGCACGCCTGGCGCAGGGTGGCGACCGCGAGCAGCCGGTCGACCGGCAGCGGCGGCGTGCCGTAGCGGTCCTTCAGCTCGTCCAGCACGGCCTGGAGGGCGGCGGCGTCCCCGGCGGCGGCGATCTTGCGGTAGGCCTCCAGCCGCAGCCGCTCGCCCGGCACGTAGTCGTGCGGGATGTGCGCGTCGACCGGCAGGTCGATCCGGACGTCGGCCAGCTCCTCCTCGACCTCCGACTCGGCCCCGGCGTGCTTGCGGAACGCCTCCACGGCCTCGCCGACCAGCCGGATGTAGAGGTCGAAGCCGACGCCCGCGATGTGGCCCGACTGCTCCGCGCCGAGGATGTTGCCCGCGCCGCGGATCTCCAGGTCCTTCATCGCGACCGCCATGCCCGCGCCCAGCTCGGTGTTCTGCGCGATCGTGGCGAGCCGGTCGTGCGCGGTCTCGGTGAGCGGCGACTCCGGCGGGTACAGGAAGTAGGCGTACCCGCGGTCGCGGCCACGGCCCACGCGGCCCCGCAGCTGGTGCAGCTGCGAGAGGCCGAGCATGTCGCCGCGCTCGACGATCAGCGTGTTCGCGTTCGAGATGTCCAGGCCGGTCTCGACGATCGTCGTGCACACGAGCACGTCGTACTCGTTCTCCCAGAAGCCCTCGATGATCTTCTCGAGCTTGTCCTCGTTCATCTGGCCGTGCGCGGTCACGACCCGCGCCTCCGGCACCAGCTCGCGGATCTTGCGCGCGGCCTTCTCGATCGACGACACCCGGTTGTGCACGTAGAAGACCTGGCCGTCGCGCAGCAGCTCGCGCCGGATCGCCGCGCCGACCTGCTTGTCGTCGTAGCCGCCGACGTAGGTCAGGATCGGGTGGCGCTCCTCCGGCGGGGTCAGGATCGTCGACATCTCCCGGATGCCCGCGAGGCTCATCTCCAGGGTGCGCGGGATCGGCGTCGCGGACATGGTGAGCACGTCGACGTGCGTGCGGAGCGCCTTGATGTGCTCCTTGTGCTCCACGCCGAACCGCTGCTCCTCGTCCACGATCACCAGGCCGAGGTCCTTGTACCGCAAGCCCTTCTGCAACAGCCGGTGCGTGCCGATGACGACGTCGACCGAGCCGTCCTCCAGCCCCGCGACGGTCTGCTCGGCCTCCAGCGAGTCGGTGAAGCGCGACAGCCCCTTCACCGTCACGGGGAACGCGCGCATGCGTTCCGCGAACGTGTTCAGGTGCTGCTGCGCCAGCAGGGTCGTCGGCACGAGCACCACGACCTGCTTGCCGTCCTGCACCGCCTTGAACGCCGCCCGCACCGCGATCTCGGTCTTGCCGTAGCCGACGTCGCCGCAGATGACCCGGTCCATCGGGACCGACCGCTCCATGTCGGCCTTGACCTCGTCGATCGCCGCCATCTGGTCGATCGTCTCGGTGAACGGGAACGCGTCCTCCAGCTCCCGCTGCCACGGCGTGTCCGGCGCGAACGCGTGGCCCGGCGCGGACTGGCGGGCCGCGTAGAGCTGCACCAGCTCGGCGGCGATCTGCTTGACCGCCTTGCGAGCCTTGGTCTTCGTGTTCTTCCAGTCCGACCCGCCGAGCTTGTTCAACGTAGGCAGCTCGCCGCCGACGTACCGCGAGATGTCGTCGAGCTGGTCGGTCGGCACGAACAGGCGGTCGCCCGGCTGGCCGCGCTTGCTGGAGCCGTACTCCAGCACCAGGTACTCGCGGGTCGCGCCCGCGACCGTGCGCTGCACCATCTCCACGTACTTGCCGATGCCGTGCTGCTCGTGCACGACGTAGTCGCCGGGGCGCAGGGCCAGCGGGTCGACGCTGTTGCGCCGCCGCGACGGCATCTTGCGCATGTCCTTCGTGGACGTCCCGCCGCGACCGCCGGTCAGGTCCGTCTCGGTGAGCACCACCAGCGCCAGCTCGGGGATGGAGAAGCCCTCTTCGAGCGTGCCCCGCACCACCGTGACCAGTCCGGCCTTCGGCGGCTCGACCAGGCCGTCCTCCGCCAGCGTCGACGCCACGTCGGCGTCGCGGAGCTGCTGGGCCGCGCGCTGCGCCGTCCCCGTTCCGGGCACGACGAGCACCGCCGTGCCGCCGGTCGCGACGTGCGCGCGCAGGTCGGCGAACGCCCGCTCGATGTCGCCCTGGTAGGCCTCGACGTGCTTGAGGTCGAGGCGCAGCACGTCCTCGCCCTCGCTGGTGAGCTGGCTCAGCGTCCACCACGCCCGCCCCCTGGCGCGGGCCGCGTCCGCCGCCTCGGCCAGGCTCCGGTACGCCGACGCGCCGAGGTCGATCGGCGCCTTGCCGCCGCCCGCCGCAGCCATCCACGACGCTTCGAGGAACTCCTGGCCGGTCCGCACCAGGTCCTGCGCGCGGGCCCGGATCTTCTCCGGGTCGGCCAGCAGCACCCGCGTGCCGTCCGGGACGATGTCGGTGAGCATCTGGAGCTCGCCCTCGCAGAGCGCCGGGATCAGCGCCTCCATGCCCTCGGACGGGATGCCGTTCACGATCTTGTCGAGCATCTCCACCAGGTGCGCGTCCCCCTGGTGCTCGGCCGACAGCGCCGCCGCGCGCGCCTTCACGTCGTCGGTCAGCAGCATCTCGCGGCACGGCGGCGCGGTGAACCCGCGCACCTCCGTCGGCAGCGAGCGCTGGTCGGCCACCGAGAACGGCCGGATCTCGCTGACCTCGTCGCCCCAGAACTCGACCCGCAGCGGGTGCTCGGCGGTCGGCGGGAACACGTCCAGGATCCCGCCGCGCACCGCGAACTCACCGCGCTTCTCGACCATGTCGACCCGCGCGTAGGCCACGTCCACCAGCCGCTGCACCAGCTCGGCGAAGTCGAACTCCACCCCCACCTCCAGGTGGACCGGCGTGAGTTCACCCAGTCCGGGCGCCATCGGCTGGATCAGGCTGCGGACGGTCGTCACCACGACCCTCAGCGCCCCCGCCGGGTGCTCCTCCGGGTGCGCCAGCCGCCGCAGGACCTGCAACCGGGCACCGACCGTGTCCGCCCTCGGCGACAGCCGCTCGTGCGGCAGCGTCTCCCACGACGGGAAGTGCACGACCGAGTCCGGGCCGATCAGGTCGCACAGCTCGGAGGTCAGCTCATCGGCCTCGCGCCCGGTCGCCGTCACCACCAGCACCGGCCGGTCGGCACCCCGCGCCGACGCCAGCGCCGCGGTGACCAGCGGGCGCGCGGCGGGTGGGCCCTCCAGTTCCAGCGACGGCTCGTCCGCGGCGTCGACCAGCGCGCGCAGCGCCTTGTCGGACAGCACGGTGGTCAGCAGGCCGGACAGCGGGCCGGGCTGGGGCATTTCGGGGCTCCTGTGCGTGAAACGCGGACAGACCCCTGCCTGGGACTGATTGCTCCCAGGGAGGGGTTCTCGGCCTCCAGCGTAACTCGGTTGCGGCGCCCGGCACGCTGGAGTGGTGAAGCACAAAGAGGTCAGGGCCGACTACGACGATCGGCACATCACCGTCTACCAGGCGTATTCGCCCGCCATCGCGTTGCAGGCGCTGGAGGCGGGCACGTTCGTGCCCCCTTTCAAACCCGATCGGATGACATGGGTGAAGCCGTCGTTCCTGTGGATGATGTACCGCTGCGGCTGGGGCCTGAAGGAGGGCCAGGAGCACGTGCTGGCCGTGCGCGTGACCCGTTCGGGTTTCGAGTCGGCGCTGCGGGACGCCGTCCTCAGCCACGACCGCTCGGTCCGCAAGCCGGAGGTCCGCGTCCAGTGGGACCCCGAACGCGACCTGCACCACAACGCCCTCGACCACCGTTCCCTGCAACTCGGCCTGGCGGGCGCGACCAGCACCCGCTACGTCGCCGAGTGGATCACCGGGCTGACCGACGTGACACCGCTGGCGCGGGAGGTCCACGCACTGGTCCGCGCGGGCTCGCTCGACGAGGCCACCGCCCTGCTCCCGGTCGAGCGCCCGTACCCGCTGCCGGAGGACGTCCGCGAGCACCTCGGCGCCTCGGCCTGAACACCGACCACACCTCGAACCAGTCATTGTGGACACATGAGCAGACTCGTCGGGGTTCTGGTCTTGGCTCTCGCAGCCGGGTGCACGACAACGGCCTCCGGTGGTGGCGCGCCGCCCGCTGAAGCCCCGTCCGGTCTCAAGGTGGAGCAGGTCGTCGGCGGCCTGAGCCACGCCTGGGACGTGGGGTTCCTGCCCGACGGGCAAGTCCTGGTGACGCAGCGCCCCGGCAAGCTGACCCTCGTCGAGGACGGCAGGGCGACCGACCTCGTCGCCGACCTGGACGACGTGCAGCCGCGCGGCGAGGGTGGACTGATGGGTCTGGTGGTGCACCCGGACTTCGCCACCTCCCGGCTGTTCACCACCTGCCAGACCTCGCGCGAGGACGTCCGGCTCGTCACGTGGCAGCTGTCCCCCGACAACGCCAGCGCCGTGCGGGTCAAGAACCCGCTGCTGGGCGGGCTGCCGGTGGCCGCGAGCGGCAGGCACTCGGGATGCAGGCCGACGCTCGCCCAGGACGGGGCGCTGCTCGTCGGCACGGGTGACACGGCGCAGGGCTCGTTCTCGCAGGACCTGGCGAACCTGGGCGGCAAGGTGCTGCGGATCGACCTGGCGACGGGCGCGCCGCTGCCGGACAACCCCACGCCCGGCAGCCGGGTCCTCACCTACGGCCACCGCAACGTGCAGGGCGTGGCCGTGCACCCGAGGACGGGCCGGGTGTTCACCGCCGAGCACGGGCCGGACGTCGACGACGAGCTGAACCTGGTCGAGCCCGGTGCGAACTACGGCTGGGACCCGAGCCGGGGCGGCACCGAGCCCGGTTACGACGAGAGCGTGCCGATGACCGACCTCACCCGGTTCCCGGACGCCGTGGAGGCGGTCTGGAAGTCCGGTGACCCGACCGAGGCGATCTGCGGCGCGGCGTTCCTGTCCGGCGCGCAGTGGGGCGACCTGGACGGCGTGCTGGCGGTGAGCGCGCTCAAGGGCTCGAAGCTGATGCTGTTCACGCTGACGCCGGAGGGCGGCGTCCACTCGGTGGCGGTCCCGCCGGAGCTGGACGACACCAGGGGCCGTCTGCGCGGCGCCCGGCTGGGCCCGGACGGCGCGCTCTACGTCACGACGTCCAACGGCACCGACGACGAGCTGCTGAAGGTCACCCGCGGCTAGCGGATCGTGAGCCTCGGCTTGTGGTCCATGTGGGACAGGCCCCGCCACGCGAGGTTGACCAGGTGCGCGGCGACCTCGTCCTTCTTCGGCTTGCGCACCTCCAGCCACCACTGGCCGGTGAGCGCGACCATGCCGACGAGCGCCTGGCTGTAGAGCGCGGCGAGCTTGCGGTCGTAGCCGCCCTGGGAGAAGTGGGTGCCGAGGATGCTCTCGACCTGGGAGGCGATGTCGTTGAGCAGCGAGGAGAACGTGCCCGTCGCCGACGCGACCGGTGAGTCGCGCACCAGGATGCGGAACCCGTCCGACGAGCCCTCGATGTAGTCGAGCAGCGCGCACGCGGCCTGCTCCAGGAGTTCGCGCGGGTGCCCGCCGGACAGGGCGTTGACGATCTGGTCCATCAGGGCTTCCATCTCGCGGTCGACGACGACCGCGTAGATGCCCTCCTTGCCGCCGAAGTGCTCGTACACGACGGGCTTGCTCACGCCCGCGCGGTGCGCGATCTCCTCGACCGAGGTGACCTCGTAGCCCTTCTCGGCGAACAGGGCGCGCGCGACGTCGAGGAGCTGCTCGCGCCGCTCCTTGCCCGTCATCCGGACCCTGGCGACCGGAGCCGCGTCGGGGTCGCCCTTGCGCCGTCTCGCCGTCATCCCGGTCACCCTAGGCGCACGGCGACCTGGCAAAACGCGCGCCCCTCGCCACGCGACCCGTGGCGAGGGGCGCGCGGGGATCACGTCCGGCTGATGCGCCGGAGGCGCTGCTCGTCGGGCCAGCGGACGTTCGTCGCCCAGCCGAGCCGCTCGAACACGCGGATGAGCCGCGCGGAGATGTCGACCTGGCCGCGCCGCACGCCGTGGCGGGCGCACGTCGGGTCGGCGTGGTGCAGGTTGTGCCACGACTCGCCGAACGACAGGACCGCGAGCGGCCAGAAGTTGGCGGACTTGTCGCGGGCGGCGAAGGGTCGGTCGCCGATCATGTGGCAGATCGAGTTCACCGACCACGTGACGTGGTGCAGGAACGCGACCCGGACCAGCCCGGCCCAGAAGAACGCGCTCAGCGCGCCCTGCCAGGACAGCGTGACGAGGCCGCCGAGCACCGCCGGGGCCAGCAGGCTCACGACGGTCCACAGCACGAACCGCCGGTTGACCCCGACCAGGTCGTCGTCGGCGAGCAGGTCGGGGGCGAAGCGCCGCGCGTTGGTGTTGTCGCGGTCGAACAGCCAGCCCGTGTGGGCGTGCCAGAAGCCCTTGGCCAGTGCGGCGGGGCCGGTGCCGAACAGCCACGGCGAGTGCGGGTCGCCCTCGCGGTCGGAGAAGGCGTGGTGGCGGCGGTGGTCGGCGACCCAGTCGATGACCGGGCCCTGGAGGGCGGTGCTGCCCATGACCGCGAGCGCGATCTTCAGCGCCCGGTTGGCCTTGAAGGAGCCGTGGGTGAAGTAGCGGTGGTAGCCGACGGTGATGCCGAGGCCCGCCAGGCAGTAGAAGACGGCGAACAGGACCACGTCGACCCAGCCGAGGCCCCAGCCCCACGCGAACGGGACGGCGGCCAGCAGTGCCAGGAACGGCACGACGACGAACACGTGGACGGAGATCTGCTCGGCGGTGCCGCGCCGTCCGTCGATGATCGGTTTCGGACCGTTGCCGGTGGACCGGCCGATGGTGCTGGTCATGCGTCGTACCTCGGGGTGTGTGGGGTCGGGACTCAACCTACGCATCCGTAACTTACGGAAGCGTAGGTTAGGGCATCCTTGTTTGGCCAGTGGTCCCACCCCACCCGTCGCGGCCGGGACGTTCCGCCCGGACACCACGCGACCTGCGCGGTCATCATGTGCGGGTGGAGCAACCCAACGTCCGGCCGCGCCGCCGCCGGATCGCAATCCTCACCGCGCTCGGCGTGGTCGTCGTCCTGCTGCTGCTCACCGGCGCCGTGCTCGGCGGCGGCTGGTACTACAGCGGGCAGCTGCTCGAACCCGCGAACTCCCGCCCCGGCTACCCGGACACGTCCGCGGGACCCGTCGGGGACGCCGAGGAGCCCGCCGTGCTGCTGGAGCAGTCCGAGGACACCGTCCTGCCCGGCACGTGGGGACTGCTGTGGGACGGCGGGGCCGCCCGCGTCGGCCCGGTCGAGGGCCGTCCGGACGGCAAGGTGCGCCGCCCGCTGGTGGCGGGCACGGCCCCGCCCGCCGGTACGAAGGTGCGGATGGCCACCACCGTCTGGGCCACCGACCCGAAGGCCGCGCTCGGGCTCGACTTCACCGACGTGGAGGTCGAGACCGAGCTGGGCGCCGCGCCCGCGTGGTTCGTCCCCGGCACCTCGTCCACGTGGGTGGTCGCCGTGCACGGCCGCGCCGGGTCGCGCTCCGAGGCGCTGCGGGTGCTGCCGCGGCTGCACGAACGGGGCCTGCCGACGCTGGTCGTGACCTACCGCAACGACACCGACGAGGGCGCCCCCGCGTCCCCGGACGGCCTCTACCACCTCGGCGGCACGGAGTGGCGCGACGTCGAGGACGCCGTGGAGTACGCCAAGGCCAACGGCGCGGCGAACGTGCTGCTCTACGGCTGGTCGATGGGCGGCGCGATCATCGGCCAGCTGCTCGCGCGGTCGCCGGTGGCCCCCTCGGTCACGGGGGTCGTCCTGGACGCGCCGGTCACGAGCTGGACGAAGACCCTGGAGCTCCAGGCCGCCAACCGGGGCGTGCCGACGGCGATCGTGCCGGTCGCCGAACTCGTCTCCGACTGGCGGGCGGACATCGGCTTCGACCGGTTCGACCTGGTCGAGAACCCGCCCGCGGTGAAGCCGAGGACGCTGGTCTTCCACGGCGACGCGGACGGGACCGTGCCCGTGCGGGGTTCGCGGGACCTGGCCGCGGCGGCCGAGCGCCTCCGGTGGCCGCTCCGGTACGTCGAGGTGCCGGGCGCGGACCACACGGCGGCGTGGAACACCGACCAGGCGGCCTACGAGAGGAATCTGGGCGACTTCCTGACCAGCGTGATCAGCACCTCTTGACCTGGCACAACACGGTACGTCATGATCGAATTACACAATGGTGGCGGCCAGTTGAGTGGTCGTGCGACCAAGTGCGGCGCAGGCATGACAACATGTGTTCGCGCGGGCGGGGCTTGCCCCGCCCGATCCGCCATGGTGTAAAGGCAGCACCTCTGATTTTGGTTCAGATGGTCCAGGTTCGAATCCTGGTGGCGGAGCGGAACAGCCGGACCGGGGCCTCCGGTCCGGAGCCCTGCGGTTGTTGCATGGGGGTGTGGGTCGCTGCACGACGAAGCGGTCGATGAGCAGGACAACGTGTCGCCAGCGCTGCACGAGATGTCCGACGCCTGGCTGGTCGGCCGCGCGCAAGAACTCATGGCGATCGCCCAGAGCAGCCACCTCGCGGACCAGCTCGACGCCGCGAGCGAGGTCGACGAGATCCTCGAAGAGGCCCAGGGTCGCGGTGAGCCGCGGATCGTCGCACAGCTGCTCAGGGCCGCCGCCGTCGTCCGGCTCGTGACCCCCGGCCTGGTCGACCTGTCCGACCCCCTGCTCGACGAGATGCTCGCGCACACGCAGCGGCACGGCCTGGTCGTGCTGGAGGCCGAGGCGCACGCCCTGCGCGGTCGCCGGTTCCTGCTGGGCAACGTCGAGGACAAGGCGCTCACCGAGGTCGCCCGCGGGCTCGCGATGCTCGAGGAAGGCCTCACGCCGGACCCGGTGCTGGACAAGCGCACCTGGAACCGGCTGCTCGCCTCCGCGTTGCAGAGCACGGGCCTCGTGCTCACCCAGCTCGGCGTGTTCGCGCTCGCCGACGAGGTCCTGGCCAGGGCGAACGAGGCCATCAGGGAGAGCGCGGGCCCGCACCAGATCTACGTGCACCTGCTCAACCGCACCCGGCTCAAGATCGGCTGGGGGCTGCGGATCGAGCGGGTCGACAACTTCGACGAGGCCATGGCGCACTTCGCGATGGCCTCGGCCATCGCGAAGGCCGTGGAGGGCCCGTTCCGCGAGTCGCTGCACCCCGGCCGCCGCGACCGCTCGGCCGCCGACCAGGTGCCGGTGATCGGGGCCGCGCACGCGCTGGCCGAACCGTCCTCCGGTCACCTCGACCGGCTGTGGACGCTCCTGGAGCTGTCCATGTACGCCCGCGAGCTGATCATCGTGGCCATCGCGCTCGCCCGCTGCCTGGAGACCGAGCAGCGGGTCGACGAGGGCCTCAAGGTGCTCAGCGACGCGCGCAAGCGGCTGGAGCACGACACGTCCGAGCCGACGCTGATGCTGTGCCTGGTCCGCGAGTTCGCCCGCCTGTCGGACACCGCGGGCGAGGAGACCGTGTCCGCGCTCCAGAGCTACGCGACGGCGCTGGAGGTCGAGCTGTGGCAGATGCAGGAGGCGCGCACGTCGACCCTCATCACCCGCCGCGACCACGAACGGCTGACGCGGGCGCACGGCGCCATCGCGCAGCAGGCCTTGCAGGACCCGCTGACCGGCCTGCCGAACCGCCGGGCGCTCGACGAGAAGATGGCGACCCTCATCACCGGCCAGATCTACCCGCTGTCGATCGCGCTGGTCGACCTGGACGGGTTCAAGGTCGTCAACGACCGGTATTCGCACGCCGAGGGCGATGACGTCCTTCGGGTGATTGCGAGCACACTGCGCCAAGCCCTCCGGGGTGACGACATGGTGGCCCGCTACGGCGGCGACGAGTTCGTCGTCCTGCTGCCCGGCGCACCCCTCAGCGCCGCCCAGGCCGCACTGGGTCGAGCCGTGGATGCTGTGGCGGGCTTGCCTTTGGACCTCTCGCGCGGGGTCACCCTGTCCGTCGGCGTGATCTCCCTGAGGCCCCGCGAGACCGCGAACCAGGCCCTCTCCCGAGCCGACTCCGCGATGTACGTGGCGAAGCGCCAAGGTGGATCCCAGGTGGCCGCCGTAGCTGGAGAAGCCGACCCGGAGGCCTAGTATCGGCTCCTGGCGGGAGCCAGGTCCCTCCCGTCGCAGGCAAGTCTGAGAAGAACTGCTTCTAAGGGAGAGCGCTGATGCTCCAGGGTGGTAGCACCCCAGGCTCCGCAGGCCCCGTCAGCACCATCGTCCTCGCCGCGGGTGAAGGCACCCGCATGCGTTCGGGGACCCCCAAGGTGCTGCACCGGATCGCGGGTCGTTCATTGGTGGAGCACGCGGTGCGCGCGGCGGCCGGAACCGATCCTGACCACTTGGCCGTCGTGGTGGGCCACGGCCGCGCGGCCGTCACCGACCACCTGGACGCCCTCGGCGCGGCGCTCGACCGCAAGGTCACCGTCGCCGTGCAGGAGGAGCAGAACGGCACCGGGCACGCCGTCGGCTGCGGCCTGGCGGAACTGCCCGCCGACCTCACCGGCACCGTGCTCGTCAGCTACGGCGACGTGCCGCTGCTGGACACCGACACCCTGCGCGGCCTGCTGGCCGAGCACGTCGGGTCCGGCAACGCGGTCACCGTGCTGACGTCGGTGCTGCCCGACCCGACCGGCTACGGCCGGATCGTGCGCGACGCGGACGGCACCGTCCGGGCGATCGTCGAGCAGAAGGACGCCACCGAGGACCAGCTCGCGATCAGCGAGATCAACTCGGGGGTCTACGCGTTCGACGCCGAGGTGCTGCGCGACGGGCTCTCGCGGCTGTCCACGGACAACGCGCAGGGCGAGCTGTACCTGACCGACGTGCTGGGCATCGCGCGCGGCGACGGCAAGCGGGTCGGCGCGCTGATCGCGGCGGACCCGTGGCTGGTCGAGGGCGTGAACGACCGCGTGCAGCTCGCGAAGCTCGGCGCCGAGCTGAACCGCCGCCTGGTCGAGCACTGGATGCGCCAGGGCGTCACGATCGTCGACCCGGCCACCACGTGGCTGGACGCGGACGTGTCGCTCGGCCGCGACGTGCTCGTCGAGCCCGGCGTGCAGCTGCGCGCGGGCACCACCGTCGGCGAGGGCGCGACCATCGGCCCGGACACCACGCTCTCGGCGTGCGTGATCGGCGCGGGCGCGACCGTCGTCCGCACCCACGGCAGCCAGGCCGAGATCGGCGACCACGCGGGCGTCGGCCCGTTCGCCTACCTCCGGCCGGGCACGAAGCTCGGCGCGACCGGCAAGATCGGCACGTTCGTCGAGGTGAAGAACTCGGACATCGGCGTCGGCAGCAAGGTCCCGCACCTGAGCTACATCGGCGACACCACCGTCGGCGAGCACAGCAACGTCGGCGCGGCCAGCGTCACCGTCAACTACGACGGCGTGAAGAAGCACCGGACCGTCATCGGCAGCCACTGCCGCACCGGCTCGGACAACATGTTCGTCGCCCCCGTCACGGTCGGCGACGGCGCCTACACCGGCGCGGGCAGCGTCATCCGGCGCAACGTCCCGCCGGGCGCGCTGGCCGTCTCCGGAGGCCCCCAGCGCAACCTGGAGGGCTGGGTGACCAGCCGCAGGCCGGGCACCGCCGCCGCCGAGGCTGCGGAACGCGCCCAGGCGGCTCAGACTGTGGATCCCACCGATGAAGGGCCTCGACCGTGAGCTTCTCGATGTCCGTGTCCGGCACACCGAAGAAGAACCTGATGCTCTTCGGGGGCCGCGCGTACCCCGAGCTGACGGAGGAGGTGGCCAAGCACCTCAACGTGTCGGTCACCCCTCAGTCCGCCTACGACTTCGCGAACGGCGAGATCTTCGTCCGCTTCGAGGAGAGCGTGCGCGGCTGCGACGCCTTCGTCATCCAGAGCCACTGCGCACCCATCAACCAGTGGCTGATGGAACAGCTGATCATGGTCGACGCGCTGAAGCGCGCGAGCGCGAAGCGCATCACCGTGATCATGCCGTTCTACCCCTACGCCAGGCAGGACAAGAAGCACCGGGGCCGCGAACCCATCTCCGCCAGGCTGGTGGCGGACATGTTCAAGACGGCGGGCGCCGACCGCCTGGTCTCGGTCGACCTGCACACCTCGCAGATCCAGGGCTTCTTCGACGGCCCGGTGGACCACCTCTGGGCCATGCCGCTGCTGGCCGACCACGTCCGCGAGAAGTACGCGGGCAACGACCTCACCGTCGTGTCCCCGGACGCGGGCCGCACCAAGCTCGCGGAGAAGTGGGCCGACACCCTGGGCGGCAGCCCGATCGCCTTCATCCACAAGACCCGCGACCCGCTGCGCCCGAACGAGGTCGTGGCGAACCGGGTGGTCGGCCAGGTCAAGGACCGCACCTGCGTGGTCATCGACGACATGATCGACACCGGCGGCACCATCGTGAAGGCGGTGGAGCAGCTGCTCAAGGAGGGCGCGGCGGACGTCGTCATCGCCGCGACCCACGGCGTCCTCTCCGGCCCCGCCTACGAACGCCTGAAGAACTGCGGCGCCAGGGAGGTCATCTTCACCGACACCCTCCCGATCCCCGTGGAGAAGCGCTTCCCGACCATGACGGTCCTCTCCATCGCCCCCCTGCTGGCAAGGGTCATCCAGGAGGTCTTCGAAGACGGCTCGGTGACCAGCCTCTTCGACGGCAACGCCTGACCCGGCCACCACGCACACACAAGAGCGGCGCCCCAGGGCGCCGCTCTTGCTGCTTTCACCGAAGTGGCTCCTGAACCGGACCGGCGCACTGAACCGACTGGACGGAACCCGGCGGGACCCGGCGGGACTCGGCCGAACGAGAGCCGACCGGTCCACATCCACCACCACGTCCTCGAACTGGACCCACAACCCATCCGGCCCACCCCCGGTCCACCCCCGGCCCACATCCGCCACCACGTCTTCGGGCTGATCCCACAGCCCACCCGGCCTCCCCGGCCCCCGGCCCCCGGCCCAACCCCGTCCCCACCCGGACCCACTGCCCTTCCACCCCTTCCCCCCGGCCACCCCGATTGCTCTACCAACGTCGTGGCCGCGCACGCTTGTCAAGGCATCTTTCCCGCCTTGACAAGCGTG
>NZ_DASUSQ010000181.1:0-3087 GCF_036375055.1 Umezawaea sp.
ACGCGTTGTTGGGCGAGGCCGTTGGGGGCGGTGAGGCCGTTGGAGGCGCCGTCCTGGTTGACAGCGCTGCCCCGGATGACGGCGAGGACGCGGTGGCCGTTGCGGCGGGCGTCGGACAGCTTCTCCAGCAGCAGCACACCGGTGCCCTCGCCCCACGCGGTGCCGTCGGCCGCGGCGGCGAAGGGCTTGCAGCGCGCGTCGGCGGCCAACCCGCCCTGCGTGCTGAACTCCAGGAACGCGCCGGGCGTCGACATCACCGTGACACCGCCCGCGAACGCGAGCCCGCACTCGCCGCGGCGGAGGGACTCGGCCGCCAGGTGCATCGCGACCAGCGACGACGAGCACGCCGTGTCGATGGTCAGCGCGGGCCCCTCCAGGCCGAGGGTGTAGGCCACCCGGCCGGACAGCACGCTGCCGGAGCTGCCGGTGATGAGGTAGCCACCGCTCCCCTTCTCCTTGGCGCCGGTCAGGTTGACGTAGTCCTGGCCGTTGCTGCCGACGAACACGCCCGTGGCGGTGCCGCGCAACGAGTCCGGGGAGAGGCGGGCGTGCTCGGCCGCCTCCCACGCCGCGTGCAGGAAGATCCGCTGCTGCGGGTCCATCGCGAGCGCTTCGCGCGGGGAGATGCCGAAGAAGGCGGCGTCGAACTCCGCGGCGTCGTGCAGCATCCCGCCCTCGCGGCGCAGTGCGACACCCGGTCGTTCCGGGTCGCGCAGCACCACTCCCGGCCAGCCCCGGTCGGTCGGGAAGCCGGTCATCGCGTGCTCGCCCTCGGCGAGCAGGGTCCAGAACCGCTCCGGTGAACTCGCCCCGCCGGGGAACCGGCAGGCCATGCCGATCACCGCGATCGGTTCGTCGACCGCGACGGCCGCGACGGGCCGCGCCTCCTCCCTGGCCGCACCGAAGAGTTCGGCGCGCAGGAACGCCGCCAGCGCGGCGGGGGTCGGGTGGTCGAACACGACGGTGGCGGGCAGTGCCAGACCGGTGGCGTCCGCCAGGGCGTTGCGCAGGCGCACGGAGGTGAGCGAGTCGACACCCATGTCCCGGAACGCCCGTCCGGTGTCGATCGTGTCGGCCGACGCGTGTCCGAGCACCGCGGCGGTGTGCGTGCGGACCGCGGCCAGCATCGCCGCGAGCTGGTCGGACTCCGACGCGGCGGCCAGGGTTCCCGGCTCCGCCGCGTTGACCGCGGCCCGACGTCGGGTGGAGGTCGATCCCCGCTTCATCGGGACGACCACGGCGGCGTCGACACCCAGTGCGGCGTCGAACAGCGCCAACGCCTCCTGGGTGCTCAGCGGTGCGGCACCCGTCTCGGTGAGCCTGCGCACGTCGTCGTCGGTGAGGTGACCGGTGAGGCCGCTGCGGGCCTCCCAGAGCCCCCAGGCGAGCGACAGCGCGGGGTGTCCCTGTGCCCGGCGCTCGTGGGCCAGGCCGTCCAGGAAGGCGTTGGCGGCCGCGTAGTTGGCCTGACCGGCGGTGCCCAGCACACCTGCCACGGAGGAGAACACGATGAACGCGGACAGGTCGTGGGTGAGGTCGTGCAGGTTCAGCGCGCCGTCGACCTTGCCCGCCAGCACGGTTTCCAGCCGCTCCGGGGTCAGCGAGGTGACCACGCCGTCGTCGAGCGCTCCGGCGGCGTGCACGACGGCCGTCAGCGGGTGCTCGGCGGGAACGGCGTCCAGCACGGCCGCGAGCTGCGCCCGGTCGGCCACGTCGCAGGCGACGACGGTCACCTCGGCCCGCTCGCGGAGTTCCGCGACCAGCTCGGCCATTCCCGGTGCCTCGGCCCCTCGCCTGCCCAGCAGCAGGAGGCGTCGAACGCGGTGCGCGGTCACGAGGTGCCGGGCGAGCAATCCGCCGAGCACACCGGTGGCCCCGGTGATGAGGACCGTGCCCTCCGCCCACTCGACGCGGGCGCCGATCTCGGCCCGCACCAGCTCGGGTCGCAGGACCGTCTGGCCGCGCAACGCCAACTGGGGCCGCGCCGACGCCACAGCCCCTGGTGGCACCGCTCCGCCGTCGACGTCGATCAGGCCGAACCGGCCGGGGTGCTCGGACTGCGCCGTCCTGACGAAGCCCCGCAGCGCGCTGCTCGCCGGGTCCACCGTCGCCCGCTCGGTCAGGAACACGAGTCGGGAGGAGGAGAACAGGTCGTCCGCGAGCCACCGCCGCACGAGGTCGAGCGCACGCCGCAGGACGGGGCGCACCGCGTGACCACCGACGGCGAAGTGCACCAGGCAGACGTCCGCGCCGGGAACCGAGTCGAGGTCGGGGAACCGCTGGACGCCCGGCAGGACGTGCGCTGGGAACTCCCCCACCGCGGCCCAGTTCCCCGGTTCCGCGTCGGGCAGCGCGATCGGCCGCCACTGCTCGGTGAACAGGTTGCGGCGCGCCGGATCTCCCTGCGCGGCGCGGACTTCGCCGAACCGGACGGAGTCCGCGGCCAGCACCGGCTGATCGGACGCGTCGAGGGCGTCGAAGCCGAAGACGTGCGCGGAGACGCGGGACCACCGACTGCGCAGGGTCGCCGCGCCCGTGGCGTGGACCCGGAGGTTCGTCCACTCGACGGGGTGCAGGCCACCGTCGATCCCGACCGTCGCGGCGGCGAGGAGTTCGGGGTGCAGCACGTACCCGGAGGTGTCCCCGGTCATGGAGGTCTCGGTGCGCGCCGGGCCGCCTTGACCGGGCAACGCGGGTTCGGCGTCGCCGAGGGTTCCCCGCGCGCAGGGGATCCACTCGCCGTCGAGGACGAGGATCGTGAAGGCGCGCTTGCCCTGCGCGTCGTCGTCCTCGACCACCACCTGGAGGCGGGCGGCTTCGTCCGCGACCGCTTCGACCAGCAGGTGCTCGACCGTGGCGCGGCCGACCGCGTCCGCCGCGGCGAGCGCGACGTCCACCAGCGCCGAGGGGGTGAGGGGATCGGTCCGTCCGGTGAGGACGGTGCTCCCAGGCTTCGCCAGGTCCAGCACCACTTCCAGCACGGCGTGGCCGGTGGGCCGCAGGCCCGGTGCCGCCGGGACCGTGCCCCGTGACGGTGTGGGCCAGTGGTGTTGGTGTTGGAAGGGGTAGGTGGGGAGGGTGGGTGGG
>NZ_DASUSQ010000182.1:0-55299 GCF_036375055.1 Umezawaea sp.
CGACCGCGAGGGCTCCGTCCAGTCCTCGCTGCGCGTCGGCCTCGTGGCGGTGCCGCGGGAGCACCCGGACTATCCGGCGCTGCAGCTCGCCAACCTGGTCTTCGGTGGCTACTTCTCGTCCCGGCTGGTGGAGAACATCCGCGAGGACAAGGGGTACACCTACAGCGCCCGCTCGCACTCGGAGTTCACCCCGCACGGCGCCAGCCTGATGATCGACGCGGACACCGCGAGCGACGTGACGGCGGCGGCCCTGCTGGAGACCCGCTACGAGCTGGCCCGCCTCGGCCTCGTGCCGCCGACGGCCGACGAGGTGGACGTGGCCCGCCGGTACGCCGTCGGCTCGCTGCTGACCGCGACCTCGTCGCAGGGCGGCCTGGCGTCGTTCCTGGTGAGCCTCGCCGGGCTCGGCCTCGACCTCGACTGGTTCGTCGCCCACCCGGAGCGGCTCGCCAAGGTCACCGTCGAGGAGGTCGCCGCGGCGGCGCTGGAGTTCTTCGCCCCCACCGCGTTCACCGGCGTGCTCGTCGGCGACGCGGACAAGCTGGCGCCGCAGCTCACGGCGCTGGGCGGTGTGGCGCTGCCGTGACCGACCCGTTCGAACTGCTGGGTCCGTCCGCGCTCTCCCGGTTCACCGTGGACCGGAGCGAGCCGCTGCGGGCGGACACCGAGCGCCTGGCCGCGCTGTGGCCGAAGTCCCGCGTGCTCGTGGTGGACCGGCGCGGGCGCACCCTGGTGGCGGACAAGGGCTCACGGCTGGTCGACCAGCCCGCCCCCGAGTTCGGCGACGCCCCGCCCGCCGACGCCGTGCTGCTCGGTGAGCAGGACGGCGTGGCGTACTGGGGCGTCCCGCTCGCCGACGACGAGACCGACGTCCAGGTCACGGCCGCGCGGACCTGGCAGTTCCCGGAGCTGACCGAGGAACCGCAGTGGCTCGACCTGCGGGCCGTCGGCGCGCTGCTGGACGACACCGGCGCGGGTCTGCTGACCTCGGCGGTGGCGGCGTTCGCGTGGCACCGCACCGCGAGGTTCTGCGCCCGGTGCGGCTCGCCGACCGAGCCGGTCAAGTCCGGCTGGGCCCGCGTCTGCACGGAGTGCTCCCACGAGGAGTACCCGCGCACCGACGCGGCGGTCATCTGCCTGGTCCACGACGGCGTCGGCGTCAACGGCGAGAACGTGCTGCTGGCCAGGGGAGCGGGGTGGCCGGAAGGCCGCTACTCGGTCCTCGCGGGCTTCGTGGAGGCGGGCGAGTCCCTGGAGGCGTGCGTCGCCAGGGAGATCGCCGAGGAGGTCGGCGTGAACGTCACCTCGATCCGCTACCTCGGCAGCCAGCCGTGGCCGTTCCCGCGGTCGCTGATGGTCGGCTTCACCGCCGTCGCCGACCGCGCCGAGCGGCTCGTGCCCGCCGACGGCGAGATCGCCCAGGCCAAGTGGGTCAGCCGCGAGCAGGTCCGGCAGGCCCTGGCCGTGCCGGGCAGCGTCGAGGACCTGCTGCTGGCCCCCGGCGCGTCCATCGCCTACCGGATGATCTCCGCCTGGGCCGAGGCCTCCTAGGGCGGCACCGGCCCGTTCGTCCCGTTCGGACGCGGCGAAGGGGGTGGGGGAGGCCCGCCTGCCTCCCCCACCCCCTTCGGTCCCGGTGCGCTACGCGGTGACGGTCCACTTCTGGTTCGCGGCACCCGTGCAGGCCCAGATCTGGGCCGGGGTGCCGTTCGCCGAGGAGTTGCCGGTCGCGTCGAGGCACTTGTTCGTCGCCGGGTTCACGACGTCGCGGGCCGCGGTGACGTTCCACCGCTGGTTGCCGCCGCCCGCGCAGTCCCAGATCTGGAGCTTCGCGCCGTCCGCGGTGCTGTTGTCCTTGATGTCCAGGCACTTGCCGAGCGCGCGGATCGTGCCGTCCGCGCCCACGGCCCACTTCTGCGCGGTGCTGCCGTTGCAGTCGTAGAGCTGCACGGCCGTGCCGTTGGCGCTGCTCGCGCCCGCGACGTCCAGGCACTTGCCGCCCAGACCGGTGATCGTGCCGCCGACGGGCTGCGGGGTGCCGCTCTGCGCGCCGGTCCAGGTGAACGTGGCGGACGTCCTGGGGGGCAGGCTGTAGTCGAACGACGAGCCGCCCCAGTTGACCTTGACGTTCTGGGTGCTGCCGGTCGTGTTGTACGCGATCAGCGCCTTCGAGCCGTCGGTGTTGCGCCACGCCACGTTCTTGACCGACGCGTTGTCGTTGGTCTCGATGCGCTGCGCGCCCGGCTTCACGAACTTCGTCAGGTGGCCCATCGTGTAGTACTCGACGGTGTAGTCGACCTGCCCGCGCCTGCTGTCGTTGTTGTGCACGGTGATGAAGCCGGTGCACGTGCCGCAGCCGCCGTTGTGCGGGTTCATGGTCTCGTCCATCGCGAGGCTCCACTTCACCACCGAGCTGCCCCAGTTGCGGGTGTAGTCGATGATGTTGAACATGTCCTCTCGGTGCTGGTCGGTGATCCAGGTGCCGCCGGAGTGCTCGGTGTCGAACGCCTTGACGTTCGGGAACTCGTTGTGCGCCGTGGTCTGCGCGGAGACGTCACCGACGTAGCCGTGCCAGGCGATGCCGCCGAACAGCGGGTCGTTGACGATGCCGGGGTCCTGGAGCTGCGGCTTCACCCAGGTGTTGTAGCCGTCCCAGTTCCAGTCGTAGATCAGCACCTTCGTGGTGATCCCCGCCGCCCGGAACGCCGGGTAGATGCCGTTCTTGGTGAAGTTGATCAGGCCCGCGGTGTTCCACTGCATCGACGGGTAGCCGGGGCAGCAGCCCGGCTCGTTCTGCGGCGTCACGTAGTCGATCGGGATGCCGCGCGACTGGTAGGCCTGCACGTACTTCGCGAAGTACTGGCCGTAGGTGCCGTAGTGCTCGGCCTTCAGCCAGCCCTGCCGCATGCTGTTGTTGTCCTTCATCCACGCGGGCGCGCTCCACGGGGACGCCATCACGCGCAGCGCCGGGTTCAGCTCCTTGGCCCGCTTGGTCAGCGGCAGCACGTCGGCGAGGTCGTGGTTGATCGTGAAGTCGTTGACGTCGCAGCACGTCTCGTCGTAGGAGTAGTCGAACCGCGCGAGGTCCGTCGACGCCATCGGGTTGCGCGTCATCGACAGGCCGATGCCGTTGACCGGGTCGAACAGCTTCTTCATCGTGTCCTCGCGCGTCGCCGCGCTGAGGATGCCGCTGCTGTTCATGAGCCACGCGGCGCTGTCGGTGAACGACGCGCCACCGCCCTCGAACGTCTGGTAGCGGGTGTTCTCGTTGACCGTGATCGTCTGGCCGCCGGTGCCCGTGCCCGCGGCGAACGCCACCGGCGTCTGCTGCTGGAGGCCCCGCGTGACCCCCGTCCCGCGGTTGGCGCTGGTGGTGGACGTGAGCCAGACGTTGACCTGTTCACCCGCGGCTCGGGCGGTGGTCGCGTTCGGCACGGCGACGGCGGCCGCCGCGAGGGCGACGGCGCCGAGCGCGGATAGTAGGGACCTTCGAGGCGAGGACTTCGGCATGGCAGGGTTCCTCGTTCCGTGCTGGCAGACCGCTGGTCAGGATCAGCGGGGCGTGGTGGCGACCTTGCGTTACCGGGTTCAGGTGACGGCTGGCATAGTCGGGGTGTCCGGCATCACGCCTTATTTCAAGATGTGATTTAACTCAGATGACCTCGGGGCGTCAAGGCTTGGCGAAGGGGAGAGACAGTGCAGCGGAGCAAGCGGACGATGCGCGACTTGAGGACGAGCAACCGCGCCCGCGTGTTGCGCAGGCTGTACTTCGACGGCCAGTTCAGCCGTCACGAACTCGCCGGGGCCACCGGGCTCAGCCAGGCGTCGGTCAGCAACGTCGTCGGTGAACTCGTCGAGGACCAGGTCGTCGTCGAGGCGGGACTGGTCGGCTCCGACGGCGGCAGGCCCCGCGTCCTGCTCCGCGTCAACCCCGACCACGCCTGCGTCGTGGGGGTGGACGTGGGTGAGACCCACGTGCTGGTCGAGGTCTTCGACCTCACCCTCCGCAGGCTCGCCATGAGCACCTTCCAGATGGACACGATCGCCAACCGGGGCGAGGCGGTCGTCGAACGCGTCCTGGCCGGGCTCGACCAGTGCGTGCAGGACAGCGGCGTCGACCCCAGCAGGCTGCTCGGCGTCGGGGTCGGCGTCCCCGGCCTGGTGGAGCGCGGTTCGGAACTGCTGGTCCACGCCCAGACCGTCGGCTGGAACGGCGTCCCGCTGGAGCGGATGCTCCGGGCGGGCACCGACCTGCCGCTGTTCATCGACAACGGCGCCAACACCCTGGGCCAGGCCGAGATGTGGTTCGGCGCGGGCCGCGGCGCCCGCAACGCCGTGATCGCCCTCATCGGATCCGGCGTCGGCGCGAGCGTCATCGCCGACGGCGTTCCCTACCGCGGTGCGTCCGGCGGTGCGGGCGAGTGGGGGCACACCACGCTGTCCCTGGACGGCAGGCCCTGCCGCTGCGGCGCCAACGGGTGCCTGGAGGCGTACATCGGCGCCAAGGGGGTGCTGGGTCGCCACCGCGAAGCCGCGGGCCTGCCGCCGGGGATCGTCGACGAGGAGGTCGCGCTCCGCGAACTGCTGGCCGAGGACTCGCGGGCGGCCAGGGAGGTGCTGGACGAAACCGCCCGCTACGCGGGCGCGGGCATCGGCAACCTGATCAACCTGTTCAACCCGGAACGGGTCATAGTGGGTGGTTGGGCCGGTCTGCTGCTCGGGGAGCAGCTGCTGCCCGCCATCCGCGAGGTGGCCGCCAAGCACGCCCTGCACCACCCGTACCAGCAGGCGAAGATCAAGCTGTGCGAGCTGGGCACCGAGTCGGTGGCGATGGGCGCGGCCACCCTGCCGGTGGCCGAGTTCCTCGGCGCGGGAGGCGTCCGGTCAGCCGCCCTGATGCGCCCAACCGGCTGACCGCCACAGCGCGGGCTCGTCGACGGGCGCCGACACACCCCGCGCCAGCCCGACGGCCCGAACGACGACCCTGCGCACCAGCGGGTCGTCCAGTTCCGCGGGCCAGTCCCACGGCGCCCCGCCGAGGACGGTCGCGAGCACCGCGTCGGCCCGTGCCACCACGTCGTCGAACAGCGCGGCGGGCACCTCGTCGTACCGCCTGACCTGCGCGAGCCACTGCGACCGCCACGCCATCTGCCCGGCGGGCCGCCGAACCGACCGCTGGTGCACCTCTTCGAGGACCTCCACGAGCGACACCCCCTCCACGCGCAGGTGCTCGTCCAACCGCACCAACGACACCTGCCGCCGCGCGGGAAAACCGATCGCCTTGTGCAACACCGCCCCGAGCGCCTCGGCGGTCACCCGGTCCTCGACCCGAAAACTGAACGCGGACCGCCCGGACTCCATCGTGTCGAGCGTCGACCCCCAAAAACCGACCAACGCAGAATCGGACCAGCGACCCCGTAGTTCGTCATCCACCACAACAGCTTACGACCGCCGATTCCACCCGTTTTCGGGCAGTGAAATCGGTTTCGGGCCAGGTGGTCGGGAAGATGTGAAAACCGCAGGTCAGTGAACCCGTATCGGACAACGGCGCGTGGTCGCGCCCATCCGCCGACCCCGCAAGACCACTGATACCGACCGGTCTACCCCTCAAACGCCGCGCACAATCACCGAGCGTTCATCCGGGAAGCCTCCGAAGGCGTGTTCGGGCAGGCTTTGTTGATCATTGTTGACCCGCCTCCCAGCCCCGTGGTCAAGTCGTCACGAAGGTTATGACGAGATTAAGGGGCCGGTGTTCATGCTGGTACCCGTGCCGACGGCGGTGGAAGCGTCCAGACGAAGACGCCTCCCCGCTACTGCGACAGGACAGTCACATGTGTGATCTCCTCGACGGCCCCCGACACCCGGACCGCTTTCGTGCGCGGATTTCGTCGACCACCGCGACCGTGGAGCACGGCGGCTACCGCTACGGATCGACCAGGTCCAACGCGGCTCCGGCCCAGGTCGTCTGGGTGCAGGCGACACCGCGTCCGGTGCGGGGCGGCAGGACGTCGTAGCCGGAGCGTCCGACGCGGCCGCTCACCCGCTCGACCCGGTTCACGCTCCGCGGAACGTGATCCGCTCCCAGCCGTGAGGCGATGACCACGCTGTCCGCCACTGTCGGCGACGCTCGCTCGCCTCGGCGAACCTCTCCTTGCTGCCTTGCTGCCTTGCTGCCTTGCTGACGCCCTGTGCGAGCCTGCTCGCCGCGCTTTGCTTCCGGCGGATCGGGCAGGCCCCGTGGACCGAGCGTCGTCAGGGGTTGGCCCGGTCCAGCGCGGCTCCGTCCCAGATGCCCACACTGGCGCTCGTGCGAGCCTGCTCGACAGCGGGAGCGCTTCTCCCGTCAGGCCGGGCAGGCCCCGTGGACCGAGCGCCGTCGAGGGCAACCCTGTCCACCGCGGTTCCGCCCACCCCGGAGCGATCCCGTGCGACGCGCCTTCGTCCGGCGAGCCGAGCAGGCCGCGCACCGAACGCCATCAGGGGTCGACCCGGTCCAGCGCCGCTCCGTCCCACGTCGTCTGGGTGCAGGCGACGCCGCGGCCGTTGCGGGGGCGGAGGACGTCGTAGATGTGCATCCTCGGGATCTTGTCGGAGACTCCCCAGCCGCTGGGCCAGGTGATGACCCAGTCCATGTCGAGGTCCACGAGCAGGCCGAGCATGCGGGCGATCGTCGGGTCGTCGAGGCGCTCGAACGCCTCGTCCAGCAGCACCAGCCGCAGCGGGTCGAACGACTCCTCGCCGCTGCCCACCGCGTCGTAGAACGACGCCGCCGCGGCGAACAGGGTCACGTACGAGATGAGCCTGGTCTCGCCGGACGACAGCTGCTTCAGGCGCCGCTCACGAGGGTTGCCGTCCGGGCCGGTGTCGCCGACGGTGACGGTGAACTGGTGCCACGTCCGGTAGTCGAGGGCGCGGGACAGGACCTCGGCGTAGTTGCCCGAGTCCGCGTCGCGCTCGGTCTCGATCCGCTCGGTGAACACCCGCCGCAGCGCCTCGTCCTGCTCCGGCGTCCGGTTCGCGAACGGCTCGCGCACCAGCGCCAGCGCGCCGCGCGTCTCCTCGTCCAGCGCGGACGACGGCTTCCACGACAGCTTCACGTGCACGCCCTGGCTGGACCTCGCCCTGCTGAGGACGTCGTTCATCCGCTTGCACAGGTCCTCGGCGACGGCCACCTGCCCGCGCAGCCACTCGGCGAGGTCGCGGATCAGGTAGTCCGCGAACACACCCTGGTACTGCTCGTTGAGGAAACCGCGCTGGTCGGCCAGCTTCGCCGTCACCTGCCTCGCCGCGACGGCCACCGGACGGGTGCCCTCCTCGCCGGTCACGGTCACGGTGAGCAGCCCCGCGTGCTGCTCGGCGGCGATGTCGTGGCTGCCCGCGAGCGACGTCTGCAACGCCTGCAACCTGGTGATCACCGTGGCCTCGCCCGCGCCGCGCCGGTCGCCC
Organism: Umezawaea sp.; assembly: GCF_036375055.1. Lineage (GTDB taxonomy): Bacteria > Actinomycetota > Actinomycetes > Mycobacteriales > Pseudonocardiaceae > Umezawaea. Next base: position 7,447 of record NZ_DASUSQ010000182.1, read on the forward strand.
GCGGCCGTGATGGCCTCGCGGATCGCCTCCAGGTCGTCGGCCGCGTCCGGCAGCGCGGCGACCAGGATGCCTGGCGCCGCGACGGTCGCCCGGAACAGCTCGGCCACGCGGGCCTCGTCGGCGGTGGCGCCCGCCAGCTGCTCGCGGGCCCCGTCGAGCTGCGCTTCGAGCTTCGCCGCCTGCTCGCGGGCCGACACGACCTGTTCGCGCGTCGACTTCAGGTCCTCGCGGAGCTTCCGCCGCGTCGACTCCAGCGAGCTGAGCTGGGCGGCGATCTCGCGCGCCTCGCCGCCGATCGCCTCGGTCAGCTCGGCCAACGTCGTGGCCTGCGTCGCGTGGTCGACGCAGCGGCTCTCGGCGTCGGCCTCCGCGGCGGCCCGGTCCTCGCCCGCCGCGTGGAAGCGGTGGGTCGCGTCCGTCAGGTCCGTCACGGCACCCCGGCACTGCCTGCGCAGCAGGTCGCCCAGCCGGTCCGCGGTCCGCTGCGCGTCGCCCGCGGCCTGCTGGGCCTGCCGCAGCCCCTCGGTCTCCGCGGGCAGCCCGGCCTCACCGGCCTGCCGCACCAGCTCGCCGCGCACGGCCTCGCCGCGCGCCTGCGCCTCGTCCAGTTCCGCCCGCAGCTCCCGCGCCCTGGCCCCGGCGCGGTCGGCCGACTCGCGCGCGGCCTGCTCCCGGCTGTGCTTGGCGATCAGGTCGCCGTCGGACGGGAAGCCGTCCAGGTGCGCTTCCCAGCGCGTCACGCGGTCGCGCGCACCCGCCAGCTCGCCCTCCGCCACGCCGAGCTCACCGCGCAGCTCGGCCAGCTCGTCCTCCAGCTCGCCGATCCGGCGCCGCCGGGCGGACTCCCGCGCTCCCGCGCCGATGAACTCCGCGGCGGGCTTGCGCCACGAGCCGCCGAGCACGCCCGCCCGCCAGCGCCCGTCGGTCGACAGCGCCAGCCCGCTCCCGGTGTCCAGCGACACCGCCGCGAGCAGCCCCGCGACCACCTCGGCGGGCACCACGGACCCCGGCTCCACGGCCGGGACCAGCACCGACGCCAGCGACGGCCCGGTGACGGCCTCCCGAGGGGTCGCGGTGACGTCGTCGGCGACCGCCCCGTCGACCGCCACCCACGCGTCCAGCAGCCCGCTCGCCTGGAGCGCCGATTCGAGCCCGGCCCGCCCGGCGTCGTCCACACCCGCGTGGAAGTCGACCAGCCGGTAGAACGGCGTCCCCGTCAGCGGGTCGCGCGAGGACGACACGTAGCGGCCGGGCTCCGGCGCCCGCTCCTCGCCGGAGCGCAGCCCGGCCAGCTCGGCGTCGAGCCGGTCGATCCGGCCGCGCAGCTCCTCCTGCCGCAGCACGAACGCCTGCGCCGCGTCCCGCGCCGCGCGGACCAGGGGAGCGGTCCACTCCCGCGCCGCGGCCGTCACGGTCCGCGCTACCTCCGGGTCGACGGCCTCGGGCAGCTCGAACGACCGGTTCGGCAGGCCGTCCGCCAGCGGGCCCGCGCCGCACCAGCGCTCGACCTCCTCCAGCCACGTCCGCGCGACCGCCGCCAGCTCACGACCCTCCCGGTCGCGCAACGAGGAGGCCTCGGCCGCGGTGGCCTGGGCGTCCTTCGCCTTCTGCCGCAGCGCCTCGACCTTCTGCCGCTCGCGGTCCAGCTCACCGGCCCGCTGGTGCAGCGCGAGCGCCAGCGCGCCGCGCTGCCGGGCCGACGACGCGATCCGCGAGGCCGCGTCCACGGCCGTCTCCAGCCCGGCCAGCACCGCGTCCGCGGGCACCGAGGGCGGCACGCGCCGCTCCGTCGGCAGCGGCTCCGCCTCCGGGTCGGGCTTCACCCGCACGAGGTGCGAGGTCACGGACGCCTCGGCGTGCGGCACCTCCGGCACGGCGGGCGCGGGCGACGGGTCCAGGCCCGCCGCCCTGAGCTGCTGGCGCAGCGGCTCGGTCAGCTCGTCGGCCGACCCCAGCTCCTCCCGGAGCCGCCGCAGCGACCGCAGCACGGCCTCGACGGCACCGTCCTCCTGGAGCCGCTGCTTGTTCGCCATCTCCAGCGCGGCCACGGCCGACGACCGCTTCTCCGCCACGAGCTTCTCGCGGGTCTGGAGGTCCTGGAGGTCGCGGAACGCGGGCAGCTCCTTGAGCGCCGCGATCGTCTCCTCGGCCTGCTCCTCACCGGTCTCCAGCGCGGCCTGGGCGCTCTCCGCCTCGGCGCGCGACGACCGCGTCCGCTCCAGGTCGCCCTCCAGCCGGGCGCAGGCGCGCGCGAGCTTGCGCACCGCGTCCTCGGCGCCGCGCAGCCGCTCGGCCGACGAGCGCAGCCCGCCGAACGCGTAGTCGGAGTAGGTCTTGAGGAACGTGCCGAGCGCGGCGTCCGCCGACGACAGCCGGGTGATGTTCTCCCGGATCGACTCCAGGTCGTCGAACGACGTCGCCAGCTGCTCGACCATCGTCTGGTCCAGCGGCGGCAGCGCGTCGGACAGGATCTGCTCCAGCTGCCCCTCCAGGACCTTCAGGCCGACGTCGGGGTTCCGCAGCGTGCGCTGGAGGTGCAGCAGGTCGCCGTACCGGGCGGCCGGGACGCCGTAGACCGTCTCGGCGACCTTCGCGCGGAACGCGGCGTCCTCCAGCACGCAGTCCGCGCCGATCGCCTCCCGCAGGTGCGCCGGGCCGAGCGGGATCCGCTCGTGGCCCGCCAGGTGCAGGTCGTGCCCGACCCTCGCACGCGTGATGAACCGCCACGAGTCGGTGATCGCCTGCGACGTCTTGGACGCCTTCACGCCCAGCCCGCAGGTCAGGAACTCCTCGACGCCGTCGACGACCCGGCGCAGCTCGATCCACGCGTAGCCGATCCGGTTCGGGCCGCCGTTGTAGTCGTCCAGCATCAGCCGCCGCAGGCTGACCGTGTCGAAGCCCTTCGAACCGACCTGCCGCAGGTCGCCGTCCAGGCACAGCGGCAGCAGCAGCTCCAGCGTCCGCGACTTGCCGGACCCGTTGGTGCCCTGGAAGATCGCGCGTCCGCCGGAGAAGTCGAACGTCTGCTCGGCGTACTGCCACACGTTGACGATGCCGCCGCGGTGCAGCCGCCACCTGTCCCGCCCCAGCGTCACGACACGTTCTCCTCGTCGAACAATGACCAGCTCGGCACTTCGGGCTCGATCGGGGCGGGGGCGGCGACCTCGCGCTCGGGATCGCCGTCCGGTTCGGGTATCCACCGGTGCGCGGCGGGGTTCAGCAGCCAGCCGTCGTCGCACTCGACGGCCAGGCCCATGCGGCGCAGCAGCTCCGCCACCTCGACGGCGAGCTTGGTCGGGTCGTCGACGATCTGCTTCGACCAGGCCGCCGGGTAGTCCTCGACCAGCTGGTCCAGCACCTCCCGCAGCCGGGCGACCGCCACCGGGTGCCTGCCGTCGGGCCGCGTGATCGGCTCGTCGGCGGCGTCGTGCTCCAGTTCCAGCAGTGACGGCAGCGCCAGCAGGGCGAGCCGCGCGACCGTCGACGTGCCGGGGAAGTACATGTCCGTCAGGTAGTCCTCGGGGTCGGCCGCGAGCACGCCCTCCAGGCGCGACTCGGTGAACAGCCCGAAGCACTTCTCCAGCAGCACGGACTCCTTGCGCTGGTTGCGCCGCAACCAGTCGGCCTGGTCGGGCGGCAGGTCGGCGTAGAGCACCAGCGGCGTCTCCACCAGCCTGCGCCGCACCGCGTGCTCGACGCCGCGCGGCCCCGGCCTGGCCGCCAGCGCGACCAGCCGCTCCGGCGAGTCGGCCTCGGCCACCGGCCCGGTCAGCAGCTGCCCCAGCAGGTCGGTGTCGATCGTGATCAGCGCCTCGGTCTGGAGGTCGGCGCCGACCTGGCCCTCGGTCTCGTGCAGCACGCCCAGCGACACCAGGTGCCGCAGCGCCGCCGTCAGCGCCCGCCGGTCGACCACGTCGTCCACCACGTCGATCCCGGCCTCGGCCGCGGCGGCCCGCACGTCCGACACCAGCCGCGACAGCAGGGCCTGCCTGCCGACGCCGGTCAGCACCCCCAGCGTCAGCGCCAGGTAGGCGTACCCGCGCGGCGACATCCCCGGCACGCCGCGGGTGTCGTCCACCCCCGGCCCGGCCTTGTACAGCCGCGCGAACCGGCGCTCCACCACCAGCCGGTAGCCGAGCAGGCCCGCGAACAGGTCCTGGAGCGCGAACCGGTGCCGGTACACCAGCGCCAGCAGCTCGCCGTCCGGGCCGTCGCCGCGCAGCAGCGGCCTGCGCAGCAGCGTGCGGGCGCAGCGCACCACGTTCGCCGCGTCGATGTCGGGGAGGTCGTCCAGCGGCGTGCTCATCCGCTCAGCGCCAAGCGCGCGTCGTGCAGGGTCAGCGTGCCCGCCGCCGAGGTGATCCTCGTGGTCTCGCCGGGCGCGTGGTCGACGGTGACCCGCAGGCCGCGCACCGGGTCGGCCGCCGACCCGGAGTCGACCGCGCTCTCCCGCTGCGCCATCGCCAGCGTCAGCAGCTCGCACAGCACGCCCAGCGCGTCGCCGGACAGCGTCGTCGAGTCGAGCCGGGGAGCCGCCGAGGCCAGCTCGGCCACCGACGCGGCCCGGTGCTCGTCCGCCTCGCGGGCCGCGGCCAGCAGCGACTGCTCGGTGATCGGGTCGTCCAGGATCCGCGACGTCCGCCCGCGCGCGCCGCGGTCGCCCCGGCTGCGGACGCTCACCGTCACGTCCCGCACCGGCCCGTCGCGCCACGCCGTGCGCTCGTTGTCGCTGTCGTGCTCCGGCGCGGGCAGCACGTGCCGCGCCGAGTACAGGCCGAACGCCGCCGCGTACAGCTCGTGGCCCCGCTCGCGGGTGCCGGAGTCGAACCACGCCGCCAGCTTCAGCAGCTCCGCGCGCCTGCCCGGCAGCAGCCCGCCGCCGGAGGTCGCGCGCTTCACCGACGCCAGCAGCGACCCGATGGCCCGCGCCGTCGCCTCGCGCAGCGCCGTGACCTGGCTCGGGTGGCCGGGGCGGTCGACGAACCAGCCCGTCAGCTCCGACCAGTCCGCCGCGGACCGGCCGCGCGCCCGTTCGACCTCGCCGCCGAGCCCCTCCGTGCCGCCGAGCAGCCGCAGCAGCTCGCCGCGGGCCCGCGCGAGCCCGGCCAGGGCGTCCGCGATGGCCGGGGTGTGCCGGAGCACGTCCTCCACCACCATCTGGATGTACTCGACCAGCAGGTTGCGGAACCCGGAGATCTCCTCGGGCGCCAGGTGGTGCCGCGTCACGACCTGGCCGAGGTACGCGTAGAAGTCACGCACCGTGGCCGCCAGCTCGGCGTGCTGGAGGAAGACCGTCGTCACCCGTTCGGCCAACACCTCCCGCGACCGCCTGCCCTCGCCGGTGACCAGCGCCTCGGACAGCGCGCCGCCCAGCTCGCCGAGCCCGCGCTCGATCGCGGGCAGCAGCTCCCGCGACACCTCGCGCGCGCCCTCGGGCACCCGCAGGAGCTGGTCGACGTCGCGCTGGACCCGCACCGCGAGCTTGCTCACCTGGTAGCGGACGCTGCCGTGCTGGAACTCGGCGATGCTCGCCGCGACGACCTCCCGCCGCCCCTGCACGAGGTTGCCCCACTCCACCAGCTGCTTCAGCCGGTTGATCACGTTCTCGATCCGGGACTCGCCCGCGTCCACGGTGCCCAGCCGCTCCGCTCCCGCGAGCGCCCCCGCGACCTCCCCGGCGGACAGGTCGGCGAGCAGGGTGGACGTGAACAGACGCATGATCGCCAGGTAGGTGCGCTGGTGGTCGCGCGCGTCGAGGTACGCGTAGAGCTTCAACCGGCCTGCTGGTTCCACGGTCGGCACCCTAACGCCGGCCACCGACAGTCCCGGACATCGGGAACCGCGCCCCTACCTCGAACGGGTGACGGCCGACGCTATACGGTGCCGTGTCGACTTCGGGGAGGTCTGCCTTGGGCGTGGGACGAGCGGCCGGATTGTTGCTGGGAGTAGCCGCGGACGCGGTCTTCGGCGACCCCCGGAGACATCACCCGGTGGCGTTCTTCGGTCGAGCCGCCGGGGCGGCCGAGGAGAGCACGTACCGGGACAGCCGGGCGGCCGGTGCCGGGCACACCGCGCTGCTCGCGGGCGGCGTCGTCGCGCTCGGCGTGGTCGTGGAGCGGCTGAGCGGTCGCAACGAGCTGGTCAGGACCCTCACGACGGCCGCGGCGACCTGGGCCGTCCTCGGTGGCACGTCGCTCGCCAAGGAGGGCACGGCGATGGGCCGTGAGCTCGACGAGGGCGACCTCACCGCCGCGCGCGACCGGCTGCCGAACCTGTGCGGCCGCGAACCCGCGGCCCTGGACACGCTCGCGCTGGCCAAGGCCACCGTCGAGTCCGTCGCGGAGAACACGTCCGACGCGGTCGTCGCGCCGCTGCTGTGGGGCGCGGTCGCGGGCGTGCCGGGCCTGCTGGCCTACCGCGCGGTCAACACCCTGGACGCGATGATCGGCCACCGCTCGCCCCGCTACCAGCGCTTCGGCTGGGCCGCCGCCAGGCTGGACGACCTGGCCAACCTCGTCCCCTCGCGCGCCGCCGCGCTGCTCACGGTGGCCGCGGCCCCGGTCGTCGGCGGTTCGGCCGCCGAGGCGTGGGAGGTGTGGCGGCGCGACGCGTCGGCGCACCCCAGCCCCAACGCGGGCCAGGTGGAGGCGGCGTTCGCGGGCGCGCTGGAGATCCGCCTCGGCGGGCGCACCGTGTACTCCTACGGCGCCGAGGACCGCGCGGTGATGGGCCACGGCCGCAACCCCGACGCGGGCCACGTGACCAGGGCCGTCGAGCTGTCCAGGGTGGTGGGCGGGCTGTCGGCGCTGCTGGCCGCGGCCCTGGCGCTGTTCTCCCGCCGCCGCTAGCGGGGAGGGGTCAGCGCACGAGCTGGTCGTTCGCCTCGTCCTCGGCCAGCATCTCCGCGACCGACTTCCGCTTGGGCCGGGGCTCCGCGAGCGCCCCGCCCGGCTGGATCTCGCGCCAGCTGAAGTACGCCCAGCCGCCGAGGGCCATCACGCCGAACGCGATCCACTGGAGCGCGTAGGAGAAGAACGGCCCGGAGTCCATCCGGGGCAGCGGCAGCGCGTTCAGCACACCGGGCTGGCCCTCGGAGAGCTGGAAGTAGCCGGGCCGGACGTCGAGCCCGGCCGCGCGGCCGACGACCGCGGAGTTGATCGCGTAGACCTGCCTGCGCCCGTCCTCGGTGAACGCGTCGCGGTTGTCCGACTCGCCCGCCCGCACCCACGCCACGGCGGTCACCTGCTCGGAGGGCGCGACCGGGAAGTCCGGCACGCTCACCCCGCTGGCGGGCCGCACGTAGCCCCGGTTCACCAGCACGGTCTGGCCGCTGTCCAGCGCGAACGGCGTGACCACCTCGAAGGCGGCCTCGCCCTGCACGGTCCGCAGCCTGGCCACGGCCTCGCCCTCGGGCAGGTACCGCCCGGTGAGCGACACCTTCGTCCACTCGACCTCGGCGTTGGACCGGTCCAGCACGGTGCCCACCGGCGCCGGGTCCGTCGCCATGGCCTTGGTCAGCGCGGTGTTCTGCGCGACCCGCTCGTCGTTGCGGCCGAACTGCCAGGGCATGAGCATCGTGAAGCACGCGCCCGCGAACACCCAGACGGCCAGCGTCAGGGCGAGCCAACCAGGTCGGAGCAGGAACCGGAACCGCACACCTCCACGGTAGGCGCTGCGCGGATCAGGAGCTGATCAGGGTCCGTTCGAACCTCGCCTCGAACCCCCTGCCGGTCGGCGCCGCGCACATCACCCCGACGAGCGCGCGCACGCCCGGCGGGAAGTAGGCGAGCCGCAGCATCGTGACGGGTTCGGCGTCGCCCAGCCCGTACCGGACGGTCACCGCGTCGCCGGTCCGCTCCGCGGAGATCGTGACCCGGTCCGCCGAGGCGACGGGGACGACCGACCAGTCCGAGACGCCCCTGGTCACGACCGCGCTGATCTGGAACTCGCCGTCCACCAGCTCGACGCCTGCCTTGATCCAGTTCTCCTCGTCGATCCGCAGCGCGATCCCGGCCTGGTCGTACAGCTCGGCGTAGTCCGCGCTGAACGTCGTCCGCACCTCGCAGTCGCCGTCGACCCACCGGCCGCGGACGTGCCCGGTGTCGCGGACGAACCCGTAGTGGGTGGTGCGCCAGAAGTCGGTGTCCGGGTCGGCTGTGACGAACAGCTCCCCCTCGGCGCCGGTCGACCACTTCGCGGGCTCGTTGATCCATTCGTCCATGGCACCATCATCGCGCCGCGGCGACCGTCTGCGCGGCGTAACCCCGTCCGAACAGCACCACGTGCACGAGCAGCGGGAACAGCTGGTGCAGCCCGACCCGGTCGGCCCACCCGTCGGCGAGCGGCCGGACCTCCTGGTAGCCCGCGACGACCCGGTCCAGGTGGGGGCAGCCGAACAGCCGCAGCATCGCCAGGTCCGTCTCCCGGTGCCCGCCGTGCGCCGCCGGGTCGACCAGCCACACCCGCCCGTCCGCCGACCAGAGCGCGTTGCCGGTCCACAGGTCGCCGTGCAGCCGGGCGGGCGGCTCGCCGGGGTCCTCGGCGCGGGCGACGCGGGCGGTGACGACGGCGGCCTCGGCCCCGGTGAGCAGGCCGCCGTCGACCGCGGTCCGCAGGTACGGCTCGACCCGGTGCTCCCAGTACCACTCCGGCCAGCGCGCGCCGGTCCCGTTGCGCATCGGCGCGAGCCCGATCGCCGCGTCCACGGGCCCGCCGGGCGGGGGAGAGCCGAACTCGGGTGCGCCCGCGCCGTGCAGCGCGGCCAGCTCGCGGCCGAACGCCTCGGCGGCCCGCGCGGTGGGCCGTCCCGGCGGGACGAGGTCGGTGACCAGCCAGTCGCCGCGCACGCCGTGCACGCGGGGCACCGGAGGGCCGCCGGGCACGGCCAGCCACCGCAGCGACGCCGCCTCGGCCCGCGCGGACACCGTCTCCTTCGCCACCACGTGCCCGCCGTCGGCCAGCTCGACGTCGTGCACGTCCCCGCTGATCGGCCGGGCCGACCGGGCGTCCAACCCGGCCAGCTCGACGACCGCGGTCACAGCCTCTCGCGCACCCACGCCAACAGCCCCGGCACCGCGGCCTCGGTCATCGCCAGCACCCGGTCGAACCCCTCGCGGTCGCCGTAGTACGGGTCCGGCACGTCCACGCCGTCGGCGTCCGGGTCGAACGACCGCAGCAGCCGCACCCGGTCCGGGTCGCCGGACAGCCGCCGCAGCTCCCGCGCGTGCCCGGAGTCCAGCGCCACCAGCAGGTCGGCCCCCAGGTGCAGGTCGCCGACCTGCGCGGCCACGTGCTCCGACGGGTAGCCGGCGTCCACGAGCGACTCCGCGGCCCGCTCGTCCGCCGCGTCCCCGACGTGCCAGCCGCCGGTCCCGGCGCTGGAGACCTCGACCACGTCGGCCAGCCCGGCGCGGCGGACGTGCTCCCGGAACACGATCGCGGCCACCGGCGAGCGGCAGATGTTCCCCGTGCAGACGAAGCTCACATGCATCCCCCGACCCTAATCTCAGCGGCCTCTCAGGTCGCGCGGACGACGATCACCCCGTGCCCACCACCACCGCTCCGGCCATCGGCCTCGCGATCCCGGCCCTCGCGCGAGCGCTGCCGCGCGTGGAGGACGAGATCCGCCGCATGGCGACGTCGTCCTCGCTGCCCATCGTGAACGAGCACTCCGGCCGCGTCACGGCGGCGGGCGGGAAGCGCCTGCGCTCCGTCCTCATCCTCGCCGGGACCCTGGCGGTCGGCGGGAGCGTCACCGACAAGGCCGTCACGGCGGCGGCGTGCGTGGAGCTGCTGCACGCCGGGTCGCTCGTGCACGACGACCTGATGGACGACGCGGCCGAACGCCGGGGTGTGCCCACGGTCAACGCCTCCTGGGGTCCGGGACCGGCGGTGCTGGTGGGCGACTTCATGCTCGCGCGCGCCAGCCAGGTCGCGCTGACGGAGATCTCGCCGTTCGCCGCCGAGCGGCTCGCCGCGGCCGTGGCCGACCTGGTCGAGGGCCAGGTGCTGGAGGTGCTGGACCTCTTCAACCCGGACCGGACGCCCGAGGCCGCGCTGCGGTCGATCGCGCTCAAGACCGGCGCGCTGTTCCGGACCGGCTGCGTGCTGGCGGCGCACTGCGCGGACGCCGACGAGGCCACCGGCGCGCGGATGGCCGAGTACGGCGCGAGGTTCGGGCTGCTGTTCCAGATCCTCGACGACCTGCTCGACCTCGCGTCCACCCGGCTGCGGCTCGGCAAGCCCGTCGGCAACGACGTGCGCCAGGGCGTCTACACGTTCCCGCTGCTCCGGGCCATGGATCCGGGCCTGCGGGCGCTGCTCGTGCGCGAACCGGGCGACGACGAGGTGGCGGAGGTGCTGGCCAGGCTGCGCCGGGGGCCGATGGTCGAGGACACCCTCGCCCACTGCCGGGAGCTGGCCCGCCAGTCCGTCGAGGCCCTGCCGGTGCTGCCCGCCTCGGAGACGGCGGACATCCTGCGCGAACTGCCCATGGCCTACCTGAACTGGGCAACCACGCTCATCGCCTAGAATTCCGGGCGATGACCAGCGAGCGCGCCCTCCTGCGCCACCACGGAGACGTCGACGCCGCCCCCGGCCTCGTCGACTTCGCCGTGAACGTGCGCCTGCCGCGCCCACCCGCGTGGCTGCGCGACCGCCTCGTGGCCGCGCTGGACGACCTCGGCCGCTACCCGAGCGACCTCGCAGACCTCACCGCCCGCCGCACCGTCGCCGCCCGCCACGGCCGCACGCCGGAGGAGGTGCTGGTGCTCGCGGGCGCCGCCGAGGGGTTCGCGCTGCTCCCGGTGCTGCGGCCGGTGCTCGCCGCCGTGGTGCACCCGTCGTTCACCGAGCCCGAGGTGGCGCTGGTCGACGCGGGCGTGCCGGTGCACCGGGTCCTGCTGCGCGCCGAGGACGGGTACGCGCTGCGACCCGAGCTGGTGCCGGACGAGGCCGACCTGGTCGTGATCGGCAACCCGACCAACCCGACCTCCGTGCTCCACCCGGCCGCCGCGATAGCCGCACTGGCCCGTCCCGGCCGCGTCCTGGTCGTGGACGAGGCGTTCGCGGACACCCTGCCGGACGAGCCGGAATCCCTGTCCGGGCAACGGCTTCCCGGGCTGCTGGTGCTGCGCAGCCTCACCAAGACCTGGGGTCTGGCCGGCCTGCGCGCCGGTTACCTGCTCGGCGACCCGGCCCTGCTGGCGCGACTCGCCCACCACCGTCCACAGTGGCCGGTCGGCAGCCTGGTGCTGGAAGCCGTCACGGCCTGCTGCGAACCCGCCGCCGTCGCCGCGGCCCGGCGGATCGCGGAGGAGACCGCGCCGCACACCGACCACGCCGCCCGCGCGCTGGCCGACCTGCTCGTCGTGCCGCCGCGCGCGCCGTTCCTGCTGCTCGACGTCCCCGGCGGCGCAGAGGTCAGGGAAGCGCTGCGGGGCAAGGGGATCGCGGTCCGCCGCGGCGACACGTTCCCCGGCCTCACCCCCGACCACCTGAGGGTCGCCACCCGGCCGCCCGCCGAGTTCGACCTGCTGGTCGACGCACTACGAGTCGCGCTGGAGGAACGGTGAGCACCACCCTCGGACAGGTCGTCGCGGCGCTGGAGGCCGCGTACCCGCCAGGGACCGCCGAGTCGTGGGACGCGGTCGGCCTGGTCTGCGGCGACCCCGCCGAACCGGTCACCCGCGTCCTCTGCGTCGTCGACGTCACCGAAACCGTGGTGGACGAGGCGATCGAGGTCGGCGCCGAACTGGTCGTGGCCCACCACCCGCTGATGCTGCGCGGGGTCACCGGCGTCCCGGCGAACGACCCCAAGGGCCACCTCGTGCACCGGATGATCCGCGCGGGCGTGGCGCTGTTCAGCGCGCACACCAACGCCGACGCCGCCGACCCCGGCGTGTCCGACGCGCTCGCCGCGCGCCTCGGCCTCACCGTCACCGGCCCGCTCAGCCCCAACCCCGCGCCCCCGCTGGACGTGCTGACCACGTTCGTCCCGCACGCCGACGCGGTCGACGTCCTGGCCGCGCTGCACGCCGCCGGCGCCGGTCGGCTCGGCGACTACCGCGACGCCGCGTTCACCGTCGCGGGCACCGGCCAGTTCCGCCCGGTCGACGGTGCCAACCCGGCGGTCGGCACCGTAGGCGCGCTGGAGCACGTGGACGAGACCCGCCTCGAAGTGGTGCTGGAACGGCGGCTGCGCAACCAGGTCGTGGCCGCGCTGCGCGCAGCCCACCCGTACGAGGAGGTCGCGCTCAACCTCCACGAGATGGCCGACCTGCCGTCCAGCACCGGCATCGGCCGCATCGGCGAACTCCCCGCCCCCGAAACGCTGCGCGACTTCACCCAGCGCGTCGCCGACGCCCTCCCGGAAACGGTGTGGGGCGTGCGCGCCGCGGGTGATCCTGGTCGCACGGTGCGGCGGGTCGCGGTCTGCGGCGGCTCCGGCGACAGCTACCTGAAGGCCGCGACCGCCGCCCGCGTCGACGCCTACGTGACCTCCGACCTGCGCCACCACCCGGCGTCCGACCACCTCGCGCAGGGCCCCGACGCGCCCGCGCTGGTCGACGTCGCCCACTTCGCGAGCGAGTGGCCCTGGTGCGAGCAGGCAGCGGGGGTGGTCCGCACCGCCTTCGGCGGTACGGTCGAAGCACTCGTCTCCACCCGCCGAACCGATCCGTGGACCGTCGGTGCGACGAGCCGACACAGGAGGACCAACTAAATGAAGGCCGATCCCGCCGTGCAGCGCAGGCTGCTCCCGCTCGCCGAGGTCGACGCCGAACTCTCGCGCGTCGACCACCGCAGGCGCACGCTGCCGGAGATCGTGGAGATCGCCGAAGCGGAGAAGCAGCTCCGGACGAAGACGGACGCGCTGACGACCATCGAGACGACGCTCGGCGACCTCAACCGGGACGTCAAGCGCCAGGAGACCGAGATCGACCAGGTCCGGGCGCGCGAGGACCGCGACCGGAAGCTGATGTCGGGCGGCACGGTCGGGGCCAAGCAGCTCACCGAGCTGGAGCACGAGCTGGCCACGCTGGAGCGCCGCCAGGCCGCGCTGGAGGACGACCTGCTGGAGCTGATGGAGCGGCGCGAGGCCGTCGAGGCCGACGTGCAGCACGCCAGGATCGAGCTGGACAAGGCGACCGAGGCGCTCGCCGACGCGGCTCGCCGCCGGGACGCGACGCTGGCCGACCTGGACTCCATCGAGGCCAAGCGCAAGGCCGACCGCGAGAAGGCCGCGGCCGGCTTCCCCGCCGACCTGCTCGCGCTGTACGAGAAGGTGCGCGCCCACAAGGGGATCGGGGCCGGGCTGCTGCGCTCCCGCCGCTGCGGCGCCTGCCGGATCGAACTCGACCGCAGCGCCTACTCGACCGTTCGCGAAGCCGCGCCGGACGAGGTCCTGCGGTGCGAGGAGTGCGGCGCGATCATGGTGCGGACGGCGGAATCCGGGCTGTGAAGGTCGTCGTCGAGGCGGACGGCGGATCGCGCGGCAACCCCGGACCCGCCGGGTACGGCGCGGTCGTCCGGGCCGCCGAGTCGGGCGAACTCCTCGCCGAGCGCTTCGGCGGCCTAGGCCACGTGACCAACAACGTGGCCGAGTACCAGGGGCTGATCGCCGGGCTCCGCGCGGCGGCCGAGCTGGGGGCGGAGTCCGTCGAGGTGCGGATGGACTCGAAGCTCGTGGTCGAGCAGATGTCCGGGCGGTGGCAGGTCAAGCACCCGTCGATGAGGCCGCTGGCGGCGGAGGCCCGGTCGGTCGCGGCCGGGTTCGAGCACGTCGGCTACACGTGGATCCCGCGCGAGCGCAACAAGGACGCCGACCGGCTGGCGAACCGGGCGATGGACGAGCAGGCAGGTCTCGCCGGGCCCGCCGACCGGGCGACGGACGAGCGGTCGGGTCTCGCCGGGCCCGCCGGCCGGGTGACGGAGGAGCGGTCGGGCACCGCCGACCTGGCCTCGGAGGCCGTCTCGCCCCCGGCGTCCTGGTCCGGCGCGGGCGGCACACCCACCCGCCTGCACCTGCTCCGGCACGGCCAGACCGAGCTGTCGGTCGGCCGCCGGTACTCGGGGCGGGGCAACCCGCCGCTGACCGAGGTCGGCCGCGAGCAGGCCGCGGGAGCCGCGCGGAGGCTGGCGAAGCTGGACGACGTCGCCGCCGTCGTCTCCTCGCCGCTGGGCCGCGCGCGGGAGACCGCCGACGCCGTCGCGTCGGCGCTCGGCCTGGAGGCCGTGGTCGTGGACGGGCTGGTCGAGACCGACTTCGGCGCGTGGGAGGGCCTCACCTTCACCGAGGCCGCCGACCGCGACCCCGACCTGCACCGCAGGTGGCTGTCGGACACGTCCGTCGCGCCGCCCGGTGGCGAGAGCTTCGACGCGGTGCACCGGCGCGTGCGCCGGGCCCGCAACGACCTGATCGCGAGCTACGGCGGCCGGAACCTCGTGGTCGTCAGCCACGTGACACCGATCAAAACACTGTTGCGAATGGCGTTGGACGTCGGCCCGAGCTTGCTTTTCCGACTCCACCTGGATTTGGCGTCACTGTCGGTCACCGAGTTCTACCCGGACGGCCACGCGTCGGTCCGTTTGGTCAACGACACCTCGCACCTGGCGGGCTGACTCCTCGGTGCCGGGGTGCGGCGATCGATCTCCGCGAGATCGGCTGTCGGACCCCGGTGGCGGCATTGGTGTCGGGGGCCCATCGGCCAAGCGGCGTCAGCCTGCGCTGACCAGGCCGCGCCGGTCAGAGGTCGCTTGGCCGAGCCGCACCGGTCAGACCGCGGGCCGCAGCTGCGCCGTCCCCCGCTTGCGCCGGTAGCCCACGTCCGCCAGCGCGGCCGCGAACCGGTCCACCGCCGCCGACACGGCCAGCTCGGCCTCGGGGTCGAGGGCGGAGTCGCCCAGTTCCGGCCGGATGCGGTTGTCGAGCACGAACTCGCCGCGCACCACGTGGTCGGCGCCCTTGCCCGCCAGCAGCGGGTTCAGCGCGTAGTCCATCGCCACCAGGAACCCCTGGCTGCCGCCCGTGGCCAGCGGCAGGATCGCCCGCCCCCGCAGCGCGCGCTTGGGCAGCAGGTCGAGCAGCGCCTTCACCAGACCGCTGTAGGCGGCCCGGTAGACCGGACTGGCCACGACGATGCCGTCCGCCCGCAGGACGAGCGTCACCGCCTCGGCGATGGCCGGGTCGTTCATGTCCTCCGTGAGCAGCGGCAGCGTGGGCAGCTGGCGAACCCGCAACGTCCGCACGTCGTGGCCTGCTTCGACCAGCCTGGCGTTGACGTGGTCGACCAGCACTCCGGTCCGGGCCGACGCCGATGGGCTGCCGGAGATGGTGAGGATCGTGGACATCAGGTGTGGCACCTCGGTTCGTGCGGGGCCGAGGGCCACCCGGCGTTCGCGAAGTGCGCCGGGTGGCCGACGGGGATCAGTGACGTGCCGGGTTCGCGTCACGGCCACGGGTGAATTCCGTGGCCGGAGCACCAGCCCGAACACGTGCGACAACGCGCGGAAACCGTGCGGAGGAAATGGAAAGGTCGTCAGGGACGACAGAAGGAAGCGGCCACCCGACCGAAGTCGACGTGGCGGCGACGGGTCAACACCCCGGTTCCGACCATGCTTCGAGTAGAGCAGTCCGGCCCGGTCGCAACAAGCCCACGTCCCCCGGATTCCACGACCTGGGACGTGCCCACTATCCTGGGCGTGCGGATGAGTCGGCAGGGCGGCCGCGTCGACAGAATTCATGTCTGTCGCCGAGGAAAGTCCGGACTCCACAGGGCAGGGTGGTTGTTAACGGCAACCAGGGGTGACCCTCGGGACAGTGCCACAGAAAACAGACCGCCTCGGCGTGAGCCGGGGTAAGGGTGAAACGGTGGTGTAAGAGACCACCAGCGCCCCTGGTGACAGGGGCGGCTAGGTAAACCCCACCCGGAGCAAGGCCAAGAGGGTGCTCAGGCACCTGCGCAGGCGTTCGAGGGCTGCCCGCCCGATGCCTGCGGGTAGGCCGCACGAGCCTGTCGGCAACGGCAGGCCGAGATGGATGGCCGCCGAGCGGTGCACCGCGAGGTGCCCGTGGAACAGGATCCGGCTTACATGCCGGCTCATCCGCCCCGTTCTCCTGCTTCCCGTCGGGACGGGACGGCTCCCGTTGCGTGCGGGACGGTCCCGTCGGGGTGTGGTCGATTTGACTCGGGCCCCTGGATTTGACCCTTTGATCGGGGCAAAGGGCAGGTGGTGAAAACCTGCCCGATCAACCAGGGCAAGGGTCAAATCCCCCCGGTAAAATCGACCACGGGTTGCGCGCTCCCGGAAAAAGCAGGCGCCTTCGGTCAGGAAGCGCCACCGAACAAGGCGGCAGCGGGCCGAGTGACCGACTGCTGCCAGGCGGGGGACGCGGCGCGGTCGATTCTACTCGGGGATTCGAGCCTTGAAATCGATGATCGGGCAGGCTTTCGGGACTGCTCTTCGTCCCGATCAAAGGCTCACATGAGGGGCCCCCGAGTCGCATCGGCCGACCACCCGACCACCTCGAACACGCGGACCCCGACCCACGACCCCGAAGCCCGACCCCACGACCCGAGCGAGCTACGGCCGCCGAGCGGGCCGCCCCGGCGGCATCCGGTGCACGGGCCGGAACGGGGCCCCTCCGTTGAACCGCTCCTCCAGCTCCCCGACGTACCCCTCCACGGCCGGGTTCACGATGTCCGCCAGGCTCCGCACCCCGGCCACCGGCTCGTAGGCCGCCAGGTACGTGGCGGCGGCCCTCGCGCGCTCCAGCACCTCGCTGTCGAAGTTGATGGTCCGCTGCACCCGCCGCCCCGTTTGCCGGTCCTCACCGGTAGCCTCTGCGGTGTCCAGCTCGGCCGCGGTGATGGTGATTTCCTTCACCTCCGCGTCCGTGCCGGCAGCGGTTTCGGGCGGCGGGGTCATCGGCGAGCCTCCTCGAGTCGTAACACCGGGCTCCGCCTCCGTTCGGGCGAGTGGTCCGGCCGAACAGGTCAGTCAGGTGATCAGCCGAATGAGGGAGAGGCGGGCGTGCGCACTGTGCGTGACCCGCAAGTTCGCGGTCGGGTGAACTATCTCGGCAAGCGGGAGAATCCGGCCCGGGTGGTTCACGGACGACACCCCCTCAACCATGATGTGCGTGCCAGATTAGACGTAATCGAGTGCGAGGGGAACGGCTTTTGATCACCGCACGGCTCGGCGACTGATACACCTCGTGACGAAGACGTGTTCTACTCGTTAGCGCAAGCCCCGGACGGGACCCCCTATGCCCGCCCGGAGTCGCTCGGCGTACTCAGGAGTACGAGATGACCGCCATGGCCCTGGTAACACTCGCGCAGCAGCAGCAGCCTGGCGGCGGCCTGGGCACAACAGGCATCCGCGACTGGATCCTGAACAACCTGGTTCCGCTGCTCCTCCTCACCGTTGCCGTCCTCCTGCTCTGGCTCGGTGGCGGGAAGGGCGACAACGCAGGTGTGATGCGCAGGCTCGGCGGCGTCATCGTCGCGCTGGCGATCATCGGATTGGCCGTGACCACGAACGCCGGCGCGAACATCGGCACGTGGCTCGCCGGCCTGTTCACCGGAGGCTGACGGGTGCGGGTCCGCACTGACGACGAGGTGTACCGGGTCGACGCCGTCTGGCTGGGACCACCGAAGGCGACCTTCCCCTGGCGTGCGCGCTACGTGGCCTGGGGTGTGGGCATCGCGGTGTTCCTCCTGGTCCTGACGGTCGAGCGGCAGCTCGGGTTCGGCTTCAGCTTCTTCACGACCGCGTGGGCGCTCGTCATCACGGTGATGCTCACGCGCTTCATCTGCGCCCGCATCAGCCACGAGCGGCCGCTGTCGGCCGCACTGGCGATGTGGGTCCGCGAACTGCTCGCCCCCCGCGAACGCACCGCGGGCGTGGGCGGAGCGGCCAGCGCCGCCCGGATTCGGGTCAACCCCCAACGCCCCCGCAGGCGTCAGAAGAAGCGGGGCAGGGGTTCGAGACGCTCCACAGCTTCCACCGTCCAGGTCTCGGAACAGGCCCAGAAGAATCGACGGCGGTCAGGCGGCCGTAAGAAGGAGGTACGCGGTGTTCGGACGCCGGCGAGACCGTGACCGACGCTCCGCGGCGCACGTGGCCCAGCACGCGGCCGCCGCGGACCACTCGGACCGCAAGGTGTACAGCAAGCGGGGTCGTCGCCTCACCGGTGAGCAGGCGATCCCGAGCTACACGCCGTCCATCGCCGCCCGCAGCATCGACGGCCACCTGCTGCGCACCGGCCAGGAGGTCTACGCCTGGTACAAGCTCGCGCCGCAGCGCTGGTCCTTCCGGTCGGACTCGCAGCGCCAGGACCTGATCGCGGCCATCGCCGGTCAGTACGCGGAGCTCCAGGGCCGCTGGATGCACCTGCGCGTGACCACGCGCCCGTACCCGATCCGGATGTGGGCCGAGGCGCACGTCCACAACGCGGTGCGCCGCCTCCCGGACACCCCCGGCACGCTGTCGTTCGACGACTACATGGTCGGCGAGCAGCAGCAGCTCATGGGTCGTTCGATGGCGGAGAAGGAGGTCTACCTGGGCGT
Source organism: Umezawaea sp. (assembly GCF_036375055.1). GTDB lineage: Bacteria > Actinomycetota > Actinomycetes > Mycobacteriales > Pseudonocardiaceae > Umezawaea. The sequence continues at coordinate 26,016 of NZ_DASUSQ010000182.1, forward strand.
CCAGGTGCAGACCCGCAACATGATGGACCGCGCCGTCGAGCGCGCCGCTCCCGTGCTGCGCAAGGTCTTCCCGGACGCCGTGGACGCCGAGCTGGTGGCACTGGACAGCGAGGTCGACCACCTCGACCAGGTCATCGGCTCCGCGGGCCTGGAGGGACGCCCGGCGACGGCCGAGGAGATGTCCTGGCTGATGCACCGGTCGTGCTCGCTCGGCCTGCCCGCCCCGCGCAACCTCCCGGCCGTGCCGGGTGCCGCGTGGGAGCCGGAGGACCTGGCCAGCTTCACCGACGCGGCGGACTTCCACCAGGAGCCGTACTCGCCGACGGTCACCGTGCGTGGCCGGACCGGCTCGAACGCGGGCATCCGGCGCCACGTCGTTGTGCTCACCGTGGGCCTGATGCACGGCCTCCAGATCCCCGAGGTCGACGACCCGTGGGTGCAGAGGGCCGACCGCCTGCCCGCGAGCGTCGAGTGGTCCGCGCGGATCTACGTGCGGAAGCCCGAAGACGTCTCGGGCGAGTTGCAGCGGCAGATGAACAAGGTCCGCTCCCAGGTCCGGCACTACACCGACGAGCACGAACTGGAGCCGCCGCAGTCGCTCGCGCGGCAGGCCAGCCGCGTGCTGGACATCGACGACGAGATGACGTCGGGCTTCACCGCGCTGGGCACCCGTGTGCGCTCGTGGTGGCGGCTCGCCGTCTCGGGTCCGACCGAGCGCGACGCGCTGCGGCTGGCCCAGTCGCTGCTGGACCTCTACAAGCCGAAGGTCGCGATCGAGCACCCCGAGGCGCAGTTCGCCATCGCCAGGGAGTTCATCCCCGGTGAGGCCCTGTCCTCCGGCGCGTACCTGCGCCGCGGCTCGGTGCTGTGGGCGGCCTCGGCCGTCCCGACGGCGACGGCGGAGGTCGGCGACCGCCGCGGCATCCTGCTGGGCGAGACCTGCACCGCCACCCGGCGACCGGTGGCGTGGGACCCGTGGATGGCGCAGGAGCTGCGCGACGCCTCGGGCCTGACGGCGATGGTGGCTGGCCTCGGCGCGGGCAAGTCGTTCCTCGGCGGCGGCATCGTCTACAAGACGCTGCGCGCGGGCGCCCACTGGACGCTGCTCGACCCGTCCGGTCCTCTGGCGGCGCTGTGCGAGCTGCCCGAGCTGAAGCCGTACGCGCGGCCGATCAACCTGCTCAACGCCCAGCCCGGCATCCTCAACCCCTACCGGGTGGTCGCCGAGCCGATGCTGGAGCACTTCATCGACGAGGAGGACCCCGAGCGGGCCTGGCGTCGGGAGAAGGCACTGGCGGCGGCGACCCGGCGGCGGCTGGTGCTGGACGTGCTCAGCGGTCTGCTGCCCTACGAGGTGGCGAAGCTGCCGCAGACCCGGATCGTGCTGCTGCGCGCGGTGCGGACGGTCGGCGGCCGGTTCGACGCCCACCCCGGCCAGGTCTTCGAGGCCCTGCGGCGGGACGCGAGCGAGCACCACGAGCACGCGGTGGTCGTGGCGGACTTCCTGGACGAGATGCGCGAGCGCATGTCGCTGCTCATCCCGGAGCGCAACGCCGACCCGTACGACGAGCAGCGCGACGACCGGCTCACGGTGCTGACCATGGCGGGCCTGAACCTGCCGAAGGACAACGTCGGCCGCGAGCACTGGACCGACGCCGAGGCGCTGGGCGTCGAGATGCTGAACCTGGCCGCGTGGCTCACCCAGCGGTCGATCTACGAGCGCCCCAAGGACCTCCGCAAGGGCGTCTGGATCGACGAGGCGTTCTTCCTGTCTGAGGTCCCGACGGGCCGCGTGCTGATGAACCGCTTCGCGCGCGACTCGCGCAAGTGGAACGTCCGCGTGCTGCTGTCGTCGCAGGTCCCGGCCGACTTCCTGAAGATCCAGGGCTTCGTCACGCTGCTGGACTCGGTCTTCGTCGGCAGGCTCGACGACGACCAGGCCCAGTCGGACGCCCTGCGGCTGCTCAAGGTGCCGATCGGCGCCGGGTACGAGCAGGTCGTGGCGAGCCTCGGCCGTCGTCCCGGTGGCGTGCGCAACGCCGCCGAGCGCGACCGCGCGCCCCGCCAGTTCATCTTCGGCGACGGCGCGGGCGGCGTGGAGCGGATCCGCATCGACTTCAGCGGTCCGCACCTGGCGCACCTGCGCGAGGGCCTGGACACGACGCCGGACGCGCTGCGGCACAACGAGGGCGACATCGTGGAGGTGTCCGCGCCCCTGGAGGAGCGGCTCACCTACAACGAGCGCAACCACACCGACGACTACGAGGACGAGCTGGCCGCCGACCTGGAGGTCGGGCTGGTCGACGACGACGAGCTGGTCGATTCGACACACGGCGAGGGAGGGAACCGCCGACCGGGCCGGGAAGGCGCGGCATGACGCTCCTCCTCATCGTCCTGGCCGCAGCCGCCGCGCCGAGTGCGCGGCGGCTGTACAAACGCTTTCGGGGGCCCGCCAAGCCGGGGCCCAAGCGCTGGCGCCCGCTGGCCGTGGTCGTGGCGATCCTGGCGCTCCAGGCGGTCATCGGCGCTCCGGCGGCGAACGCGGCGGCGTGCGGTGAGTCGCCGAACCCCGAGCGGCCGGGCTCCGGCATGGTCGGCGCGATCGACCCGCCGATCGGCAACGGCCTCAAGGACACGCCGTACCTGAACTTCGGCTACGCGGGCATGGTCTGGCACACCTACCAGGAGAAGTGCACCGTCCTGCCCGACTCGCCCGGTGTGATCGACACCTGGGTGGGCAACGAGCTGTTCAACGTCGGCAAGAACATCGTCGGCGCGACGAACGCCCTGCACTACACCGTGATGGGCCGCGGTCTGCTGGTGCCGCTGGACGACGCGGTGAAGTCCGGCGTCCAGAAGGTCTACGACAACGTCTACCTGCGCTGGTTCGGCCTGGTGGCGCTGCTGCTGGCGATCCTGATGTTCCGGCAGATCTGGCAGGGCGACCTGGCCACGATCAGCAAGCGGGGCATGTGGGCGCTGGCCGCCATGTGGCTGGCGACGTCGACGCTCGCGTTACCCCAGTTCTACACGCTGCTCGACAGCACGCTGGTGACCAAGACGTCGGAGATCCAGGCCGGTTTCGTGGAGTCGCCCGAGGAACAGGGCACGCTGCACGTGCTGCCGTCCAAGCTGCACGACACCGTCGTCTACCAGAGCTGGCTGCGCGGCGAGTTCGGCACGCCGGACGCCCCGCAGGCGACCGAGTTCGGCTCGCGGCTGCTCAACGCGCAGGCGTGGACGACCGACGAGCTGGCCCAGCACAAGGACGGCGACCAGGCGGCGCTGGACGCGAAGAAGGCCGAGTACAAGGCGATCTTCGCGGGCCTCGGCACGTCCAAGGGCTACTTCACCGGCGAGGACGGCAGCCGCATGGGCTCCGGGTTCCTCGCGATGCTCCAGGCCGTCGCGTTCTCGCTGTTCCAGCTGTTCGCGAAGGCCGCGGTGCTGCTGGCCCAGCTCCTGCTGCGCATCCTGACGCTGGCCGGACCGCTGATCGGCCTGGTCGCGCTGATCCACCACGACCTGCTGCGCAAGGTCGGCCGCGCGGCGGCCGTGACCGTGTTCAACGTGCTGATCCTCGCCGTGCTGGCGGGCACGCACGCGCTGCTGCTCCAGGCGATCCTCAACGCCAACGGGCTGTCGCTGCTGACCAGGACCCTGCTCGGGCTGATGCTGACGCTCATCTGCTTCATGATCGGCAAACCGCTGCGCCGCATGTGGCAGATGGTGGAGATGTCGGTCGGGTCGGCCAGCCAGGCGCTGCCGATGGGCCAGGGGCTGCTGTCGCGGATGCGCGGCAAGAAGGCCGACACCGGCCCGACGCCGCAGGACGAGTTCTGGGACACCGTGCGCGACACCGATCCCGACGGCGACCCGACCCCGCAGCGTGACCGGACCCGCGTCCGGCCCGAGGCGAACAACCCGGTCATGGCGACGGCGCAGCGGCTCGACCGCCGCTCCGGCCCGGCCGAGCTGCCGTCCTCGTCCGGTGTCGAGGGGACGGGCGACCGGGCGCTGCCCGCGCGCGGCTACGGCGGAGCGGCGGCAGCCCTGCCGTCGGGCCGCTCCAGCCGCGTCGTGGACACCGCCCCGGCGTCCGACCGGGGCTGGGACCGGCAGGAGGACGCGGTCTTCGTGCCCTCCCGCGTGCCCACGTACAGCAGCAACAACAGCAGCAGCTTCGCCCGCGTCGCGGACAACCCCGTGGTGCCTGGCCCCCGCAGGGCCGAGACGGAAGTCGTCGCGGGCAGGCAGGTGCACGTGATCTACCGCCCGTCGCGCGGGCTCGAAGTCAGGGACAACTGAGATGCCGATCCGGACGAACAGGGGCCGCGCGGCGGTCTACCGACGCCTGTGGAGCTGGCCGCTGCGGTCGCCCAACCACCTGATCGCGACGATGGTCGGCTTCGCCGTGGTGATCATCGTGTTCACCAGCGTGATCCCGGCCATGACCAAGGGCGCGAGGGGTGGCGCGACGAACGCCGCGGGCACCAGCACGTCGCAGGTGCCCGGCCAGGTGGGTGTGCTCCCCTCCGGTGTCCCGAGCATCTCGCTGCCCACGAAGGCGCCCCCGCCGTCGGCCACGCCCTCGTCCGCGCCCGTCGACCCCGACGCCCGGATCACCGCCGACCTGTGGGCCGACGCGTGGATCACCCGTCCGGCGGACGACAAGAGCACCACCTGGCTTGAGACCCTCAAGCCGTACACAACGGAAGAGCTGTTGCCCCAGATGGCGACCGTCGACCCCAGGAACCTGCCGACGGCGCTGGACGGGGTGGTGACGCCGAAGGAGTCGCACCCCGACTCCGTCGTGTTCGAGGTCGGGCTGAAGGGCGAGGGCACGCTGCGGATGACGGTGGTGAAGAGGGCCGACAAGTGGCTCGTGCACAAGTACGACAGGGTGTGACGGCATGCTGAAGGTCGGCGTCGTGGTGTCGGTGCTCGTGACCGTGCTGCTCACGGTCATCCTCACCAACGGTGTGACGACGGTCGTCGGCAACAACAGCAACGCCCTCGGCACCATCGGCCTCGTCAACATGAGCTGCAACGCCGCCATCGGCCCGTGGGACGCGGGCGGGGCGGACAAGGGCAAGAACGACGCCAGCAACCTCAAGGAAGACCAGCGCAGCACCGTCGCCAAGATCATCTCCATCGGTCAGGAGCGCAAGCTCCCGCCGCTCGCGTGGCAGGTCGCCATCCAGGCGGGCATGACCGAGTCCGGCCTCAGGCCGCTCGACTACGGCGATCGGGACTCCCTCGGCATCTTCCAGATGCGCCCCTCGATGGGCTGGGGCAGCCCGGCCGAGGTCACCGACCCGCAGTACGCGATCAACAAGTTCTACGACGTCCTGCTGTCCGTGCCGGACTGGGAGTCCAGGCGGCCGGGTGAGTCGGCGCAGGCCGTGGAGCGCTCGGCGTTCCCGGACCGGTACCACAACTGGGAGGCCATGGCGGCCTTCCTCATCGGTGAACTCGGCCAGATCGCCGACCCGGCGGGCTGCGGGCAGAGCAACGGCGCGTTCCTGGCGACCTCGGCGGCGGCGGCCAAGGCCATCGCGTTCACCAAGGACCAGTTGGGCGAGCCCTACCTGTGGGGCGGCAACGGTCCCGACGCCTGGGACTGCTCCGGCATCCTGGTCAAGGCGTTCGCCACCGCCGACATCCAGATCCCGCGCGTGGCGAACGACCAGTACATGAAGGGCGGCGCCTACCTCCCCGTGCGGGAAGCGCAGCCAGGTGATTTGATCTTCTGGGCCAACGACCCGGCCGACCCGGTGACGGTGCACCACGTCGCCATGTACCTGGGGGGCGACGAGTACATCCACGCGCCGCAGACGGGGGACGTGGTGAAGATCAGCAAGATCAACTGGGACTACCACGAATTGATGCCACTGGCCGTCAGGCCGGGTGTGTAGGTCAGCGTAGGCCAGGCGAGGCGCGCAGAAGCCGAGCCTGTCAGGAGGGAGCGCCGCACATGTTCACCCCCGACCCCATCCCGCGCCCGGTAGGACCGCCCGCGTCCACCACACCGGTGCGCGACTACCTGTCGAGCCCGAAACCGGGCGTGGACAAGGCGTACGTGGTCTTACCGCGATCCCTGGTCGAGTCGATGCCGCTGCCGTGGCAGCAGCACATGGCCCACCTGCTGGCCGAGCTGCACCACAACTCGGCCCACCTCCAGTGGCCGCACTACCGGGTGGTGCCGTCGCGGGTGGAGCGGTTGGTCGACCTGGACGAGGAGCAGCTCGCGGAGGTCGGGGCGATCATGGAGATCGACTCGGACGGGGAGCTGGTGTACCGGGAGCGGAACGGGGGGCGGATCTCCAATCCGGAGAGTCGGACCGTGATGGTGTCGTGCGTGGACCCGATTCCGGCGGAGTACGCCAATGCGAATCAGAGCACGCCGCCTCGGGGATTTCCCGCTCCTTATCCTGGGCAGGGACATCCTGGGCCTTCCCATCCTGGGCAGCCGCATCCTGGGCAGCCGCACCCCTCTGGGCCGTTGCCCGTGCAGGCTCCGCAGTGGTGAGCTGGTTTCAGCTGGTCGGGTAGCTGCCGGTCCTGTCGGATCGGGTGGCCGCCGGTCCCGGCCGGGGTGGCCGATGTGATTCGGGGACCCCTCGATTCGACCCTGTGATCGGGCCAATGGGCAGGTGGTGTCAACCTGCCCGACCTACCGGGGCAAGGGTCAAATCCCCCGAGTGAAATCGGCCGTGTTTTGGGGAAGGCAGCGGCCTCGCTTTCAGTCGTGTCGAGATGACATGCGTTGGTTTGCATGGAAGTCTGGTGGTATGGCTGATGATGAGAATGCCTGGTACTACTGCCTGACCCACAAGACCGTTGAGCGTGGGGTCGGGTGCAGGGGTGGGGACCGCATGGGGCCCTACGCCGATGAGGCGACCGCTTCTCGTGCTCTGGAGATCGCTCGTGAGCGGACCCGGTCGGCTGATGAGGCGTCGCGCAAATGGGACGGCGACTGACGCCGCGCGGCTAGGGTGGGTTCGTGGCCTCCTTGGTGATCAGGACCGGTCGCGCCGAGTTGGACTTCAGCGGGATCCGGACCGAGTTCGGGTTGCCGCAGGAGTTTCCCGCTGGGGCGTTGGCCGAGGCGGAGCGTGCGGTGTTGAGCGCGCCCGGTGAGCGGGAGGACGCGACCGCGCTCCCGTTCGTGACCATCGACCCTCCTGGTGCGAAGGACCTCGACCAGGCGCTGCTGATCGAGCGGTTGCCCGGTGGGAAGTTCCGGGTGCACTACGCCATCGCCGATGTCGGCGGGTTCGTCGTGCCGGGCGGGGCGTTGGACGCCGAGGTGCGCAAGCGCGGGCAGACGCTGTACCTGCCCGACGGCAACGTGCCGCTGCACCCGACCGTGTTGTCCGAGGGGGCGGCCAGTCTGCTGCCCACCCAGACGCGGCCTGCCGTGCTGTGGACGTTCGACTGCGGTTCGGACGGTGAGCCCGAGTCGGTGCGGGTGCGGCGGGCGCTGGTGCGGTCCACCGCGCAGTTCGACTACGAGAGCGTGCAGGCGACGATCGACGCGGGGACGGTGCACCCGTCGATCGAGGCGCTGCCGGACTTCGGTCGGCTGCGGCGGGAGCGGGCGCTCGACCGGGGCGCGGTGGAGTTGCAGCTGCCCGAGCAGGAGATCGAGCCCAACGGCGACGGTGACTGGAAGCTCGTGCTGCGGCCCCGCGTGGAGGTGGACGCGTGGAACGCGGAGATCTCGCTGCTGACCGGCATGGCCGCCGCCAAGATCATGCTGGACGCCCGCGTGGGTGTCATCCGGACGCTTCCCGACGCCGATGAGGGCGCGGTCGAGGCGATCAAGAGGTCGGCTCAGGCGTTGAACGTGCCGTGGGCCGACGGGGTGAGTCCCGCGAAGCTGCTGGCCGGGCTCGACCCGGCGCGGCCGGAGTCGTTGGCGTTGTTCGTGGACGCGACCCGGCTGCTGCGCGGTGCGGGGTACACGGCGTTCAACGGGACGGTGCCGGAGATCGCCACGCACGCGGGCATCGCGGCCTCCTACGCGCACGTCACCGCTCCTCTTCGGCGGTTGGTGGACCGGTTCGCCACGGAGGTCTGCCTGGCCGTGACCGAGGGTCGTGAGGTGCCCGAGTGGCTCCAGCAGGCGCTGCCCGAGCTGCCCGGTCTGATGGGTGGGTCCGACGCGGTGGCGAGCAAGGTCGACCGGGCCTGCCTGGACCAGGTCGAGGCGTGGGTGATGGAGGACCGGGTCGGGCAGGAGTTCGACGCCGTGGTGCTGCGGTCCGAGGGCAACGGTGCCGACGTGTTCGTCCCCGAGCCGCCCGTGATGGGGCGCTGCTCCGGCGAGGACATCCCCGAGGGCGAGCGGATCCGGGTGCGGCTCGTGCAGGCTGACGCGGCTCGCCGGAAGGTCGCGTTCGAAGTCGTGTGAAGATGACCCGGTGACTGCGATTCGTGAGCTGACCGTGGGTGTACTGGGTGGTACTGGCGCGCAGGGCAAGGGGCTCGCGCTGCGCTGGGCCAAGGCCGGGCTGAAGGTCGTGATCGGCTCCCGTGCGGCTGAGCGCGCGGAGAAGTCGGCCGAGGAGCTGCGGGAACTGGCAGGCGTCGACCACGTGACCGGTGCGGACAACCAGGGCTGCGCGGAGCAGTCGGACATCGTGCTGGTGGCCGTGCCGTGGGACGGGCACGGCGAGCTGGTGGCGTCGCTGCGGGAAGCGCTGGTCGGGAAGATCGTCGTGGACTGCGTGAACCCGCTCGGCTTCGACAAGCAGGGGCCGTTCGCGCTGGCCGTGGAGGAGGGCAGCGCGGCGCAGCAGACGGCGGCGCTGCTGCCCGAGTCGCGCGTGACGGCGGCGTTCCACCACGTGTCCGCGGTGTCGTTGGCGGACCTGACGATCGAGTCGGTCGACATGGACGTGCTGGTGCTCGGCGACGACCGCGAGGCCACGGACGTCGTGCGCGAGCTGGCCGAGACGGTGCCCGGCTTCCGGGGCGTCTTCGGCGGGCGGCTGCGCAACGCGCACCAGGTCGAGGCGTTCACCGCGAACCTGATCGCGATCAACCGCCGCTACAAGGCCCACGCGGGTCTGAAGATCACCGACATCTGATGCTGCCCGTCGACGACCTCGGCGAGCCGGTCCCGATCCCGGACCGGCCCCGCCGGGTCGTCAGCCTGGTGCCGTCGCTGACGGAGTCGGTGCCCGCGTCGTCGCTGGTCGGCGTGACGGACTACTGCCCGGTCGACACCGCCCGCGTCGGCGGGTCGAAGTACCCGGACGTCGACCGCGTGCTCGCGCTGCGGCCTGACCTGGTCCTCGCGAACGTCGAGGAGAACCGGGCCGAGGACGTGGAGCGGTTGCGGGCCAACGGGGTCGCGGTGTGGGTGACGGCCGCGCCCGCGACCGTGCCGCAGGCCCTCGCGTCGCTGCGGAGGCTGCTGGCGACGGCGTGGGACGTCGAGCCGGACTGGCTCGTGCGGGCCGAGGAGGTCTGGCGGCACGCGGAACCGGTGTGGGCGAGGGCGGTCGTCCCGGTGTGGCGTCGGCCGTGGGTCGTGCTCGGCCGCGACACGTTCGCCGGTGACGTGCTGCGGCGCCTGGGGGTGGAGAACGTCTACGGCGACCACGCCGAGCGCTACCCGAGGCCGTCGCTGGACGAGATCCGGGCCACGGGCGCCGACCTGGTCGTGCTGCCCGACGAGCCGTACGCGTTCAGCGCCACCGACGGTCCGGAGGCGTTCCCCGGCACGAGGTGCGTGCTCGTGTCGGGGCGCCACCTGACGTGGTACGGGCCGTCGCTGGTCGAGGCCCGCGAGGTGCTGGAACTCCGTCGAGGACGTCCTTGACGGCGTTCGATCAGTGGAAGGTGTGCTCGGGGCCGGGGAACTCGTGGCCCCTGACCTCGGCGGCGAACGCCTGCGCCGCGGTGCTCATCAGGCCCGCCATGTCGGCGTAGCGCTTCACGAACTTGGGGGCCCTGCCGCGGCGCAGCCCCATCATGTCCTGCCACACCAGCACCTGGGCGTCGGTGTCCGGACCGGCGCCGATGCCGACGGTGGGGACCCGCAGGTCGTGGGTGATCTGCTTCGCGACCTCGGAGGTCACCATCTCCAGCACGACCGCGAACGCGCCCGCTTCCTCCAGGGCCTTCGCGTCGGCGACGACGGAGTCGAAGGACTCGCGGCGGCCCTGCACGCGGTAGCCGCCGAGCTGGTGCTCGCTCTGCGGGGTGAACCCGATGTGCCCCATGACCGGGATGCCCGCCCGCACGATCGCCTGGACGTGCGGCGCGAAGTGCCTGCCGCCCTCCAGCTTGACCGCGTGGGCCTGGCCCTCCTTCATGAACCGGACGGCGGTGGCGACGGCCTGCTCGACCGACACCTGGTAGCTGCCGAACGGCAGGTCTGCGACCACGAGGGCCTTCTTCACCGACCTGGTGACGCTGCGGACCAGCGGGATCAGCTCGTCGACGGTCACCGGCAGCGAGGTCTCGTGGCCGTAGACGTTGTTCGACGCGGAGTCGCCGACCAGCAGGACGGGGATGCCCGCCTCGTCGAACAGCTCGGCGGTGTACATGTCGTAGGCCGTGAGCATGGGCCACGGCTCGCCCCGTTCCTTCATCTCGCGAAGGTGGGGGATGCGCACCCGCTTGGCGGGTGCGGCCGACTGCGCGGGGCCGTTTCCGTACGGCGCCGCTACTTCAGCCGCAGAGGTCATGGTGGACCGTCCTTCCCTCGACGCCCGCTCCGTTGCGGGTCCCCGGGTGTGTTTGCACGGTTACGCGGTCCAGCGTGACACCGGCGGGGCCCTCGCGGCAGAGTGTGCGAGTAGCCTCACACCACTTCGAGGGGGTGGCATGGCCTGTCGAATCACCGAACTCGTGCTCGACTGCGTCGATCCGGACAAGCTCGCCGACTTCTGGTGCGGCGTGCTCGGCTACCAGGTCCTGGACCGCGACCAGGACGGGATCGAGATCGGTCGCGCGGACCAGGCGCCCGAGGACCGGATCACGCTCGTGCTCAGCCGCGGCGCCGACCGCAGGCGGCAGAAGCTGCCGCTGCACCTGGACGTGAACGCCACCGACCGCGACCAGGCCGCCGAGTTGGAACGGCTGCTGGCGCTGGGCGCTAAGCAGGTCGACATCGGCCAGTCCGGGGTGAGCTGGCACGTGCTCGCCGACCCGGAGGGCAACGAGTTCTGCCTGCTCAAACGGCGTGTGGCCCCCTGAGGACGTCCCGGACGGCCATCGCGACCGCGTCCGGCCGGTCGACCGGGATCATGTGCCTGCTGCCGGGCACCAGCACGTTGCGGCCCCACGGCACGAGCCCCGCGAGCGCGGAGTGCTCCGGCCACAGCCTGCGTCCGGCGGTGAGCACCTGGAACGGCACCTCCGGCAGCGGGTGGTCGACCCGCAGGCGCTCCAGGTCCGCGACCTGGTCGGGGTAGGCGGCGAGTTCCGCGAGCACGGCCTTCGCCACGTGCGGTCGCCGGTAGACGGCCCTGACCAGCGCTTCCGGGGCCGGGTCGCGCTTGGCGAGCGTCGAGCCCTCGATGGCCCAGCGCCGCAGCAGGTGGCCGTGCCTGCGCACGAACGCCGCGCCCGCGCCGTGCGGCACGAGCGCCAGCAGCCAGTGCGCGACCAGCGCGGACAGGTCGAACGGCCGCCCGGCGCCCGGCGACTCCGGGTCGGGGTCGAGCAGCACGAGACCGGCCACCCGGTCCGGGCGCAGCCGGGCGAACGCCTCCACGTGCATCGTGGCCATCGAGTGGCCCACGAGCACGGCGGTCGGCGCGTCGCCGAGCACGGCCTCCAGCACCGCGACCTCGCGGGCCAGCGTCGGGTCGGTCGAGGTGGGCGCGCTGTCGCCCGTTCCGGGCCGATCGAACACGATCACCCGCGCGCTCCCGGCCAGCAGGGCTACCGTTGCACTCCAGTCGAACCAGGCCCCGCCGAGCCCTGAGCTGAGCACGACGACCGGGTCGTCCGCTTTCCCGGCCGAGGTGACGTGCACCCCTCCGGCCTCGGTGATGATCGTGGTCCGCACCCGTTCAGGGTCACCTACGAACCTGTGGAGAAGTTGTGCCCGTGCCGAAGTGGAAGTGGCGCATCGCCGGAACGGTCGCCACCGTCGTCCAACTCGCCGCATTGGGCTCCCTCGTCCTGCTGGTCATCCCCGAGGACAGCGCGGTCGCCGGGGTCGTCCGGCTGGCCGGGTACTGGCTCGGCCTGCCGGTCGACGCGAACCTGTTCATCGTCCTGGTGTTCGTCGTGCTCGGCGCGGCCCTGCGACGGCGCAAGCGGGCCGCGCTGTGGACGCTCCTGGTGTTCGAGGGCCTGGGTCTGCTGCTGGTGTCGGTCGTGCTGGGACTGTTCGTCCTGGACCCCGACTCCATGGCCGAGGAGGGCGTGACCTGGTCCGAGCTGTGGGTGTTCTTCGGCGGCGGGTTCGCCGCCTCGCTGGTGATCATCGGCTTCCTGTGGGTCGCGCGACCCGCGTTCCCGGCGCGGCTGGCGCCGGGGGCGTGGTTGCAGGCGATCGGTCGGTTCCTCGGCGGTTTGGTCCTGTTCTGCCTGGTCGGGTTCGGTCTCACGGAGATCTTCCCCGGCAGCCTCGTCGACGTGGGGGAGAAGTTCGTCTGGGCCGCCAACCAGGTGACCGGCGAGGTGCTGCCGCTGCGGCGGCTCGACGTGGGCGAGGGCCCGCAGTGGCTCAGCGTCGTGCTCGGGCTCTCCGGCACGCTGGTCGCGATCTACGCCATGTACGTGTTCTTCCGCGGCGAGCGGTCCAGCCGGTGGCTGAACGACACCGAGGAGCTGGGCGTGCGCAGGCTGCTCGCGGCGCACGGCGAGCCGGACTCGCTGGGCTACTTCGCGACCCGCCGCGACAAGAGCGTCGTGTTCGCCGAGAACGGGCGCGCGGCCCTGACCTACCGGGTGCTCGGCGGCACGACCCTCGCCAGCGGCGACCCCGTCGGCGACGAGGAGGCGTGGCCGCTGGCCGTGCGGGCGTGGCTCGCGGAGGCGCGGGAGTTCGGCTGGAGCCCCGGTGTGCTCGGGGCCAGCGAGCGCGGCGCGCGGGTGTACACCGCGGCCGGGCTCAAGGCGCTGGAGATCGGCGACGAGGCCGTGCTGGACGTCCGCGAGTTCACGCTGGCCGGTCCGGAGCGGAGGGCCGTCCGGCAGGCGGTGAGCCGGATCTCCCGCGCGGGCTACACGACCAGGGTGCGGCGGCACTCGGAGATCCCGGCGTTCGAGATGGGTTCGATCCTGGCGCTGGCCGAGCGGTGGCGCGGCGCGGAGACCGAGCGCGGGTTCTCGATGGCGCTGGGGCGGCTGGGTGATCCCGCCGACGGCCGGTGCGTGATGGTCGAGGCCTACGACGCCGCCGGGGCGCTGCGGGGCCTGCTGTCGTTCGTGCCGTGGGGCCGTCGCGGTGTCTCGCTCGACCTCATGCGGCGGGACCGGATGGCCGAGAACGGGCTCAACGAGTACATGGTGGCCGAGCTGGTCGAGGCCAGCGGACGGCTCGGCGTGCAGCGGATCTCGTTGAACTTCGCGATGTTCCGCGCGGTGTTCGAGGAGGGCGAGAAGATCGGCGCGGGGCCGGTGCTGCGGGCGTGGCGGAAGGTGCTCGGCATCGCCTCCCGGTTCGCCCAGCTCGAATCGCTCTACCGGTCGAACGCGAAGTACGGTCCGGAGTGGATGCCCCGGTACCTGTGCTACTCCAGGACCCGGAACCTGCCGAGGGTGAGCATCGCGGCCGGGATCGCCGAGGGCTTCGTGCCCAGCCTGCGGTCGCTGCTCAAGCGCGGCTCGGACCGCGTGCTGGAGGACGACCTGAACGGTCCGGACGCGGTGCGGTTCGCGACGTGCGTCGCCGAGATCGAGGCGGAGGCGGCGCAGGTCGTGCTCAAGCCCGCCCGCAGGCCCGAACAGGTGCGGGTGCGGATCGCGAAGGTCGAGGCGATGCGGGCGCGGGGCGTGGACCCGTACCCGGTCGGCTTCGCCCGCGACGGGCAGCTCGTCGGCGTGCGCGAGCGGTTCGGCGCGCTGGCCCCCGACCGGCACACCGGCGAGCTGGTCACGGTGACCGGGCGGGTGGTCGCGGTCCGCGAGGTCGGCGGCCTGTGCTTCGCGCGGCTGCGGGACTTCAGCGGCGAACTCCAGGTGATGCTCGCGCGGGACCGGCTGGGCGAGCAGGGCCTGCGGTCGTGGAAGTCCGCGGTGGACCTCGGCGACCACGTCGGCGTGCACGGCGAGGTGGTCACGTCCCGGCGCGGCGAGCTGTCCGTGCTGGTGGACGAGTGGACGATCACCGCGAAGTGCCTGCACCCGTTGCCGGACAAGCGGAAGGGCCTCGCCGACCCGGAGGCCAGGGTCCGGCGGCGGTACCTGGACCTGATGGTGAACCAGGACTCCGCGCGGCTGCTGCGGGTGCGCAGCGACGTCGTGCGGGGGATCAGGGAGTTCCTGCACGAGCGGTCCTACCTGGAGGTCGAGACGCCGATGCTCCAGAGCGTCCACGGCGGCGCCAACGCCAGGCCGTTCGTGACGCACATCAACGCCTACGACATGCGGATGTACCTGAGGATCGCGCCCGAGCTGTACCTGAAGCGGCTGTGCGTCGCGGGCGTGGACCGGGTGTTCGAGCTGAACCGGAACTTCCGCAACGAGGGCGCCGACGCCACGCACAACCCGGAGTTCACGATGCTGGAGGCGTACCAGGCGTACGCCGACTACACGACGATGCTGCACCTGGTCCGGGAACTGGTGCAGCACTGCGCCCTCGCCGCGCACGGCAAGCAGATCGCCGTCCGCCCGGACGGGTCGGAGTTCGACATCTCCGGGGAGTGGCCGATCGTGCCCGTGCACACCGCCGTGTCCCGCGCGCTGGGGGAGGAGATCACCCCCGGCACCCCCGCCGAGCACCTGCGGTCGCTGCTGGAGGAGCGCGGTGTCGCCGTGCCGGAGGAGGCCGACCACGGGACGCTCCTCCAGGAGGCCTACGACGAGCTGGTCGAGGCCACCACGGTGGAACCGACCTTCTACACCGACTTCCCGACGTCGGTGTCTCCGCTGACCCGGCAGCACCGGGACGACCCGCGGCTCGCGGAGCGGTGGGACCTGGTCGCGTTCGGGGCCGAGATCGGCACCGCGTACTCGGAGCTGACCGATCCGCTGGAGCAGCGGCGGCGGCTGGAGGCGCAGTCGCTCAAGGCGGCCAGCGGCGACGTCGAGGCCATGGAGCTGGACGAGGACTTCCTCCGCGCGCTGGAGCACGGGATGCCGCCCACCGGCGGGCTCGGCATGGGCGTGGACCGGGTGCTGATGATGCTGACCGGCACCACGATCCGGCAGAGCGTCCTGTTCCCCTTCGTGCGACCCCAGTAGCCGGGCCCGGTCGTGCCGGGCCCGGCTCCCGGACTCAGGGCCTCGGTGCGACGGCGTGCGGCACGCCGATCACGTCCCGCATCGGCTTCAGCACGGTCTGCTCGGCGTCCACCTGCATCATCACCGGCCGCGACGGCGCGGCGGGCACGGGCTCCGCGACCACGGACGGGGCGTCGAGCACGGGGAACTCCACGTTGACGGCGATCTCGTCGCCGCCGATCTCGCGGGTGATCCACGACCCGGTCTCCACCAGCACCTGCAACGTCTTGGTCTGCAACCCGTTGATGCGGCTCAGGTACCAGTCGTCGCCGGGCATGTGCCCCATCCGGCTGCCGAGGCGGCTCTTGATGGTCCGCATCCGCGACCACAGCTCGTTGGTCAGCACCTGCCGGTCGGTGGTCGACACCAGGCCGTCGCGGATGCGGTCCTCGATGCCGCGCGGCATCCCGTCGTCCTGCGGCATGACCATCGTCGTCCACGCGCGGGCCTTCTCGCGGTACTGGAGCTGCTGCATCAGGCCCTCGTGCGCGGAGAAGTCCGACGAGCGCAGCTGCTTGCCCTGCCAGCGCGACCGCAGCGTGCCCGCGAGCGACAGCGCGCTCTTGACCCCGGTGTTGAGGCCGCGGCCGGGCCAGAAGTGCAGCGAGTTCGCGGCGTCGCCGATCAGGAAGCCGAACGTCTTCGAGTTGAGCTGCGCGGTGAAGCGCGAGTTCTGCGTCATGCTCAGCCGGAACATGGTGATGCCGAGGATGTCCTGCGGGGCCGCGCCGAAGAACCGGGCGCCGTCCAGGATGCGCGGCCACAGGAACGACAGCCGGTCGATCGACGGCTTGAAGATGGCCCGGTGCCGGTCGCACACGAACCGGTCGCCGCGCGGCAGCATCATGCAGCGGTAGCGGCTGATGCAGTCGACCGGCGAGTTCTCCCCGATCGCGACGATCTCCGACGCCTCCTCGGCGGTCAGCCGCATGTTGATGAACCCGCCGCCGAGCGAGTTGAACAGGAACCGGTTCTGGCTCACCGTCAGCGGAACCGTGAACTCGTCGGGGAAGTTGCCCTTCACCCGGATCCCGAGCACGGTCTCCACGAGCTGCTCGCCGCCGACGGAGTAGAAGTTCCGGTCCGACGTGCCGAAGTGGTCCTTGAGCTTCTCGCGCGTCGGCGAGTTGGCGCCGTCGGAGATCACCAGGATCCGCGTGTCGCCCCAGTCGGCGGGCGGCGTGTACGGCTCCGGCACCAGCTCGATGCCGTAGACGTCCTGCGCCATGTCCAGCAGGCAGTCCTCGATCCAGCGGATCTTGAGGTTGCGCGGACGGCCGCGCTCGCCGGGGGAGTCGGGGCCGAGCGGCCACATCTCCGCGTACCGGCCCTCCACGAACAGCTTCTTCTGCACCGCCTCGGGCAGCGTGGACCACACGTTGCTCTGCAACGTGACCACCTGCTCGCGCCGGTGGTTGCCCTCCGCCAGCCCGAGCCACAGCACCCGGTTGCCCTGCCTGCGCCACCGCCGGTCGAACACCCGCACCACGACCTGGTCGCCCATCATCGCCCGCAGCGTGCAGGCGAACGACAGCCCGACCGGCCCACCGCCCGCGACGTCGACCCGCAGCGGCTCCTGCCCGCTCGGCCTCGGGGCCAGCTTCTTGAACAGACCGGTCGCCCAGTCACCGGCCGGGGTGCCGATCTGGCCGGGGCCGTCGGCGGGCGGCGTGTGCCGGATCATCTTCGTCGCAACTTCGGGGACAGTGCCACCAGTGCCGGTCATGACGGGGTAGACCTCTTCGCGGTGCTCGTCGGGGATACCCCTGCAACACGCACGGAGGGGCGAGTCGGTTCAACCGAATTCGGATTTCCTGAAACCCCTGCTCAGCGGCGAGGGTGACGGGGTTCCACGGGCTCGGTCAGCCCTCGCGCCACCCGCTGGTGATCGGCAGCCTGCGGTCCCGGCCGAAGGCCTTCTCGCTGATCTTCGTGCCCGGCGGGTACTGGCGCCGCTTGTACTCGGCCCTGTCCACCATCCGCAGCACGCGGTCGATCAGGTCGTGGTCGAAGCCCGCCGCCAGCAGGTCGTGGTAGCCCTTGTCGCCGTCCACGTACTCGTCCAGCACGGAGTCGAGCAGCTCGTAGTCCGGCAGGGAGTCGCTGTCCACCTGGCCCGGCCGCAGCTCGGCCGACGGCGGCTTGGTGATGGAGTTCTCCGGGATGGGCGGCTGCTCGCCCAGCTTCTCCGCCTCGTCGTTGCGCCACCGGGCGAGGTCCCAGACGAGGGTCTTCAGCACGTCCTTGATGGGGGCGAAGCCGCCCACCGCGTCGCCGTAGATCGTCGAGTAGCCGACGGCCAGCTCGGTCTTGTTGCCGGTCGCCAGCACGAGGTGGCCGTGCTGGTTGGACAGCCCCATGAGCGTCACGCCGCGGCAGCGGGCCTGGACGTTCTCCTCGGCCAGGCCGGTCAGGCCGAGCTGGTCGACGAAGGCCTCCACCATGCCCGCGATCGGCTGCTCGGTGTAGTTCAGGCCGGTGCGCCGCGCCATGTCGGCCGCGTCGGACTTCGAGTGCTCCGAGGAGTACACCGACGGCATCGACACGGCGTGCACGGCCTGCGCGCCCAGCGCGTCCACGGCCAGCGCGGCGACCACGGCGGAGTCGATGCCACCGGAGAGGCCGAACACCACCGAGGTGAAGCCGTTCTTCCTCACGTAGTCCCGCAGGCCCGTGACCAGGGCGTACCAGACCTCGGCCTCGTTCGACAGCGGCTCGGCGACCTTCGGCACGGGCAGCGGCTCGTAGCTCGGGAGCGGGTCGTCGGACAGCGTCGTGCGGGTCACGGTGAACCCGATGACGTCACCGTCCGCGCGCGCCGCCCCACCGGGCAGGTCCAGGTCCAGGACGGTCAGGTGCTCCACGAACTGCGGGGTGCGGGTGATCAGGGTGCCGTCCGCGGCCACCACCATCGTGTCGCCGTCGAACACCAGCTCGTCCTGCCCGCCGACCAGGTTCACGTAGGCGAGCGGCGCGCCCGCCTCGGCGGCCCGCCGGGCCACCAGCGGCAGCCGCAGGTCGTCCTTGTTCCGCTCGTACGGCGAGGCGTTCGGGGACACCACGAGGTCCACGCCCGCCCGGCCGAGCGCCGCGATCGGGCCGCCGTCCTGCCAGAGGTCCTCGCAGATCACCAGCCCGACCTCCAGGCCGTGCAGGCGCACGATCTCCAGGCTGTCGCCGGGGGTGAAGTAGCGGCGTTCGTCGAAGACGCCGTAGTTCGGGAGGTGGTGCTTGTGCTGCGTCGCGACGACCCGGCCGCCGTGCAGCACCGCCGCCGCGTTGCGCTTGCCGTGCTCGTCGCGGTCGAGGTAGCCGACGAACGCGGCGACCCCGCCCAGTCCGGCGTCGGCGAGCCTGCCCGCGAGGGCCTCCAGCGCCTGCTTGGACGCGAGGGCGAACGACTCGCGCAGCGCGAGGTCCTCGACCGGGTACCCGGTCAGCACCATCTCGGGGAAGACCACGAGGTGGGCTCCGGACTCGGCGGCCTTGCGGGTCCACTCGACGACGAGGTCGGCGTTCCCCGCGAGGTCGCCGACAGTGGCGTTGACCTGGGCTAGGGCGAGGCGCAGCTGCGGCATGCACACATCTTCTCCCACGGCGCCCGGCCTTGGTGCGCGTTGTGGCCGACGTGTCACACCTACGATCGAGTGGTGCGACGCCAACTGCTGCTGTTCCTCGCCCTTCCGGTCCTGGCCGCCTGCTCGACGGTCGTGCCCGGCAGAGCGACGCCCGGAACCGAGATCGAACAGCGGGGTCCGGCCGGTGTCGTGCCCGCCGGTCTGGAGAGGTTCTACGGGCAGGCCCTCGGCTGGGAGGACTGCACGCCCTACGCCACGACCGGTTCCACCAAGTCGGCGTTCAGCAACAAGTCGAACATCGAGTGCACCCGCGTCGAGGTGCCCCTCGACTACGCGAAGCCGACCGACCGCACCATCAAGATCGGCCTCCTCCGCCAGCGCGCCACCTCGCCCGAGCAGCGCGTCGGCTCGCTGCTGATCAACCCCGGCGGCCCCGGCGGCTCCGGCATGGCCGCCGCCGCGTCGATGGCGAAGGACGTCGGCAAGACCGACCTCGGCTCCCGCTTCGACCTCGTCGGCTTCGACCCGCGCGGCGTCGGCGCCAGCGAACCGAGCGTCCGCTGCCTGACCGACCCCGAGCGCGACGCCGAACGCCTGGACCTCGACGTCGACACGTCCCCGGCGGGCGTCGCCCAGACCGAGGCGGAGAACAAGGCGTACGCGGACAAGTGCGCCGAGCGCAACGGCCCGGAGTTCCTGGAGCACGTCGGCACCCGCGACGTCGTCCGCGACCTGGACGTGCTGCGCTCCGCGCTCGGCGACGCGAAGCTCTCGTTCATCGGCTACTCCTACGGCACCCGCATCGGCTCCGAGTACGCCGAGGCGTTCCCCGCGAACGTCCGCGCCCTCGTCCTGGACGGCGCCGTCGACCCGACCCAGAGCGAGGCCGACTCCCTGGTCGCGCAGGGCGCCGGGTTCCAGAAGGCGTTCACCGCGTTCAGCACGTGGTGCGCCGCCCGCGAGGACTGCGCGCTCGGCACCGACCCCGCGCAGGCCAACAAGGCGTTCCGCGACCTCACCCTGCCGCTCATCCAGAAGCCGGTCGACGTCGAGGGCCGCGAGCTGTCCTACACGGACGCCATCACCGGCGCGATCCAGGCGATGTACTCCGAGCAGCTGTGGAGC
This sequence comes from Umezawaea sp., assembly GCF_036375055.1. Taxonomy (GTDB): domain Bacteria; phylum Actinomycetota; class Actinomycetes; order Mycobacteriales; family Pseudonocardiaceae; genus Umezawaea. Next base: position 46,139 of record NZ_DASUSQ010000182.1, read on the forward strand.
GCCCTCAACGCGGGCCTCGCGGAGCTGAGGAACAACCGCGCCAACACCCTCATGCTGCTGGCCGACACCTACTACGACCGCGACGAGCAGGGCAGGTACAGCTCCATCACCGACGCCTTCACCGCCATCAAGTGCGTCGACGACCCGCGCCAGACGGACAGGGCCGTCCTCGCCGACATCGCCCGCAGGTACAAGGAAGCCGCCCCGTTCCTCGACGACGGCAACCCCCCGGCCGCCGCCCTCGACCCGTGCGCCTACTGGCCGGTCCCGCCGACGGCCACCCCGCACGTCCCGAAGGCCGACGGCGTCCCGCCGGTGCTCGTGGTCTCCACCACCGGCGACCCCGCGACCCCGTACGAGGCAGGCGTGAACCTCGCGAAGGCGCTCGCGGGCGGCCTGATCACGTTCCAGGGCAACCAGCACACCGTCTACCTCCAGGGCAACGAGTGCGTGGACACGGCGGGCAACGACTACCTGATCAACCTGACGCTGCCGGAGTCGGGGAAGACGTGCTCATGACCACCCGATCGTGGCGCTCCAGGAGCTGCTGCTAGCTGGTATTGTGTGTCTTGCAGCAGGAAACTGCCGTACCGCCTTAGGCCCCGCGCAAGCGGGGCCTTCGTGCATCTAGGGGTTCCAGTAGTACACGTGCTCGATCCGCTTCTCGATCCGGCTCCACAGTGCATCGTTCACGAGCACCGCCCGGCCGTCGGAACTCGCGACGGTGCTGTGGATGCGGTGGTGCATGAAGACGATCAGGTCGACCGCCTGCACCAGGCGGCTCGCCGATGACGGGGCGAAGTGCAGGGTGTCGAGGATCCTGGTGATCACCCGTCCCCGATAGCCCCACGTGCCCTGCCGCCGGTACCTCGTCAGGTCCGCCCGGTACTGGTCCTCGTGGTCGTGCTGGCCCGGTTCGTCCGAGATCACCAGCGCGAGTTCGTCCGAGCGCTCGGCGTACTCGTCGATGCGCTCCAGGAGGTGGGTCAGCACGACGGAGTGCGGATCCGCCGCGATCCCTCGGTAGCGGTCGCAGAGCTTCCTGGTGTCCACGCCTCGGACGAGGATGCGGACGTCGTGCTCCGCGATCACGTCGAACGCTCGACCGTAGAGCTCGATCCGCGCTCTCAGCAGCAGCGCCAGCGGCAGCCAGTCGCCTTTCCCGTGGACGATGTCGTACCCGTGGAGTTCGGCTTCCGCGGACACCCCGTCAAAGTCCGCGGCGGTTTTTCGCACGACGTCGTCCAACGCGCGCGTCAAGGACAACGCCTCGGTGTCGGGGCACAGCAGGGCGGCGATGAAGTAGCTCTGCTCCGAGTACGACTCGTCCACATAGGTCAGTAGCACTGCGTAACGCTACCGAACTGACGGTGACCGATCTCGACTGGGCATCAGCAGTGACAGCCCTGCCCCCACCACGCACAGCACGGCCGTGATCAGGAAGATCTCGTGGTACTCCGTCAGCAGCGCGTCCGTCAGCCCCCGCTGGTACTCCGCCAGCAGCCGCTCGTACTCCTCCGGCGGCACCCCGAACGGCAGCGGCGTGTCCAGCGACGCCGTCAGCTCCCGGAACCGGTGCAGCCCCCACGCGGTCAGCGCGGCCACCCCGATCAGCATCCCGGTCATCCGCGCCACCACCACGGCCGCCGACGCGACCCCGTGCTGCGACGCGGGCACGACGCGCAGCACCGCCGCCGACACCGGCGCGATCACCACGCCCAACCCCAGCCCGGCCACGGCGAGGTCGCGCGTCAGCACCCCACCGGACACGTCCGCGGGCCACTGCGCGATCAGCACGTACCCGACGGCCGCCACCAGCAGCCCGCCGAACGACACCCACCGGTCCCCGAGCCGCCCGGCGAGCCACCCGCCGAGCACCGCCCCCACCGGCAGCGCCACCAGGAACCGGACCAGCAGCGTCGCGGCCGACGCCGAGTCGCGCCCGAGCAGCGTCTGCGCGAACAGCTCCACGTCCACCAGCGTCACCATCAGCGCCGCCCCGGCGAACAGCGAGACCCCGAGGCACGCCAGGAACGGCCCCATCCGCACCCCGGCCGGGTCCAGCAGCCGCACCGGCGACCGGCGCTCCCACAGCACGAACCCCACCAGCACCACCAGGGCCGCCCCGATCACCGGCAGCCCCCACGGCGGCAGCACCGCGTGCTCCGGATCGGGGTTGTACAGACCCACGACGAGCAGCCCGAGACCGAGGGCCAGCAGACCCCCGCCCACCAGGTCGATCCGCACCGCGGTGCGCCGACCAGCGGGAACGGTCCGCTGCACGACCGCCATCGCCGCCAGCGCCAGCGGCAGGTTCACCCAGAACACCCACCGCCAGCTCTGCGGCTCCACGGACTCGAAGAACGACCACGCGTTGAACAGCGACGCCACCCCGACGCCGTACAGCGTGCCGAGCACGGACCCCAGCTCCTGCGCCGCGCCCACCACGCCCAGCGCGGACGACCGGCGGGAGGAGTCCCACAGGTCGGCCACCAGCGCCATCGTCACGGGCAGCAGCGCGCCACCGGCGAGCCCCTGCACGACCCGCCCGGCGACCAGCAGCGGCAGGTCGTCGGCCAGCGCCGTTACCACGGACCCCAGGGCGAACCCGACCAGGCACGCGTGCAGCACGACCCGCCGCCCGAACCGGTCCGACAGCTGCCCGAGCAGCGGCATCCCCGCCACGTACCCGAGCAGGTAGCCGGTCACCACGGGCGTGGCCTGCTCCAGGTGGTTCACCGGGATGCCCAGGTCGCGCACCATGTCGATCAGGACGCCGACCACGACGTACGCGTCGAGCGCGCCCAGCAGAACGGCGGCGGCACCCGCGCCGATCGCCAGCCTCCGACCGCTCACGCCGGCGGCGAGACTTCGACGAGCTTGTCCAGCTCGGACAGCGCGATCTCGACCGACCCGCCGTCCAGTTCGAACCGCGCGACCTGGAGCCGCAGGCTCGCCTTGTCCATCGTGAACCGCGACTTCACGTCCGAGGTGATGCCCGGCACGAGCGCCGCGGCGACGTCCTTCGGCACGGTCCCGGCGACGACGTTCGTCTTGTCGTCGACGCTCTCGGTCTTCACGTCCTTGGCGCTGCGCAGCACCTCGGCGACGCCGCGCTTCGGGTCGAGGATCGCGGTGGGGTCGTACACCTGGCTCTTCAGCACGCCCGGCAGCTTCTGGAACCCGCCGGTCGGGCCCTTGACGTACAGGTCGCCGCCGGAGAGCACGAACTCGACCTCCAGCAGCTGACCGAACTGGTCGGTCTTCGCCCTGCCCTTCGCGTCGCCCGCGGCGTTCAGGTCGCCCTCTGCCCCCTGGACGCCCAGCTGGGGCAGCGAACCGTCCACCTTGATGACGAAGTGGGTGCTCTTGACCTCGGCCATGGTGGCGGCCGACCTCGTCAGCACCTCCTTGCCGTCCGGGAGCGGCTCACCGGAGCCTGACGAGCACGCGGCGAGCAGCGTGACGAGTGCGAGCAGGGGCGCCACCAGGGCACGACGTGCGGACATGGGTGGATCGTAGTGCCCCGCAACGCGCCCCCGACCGGCTTTACATAGGCTGCGCACATGGACCGCCAGCAGGAGTTCGTGCTCCGCACCCTCGAGGAACGCGACATCCGGTTCGTCCGGCTCTGGTTCACCGACGTTCTCGGCTTCCTCAAGTCCGTCGCCGTCGCCCCCGCGGAGCTCGAAGGGGCCTTCAGCGAAGGCATCGGCTTCGACGGCTCCGCGATCGAGGGCTTCGCCCGCGTCTTCGAGTCCGACATGGTCGCGAAGCCCGATCCGAGCACGTTCCAGGTGCTGCCGTGGCAGACGCCGGAGGGCACGAACTACTCCGCGCGGATGTTCTGCGACATCACGATGCCGGACGGCTCGCCGTCGTGGGCCGACCCGCGGCACGTGCTGCGCCGGACCCTGTCGAAGGCCAGCGAGATGGGCTTCACCTGCTACGTCCACCCGGAGATCGAGTTCTTCCTGCTGAAGAGCCTCCCGGCCGACGGCAGCGTGCCCGAGCCCGCGGACAACGGCGGGTTCTTCGACCAGACCAGCCACGAGACCGCGACGCACTTCCGCCGCCACGCCATCGAGGCGCTGGAGGCCATGGGCATCTCGGTCGAGTTCAGCCACCACGAGGGCGCGCCCGGCCAGCAGGAGATCGACCTCCGCTACGCCGACGCGCTGACCATGGCGGACAACGTGATGACGTTCCGCTACCTGGTGAAGGAGGTCGCGATCACCCAGGGGGTGCGCGCCTCGTTCATGCCCAAGCCGTTCTCCGACCAGCCCGGCTCGGGGATGCACACCCACGTCAGCCTGTTCGAGGGCGACCGCAACGCGTTCTACGACGCCGAGGACCCCTACCAGCTGTCGGACACCGGCAAGGCGTTCGTCGCGGGCCTGCTCAAGCACGCCCGCGAGATCTCCGGCGTGACGAACCAGTGGGTGAACTCCTACAAGCGGCTCATCGTCGGCGGCGAGGCCCCCACGGCGGTCTGCTGGGGCCACGCGAACCGCTCCGCGCTCGTGCGCGTGCCGATGTACTCGCCCGGCAAGTCGGCGTCCCGCCGCGTCGAGATCCGCTCGCTCGACTCGGCCTGCAACCCGTACCTGGCCTACTCGGTGATCCTGGCGGCGGGCCTCAAGGGCATCCAGGAGGGCTACGAGCTGCCGCCGCCCGCCGAGGACGACGTGTGGTCGCTCACCGACCGCGAGCGCCGCGCCGCCGGGTACGCGAACCTGCCGCAGAACCTGGGCGAGGCGCTGACCGAGATGGAGAACTCGGAACTGCTGCCCGAGGCCCTCGGGGAGCACGTCTACGACTTCTTCCTGCGCAACAAGCGCACGGAGTGGGACGCCTACCGGCGCAGCGTCACCCCCTACGAGCTCCGCTCCCTGCTGCCGGTCTTGTGAGCGAAAAACCCGTGTGGGTGGTCCACAGCGCCCGTCCGGAAAAGCTAGGTTTGCACACCGTGACAGAAGTGCCGTCCACAGGTGTCCTGATCGAGCCGGAGCCGGAGACCGTCCTCATCGCGTGCACGGTGGCCACGGCCGCCGAAGTGCCCGCGGTGAAGGTGCTGTCCAGCTCCTTCCTGGCCAAGCACCCGGACGCGAAGTTCCTCGCGCTCGTGGTGGACGCCCCGCCGTCCAGCAGGGGACCGGGGCTGATCACGCCCGCCGACCTCGGCGTCGAACCCGACGAGCTGGCCGAGCTGGCGACGGCGTGCACGGCCGACCAGCTCTGCGCGGTGCTGCGGCCCCGGCTGCTGGAGACGCTGCTCGCGTCGAACCTGCCGGTGCTCTACCTCGACCCGTGGATCCAGGTGCTGGACTCGGTCACCGAACCGGTGCTGGCCGCGGTCAAGCGCGGCCCGCTCGTGCTCGTGCCGCGCGCGCTGCGACCCCTGCCGGACGACGGCCTGCGCCCTGAGCCCGCCGAACTGCTGGAGACGGGCGTCTTCGACCCCGGCTTCCTCGTGGTCGCGCCCGGCGCGGAGCCGTTCCTGCACAACCTCGCCGCCCAGCTGCGTCGCACCCCGGACGCGACCAAGGCCGTGCTCGACACCGCTCCCGCGCTGGTCAACCACCACGTCCTGCGCGACTCCACCATCGGCCTGTCCGTCTGGAACGCGGGCCACCGCGAACTCGCCCGCGGCGAGGACGGCGTGATGACCATCCTCGGCACCCCGCTGCGGACGGTCCACTTCGCCGGGTTCGACCCCCGGCGCCCGTGGCTGCTGTCCGCCGACTTCGCCGACCGGCCGCGCACCCTGCTGTCCGAGCACCCGCTGCTCGCCGACCTGTGCACGACCTACCGCGCGGAACTGGTGACCCGCGGCTACACGGTCCAGCCCGTCCCGTACGGCTTCGGCGCCCTCGTCGACGGCACGCCCCTGCCCGACGAGCTGCGGGTCGACTACCGCGAGGCCACCCGCCGCAAGGCCCCACCGCCCGCGTTCGGCGCCGACGGCGGCGCGGCGTTCCTGGCCTGGGCCTGCGAGCCCGTCCCCGACCTGCGCGGCAGCACCCGCTGGTCCGCCGCGCTGTGGCGGGCTGACGAAACGCTGCGCAAGCAGTTCCCCGAACCGTTCGGCGAGGACGCCGCGGAGTTCCGCGAGTGGTGCGCCGGGGTCGGCGTCGCGAGCGGTCGCCTGCCGGTGCCCGCCGTGCCCGGCCCGGCCGTGCTCGCCCCCGCCCTGCTCGACCAGCTTGGCGTGTCCGTGCTCGGCGAGGGCCCGGTCGCGGCCCTCGTCCTGGACGTGGCCCGCGCCTCCGGCCTCCCGACGTCCACCACCGCCGGCTACCCGGTGGTCGTGCGGGTGGGCGGCGAGGAGACCGTGCCCGCCGACCGGTTCGTCGTGGACTACGGCATCGACGCGGGCGCCCACGAGGAACGGCACACCGCGAGGGAGCTGTGGGTGCCGTCCGAGGCCACCCGCGCCGCCGCCGAGCGCATCGGCGGTCCCGTCGTCCGCGTGGTGCCCCTGCCCGTGCACGACACCGGCGAACGCGAACTGCCCGAGGCAGGGGACCGCGACGTCGTCTTCGCCGCGCTCGCCGACCACGCCGTCGACCGCGCGGGCAACGTCCTGGGCGCCGTGTCGGCGTTCCTCGGGGCGTTCCCCGACCGCAACGACGTCCGGCTGCTGATCTCCGTCACCGGTGCGGCCGACCACCCCGAGGCCGCCGAGCGCCTGCGCCTGGCCACGGCCGCCGACCCGCGGATCGTGCTGGTCGAGGACGAGCCGGTGCCGGACACCGTCGACTGCCTCGTCTCCCTGCACCGCGGCGGCGCCTGCGACCGCATCGCCCGGCACGTGGCCGAGCTGGCGGTGCGCGGCATCCCCGTGCTGCTCAGCGACCACGGCGCCGCGGCGGAGCTGTTCGACAAGGACTCCGCCGTCTTCGTCCCCTGCCACCAGGGCGGCAGCGAACCGGACGTGCAGGCCGCCGCCAAGCTCATCCGCAGCCTGGCGTCCGACCTCCCGACCGCCGTCGCCATCGGCGCCGCCGGTCGTGAACACCTCCTGCGCACCCGCTCGCTCGCCCGCGTCGGCGACCAGCTCCGCGAACGCGTCGAGCACGCCTACCGCGGCTGGCGCGCACGCCGCACGGCCGCGAACCCGGCCGCGGCGGTCGACCCGCTGCGCGCCCTGCACTCGGCGAAGCACGCGCTGCTGCGGCAGCCCGACACCAGCTCCGCGAGCCGCATCCCGATGGCGCCCGCGCTGCGCAAGGTCGTGCTGCGCGTGCTCGACCACTACGACAACCACATGCGCGAGGTCCTCACGACCCTGGTCGACGGCGTGGAGCGCACCGCGAGCGAACTCGTCCGCCGCCAGGAGGACATCAAGGCGGGCGTCGGGTTCGGCGAGCTGGAGGTGGTGCGCGCCGAGGTCGAGCAGGTCTCCGAGCGCCAGGCGCACCTCAACGACCAGCTCGTGGGCACCGACGACAGCGTCGTGCGGACGCGGGCCGACATGGCGGCCCAGACCAGGCGCCTGCGCGAGATCGAGGACGCCGTCGTGGGGGAGGCTGCCAAGCGCGCCAAGCAGAACGAGGCGCTCGGCTCCCGGCTCGACAAGCTGACCCACGCCCTGGACCGGACGCTGGACCGGATCGACGCGCTGGAGTCCAAGGTCGTGGAGGTGCTGCGCGACCGCGACCACCGGCTCGACGCCGGGGTGCGGGCCGCCAGCCAGGCCCAGCTGACCGCCGACGCGCTGCGCCGGGTCGTCGTCCGCGAGCACGAGCGGCACAGCGAGGCCGAACCCGAAGTCCGGAGCTCCCTCGTGCTCACCGACGTGGGCCTGCTGCGGTTGCCGTCCGACGACGCGTTCATGCTGCCGCTGCTGTCCAGCAACGGGGTGTGGGAGCCGGAGCTGTCCGAGCTGATCGACTCCCTGGTCGAGCCGGACGGCATCTTCCTCGACGTCGGCGCGTACGTCGGCTACCAGACGATCCGCATGCTCGGCAGGCTCGGCACCAGCGGTGCCGTGGTCGCGGTCGAGCCGTCGACGGGCGCGATGGAGCTGCTGAAGCACAACGTCGAGGTGAACCTGCCCGACCGGATCGGCGAACGGCTCATCGTCGTCGAGGCCGCGGCCTGGGAGAGCGCGGGCGAACTGCGCGGCCAACCGGCGTTGACCGGTGGGATCTCCGTCGAACCGATGGCCGAGGACGCGTCCGCCGAGGTGACGCGCGTGCGCGCCGCCCGGTTGGACAAGGAGCTGGAGGAGATGCCCGAGCTCCGCGGCATGAGCCTCTCCGTCGTCCGGGTGGACGCGCCTGGTCGTGGTCACCGCGCGCTGGCCGGACTCGTCCGGCTGCTGCGCAAGGACCGCCCGCACGTGTTCCTGGAGTTCTCCGCGTCGGCGACCGAGGGGTTCGGCGACGACCCGGTGACGGTGCTCAAGGAGTTCCGCATGTGGGGGTACGACCTGGTGCCGGTGGCGACCAGGCAGCCCGCGCTCCCGGAGCAGATCGTGTCGGCGATGGAGGGTCTCCGGTCGATCACGTTGTGGCTGCGACCGAGGCCCGTCCAGGCGAAGTCGCCGGGTCCGGAGGTCGCCGTACCGGTGCGGCAGGCCGCTGACCAGGCGATTTGACTTCTGTTCACGCGGTGCGTAACTTTCTCCAAGTCGCACGAGCCACACCGGGTCGAGCGGGGGTTGACTCCGCGTTTCGAACCGAGTAGCGTCTGTGGCCGCCCCCGAACCACAACTTTTGAGTCAGAATCGCTGCGCGCGAATCTGATTTCGAAAGCGGCGGATCGGATAGAACTTCCCAGAACTAAATGAACGCCAGTTTCCTTGCTGGGCCGGTTTCCTCCAAGAGGCCGATTTGACAAGGGAAAAGCGGTTCGGATAGCGTCTGGTGCATAGCAAACTGAATGCGAAGCGAGTTTCTGCTGAGCGAAACGGTCCGAAACGGCCGATTTGACAAGGCGAAAACGGAGTTGCTAAGCTTCAGGCACAAACGAAATACCGAATACCTGCCCCGGATCGGGTCGCGCAAAGCGAAACGAGATGGTGTGCGCGTGTTCTTTGAGAACTCAACAGCGTGCCGAATAGCCAGTAACTTATATGAACCCAGTCAATGGGTTTCCTTTGAGATCAAACTGGACAACTGACAGTAATGTCAGTGATTGTTCGGAGCGATCAA